>NZ_JBIWKD010000005.1:493453-586183 GCF_044765485.1 Streptomyces sp. NPDC102451 | reverse complement strand
AACGCTTCGGCCGCCGCCCCCAACCGCCCCGGATACCCCAGCAGGCATGGATCAACGACCCGGCCAAGCGCGGCGAACCCGCACCACAAACCTCATAGCATCACGACCGTCTCACTGGACTTGAAATCTTCCGGGGAGCAAGCTCAGTGGGGCGCTACCGCGCCCCCATAGAGAGAAGCCCAGGAGTCAGGCGCTAGCTTCCTTGGGCCGCTACGCGGCCACCTGGTGAAGGCGTCAGGGCAAGGACGAAAGTCTTTACTCTCTGCACTGTGCCGCCGCTGCCATGAGGGCGGACGTAAGGCTGTGACCTGGCAATATCTCGCAGCCGGCGAAGGCGCAGGGCTAGCCTGAAAGACCCTGAAACCGTGGCAGGATCTGAGCTGCTAAGACTAGGCGATCCGAGCTTGCCCCCTCAGGGGGTCACACCCCCACCCCTTCGCCGTCGGCGTAAGCCACGGGCGTGACGCTCACGGCACTATCGCGTTGTCCTGTCATGACTGTGAACGAGTGGCTGGAGTACTGGTTGGCGCGAGCGCCCAAGCTCAGCGATGAGCAGGTGGACGAGATCCTCCGCCTTATGGGGCTGGAGCAGGGACCAGGCGGCAAGGGCGACGACCAGAGCGTCTCGTAAACCATCGTTAGTGAGACAGTCGGCCAGCGTGCGAGCAGTGTCCGTTTCACGCCCGTTGCGCCGTCTCGAAACCCGTCTCAAAAGATCTGTCTCACCGCTAGCTTTCGAGACACGTTTATGAGACGGTCCAGTCATGACTAAGACGATCACCCCGGCCGAACAGGTCGAGCGCCACGCCTGCCCGAAGTGCCAGGCACCCGCAGGAAGCCCCTGCCGTACCGGCGCGGGCAAGGTCGCAGCGAACTACCACACAGGCCGCTTCACCCTGGTGCCCGCGCTCAAAGCGGAACTGACCGTGAAGGCTCCGGCCGACCGCAACCCAGGCAAGCCGTGGACTGCGGGCGCACCCGTGGCACAGGCACCCGAAGGAACACCGGGCGCAGCGATCCGGCTTGGATACGCCCGATGCTCGACCGTGGGGCAGGAACTCCAGTCCCAGTTGGACGCCCTTGCCGGAGCGCAGTGCACCCGCGTGTTCTCCGAGAAGATCAGTACCCGTGTGAAGGAACGGCCGGAGCTTGAGAAGGCGCTCACGCTGGCACGCGAGTTCAAGCAGGCAGCACCGAACCAGCCGGTCATCCTCACCGTGGTTGAGATGAAGCGTCTTGCCCGCAGTGCGGCAGAGCTGATGTCCCTGTCGTCCACCCTTCAAGCAGACGGCATCCAACTGGAACTCCTCTCCGGCCCCCTCCAGGGAGCATACGACCCGAACGGCGCGGGTGCCATCGTGTTCGCCGTGCTCGCTGTCAGTGCAGAGGTCGAGCGGGAAGGCATCCGGGAGAAGACGTTGGAAGGGCTCGACGCTGCGGCCCGCAAGGGCAACCACGGAGGACGCCCGACCGTGGTGGACGACGACAAACTAGCCGTTGCCCGTGCCCGGCACGCGAAGGGAGAGAGTGTCAGCGCCATCGCTAAGGCGCTGGGGGTCTCCAGAGCCACCCTTTACCGCCACCTGGGAGGAAGCGCCTGAGGAGGGCGTACAGCACCGCGCAGAAGTCGGATTCGTGACGCGAGGAGGTCGCCAGGTCGACCGGTACCGGCGGCAGATGCGGCACCAACGACCGCTGCGTCGCAAGCCTCACTTAGAGTGACGATCAAGATTCCGCAGGCCGTAGCGGGGATCTCGGTTCGAACATGGGGTTGGGATGAGCTGGTGGGACAGAAGGCCCGAGGAGCGGACGCGATGGGTGCTTGACCCCTTGGTGGGAGTGGGGCCCTTGCG
This sequence comes from Streptomyces sp. NPDC102451, assembly GCF_044765485.1. Classification (NCBI taxonomy): domain Bacteria; kingdom Bacillati; phylum Actinomycetota; class Actinomycetes; order Kitasatosporales; family Streptomycetaceae; genus Streptomyces; species Streptomyces sp. NPDC102451. Next base: position 584,330 of record NZ_JBIWKD010000005.1, on the reverse strand, counting down.
GTTCGGGATGGACTCCGACGAGGTCAGGGCGGCCTTGGGCGGGGTCGCCGACGGCGGTGGGCAGGTCTCGGCCGACGGTGAGTTCTGGGTACCGTACGGCGATCTCGGGGTTACCGGAATCTACAAGCAAGGGATGTTGCTGGTCGCCGTGGCGATCAACGCCCTTGACGGCCCTCTCGTGCGGTTGGGGAATGTCGAGCTGATAGGCCGAGTTCCGTCCGAAGTCCGCTCAGACATCCACGAACTCGCGCGCCGGGAAGGGGTCTCGGTTCGTTTGAACTGGAGCGGTGATCCAGAGATCGCTGCATGGGGAGTGTCCATGAGTACTGCGCAGAAATGGCAGACATCGCCCGAGAGGGAGTTGCAGCGCCAGGACGCGGTCATCACCTCTACCCTGCTCGTGAACCCCGAGCTGGCTGAAGACCCGTACGCAGCTGTGCCGGTCATCCACTGGCAGGACGTTCGGGAGCAGGAGAAGAGCAACGGCACCTGGCCAGTAACAGACGATCATGACCGACCACTCTGGGAGTGGACGCCGCTGAGATCGGTCGGGCCTCTACGGTTCGGGATGAGCCCGCTGGAGGTTTCGGCCGCGCTGGACGGCGAAGCGCCGGCTGGGCGGCAGGGGGAGTTCGCTCACTGGTGGCATGGGGAAAGCTGGCCGTGGACGTTGACCGAGGAACGGTTTGATAGAGCAGGGGTCAGTGCGCACTACTGGTACCAGGAAGGCGTGCCGGTCCTGGGAGCCGTGGATCTGCACGGGCGCACTGGGCCCCAGGTGGTCTACGCCGGTATCCGGCTCATCGGCATGACACCTTCCTCGGTCAACGCAGCCTTGTTGCAGCACATCGAGACTCACGAGCTGGGACTGACCTTCGGCTGTGGCGGCGACATCGGCCTGTACGACTTCAACATGTACTCCCGCGTCACCCGAGCGGGGGACTCTCTCATCAGCGCAGCCCGGTTCTGCGCGACAGATTGGGAAGACCAGGGCTGACACCACACGAGGGCTGGCAGCCCTGCCTGCTGGAGGATAGGCCCCTGAACGTTACGAGCGGCCTATCTGTCTCGCCTGAACCCTGCCCCTACCGTCTCGCGCCGCCGCGATCATGGGAGGGGCAAGAGCCTGTACCTACTCGGCGCGCACCACCATGGCGAACGACGTACGGATGCGCCGGAACCCTCTGTGCCCACTACGGCCGGTATGGCTCATGCACTCGACGTCGACCGCTTCGGAGTCTGTCGACGGCTGCGCCGTCCACTTGCACCACAAGCACTCAGCCTCGTACGTCACTTCGGTATCCGGATGCTCTTTGATCCGGTGCAGCACGTACCGGAGCAGAGCCTCTTTCACCTTGGCCGCCGCGTCTTGTGGGGGTGGTTGCTGATCTCCACATCGGCATCCGTCGCCGCCGACAGGTCACCCCTGTCCCGTGCTGTCTGTCTCTGTATGACCAGCGCCTCACAGACACCACAGCCAGCCGCCGGTTTCGGGGGCGGAGGGGGTAGGGCCAGGTGTACCGGTCCGGTCATCGTCGTCTGCCTCTCGCTCACATCGCACGCCTTCCCGTCCCACTTCTGATGTCGATGTACAGACCGTAGGCAGCAGCGTTGCGAGGGGTCCACGCGGTTGCACGCGGTTGCACGGATTCACCCGAGGGCAGCGAGAGCCTTCGTGATCAGGGCGCGGGCTTCGGCTCCGCGCACTGCGGATCGAGACAGCTCGGAGAACGCTCGGAGGTACGTACGGATCTCGCCGGGTGTGGTCAGGTTGATCTCTGCCGTGAGGGTCTCCACCGCTACCTGGTTGTCGTCGAAGGCGTAGAAGGCTTCGAGCGGCCAGACGGTTCGACAAGCACGCGCGGGGATGATGCCGAGGGATACGTTCGGCTGCCTCATCACCGAGAGCACGTGTTCGAGCTGGGCCGCCATCGCGGCATCGTTGCTCAACCGGTAGTAGAGAACCGTCTCTTCGAGTACCAGCGCGAACCGATGATCCCCCTCCCGGATCACGCGGGACCGTTGGGTTCGAGCCTGCACCGCGTCGGCCACGTCGTCCGGGGTTCCCTGGAAGGTCGTGATGGACCGCAGAAGTCCCGTCGCGTAGCCGGGCGTCTGGAGCATCCCCGGCATGACGTTCGAGGCGTACACGCGAAAGGAGCGGGTCCGCTGGTACAGCGGGACAGTCTGCTCATGAACTCGCCGCATCCCGTCACGATGGATCTGCCGCCACTCGACGTACATCGATTCTGCGTTGCGAGACGCAGCGATCAGATCGGCCGCGTGATCATCGGCCCCGCAGGCAACGCACCAAGCCCGGATGTCAGCGTCCGAGGGCGGCGTCTTGCCGCGTGCGATCCGCGACGACTTCGACTTGTGCCATCCACACCGAGCGGCCAGCTCATGCCCCGTGAGCCCAGCGTCTTGCATGAGGCCCTGCAAGCGGGCAGCCACAGCGGCTCGCGCCGCTTGGGCGCTGGAGAGTGGAGAGGAAGGCATGAGCTCACCGGTCAGGAATCAGACGGCGTACTTCTCGTGCGGGACAGCTCGCTCCCACACCGCTTCGAACGCCGACGTGCACAGCTTGGCTACATCAGGATCTTCCGTCTGGTCGGTGTGAACCCACCGGCCGATCCCGTCGAAGATGTTGAACTGGACCAGCTTGCCGTCGAACAGCCAGAAGTCGTTGCCCGGCAAGGCAAGGTCCGAGGCACTGCGACGGGGCAGCCAACGAATCTGCTCGCCGGCCGCCAGGTTCGTGAAGGTGCCTGAGTGCTCGAAGGCGATGTAGTCGCTGACCGGCTCGGACACGATGCGGGCCCGTCGGATCAGCACTCCCTTTGCCGTCACCTCCTGCACGAGGTCAAGCCAGGGACGCCACCATGAGGCCCGGTCATCCGGGTTCAGCCGGTGCCCCTGCTTCCATGCGGAGAAGCCTTCGATCTCGTTGTCCACGCCGTACCCGTCGCGCATCTCCAGGTGCACGGCTGACTCCCGCACTGACCTGATGAGGTCAGAGAAGTCAGTCAGACTCTGCGACACGAAGCGCCTCCCTGAGAAGCGGGACCATCCGCTTCGGAACCCTGATCACCGACTCATGCCCAGGGATCAGAACATCCTGCGAGCTTTCACCCGTGGTCTGCTCGTCTGCTGTCCACCCCTGGATCACGAGATCCTTCGACTCCTGGTCCACCCACACAGCAGGCGATCCGTGATCTCCGGACTCAGGATCTTTACCAACGAACCGTAAGGCCATGAGGTCCCTCCCTGTCGAGCGCGTTGCGCCTGGTTGCACGACCCTCACCCTGCCGGACTGTGCTGGTCAAGGGGGCGTGTTCACCCCATCGGGGCCAGGGGCGGCTGCGTCCTGGGAAGTGCATGCAAAAGGCGTCCGGCTCTGTACGGGCCGGACGCCCTCTACCTACCTACACCCACTCCACGGCCGAGACGATGCGCCCGCCGTCGTGTCGAGGGGCAGGGAGCGGCGTTCGCCGCAGCGTGCGCGAAGCCTGCTCACGCTCTCTCGCCCCGAGCCCTCGAAGGATCTCGGCCCGCTCCGCATCGGTCATGCCTGCGAGCGACTCAGCCATCCGACGGACGGCATCTCCGCTGGTCACTAGGGCTTCTTGACTGTCAGCGGAAGCATCTTCTTACCGCTCTCGCTCAGTTGTGGCCATGTGTCGAACTGCGGGCACACACCGCAGTCGAAGCACGGCGTCCAGCGGCAGTCCTCGACCTCGGTCTCGTCGAGCGAGTCCTGCCAGTCCTCCCAGAGCCAGTCCTTGTCGAGGCCGGAGTCCAGGTGGTCCCAGGGCAGGACCTCCTCGTACGTCCGCTCGCGGGTGGTGTACCAGTCGACGTCCACGCCGAAGGCGGGCAGCGTCTTCTCCGCGCTCCTCATCCACAGGTCGTAGCTGAAGTGCTCGCGCCAGCCGTCGAAGCGGCCGCCGGACTCGTAGACCTCGCGGATGACGGCGCCGACCCGGCGGTCACCGCGGGAGAGCAGGCCCTCGACGATGCCGGGCTTGCCGTCGTGGTAGCGGAAGCCGATGGAGCGGCCGTACTTCTTGTCGTCGCGGATCTTGTCCCGGAGCTTCTTCAGCCGGGCGTCGGTGTCCTCGGCGCTGAGCTGCGGGGCCCACTGGAAGGGGGTGTGCGGCTTGGGCACGAATCCGCCGATGGAGACGGTGCAGCGGATGTCGTTCTGCCCGGAGACCTCGCGGCCCTTGGCGATCACGTTGACCGCCATGTCGCCGATCTGGAGGACGTCCTCGTCGGTCTCGGTGGGCAGGCCGCACATGAAGTACAGCTTCACCTGGCGCCAGCCGTTGCCGTACGCGGTGGAGACCGTGCGGATCAGGTCCTCCTCCGAGACCATCTTGTTGATGACCTTGCGCATCCGCTCGGAGCCGCCCTCGGGGGCGAAGGTGAGGCCGGACCTGCGGCCGTTGCGGGTCAGCTCGTTGGCCAGGTCCACGTTGAACGCGTCGACGCGGGTCGAGGGCAGCGAGAGGCCGATCTTGTCGTCCGTGTACCGGTCGGCGAGGCCCTTGGCGATGTCACCGATCTCGGTGTGGTCCGCGGAGGAGAGCGACAGGAGGCCGACCTCCTCGAAGCCCGTGGCCTTGAGCCCCTTCTCCACCATCTCGCCGATGCCGGTGATGCTTCGCTCCCGCACGGGGCGCGTGATCATGCCGGCCTGGCAGAAACGGCAGCCGCGGGTGCAGCCGCGGAAGATCTCGACGGACATCCGCTCGTGGACGGTCTCGGCGAGGGGGACGAGCGGCTGCTTGGGGTACGGCCATTCGTCGAGGTCCATGACGGTGTGCTTGGACACGCGCCACGGCACGCCGGACTTCTTGGGCACGACACGGCCGATGCGGCCGTCGGGGAGGTACTCGACGTCGTAGAAGCCGGGGACGTAGACGCCGCCCGTCCTCGCGAGGCGGAACAGCACCTCCTCGCGGCCGCCGGGGCGGCCCTCGGCCTTCCAGGCGCGGATGATCTCGGTGATCTCCAGGACGGCCTGCTCGCCGTCGCCGATGACCGCGCAGTCGATGAAGTCCGCGATCGGCTCGGGGTTGAACGCGGCGTGGCCGCCCGCCAGCACGATCGGGTGGTCGACGGTGCGGTCCTTGGACTCCAGCGGGATGCCCGCGAGGTCGAGGGCCGTGAGCATGTTGGTGTAGCCGAGCTCGGTGGAGAAGCTGAGGCCGAACACGTCGAAGGCGCCGACGGGGCGGTGGCTGTCCACGGTGAACTGGGGCACCTTGTGCTCGCGCATCAGCTCCTCGAGGTCCGGCCACACACTGTACGTGCGCTCGGCGAGGACGCCCTCGCGCTCGTTGAGCACCTCGTAGAGGATCATGACGCCCTGGTTGGGGAGTCCGACCTCGTAGGCGTCCGGGTACATGAGTGCCCAGCGGACGTCGCATTCGTCCCACGGTTTGACGGTGGAGTTCAGCTCACCGCCGACGTACTGAATGGGCTTCTGCACATGCGGGAGGAGCGCTTCGAGCTGCGGGAAGACCGACTCGGCAGACATCTGAGGACCTTCGTAGCTGGCAGGGGTGACCATCAAGCGTAACCCGGTGCTCAGCCTTTCAGCGCCGCCCGCAGTCCCGGCCGGGACGCCCGCGCCCAGACCTCGGGCAGTTCACGTTCCCGTTCCGCCGCCGCTGCCTCCTCACGGCCGTACAGCAGGCCCCAGGTGAACGCCGACTCCCCCGCGCCGTGGGCCTGGACCGCCAGGGTGCGCAGCGCGTCCCTGGCGACGACGCTGTCCTGGTGGTCGCCGAGGACCGACTGCACGGACTTCATCCGTTTGGCGAACCTCTTCGCCGGCTTCCCGAGGGCGGGCCTGGCGGCCTCGGCGGCGTATCGGACGCGTTTGGCGGCCTTGCGCGCCTCGTGCATGGCCACGTCGCGTTCCTGGCCCGGATGCTGCTCCAGGGCGTGTCCGACGCGGGTGGCGAGGCGTGCGTAGTCCTTGAGCACGGCGGGGGGCAGCGCGTCCCCCGGCGGGCGCGCGGCGTCGGGGAGCAGCGGCGGATCGGCGAGGAGGGCGTCCAGGGAGTCCAGCAGGGCCAGGTAGCGCTCGGCGTCCAGCACGGAGGCGACGCGCCGCCGCGAACCGGTGCGCCGGGCGACGGAGGTGAGCCTCAGCCGGGCGCTCACGGGGCCCAGGAGAAGGGTGTCGGGCAGCCGGCCGACATGGGCCCGGAGCCGCTCGTCGAGGACTTCCTGGTCGCGGTCGACCCCCAGCTCGGCGGCGAGCCACTTCAGCTCGTCGCGGAGCGGGTCGGTGGCGGACCGGTCGAGTATGCCGCGGTACGTCCTGAAGGCGCTGCGCAGCCGTCGGGTGGCGACCCGCATGCGGTGCACGCTGTCCGGCAGGTCACGGCGTACGGCCGGGTCGAGCGCGACGAGGGCCGCGACCTGTCGGCGTACGTAGACGAGCACATGGTCGCCCGCGGTGCGCGGGGAGGACTTTCCCGCCGGCTTCCGGGGCTTTTTCTTCCCCGTCTTCCGCCGGCGCCGGCCCGGGGCGGTCTCGGCGAGCGCCCTGGCCAGCTTGGACGGCGCGGCCGAGGGACGGACACCGGCCTTGCGCAGCCTTCGCTCGACGGCGTCGAGGAGGGCGGGGTCGGCGTCGTCGGCCAGTTCGACCTCCAGCTCGGTCCAGGCCGATGTGATGCCGCGGCCTTCCACCGTGAGGCGCTCCGCGAGGACCTCGTCGATGCTCAGCTCGGCGAGCAGGGTGCCGTCCGCGCCGAGGAGGTGGTGGACGTCGCGGGCGGAGAGTATCCGGACGACGGGGGTCACCGGGGTGTGCCGCACCCGGGAGCGGAGAAGCTCGCCGAGATCGGACGGCAGGGCGTCGGTGAGCGGGGCCCGGATCTCGTCACGGACGTCGGTGGAGACGGGGATCTTGAGGTGCCACCCGGCGTCGTCCCCGCCTGTTCTGCGGCGCAGTGTGAGGGAGTCCGCGGCCAGCCGGAAGTCCTGGGTGTCGTAGTAGACGGCGTCGAGTTCGCTGAGACCGCGGTGGACGACCGCCGAGACCCCGGCCGTGCGGGTCAGGTCGGGCAGCCGGGTTTCGGGAGTCGCTTCGTACTTCCGCTCGACCTCACGCTTCGAGTCCGCCATATGACGAACCTATCCGCGATGCCCCGGAATATGCAGGGCGGAGCGAAGTGCCGGTCGGTCCGGGTGCCTCAGGCCGACATCGGCCGTTGCACCTTGATCGACTGGAGCAGGCCGACCGCCACCCAGACGGCGAACATCGAGGAGCCTCCGTACGACACGAACGGCAGCGGAAGTCCGGCCACCGGCATGATCCCGAGCGTCATTCCGATGTTCTCGAACGACTGGAAGGCGAACCAGGCGATGATGCCGGCGGCCACGATCGTCCCGTACAGCTCGGTCGTGCCGCGGGCGATGCGGCAGGCGCGCCACAGGACGACGCCGAGCAGGAGGATGATCAGTCCGGCTCCGAGGAAGCCGAGCTCCTCGCCCGCGACGGTGAAGACGAAGTCGGTCTGCTGTTCGGGGACGAACTGCCCCGTCGTCTGGGAGCCGTTGAAGAGCCCGGTGCCCGTAAGTCCGCCGGAGCCGATGGCGATGCGCGCCTGGTTGGTGTTGTAGCCGACGCCGGCCGGGTCGAGTGCCGGGTTGGCGAACGCCGCGAAGCGGGCGATCTGGTAGTCGTCGAGGACGCCCAGCTGCCAGACGGCCACCGCGCCCGCCGTGCCCGCGCCGAGGAGTCCGAAGACCCAGCGGTTGGACGCACCGGAGGCGAGGAGCACGCCGAGCACGATGACGGCCATGACCATGACGGAGCCGAGGTCGGGCATCAGCATGACGACGGCCATCGGGACGAGGGCCAGGCCGAGTGCCTTGGCGACGGTCCGGTGGTCGGGGTGCAGCTGGTCGCCCGCGTCGACGCGGGCGGCGAGCAGCATCGCCATGCCGAGGATGATCGTGATCTTGGTGAACTCGGAGGGCTGGAGGGAGAAGCCGCCGGGGAGGAGGATCCAGGCGTGCGCGCCGTTGACGGTGGCACCCAGCGGGGTGAGGACCGCGAGGACGAGCAGGACCGACAGCCCGTAGAGCACCGGCACCGCTCCCCGCAGGGTGCGGTGCCCGAGCCAGATGGTGCCGATCATCAGGGCGAGGCCGATGCCGGTGTTGAGCGCGTGCCGGAAGAGGAAGTAGTACGGGTCGCCGTGCGTGAGGGACTCACGGCCCCGGGTCGCCGACCAGACCAGCAGCGAGCCGACGAAGGACAGCGCGACGGCCGATCCCAGCAGGGGCCAGTCCAGCCGCCGCACGACGGAGTCGCGGGCGGTGAGCTTGGCCCAGACCGAGCGTTCCTCGGGGCCGTAGCGCGGGACGGAGAAGCCTGCCATCAGTCACGCCTCCCCACGGTCGCGGGAAGCGCGCCGGCGAGCGCCTGCGTGCCGTCGTCGACGGGCGCGGGGGTGTACGGCTTGATCTTGGGCGACTCGATCTGGCCGTCCGGCTTGATCGTGGGCAGGGTCTTCTGGGGCGTGGGCAGCAACGCCTTCTTGAGGTCCTGCTTGCCGCTCGCGTCGAGCCCGTAGAGCGCGTTGTAGATGTTGCGCACGGCGGGGCCGGACGCTCCGGAGCCGGTACCACCCTGGGAGATCGTCATGACGATCGAGTAGTCCTTGGTGTACGTGGCGAACCAGGAGGTCGTCTGCTTGCCGTAGACCTCGGCCGTGCCCGTCTTGGCGTGCATCGGGATCTTGTCCTGGGGCCATCCGCCGAACCGCCAGGCGGCGCTGCCCCGGGTCGCGACTCCCGCGAGGGCTTCGTCTATCTTGTCGCGCGTGCCCGCCTTGAAGGGCAGCTTGCCGTGGGCCTGGGGCGCGATCTCCTGGACGGTCTTGCCGTCGCCGCTGACGACTGCCTTGCCGACGGTCGGGTCGTACAGGGTGCCGCCGTTGGAGATCGCGGCGTAGATGGTCGCCATCTGGATCGGGGTGACGAGCGTGTCGCCCTGGCCGATGGAGTAGTTGACGGAGTCACCGGCGCGCATCTTGTTGCCCTCGATGCAGCCCTCGTACGCGATCTTCTCGACGTACGTGCCGTCCTTCTTGCCCTGCTTGCACCAGGACGCCTTGTTGGCGTCGTAGAAGTCCTGCTTCCACTGGCGGTCGGGGACGCGGCCGGAGACCTCGTTGGGGAGGTCGATGCCGGTCTCCTTGCCGAGCCCGAACTGGTGGGCGGTCTTGTAGAACCAGTCCGCCGGGTCCTTCTTCGGCTTGTTGCCGCCGTCCTTGGCCCATTCCTTGTGTGCCAGGCCGTAGTAGACGGTGTCGCAGGAGACCTCGAGCGCGCGTCCGAGGCTGATGCTGCCGTAGCCCTGGGACTCGAAGTTCTTGAAGGTCTGGCCGCCGATGGAGTACGAGCTCGGGCACGGGTAGTTGCCGTCGAAGTCGTATCCGGCGTTGACCGCGGCGGTCGAGGAGATGACCTTGAAGATCGACCCGGGTGCCGCGGTGCCCTGGATGGCCCGGTTCAGCAGCGGGAAGTTGGACTTCTTGCCGGTGAGCTTGGCGTAGTCCTTTGCGGAGATGCCGCCGATCCAGGAGTTGGGGTCGTACGTCGGCAGGGAGGCCATGGACACGATGCGTCCGGTCTTGGCCTCCATGACGACGACGGCGCCGGAGTCTGCCTTGTACAGCTCGTTGGTGTTGCGGTCCATCTCCTTGCGGGCCGTCTCCATCGCCTGGTTGAGCTCGTACTCGGCGACGGCCTGGACCCGGGCGTCGATGGACGTGACGACACTGGAACCGGGCTCGGCCTCGTCGTTCTGCGCCTGGCCGATGACGCGCCCGAGGTTGTCGACCTCGTACCGGGTGACACCGGCCTTGCCGCGCAGTTCCTTGTCGTACGTGCGTTCAAGGCCGGAGCGGCCGACCTGGTCGGAGCGGAGGTACGGCGAGTCGGTGTCCTGGGCCTTGGTGACCTCTTCGTCGGTGACCGGCGAGAGGTAGCCGAGGACCTGGGCGGTGTTGGCCTTGCCGGGTGCGGCGTAGCGGCGTACGGCGGTGGGTTCGGCCGTGATGCCGGGGAAGTCCTCGGCGCGCTCACGGATCGTGAGGGCCTGCTGGGTGGTGGCCTCGTCGGTGACCGGGATCGGCTGGTAGGGCGAGCCGTTCCAGCAGGGCTGCGGGGTCTTGGCGTCGCAGAGCCGGACCTTGTCCTGGACGTCCTTCGGCTTCATGTCGAGGACCCCGGCCAGCCGGGTGAGGACACCGACGCCGTCGTCCTTCATCTTCATCAGCTCGGTGCGGCTCGCGGACACGACGAGGCGCGTCTCGTTGTCGGCGAGGGGCACGCCACGCGCGTCGAGGATGGCCCCCCGGACGGCGGGCTGCACGACCTGCTGGACGTGGTTGTTCTTGGCCTCGTCGGTGTACTCCTGCCCGTTGCGGATCTGGAGGTACCAGAGCCGGCCGCCGAGTGTCAGGAGCAGGGAGAAGACGAGGACCTGGATCACGACGAGACGGATCTGGACCCGCTGGGTCCGGCCCGTCTCCGGGATGTTGCTCACAGGATGCCCCCGGTACTGGTGGGTCGGGTGGGGGTACGGGGGTCGCCCCCGGAAGGAAACGGCCTCACAGGCGCTTGACCCCCTTGATCCTTCCTGCGCGGGAAGCGCGGCTGCGTGCTGCCCTCAGGCGCATCCCGCCCCGCTGGCTGCCGATCCGCAGCCCGGTGCCGGTGGCCAGCCAGCCGGCGGCGACGTCGCCGCTTCCTGAACTGTCGGCCACCGGGTCGTTCTCGGTACGTCTCGCGAGCGCCATGATCAGCGGAACGGTGAACGGCGCGAGGAGCAGGTCGTACACCGCGGCGGTGAACAGCAGGCTGCCCAGGCCCACATGACGGGCGGCCGTGTCGCCGACCAGGGCGCCGACACCGGCGTACAGCAGGGTCGAACCGAGCGCCGCCGCGACGACGAAGGCCATCGGGGTGAAGGCGGACTTGAGCTGGCCGTTCTCGGGGCGGGCCAGTCCGGCGAGGTAGCCGATGACGCAGAGGACCAGGGCGTAGCGCCCGGCGGCGTGGTCGGCGGGCGGTGCCAGGTCGGCGAGGAGGCCCGCGCCGAAGCCGATGAGGGCGCCGCTGACGTGCCCGTACACGAAGGCGAGCCCGAGGACGACGAGGAGCAGCAGGTCGGGGGTGGCCCCGGGGAGCTGGAGGCGGGCGAGGACGGAGACCTGGATGACGAGGGCGACCACGACCAGGGTGGCGGAGAGCAGCGTCCGGTTCAAGCGCATGGGGATCAGCTCTATTCCTGGTCGTTCGCCGCGTCGTCGGCTGCCGTGTCGGCGCCGCCGGAGGCCTCCGGGGAGGCGCCCGGGGAAGCGGACGCGCCGGGCTCCTCGTTGATGTTCCCGACGACCTTCCCGTCGGCGTCGACGAGGTCGCCGTTGGGCTGGGCGGTGACGGTGACGGTCGGGGTGGGCTTGGGCTTCGCGGGCTTCTTGGGCTGCTTCGGCAGGACCATGTCGCGGGGGTCCTCGCGGGGCGCCTGGACGACGATGCCCACGATGTCGAGCTTGGTGAAGCCGACGAAGGGGCGGACGAAGACGGTCCGGGTGAGGTCACCGCCGGACGGGTCGACGCGGACGACCTCGCCGACCGGCACGCCGGGGACGAAGGGCTTGTCCTTGCTGGAGCCGAAGGTGACCAGCCGGTCGCCCTTCTTCACGTCGGCCTTGCCGTTGAGGAACTGGACCGACAGCGGACGGGATCCCTGGCCGGTGGCGAAGCCGAGCTCGTCGGTCTTCTCCATCCGGGTGCCGACGGTGAAGTCGGGGTCGTTGGCGAGCAGGACGGTCGCGGTGTTCGGGCCGACGGTGGTGACCCGGCCGACGAGCCCTTCGCCGTTCAGTACGGTCATGTCGCGCTTGAGGCCGTCGTTGGCGCCGGCGTCGATGGTGATCGTCCAGGAGAAGCCCTGGGCCGCTCCTATGGCGATGACTTCGGCGGCCTTGATGCCGTACTGGCCGGCCCCGGCGCTCTTCAGCATGGTGTCGAGCTGGCGGACCTTGCTGGTGTTGCGGTCGTCGCTGCCGAGCTTCGTCTTCAGCGCGGCGTTCTCGTGCTCCAGGGCCGCGATCCGGTCGTGCCGGTCACCGGACTCCCGTACGGCGCCGATGGCGTTGCCCACCGGGTCCACCGCCGCCGAGACGCCGTTCTCGACCGGTCCGAAGACCGTGGCGGCGGCCTGCCGGGCTCCGTCCACCGGTGACTCCTCGCCACCGCGGATATCCACCGTGATCAGGGCGAATGCGATGGCGATCAGCAGCACCAGGAGCAGCCGGCTCTCTCGTGTGTCCCTCACGTGCGGCGGCCGTGCCTTCCTCGTCGGAATGTTCGTGCCTGTATACCAACGTTCCGCCGTACGGGACGGCAGTGCCCGTACGGCGGAACATCGTGTTCTACCGTCGGGGCTGGGCGTCCAGCACCTGCTGGAGTGCCTCGAACTCCTCGACGCACTTACCGGATCCGAGAGCCACCGAGTCCAGCGGGTCCTCGGCGATGTGGATCGGCATGCCCGTCTCGTGGCGGAGCCGCTCGTCGAGTCCGCGCAGGAGCGCGCCGCCACCGGTGAGGACGATGCCGCGGTCCATGACGTCGCCCGAGAGCTCCGGCGGGCACTTGTCGAGCGTCGTCTTCACGGCGTCGACGATCGCGTTGACCGGCTCCTCGATGGCCTTGCGCACCTCGGTCGCGGAGATGACGACGGTCTTGGGCAGGCCCGAGACCAGGTCGCGTCCGCGGATCTCGGTGTGCTCGTCCTTCTCCATCTCGAAGGCCGAGCCGATCGTGATCTTGATCTGTTCGGCGGTGCGCTCACCGAGGAGGAGGGAGTACTCCTTCTTGATGTGCTGGATGATCGCGTTGTCCAGTTCGTCACCGGCGACCCGGATGGACTGGGCCGTGACGATTCCGCCGAGCGAGATCACGGCGACCTCGGTGGTGCCGCCACCGATGTCGACGACCATGTTGCCGGTGGCCTCGTGGACCGGCAGGCCGGAGCCGATGGCCGCGGCCATGGGCTCCTCGATGATGTGCACCTGGCGCGCGCCGGCCTGCGTGGACGCCTCGATGACGGCGCGTCGCTCGACCCCTGTGATGCCGGAGGGCACGCAGACGACCACCCGGGGGCGGGCCAGGTAACGGCGCTTGTGGATCTTGAGGATGAAGTAGCGGAGCATGCGCTCCGTGATCTCGAAGTCGGCGATCACGCCGTCCTTCAGGGGCCGCACGGCAACGATGTTGCCCGGCGTGCGGCCGATCATCTTCTTGGCCTCGGCGCCGACCGCCAGGATTCCGCCGGTGTTGGTGTTGATGGCCACGACGGACGGCTCGTTCAGAACGATGCCGCGCCCCCTGACGTACACCAGCGTGTTGGCAGTCCCGAGGTCGATAGCCATGTCACGGCCGATGAACGACATTGAGTTCCCCTTGTTCCCCATGAGGATGCGTCGGGCCTTCCCAGAAGCGAAGAATGGCTTGTTTCAGGTAGGCGAGGGTTGGCGCTGCGGGCGTGGAAGCTTCCATCGTAGTGCCGTATGCACGGACACAGCGCGAGGGTCCTTCGCCATGGCGAGCGGAACGGCTGCCCGTTCCACCCATGGTGACGTTACGTCGGAGGGATGCGTTCCCGCGATACGTGACCCTATGCCGAAGGGCGGCCGAATTAGACCGACCGGCACATGAGGGGTGGGTGAAGGAGCGGGGTTGGGTGCGTGCAGCTGCAAGGCGGAGGATCGATGCAACGCGGAGCGTTGTTGAGTGACGACAACGCGGCAGATGTGCGTGCCCAACCCCGCGACGCCGCCCCTCATGGGCCGGTCGGTCTCACTTCGGTCGCCCCAGGTCATGAGCGCTGATTGGCGGAGCCGAAGTCAGGAAAGTCCGTGAAAGAACAGCTTGAGTTCTCGCTCCGCGGACTCCTCGGAGTCCGAGGCGTGGATGAGGTTCTCCCGGGTGATCGTGCCGAAGTCACCACGGATCGAGCCGGGCGCGGCGGCGATCGGGTCGGTGGGGCCGGCCAGGGCGCGGACGCCCTCGATGACACGCTCGCCTTCGGCCACCAGAGCGACGACGGGGCCGGACGCCATGAACTCGACGAGCGGCTCGTAGAACGGACGGCCCTTGTGCTCGCCGTAGTGCTGCTCCAGGGTCTCCTGGTCGAGCGTGCGCAGCTCCAGCGCGGTGATCGTCCAACCGGCCTTGCGTTCGATGCGGCCGACGATCTCGCCGATCAGCCCCCGCCGCACGGCGTCGGGCTTGAGAAGGACGAGGGTGCGCTGAGTCATGTACGGCTCCTTGCAGACTTCCGGTGGCGGGTGAGGGCGAGATTACAGGGGTACGCGAACGACCCTACGGCCGGGTTTACCCTGCGTCATCCTTGGGCGGGAGCCTCTGCGCTCTCCTGCGCCTCGGCCTGGGCCGCCCACCGCGCCTTGGCCTCGTCGATCCTGCGGCCGTAGTGCACCGAGGCCCACCACAGGGCACCGAAGATCACTCCCAGGATGAACATCATCGGGACGAAGAAGCCGCTCAGCACCAGCACGATCTGGAGCGCCCAGCCGAGCTGCACACCACCCGGCCGGGTGATCACGCCGCAGAGCAGGACGGACAGCAGCATGCCGATGCCGCAGACCGTCCAGACCGTGGCCATGGACAGGTCGTCGGACTTCATCGCCACGAGTCCGGCGAAGCCGATCACGAAGAATTCACCGATCAGCGTCGATGCACAGAGCGTACGCACAGGTCAGCGCCTTCCCAGGAGCAGCCGGGCCTCGCCGACCGTGATCACGGATCCGGTCACCAGGACTCCGGCGCCCGCGTATTCGGCCTCTTCCTCGGCGAGGGTGATCGCCGCCTCCAGCGCGTCGTCCAGACGCGGCTCGACCTGGACGCGCTCGTTGCCGAAGACCTCGACGGCGACCGCGGCCAGGGCGTCCGCGTCCATGGAGCGCGGGCTGGAGTTCTGGGTGACGACGATCTCGGCGAAGATCGGCTCGAACGCTTCGAGGAGGCCACGCACGTCCTTGCCGTCGCTCGCGCCGACGACCCCGATGAGCCGGGAGAAGCTGAACGCCTCGGAGACACCCTCGGCGGCGGCCAGGGCGCCGGCCGGGTTGTGCGCCGCGTCCAGGACGACGGTGGGGCTGGACCGCACGACCTCGAGGCGGCCCGGCGAGAGCACCGAGAGGAAGGCCTTGCGGACCGAGTCGACGTCGAGGCTGCGGGCCTGCTCCGCGCCGATGCCGAAGAACGCCTCGACGGCGGCGAGCGCCACCGCCGCGTTGTGCGCCTGGTGCGCCCCGTAGAGCGGGAGGAAGATGTTGTCGTACTCGCCGCCGAGGCCCCGCAGGGTCAGGAGCTGGCCGCCGACCGCGATCTCGCGGGAGACGATGCCGAACTCCATGCCTTCGCGGGCGACCGTGGCGTCCACCTCGACGGCCTTCTTCAGCATCACCTGCGCGGCGTCGACCGGCTGCTGGGCCAGGATCACCGTCGCGCCCTGCTTGACGATGCCGGACTTCTCGCCGGCGATCTCGGCTGCCGTGGAGCCGAGACGGTCGGTGTGGTCGAGCGAGATGGGGGTGACGACGGCGACCGAGGCGTCGATGACGTTCGTCGCGTCCCAGGTGCCGCCCATGCCGACCTCGACGACCGCGACGTCGACCGGCGCGTCGGCGAAGGCCGCGTACGCCATGCCCGTCAGCACCTCGAAGAACGAGAGCCGGTAGGGCTGCTGGGCGTCGACCATCTCGACGTACGGCTTGATGTCGTTGTACGTCTCGATGAAGCGCTCGGCCTCGATCGGGGCGCCGTCCAGGCTGATCCGCTCGGTGATCGACTGGACGTGCGGGGAGGTGTAGCGGCCGGTGCGGAGCTCGAAGGCGCCCAGCAGGGCCTCGATCATGCGGGCCGTGCTCGTCTTGCCGTTGGTCCCGGTGATGTGGATCGAGGGGTAGGCGCGCTGGGGCTCACCCAGGACGTCCATCAGGGCCGCGATCCGGGTCACCGACGGCTCGAGCTTGGTCTCGCCCCAGCGTCCGGCGAGCTCCTGCTCCACCTCCCGCAGCGCCCGGTCGGTCTCGGGGTCGGAGGGGCGGTCGGGGACCGCCTCGCCCTGGGGCGGACCCGACTGGGTGCGCAGCGTCCGGCTCCCGGCCTCGATCACCGCCAGGTCGGGGTCGCGCTGGGTCTCTTCGTCGACGATCTCCGCGAAGGTGTCGTCGGGGTCGGACTCGTCGTGCCGGTCTGAAGGGCGGGGCTCACTCACAGGGCCAGTCTACGGATGGCCACCGACATCGCGCGCAGCGCCCGCTGCCGCGCTCCCCCGGTCACGGCCCGGGACACGGCGAAGCCCCCGCACTCCCGGTCGGTCGGGGGCGCGGGGGCTCCGTACTCAGGTCATCAGCCCTTCGGCAGGTTCGCCAGCTGGGCGGTGATCCGCTCGATGTCGGACTCGGCCTTGGCGAGCCGGCCACGGATCTTGTCGACCACGTTGTCCGGGGCCTTGGCCAGGAAGGCCTCGTTGCCGAGCTTGCCGGTGGCCTGGGCCTTCTCCTTCTCGGCGGCGCCCAGGTCCTTCGTGAGCCGCTTGCGCTCGGCCTCGACGTCGATGGTGCCGGACAGGTCGAGGGCGACCGTGGCTCCGGCGACCGGCAGGGTGGCCGTGGCGTGGAAGCCCTCACCGGCGGGCTGCAGGCGCAGCAGCTGGCGGATGGCCGCCTCGTGGGGCGCGAGGGCCGTACCGGTGACGGTCAGCTCGGCCGGGACCTTCTGACCGGGCTGCAGCCCCTGGTCGGCGCGGAAGCGGCGGACCTCGGTGACGACCTGCTGGACGAGCTCGACCTCCTTCTCGGCCGCCTCGTCACGGAAGCCGCTGTCCTTCGGCCAGTCGGCGACGACGACGGACTCGCCGCCGGTCAGCGTGGTCCACAGGGTTTCCGTCACGAACGGGACGATCGGGTGGAGCAGACGCAGGGTGACGTCGAGGACCTCACCGAGGACCCGGCCGGAGACCCGGGCCTGCTCGCCGCCCGCGAAGAAGGTCGTCTTGGAGAGCTCGACGTACCAGTCGAAGACCTCGTCCCACGCGAAGTGGTAGAGGGCGTCCGAGGTCTTGGCGAACTGGAAGTCGTCGTAGAACCGGTCGACGTCGGCGACGGTCTTGTTCAGCCTGGACAGGATCCAGCGGTCGGTGGCCGTCATCTCGGACGCGTCCGGGAGCGGGCCCTGGACCGTGGCGCCGTTCATCAGGGCGAAGCGGGTGGCGTTCCACAGCTTGTTGGCGAAGTTACGGGACGCCTTGACCCAGTCCTCGCCGATCGGCACGTCGGCACCCGGGTTGGCCCCGTTGGCCAGGGTGAAGCGGACGGCGTCGGACCCGTAGGCGTCCATCCAGGTCAGCGGGTCCACCGCGTTGGGGTTCGACTTCGACATCTTCTTGCCGAACTCGTCGCGGACCAGGCCGGTGAGGGCGACCGTCTTGAAGGGGATCTCCCCGTCCATCGCGTACAGCCCGAACATCATCATCCGGACGACCCAGAAGAAGATGATGTCGTGGCCGGTGAGCAGGACATCGGTCGGATAGAACTTCTTGAGGTCCGGCGTCTCCTCCGGCCAGCCGAGCGTGGAGAACGGCCACAGGCCCGAGGAGAACCAGGTGTCGAGGACGTCCTCGTCCTGGGTCCAGCCCTCGCCCGTGGGCGCCTTCTCGTCGGGACCGACACAGACGACCTCGCCGTCGGGGCCGTACCAGACGGGGATGCGGTGGCCCCACCAGAGCTGGCGCGAGATGCACCAGTCGTTGAGGTCGTCGACCCAGTCGAAGTACCGCTTCTCCATCTCCTTGGGGTGGAGGGCGACCCGCTCGTCGCGGACCGCGTCGCCCGCGGCCTTCGCGAGGGTCTCGACCTTGACCCACCACTGCAGGGAGAGCCGCGGCTCGATGGTCGTCTTGCAGCGGGAGCAGTGGCCCACGGAGTGGACGTAAGGGCGCTTCTCCGCGACGACGCGGCCCTGTTCGCGCAGCGCGGCGACGATGGCCGAGCGGGCCTCGAAGCGGTCGAGTCCCTGGAACGGGCCGGGCACGGTGATGACACCGCGCTCGTCCATGACCGTGAGGGACTCCAGGTCGTGCCGCTGGCCGATGGCGAAGTCGTTGGGGTCGTGGGCGGGGGTCACCTTGACGGCGCCGGTGCCGAACTCCGGGTCGACGTGCGTGTCCGCGACGACCGGGATGGTGCGGTCGGTGAGCGGCAGCTTGATGCGCTTGCCGATGAGGCGGGCGTACCGCGCATCGTCGGGGTGGACCGCGACGGCGGTGTCACCGAGCATCGTCTCGACCCGGGTGGTCGCGACGACGAGAGTCTCGTCGCCCTCGCCGTACTGGAGGGAGACGAGCTCGCCCTCGTCGTCCTGGTAGTCGACCTCGATGTCCGAGATGGCCGTCAGACAGCGCGGGCACCAGTTGATGATGCGCTCGGCGCGGTAGATCAGGCCGTCGTCGTAGAGGTCCTTGAAGATCTTCTGGACGGCGCGGGACAGTCCCTCGTCCATGGTGAACCGCTCGCGCGACCAGTCCAGGCCCGCGCCCAGGCGGCGCAGCTGGCCGAGAATCTTGCCGCCGTACTCTTCCTTCCACTGCCAGACGCGCTCGGTGAACGCTTCCCGGCCGATGTCCTGGCGGGACTTGCCTTCCTCGCCGAGCTGCTGTTCCACCTTGTTCTGGGTGGCGATCCCGGCGTGGTCCATGCCGGGCAGCCACAGCGTCTCGAAGCCCTGCATGCGCTTGCGGCGCGTGAGGGCGTCCATGAGCGTGACCTGGAAGGCGTGGCCCAGGTGGAGCGCACCGGTGACGTTGGGCGGCGGGATGACGATCGTGTACGGGGGCTTCTCGCTCTCCGGGTCCGCCGTGAAGTAACCGCGCTCTACCCAGCGCTCGTACAGCTTCCCCTCTACCTCGGCCGGCGCGTACTGGGTCGGCAGTTCGGGGATGCTGGCTGGCTGCTGCGCTGCGTTCTCGGTCACGGCACACAGTTTAGGGGCGTCACAGTCGTGCACTGAAACCGGTTTGTTCAGTAACGGTGTACGCCCGGATGCCCTATGTGACCGCAGCTTCCGTCAGGATGTTCGGAACGCATAAGCATTCTGGAGGGGACAGCGCAATGAGCTACAACCAGCCGGGCCCGTACGGCGGGCAGCCGCCGCAGGGCCAGCCCGGACCGTACGGCCAGCAGCCAGGTCCGTATGGGCAGCAGCCGGGCCCGTACGGCGGTCCGCCCCCGCAGGGTCCGCCGCAGGGCCAGCCCGGCTACGGTTACCCGCAGCAGGCCCCCCAGGGCGTCCCGCCGCAGCAGCAGCCCCCGCAGGGCTACGGCTACCCGCAGGGCCAGCAGCCGGGCCCGTACGGCCAGCAGCCGCCCACTCCCCCGTACGGCGGCCAGCAGGCCTACCCGGGCATGCCGCCGCAGCCGGGCGGCGCCCCGAAGAAGAAGACGGGCCTGATCATCGGCGCGGCCGTGGTGGCACTGGCGGTCGTGGCGGGCGGGGTGTACTTCCTGACGTCGGGCGGCGGCAACGGCGACGTGGCCGACTCCACCAAGGGGTACAAGATCACGCCGGCCGCCTCGGTGGACGACTACAAACAGGACTCCTCCAAGGCGAAGCCGGGCGCCGCGATGACCGGCAAGGACAAGACCGAGGCCGAGGCCCTGGGGGTCAAGAACCCCAACGAGGTCGGCGCCCAGTACATGAGCGGTGATCTCGAGAAGAACCCGCTCACCACGAAGATGCTCATGCTCCAGGGCATCTGGGGTGAAATCGACGACCCCGAGAAGGTCATCGACGGGTCGTTCAAGAACGCCGAGAGGGAAGCGGCGATGGACGAGGACGCCAAGGGGTCGCTGGTCGGCAGCCCCAAGAGCGTCAAGCCGGCTGGCTTCAAGGATGCCCTGATGAAGTGCCAGGACGTCAAGATCGTCAACGACGATGCCGACGGCACTCCGGCGAAGGGTCCCAAGGAGATGACCATGCCGGTCTGCATCTGGGCCGACTACAGCACCGTCGGCGTGGTGATCGGCTTCGACATCGGTGGCGCCATGACGAACAAGGCGATGACGCAGGACGAGACGGCCGCACTCGCCGCCAAGCTCTACAACACCTCCCGCACCAAGGTCTGATCCCGTACAGCGCGAAGGGGCGCCCGGCCGGTGGCCGGGCGCCCCTTCGGCGTCTGTGGTGCGCTGCCTCTACGCGGACTTCTCGTGGCGGCCGCCGTCGTTCTTGCCGATCGTGCGCGGCTCGCGCGGGACCAGCCGAGTGACCGTCGACTCAGAGTTTCACCGAGACGTTTCCGACGGTGGCCAGTATCGTCAACTCGCCTCCGATGGCATGCAGGTAGGCCGACATCGTCGACGTGTCCAGGCGCACGCCACCACGCTCGATCTGGCTGATCCGCCCCTGCGTCACACCCATCGCCTTCGCCACCTGCACCTGTGTCATCCCCTGCGCCTTCCGGAGTGACGCCAGCTCATGCCCCCGCTCCGCATCGACCATCTCGCTCTTGATCGCGTCGATGCGGGCGCGCTTCTCCGGCGTGATATCAGCGGTGAGGTCAGCCATGCTCCCGAGATTCATCCGTCGTCCTCCTCCTTCAGAGCTTCAAGGTAAGCCATGTACTTGGCGTCGGCCTCTTTGATCGCTTTGGGGTACCAGGCCGCCCATTGCCGTCCGCTCGCCTTGTTTCCGGCGACGAGGAACACCGCCCGTCGCACCGGATCGAAGACGAAGAGCATCCGGATACTGACGTTGCTGCCGTTGCGTGGACGGAGTTCCCGCATGTTGCGGTACCGGCTGTCCTCGATCGCCCCGACCGTCGGGCGCCGTAACGCCGGACCGGCTTCCTGGAGGCGCTCCAAGGCAGCGATGACGTGATCATGACTGTCCGGATCCTCCTTGGCGAGCATGCGAATCCATTCCAGGACATCAGCGAAGAATCTAAGTTCGTACGAACCGTCCACAGCGAGCAATATTAGCACTGACTAATATCGATGAGCCGCGAAAGGGGCGCCCGGCCGGTGGCCGGGCGCCCCTTCGGCGTCTGTGGTGCGCTGCCTCTACGCGGACTTCTCGTGGCGGCCGCCGTCGTTCTTGCCGATCGTGCGCGGCTCGCGCGGGACCAGCGTCGGGTTGACGTTGTTGCGGACGACGTCCGGGGTGATGACCACGCGGGCCACGTCCTTGCGGGACGGGACCTCGTACATCACGGACTGGAGGACTTCCTCCATGATGGCGCGCAGACCGCGCGCGCCCGTCTGGCGGAGGATCGCCTGGTCGGCGATGGCTTCCAGCGCCTCGCGCTCGAAGTCCAGCTCCACACCGTCGAGTTCGAACAGCCGTTGGTACTGCTTCACCAGCGCGTTACGCGGCTCGACCAGGATCTGGAGCAGCGCCTCGCGGTCCAGGTTGTGGACCGAGGTCAGCACGGGGAGGCGGCCGATGAACTCGGGGATCATCCCGAACTTCACCAGGTCCTCCGGCATGACCTCCTGGAACTGGTCGCTCGCCTGGATCTCCAGCTTGGAGCGGATTGTGGCCCCGAAGCCGATGCCCTTGGCGCCGGCCCGCGACTCGATGATCTTCTCCAGGCCCGAGAAGGCGCCGCCCACGATGAACAGCACGTTCGTCGTGTCGATCTGGATGAACTCCTGGTGCGGGTGCTTCCGTCCGCCCTGCGGCGGTACGGAGGCGGTGGTGCCCTCCAGGATCTTCAGCAGGGCCTGCTGGACGCCCTCGCCCGACACGTCGCGCGTGATCGACGGGTTCTCGCTCTTGCGGGCGACCTTGTCGATCTCGTCGATGTAGATGATGCCGGTCTCGGCCTTCTTGACGTCGTAGTCAGCGGCCTGGATCAGCTTCAGCAGGATGTTCTCGACGTCCTCGCCGACATAGCCGGCCTCCGTCAGCGCCGTCGCGTCCGCGATGGCGAACGGGACGTTGAGCATGCGGGCCAGCGTCTGCGCGAGGAGCGTCTTGCCGGAGCCCGTGGGGCCCAGCAGCAGGATGTTGGACTTGGCGAGCTCGATCGCGTCGTCGCGGTTCGCACCGCCGCCGTTCTCCCCGGCCTGGACCCGCTTGTAGTGGTTGTACACAGCGACCGAGAGGGCCTTCTTCGCGGGCTCCTGCCCGACGACGTACCCCTCGAGGAACTCGTAGATCTCGCGCGGCTTGGGGAGCTCCTCCCACCGCACCTCGGAGGTCTCGGCGAGCTCCTCCTCGATGATCTCGTTGCAGAGATCGATGCACTCGTCGCAGATGTACACACCGGGTCCCGCGATGAGCTTCTTCACCTGCTTCTGGCTCTTTCCGCAGAACGAGCACTTGAGCAGGTCGCCGCCATCACCGATGCGTGCCACGAGGTGCTTCCCCTTCGCCTGGGAGCAGCCTGGTTCAGCGGCTCCTGGTGCCTCTATCCGACGGTACCTTGCCTGGCCCCCCGTTCGGGCCCCCCTTGGCACGGTTCACACGGCCGGGGCCGTGCTACTGGAATGTGCCAAGGGGAAAGACCGACGTCAGACGGACGCGCCTGCGGTGGTCTTACGGGTGGACACGATCTGGTCCACCAGACCGTACGCGAGTGCGTCGTCCGCCGTAAGGATCTTGTCGCGCTCGATGTCCTCGCTGATCTTCTCCAGCGGGGTGGTGGAGTGCTTCGCCAGCATCTCCTCGAGCTGGGTGCGCATCCGCAGGATCTCGTTGGCCGCGATCTCCAGGTCGGAGAGCTGCTCACGGCCGGTCTGCGACGAGGGCTGGTGGATCAGCACACGGGCGTGCGGGAGCGCCATGCGCTTGCCCGGGGTGCCCGCGGCCAGCAGGACGGCGGCGGCGGAGGCCGCCTGGCCCATGCAGACCGTCTGGATGTCCGGCTTCACGAACTGCATCGTGTCGTAGATCGCGGTGAGCGCGGTGAACGAGCCGCCGGGGCTGTTGATGTAGATCGAGATGTCGCGGTCCGGGTCCATCGACTCCAGGCACAGCAGCTGCGCCATGACGTCGTTGGCCGAGGCGTCGTCGATCTGGACGCCGAGGAAGATCACGCGCTCCTCGAAGAGCTTCGCGTACGGGTCGTACTCGCGCACGCCCTGCGAGGTGCGCTCCACGAAGCGCGGGACGACGTAGCGGTTGTCCACCTGCGGGCCGGTGTAGAGACCGCTCGCGGAGGCGCCGGAGAAGTTGTTCATGTGGGTGTTCACCATCCTGGTGGCGTATCTGTGGGCTGGAGGTCTCGGCGTACGAGAGGGTGCGGGGTGGTGCACGCCCGGATCAGGCGCCGGTGCCGCCGCCGCCCGGGATGCCCGACGCGAACGTGATGATCTCGTCGATGAGGCCGTACTCCTTGGCCTCCTCGGCGGTGTACCAGCGGTCGCGGTCGCCGTCGCGGATGATCGTCTCCACGGTCTGGCCGGAGTGGTGGGCGGTGATCTCCGCCATCCGCGTCTTCGTACGGAGCAGGTACTCGGCCTGGATCTTGATGTCCGAGGCGGTACCGCCGATGCCGGCCGAACCCTGGTGCATGAGGATGTCGGTGTTCGGGAGCGCGAAGCGCTTGCCCGCCGAGCCACCGGTGAGCAGGAACTGGCCCATCGAGGCCGCCATGCCCATACCGATGGTGACCACGTCGTTCGGGATGTACTGCATGGTGTCGTAGACCGCCATGCCTGCCGTCACCGAGCCGCCGGGGCTGTTGATGTAGAGGTAGATGTCCTTGTCGGGGTCTGCGGCAAGGAGCAGAAGCTGTGCGGTGATCTTGTTGGCGATGTCATCGTCGACCTGCTGACCGAGGAAGATGATGCGCTCGCCGAGCAGTCGGCTGTAGACCTGGTCACCGAGGCCTCCACCGAGGGACGGCTCTCCGGCGGCGTAGGGCATCAGATTCGTCACGTATCCACCTGCTCGTCTCTGACGGCTCCGGCCGTCTCAGCGTCTTCGTACCGGGTGGGCCGGGACTACCCGACCCTTCCTCTTCATGGACCCTAACGCGCAGGTGGGACAACGCCATCCCGCTTCCCCAACTGTTCGCTGGGAGCGCAAGGTGCGCAGTCCCCACAAGGGTTCCCGGGCGCGCTCCCGGTGCGTTGCCCCCGGCGCGGGCCGATACGGCGGCGGGCCCCGGACGGCATACGTCCGGGGCCCGCCGTGCGGATCAGATCAACGAGCGGAGCGAGGCTCAGGCCTCGTCCTTCTCGTCCTTCTTCTCGTCGGCTGCCTCGGCGGCCTCGACCGCCTCGGTGGCCTCCTCCGCTGCCTCTTCCTCGTCCTCGAGCTCGACGATCTCACCGTTGGTGTCGACGACCTTGGCGGCCTCGACGACGACGGCGAGCGCCTTGCCGCGGGCGACCTCGCCGACGAGCATCGGCACCTGGCCGCCTTCGACGACGGCCTGGGCGAACTGGTCGGGGCTCATGCCGGAGGACTGCGCACGCCGCATGAGGTGCTCGGTGAGCTCCTCCTGGTTGACGTTGAGCTTCTCCTTGTTGACGAGCTCGTCAAGGATGAACTGGGTCTTGATGCCCTTGACGGCCTGCTCGGACGTCTCGTTCTCGAACTCCTCCAGGGTCTTGCCCTGGATCTCGAGGTACTTCTCCAGGTCGAGACCCATCTGGCCGAGCTGGTGGTGCTCCAGGTTGTGCTTGCGGGTCTGGACCTCGTCCGCGAGAAGCTTCTCGGGGATCGGGACCTCGGCCAGCTTCAGCAGCTCCTCGAGGACGCGCTCCTGGGCCTGGGTGGCCTGGTCGTACTGCTTGGTGCTCTCGAGGCGCTTGCGGCTGTCCTCGCGCAGCTCGGCGAGCGTGTCGAACTCGCTCGCCATCTGCGCGAAGTCGTCGTCCAGCTCGGGCAGCTCGCGCGAGGCGACGGCGGTGACCTTGACGGTGACCTCCGCTTCCTTGCCCTCGGCGGAGCCGCCCTTCAGCTCGGAGGTGAAGGTGGCCTCGCCACCCGCCTCCAGGCCGGTCACGGCCTCGTCGATGCCGTCGAGGAGCTCGCCGGAACCGATGGTGTACGAGACACCCGCGGCCACGCCGTCCTCGAGGACCTCTCCGTCGACCTTGGCCTCCAGGTCGATGGTCACGACGTCGCCCTCGGCGGCGGCGCGCTCGACCGGGTTGGTCGAGGCGAAGCGCTCACGGAGCTGCTCCACGGCCTTGTCGACGTCCTCGTCGGTGACTTCGAGTGCGTCCACGGTGACCTCGATGCCGGAGTAGTCCGGGATCTCGATCTCGGGACGGACATCCACCTCGGCGGTGAAGGCCAGCAGTTCGCCGTCCTTGAGTTCGGTGATGTCAACCTCGGGCTGGCCCAGAACGTTGAGCTCACCCTCGTTGACAGCCTCGGTGTAGAACTTCGGAAGGGCGTCGTTGACGGCCTCCTCCAGCACAGCACCACGGCCGAACCGCTGGTCGATGACGCGGTTGGGGATCTTGCCCTTACGGAAGCCCTTCACCGTGACCTGCTGGTTGATCTTCTTGTACGCCGCGTCGAGGCTGTCCTTGAGCTCCTCGAAGGGCACCTCGATGCTGAGCCGAACCCGAGTCGGGTTCAGGGTCTCCACGGCGCTCTTCACGGTTCGGTCTCCTTGGTGGCTGACTTCTTGGGGTTCTGCTGGGCCGCCGAGAGGCGGCTTCGCGGATCGAGCCCGGTACATCAGACACACGGGCACGCAATTTGAATAGTAACGGCAAGGGGGAGGACTCCCACAATGCGATCTTGCTGGTGGTCGGGGTGGCCGGATTCGAACCGACGACCTTCCGCTCCCAAAGCGGACGCGCTACCAAGCTGCGCCACACCCCGTCGGTGCGACACGTAGGGTACATGCAGAAGGGCACTGCGTCGGCCGCTTTACACAGGCGGTGACCGGGGCCGTCACGGGGGCACTCCGGATACGGGTGTGCGCGCACCTTCCCCGACCCGCTACGATGCTTTCCGTACCGCGGTCCCCGGACCTCTGATGCGGTGCTTGCGGGCGTAGCTCAATGGTAGAGCCCTAGTCTTCCAAACTAGCTACGCGGGTTCGATTCCCGTCGCCCGCTCCAACGGCCCAGGGCCGGGCGGAGGACTCTTCCTCCGCCCGGCCCTGGGTGTTTTGTACGACGTGTTCTGTACGACCCGCTTCCCGATCCCACCCCGGCCCGCGGCACGCGTGGGGCCCGGTCGGCGGTCGTCCGCCCGGCCGGGCCCGTCCGGCGGCCGTCAGAAGCTGATCTGGTTGATCGTGTCGGCTATCGAGTTCATGAATCTGTTGATCGACGGCGCCATGCCCGTCGAGGCCAGGAAGAAGCCGAAGAGCACGGCGACGACCGCCGGGCCGCCCTTGATGGATCCGCCGCGGATCAGCACCACGAGGACGATCCCCAGCAGAAGCACCACAGACAGTGAAATGGCCACGACTGATCACACCCTTGGTCGGTCCGCCTTGCCGGCCCGGTGGCGTGCGGCCGGCACACCTCCGTCGCGTCCATCGTGCCACCAACTCCCCTGTGGCTGCTGCCGGGTGATGGAGAGGGATGACCGGATCGCGCCATCCTCGCGCCCGTGTGCCCCCGCGTGCGCCCTGGTGCGCTCCGGCGTGTGCGGCGCCCGGCCCCGGGGCTGGCGCGGACCCCCGCGGAAAGCTGTGCGGCCGCTGTGCGCAGGGCAGTTCGAATATCAACCGATGCGATCGTTTCCATATCCCCACACTTCATTCACAGTGATTTGCCAGGAGTTCGTGCGACGAAATTCACTCTCGTCAACAACCCGCCGATATGCCCTGTTTAAGCCGGATGAATCAGTACGTAACGGGCAGTTGCCGGTAGTTTCGTTTTTGAATGACTGGGAACACGCGATATCTCTTGAGGGTTTTACGCATACCGATCGACCGGTCTAAGGTGCATGAGATGTCCAAAGCTCCGAGCGAAATTCAGAGGGCCCCGATCACCCCGGAGAGCCGGGAGTCGGAGCCGAGACACGAGCAGACCGCGATGGTCACGGAGGCCCCCTCCCGCGCTGCCAGGACCGCTCCGGCCCGCACCACGGAGCCTGCGCCCGCCAAGCGTCGTGACGCGTACTTCGACAATGTGAAGTACCTCGCGATCGTGCTGGTCGCCGTGGCCCACGCGTGGGAGCCGGTGATGGACGGCAGTCGTACGGCACGGGCGCTGTACATGATCGTGTACACGTTCCACATGCCGGCGTTCATCCTCGTCTCGGGCTATTTCTCACGGTCGTTCGACATGAGTGCACCCAGAGTGAAGCGCCTCGTGACCGGGGTCGCGGTGCCTTATGTCCTCTTCGAGACCGCGTACTCGCTCTTCAGGCGGTACGCCGGCGGCGAGGACGACACGCCCATCTCGCTGCTCGACCCGCTGTTCCTCACCTGGTTCCTGATCGCCCTGTTCATCTGGCGGGTCACCACACCCCTGTGGCAGTCGCTGCGCCACCCGCTTCCGGTCGCCCTCGTGATCGCCATGCTCGCCTCGGTCTCGCCGGACATCGGTGACGACCTGGACCTGCAGCGCGTCTGCCAGCTCCTGCCGTTCTTCGTGCTCGGCCTGCTGATGAAGCCCGAGCACTTCCAGCTGGTCCGGCGGCGCGAGGTGCGGATGCTCTCCCTTCCGCTGGTCGCCGGGTCCCTGGTCTTCGCGTACTGGGCCGCGCCGCGCATGCAGCTCGGCTGGTTCTACCGCAGCAACAGCGCCCAGGAGATGGACTTCCAGTGGTGGGCGGGGCCGGTGATGACCCTGGCCATGTTCGGATGCGCACTGCTGCTCACGGTCGCGTTCCTCGCCTGGGTCCCGCGCCGCCACATGTGGTTCACCGCGCTGGGCGCCGGGACGATCTGCGGCTACCTGCTGCACGGCTTCCTGGTGAAGGGTGCCGACTACTACGACCTGTTCGACCGCTACGAGTGGCTCTCGGGGCCGCTGGGGCTCGTCGTCGTCTCCGTCGTCGCGGCCGTCGCCGTGACGCTGCTCTGCACCCCGCCGGTCCGGCGCGCCCTGCGCTTCGCGACCGAGCCGGACATGAACTGGGCGTTCCGCCGGAGCCCCGCCAAGCGCTGAGCCTGTCCGGATCGGCCCCTCCCGCCGGGGGCCGGTCCTGTCGGTGCGTCAGCCGGCCGCCGGGTTGGCTTGATCCCGCCGTTCTGCGGGCCTGACGCCCCCGTCGAGCCCCAACAGGCCGCGTACCTGCGCATACTTCTCCGTCAGCCGGGTACGGGTCGCCGGCTCCAGCACAGCGAGCCGGTCCGGGTCCGCGTTGTGCGCCAGATCCGACTCCTTGATCAGCAGCGCCCCGGGCGTGGCGAGAATCCGCCCGGTGTACGCGAAGAGGTCCTCGCCGTCCCGCTTGGTGACGGCGAGGACCATTTCTTTTACCCGCCCGGGAAGCGGGGCCTCGTCCAGCCACTGCCGGGACAGCGCGCCGTCCTCCACCGCGTCGTGCAGCCAGGCGGCGGCCAGCTGCTCCTCGCTGCCGCCCCGGATCCGTACGCCCTCGGCCACCGCGGCCAGGTGCTCGGCGTACGGGCGCCCCGCCTTGTCGGTCTGCCGACGATGGGCCTCGCGGGCGATCGCCTCCACCTGGGACAGCGTCAGATACGGGTTCGGCATGGGCCGACTGTACGCCCGGCACAGCACCCTTCCCGAGGGGTCAGGGGCGCCGAGCGAATCGTTCGGTAAACTAATTACTGACGATTCCTTGACGCACTCTTGACCCAACGAAGGAGACGGGCTCATCGGACACGCAGACACGCTCATCGCCATGGGGGGCGCGTTCCTCGCCGCCGCCATCCTTGCCCGCGTCGGCGGCCGCATCGGACTGCCGACCATCCCCCTTTTCATCCTCGCCGGGATCCTGCTCGGCCCGCACACGCCCGGGGTCGTCCTCCTCGACGACCCGCACGACCTGGAGATGCTCTCCGCGCTCGGCCTGGTCCTGCTGCTCTTCTACCTGGGGCTGGAGTTCCACCTCGACGACCTCAAAGCGGGCGGCAGGAAGATGGTGCTCGCGGGCACCGTCTATCTGATCCTCAACGTCGGCGCCGGGCTCGGTTTCGGCTTCCTCCTGGGCTGGGGCAACGCCGAGGCACTGGTCCTGGCCGGTGTGATCGGCATCTCGTCCTCGGCGATCGTCACGAAGATCCTGGTCGACCTGAAACGGCTGAACAGCCCGGAGACCAAGCCGATCCTCGGCATCATCGTCGTCGACGACGTCTTCCTCGCCCTCTACCTGGCCGCCCTGCAGCCGATCCTCTCCCACTCCGACGGGCTCGGTGCGGCCCTGCGGGACGGGGGCAAAGCGTTCGGCTTCCTGTTGCTGCTGGCTCTCGCCGCACGTTTCGGCACCAAGGTCATCAGCAAGCTGATCGACACCCGGGACGACGAGCTACTGGTCATCTCCTTCCTGGGCGCCGCGGTCTTCGTCGCCGGTGTCTCCGACTGGTTCGGGGTCGCCGACGCCATCGGGGCGTTCATGGTGGGGCTGATGCTCGGCAGCACGAGCTCGGGTGACCGCATCATGAAGCTGGTGCATCCGCTGCGGGACGCCTTCGGCGCGATCTTCTTCTTCGCGTTCGGGCTCTCCATCAACCCGGGAGACCTGCCGAGCGTGATGTGGCCGGTGCTGATAGCGGTTGCGCTGACGGTGGCGATGAACGTGCTCTCCGGCCTGTTCTCCGCACGGGTGTACGGGTTCGGCCCGCTGGAGGCGTCGAACATCTCCACCACGTTGATGGCCCGCGGTGAGTTCGCGCTGATCCTCGCCACCATGGCGGCGGGCGCGGGGCTGGACGAGCGGCTCTCCCCGTTCATCGCCGGCTATGTGCTCGTGCTCGCGGTCCTCGCACCGCTGGCCGCCGGACGATCGACCTGGCTCGCCCGGATCCTGCCCGGAGGCCGGGTGAGGGACGAGGACACGGAGAAGGTATCGGTACCGGCGTGACCGAGCCCGGATCGGGTGCGGGACGGCCCGTGCCCGCACCCGACACCGGGCACTTGCACGTTCGGGTGATACGGCGCCTTCACCTTGACGCCCGTACCGTTTCGACCGCTTTCGTGCGGTTCAGACCTGACGGGACAGCAGCAGCAGCGCGCGGTCGTCGTTGACGTCCTTCGCGCAGGCCTCGATCAGATGCCAGGCCGCCCCTTCGAAGCCCGTCGCGACATAGCGGTCGGCCTCGCCGGTCAGCCGGTCGATGCCCTCGGCGATGTCCCGGTCCGACGCCTCCACCAGACCGTCGGTGAAGAGCATCAGGACGTCCCCGGGCGCCAGCGAGCCCTTCACCGCGTCGAACTCCGCGCCGTCGTACACACCGAGCAGCGGGCCCTCGGCGGCCATCTCCTCCCACCGGCCGCTGCCCGCGTGCAGCTGGAGTGCGGGCGGATGACCGGCCGACAGGAGTTCGTAGTCGCCGGAGTCGAGGTCCAGGACGAGATGGATGGAGGTGGCGAAGCCCTCGTCCCAGTCCTGGCGCAGCAGATAGCCGTTGGCGGCGGGCAGGAATCCGTGCGGGGGCAGGGAGCCGAGGAGGCCGCCGAAGGCTCCGGACAGCAGCAGTGCGCGGGAACCCGCGTCCATGCCCTTGCCGGAGACATCGGTGAGCACGACTTCCAGGGTGCGTCCGCCGTTGGTACGGGCGGCGACGACGAAGTCACCGGAGAAGGACTGGCCGCCCGCCGGCCGGAGCGCCATCTCGCGGTGCCAGCCCTCGGGCAGCCGGGGCAGGGCGCTCTGCACCCGGATCCGCTCGCGCAGGTCGAAGAGCATCGTGCCGCCGCGCCGCCACGGCACCCCGACCCTGGCCCGGAACTGGGCGAGTACGAGCCCGAAGAAGCCGCAGGCGGCGACGACGAGGACGGTGCCCGGGGTGACCCGGGCGGGGCCCTCCGCGTAGGGGCCGAGGGCGATGGACTCCACGATCAGGGCCGCGGCCGCGGTCGCGTAGAGGCTCAGCAGACTGGCCGGCCGCAGCAGCAGACCGCCCGCGACGATCGGCAGGGCCAGGGCGGTCGGGGAGCACCAGACCGGGTTGAGCAGCGTGGTGCAGGTGATGACCGGAATGATGATCAGCAGGCCGGCCAGGGCTATCCAGTCGGAGCCGTCACCCCGGAAGTAGTCGACGCCGGACCTGCGCAGCGCGATGCGCGCCCGGTGCAGTGATCTTCGCCACCGGGCGGTGTAAGTGTCTGCTCCTCTGCGACGGGCCATTGCCGGGACCTTATCCACCCGACGGCCTCCGGTGCAGGGGGACCCGGCGACAATATGTTCGAAACGGGTTCGCCTGAACGGCTTTGCCCTGGTAAGCAGGGCTCATGAACACGGAACTGCGGGCGTTGTCGGCCTCGGAATGGGATGCCTGGTTCGGTTGTGTGGAGCTGGCGTTCGGCGGCGTCCCCTTCTCCCCGGAGAGCCGTGAGATGTACGCCTCGCTGGCCGAGCCGCAGCGTGCGATCGGCCACTGGGACGGCGCGGAGTGCGTGGGGACGGCCGGGGCGTACAGCTTCCGCCTGACCGTGCCCGGCGGAGCGGCGGTTCCGGCCGCGGGCGTCACGATGGTGAGCGTCTCCTCGACACACCGCCGGCAGGGGCTGCTGACGTCGATGATGCGGCGCCAGCTGGACGACGTCCGCTCGTGGGGCGAGCCGCTCGCGGTGCTGCTGGCGTCGGAGCCGGGCATCTACGGCCGGTTCGGCTACGGCGCGGCCACGACGGAGACCAAGCTGCGGATCGACACCACGAAGGCCGGCCTGGCACTGCCTCCGGGCACGGACGAGGTGCGGGTGCGCCGGTCGTCCCCCGCGCGGGCGCTCGCCGCCTGCGAGGCGGTGTACGCACGGCTGGCGGCGGACCGGCCCGGCACCCCCCTGCGCCGCCCCGGCTGGGAGCAACTGCCCGTGAACGACCCGGCGAGCGGCCGGGGCGGCGGCTCCCCGCTGCAGTGCGTCCTCGCGGAGCGGGACGGCGAGGTGACGGGCTACGCCACCTTCCACGTGCGTCCCGCCTGGGAGGAGGCCGGCCCCCGGGGCACGGTCGCGGTGCGCGACCTGGCGGCGCTGGACCCCGCGTCGTACGCGGCGCTGTTGCGCTTCCTGTTCGGGATCGACCTGACCACGGTGGTCGAGTGCTCCAACCGGCCGCCGGACGACGCCGTGCTCCGGCTGGTCACCGACGTCCGGCGCTGCGAGGTGCGGGTGCGCGACGGGCTGTACGTCCGGCTGGTCGATGTGGCCGCCGCGCTGGAGGCCCGGAGCTACCGGGCCCCGGTCGACGTGGTGCTGGAGGTGGAGGACGCCTTCTGCCCGTGGAACGAGGGGCGTTGGCGGCTGACCGCCGGTGCGGACGGCACGGTCACCTGCCGCAGGACCGCCGATGAGCCCGAACTGGCGCTCTCCGCAGCGGATCTGGGCGCCGCCTACCTGGGCGGCGTATCCCTGACAATGCTGGCCGGGGCCGGGAAGGTACGGGAGCTGAGGGAGGGCGCGCTGGCCTCGGCCGCGCTGGCCTTCTCCTCGGACGTACAGCCGTGGTGCCCGCACGGTTTCTGAGCCCGGGCGGTCTCCGGGGTCGCTACCGGCCCGCGGCGGACGGCTGGCAGGCCGGGCACCAGAAGAGGTTGCGGGCCGCCAGGTCCGCCGTACGGATCTCGGTGCCGCAGATGTGGCAGCCCTGCCTGGCGCGGCGGTAGACGTACACCTCGCCGCCGTGGTCGTCGACGCGCGGGGGCCGGCCCATGGCCTCCGGCAGGTGTTCGGGGCGGACCGTGTCGATGCGGTTGTTCCGCACGCCCTCGCGCATCAGGGCGCCGAGGTCGGCCCAGATCGCGTCCCACTCGGCCCGGCCCAGGTCCTTGCCCTGGCGGTACGGGTCGATGCCGTGCCGGAAGAGGACCTCGGCGCGGTAGACGTTGCCGACGCCCGCGACGACCTTCTGGTCCATCAGCAGGGCGGCGACCGTGACGCGGCTCCGGGAGATCCGCTGCCAGGCACGCTCCCCGTCCTCGTCGGAGCGCAGCGGGTCCGGGCCGAGCCGGTCGTGTATCGCGCGCTTCTCGGGGCCCGTGATCAGGGCGCACGTGGTGGGGCCGCGCAGATCGGCGTGGTGGGCGTCGTTGAGCAGCCGCAGCCGGACCGTGTCGGTGGGCGGCGGCGCCGGAACCGTGCCGAAGCCGAGCTTGCCGAAGAGACCGAGGTGGATGTGGATCCAGGCCGATCCCTCGAAGCCGAGGAAGAGGTGCTTGCCGTGCGCGTCGACGCCGGTGAGGGTCCGGCCGTCCAGCAGTGCTGCGCTCCCGGAGAACTTGCCCTGAGGGCTGCTCACCCGCACCGGACGGCCCGCGAACCTCTCGTGGTGGTCGGCGGCGAGGCGGTGGATCGTATGCCCCTCGGGCACGGCGTATCTCCTGGGAACGCGCTTGTGCCGCCGGGCACGGGTCCCGGCGGCACAAGGGAGGCGGGTGCGGGTTCAGCCCTGCTGCGGGTGGTGGGCCGGGATCGGGGGGAGCTCGCCGGTGGTCTCGTACTCGGTGAGCATGTCGATGCGCCGGGTGTGACGCTCCTCACCGGAGTACGGGGTGGCGAGGAAGATCTCCACGAACTTGGTGGACTCCTCCACCGTGTGCATCCGGCCGCCGATGGCCACCACGTTGGCGTCGTTGTGCTCACGGCCGAGCGCGGCGGTCTGCTCGCTCCAGGCGAGCGCGGCGCGGACGCCCTTGACCTTGTTCGCGGCGATCTGCTCGCCGTTGCCCGAGCCGCCGATGACGATCCCGAGGCTGTCCTTGTCCGCGGCCGTCCGCTCGGCGGCACGGAGGCAGAACGGCGGGTAGTCGTCCTGGGCGTCGTAGATGTGGGGACCGCAGTCGACGGCCTCGTGGCCGTGGGCCGTGAGCCACTCGACGAGGTGGTTCTTCAGTTCGAAGCCGGCATGGTCGGAGCCGAGGTACACGCGCATGGTGCGAAGTGTGGCACGGACGGGGCGGGGTAACCGTCAGCGGGGTCGGGACCCACCGGGCTTTCCCCGCATCAGGTCCGGGCCCTCCGGGGCGTGTGCGCAACGCCACTCACGCAACGATCGGGTCAAGGAAGCGGACGAAGGGGTTCCGTTTTTGGTTTCCATCGGGCTTGAATGCGTGGCTGCGCCCTCGCACCACCCCCGCTGAGGGCAGCAACACCGACACACGTGATCAGAAAACGTAAGGATTCGATCCATGACGTCGCAGACGACTCTGGCCGGACCGGGCCAACAGCCCGGCGAGCCGGGTAAGCCGGATTCTCCGGACGGGCTCCAGGCCGGTCTCAAGAACCGTCATCTCTCGATGATCGCCATCGGCGGCGTGATCGGAGCGGGCCTCTTCGTGGGCTCCGGCGCCGGTATCGCCGCCGCGGGACCGGCCATCCTCCTGTCGTACGCGCTCGTCGGCCTGATGGTCGTCTTCGTCATGCGGATGCTCGGCGAGATGGCCGTGGCCCGCCCGAGCTCCGGTTCCTTCTCCGCCTACGCCGACCAGGCGCTGGGCCGCTGGGCCGGCTTCTCCATCGGCTGGCTGTACTGGTTCTTCTGGGTCGTGGTGCTCGCCGTCGAGGCCACGGCGGGTGCCAAGATCCTGGAGAGCTGGGTCCCCGGTGTGCCGCAGTGGGCCTGGGCCCTGATCGTCATGGTGGTGCTGACGGCGACCAACCTGGTCTCCGTCGGCTCGTACGGCGAGTTCGAGTTCTGGTTCGCCGGGATCAAGGTTGTGGCGATCGGCGCGTTCGTCGTCGTCGGCCTGCTCGCCGTCTTCGGCATCCTGCCGGGTTCGGACAACGCGGGGTCGGGGCTCGCCCACCTCACGGACGCCGGCGGGTTCTTCCCCGAAGGGCCCGGGGCCATCCTCACCGGTGTGCTGATGGTCGTCTTCTCCTTCATGGGCAGCGAGATCGTGACGCTGGCGGCCGGTGAGTCCGAGAACCCGCAGCGGGCCGTCTCGAAGGCCACCAACAGCGTGATCTGGCGCATCGCCATCTTCTACCTGGGTTCGATCTTCGTGGTCCTCACCCTGCTGCCGTGGAACGACCCCTCGATCGTCGAGGACGGTTCGTACGTCGCCGCGCTGAACGCCATCGGCATCCCGCACGCCGGCCAGGTCATGGACGTCATCGTGCTGACGGCCGTGCTGTCCTGTCTCAACTCCGGCCTCTACACGGCCTCCCGCATGGCCTTCTCGCTGGGACAGCGGGGAGACGCGCCCAAGGCGTTCGCCCGGGTGAACAAGCGGGGCGTGCCGCAGGCGGCGATCCTGTCGTCCGTCGTGTTCGGCTTCGTCGCCGTGTTCTTCAACTACCAGTGGCCCGACACGGTCTTCGCGTTCCTGCTGAACTCCTCCGGTGCGGTCGCCCTGTTCGTGTGGCTGGTGATCTGCTTCACCCAGCTGCGGATGCGCGGCATCATCCTGCGCGAGGCGCCCGAGAAGCTCGTCGTACGGATGTGGCTCTTCCCGTACCTGACCTGGGCGACGATCGCGATGATCTCCTTCGTCCTGGTCTACATGCTGACCGACGACGCCGGACGCGAGCAGGTGCTGCTCTCGCTGCTGGTCGCGGCGCTGGTGGTGGCCGTCTCGCTGGTGCGCGAGGCCCGCAGCCGGAAGGCGAAGGCGCCGGTCGAGTGATCGGTACGCATACCTGACGGCGGATGTCAGGTATACCCGGGAGGCTCTCCCTCGCCCCGCGAACCCCGCGAGCGAACGGAGAGCCTTTCCCATGAGCACCACTCCCGCGGTCGACAGTTTCCAGACCGGCTCCGCCATCCGCCCCGACCTCCTGGTGGAGGCGTCGGACGCCGCCGACGTACGGGCCGCGGTGCGTGACGCCGCCGCGCGCGGCCTTTCCGTCGCCGTCCACGCGACCGGGCACGGGCTGCCGGGCCCGGTCGAGGGCGGGGTGCTGATCAGCACCCGCCGGATGGACGGCGTGGAGATCGACCCGGAGCGCCACACCGCGCGGATCGGGGCGGGCGCGACCTGGGGTGCGGTCGTCGCCGCGGCCGCCCCGCACGGGCTCGCCCCGCTGAACGGCTCGTCGCCGGGCGTGGGCGCCGTCTCGTACACGCTGGGCGGCGGGCTGGGCATCCTGGCCCGGGAGTTCGGGTACGCCGCCGACCACGTCCGCTCGCTCGACGTGGTGACCGCCGACGGGGTGCTGCGCCATGCCACCCCGGACGTGGAGCCGGACCTCTTCTGGGGGCTGCGGGGCGGCGGACACCGGCTGGGCGTCGTGACGGGCCTGGAGATCGGCCTGGTGGCCGTGGACCGGCTGTACGGCGGCGCGCTGGCCTTCGACGGGGAGGCGGCCCCGGAGGTGCTGCGGCGCTACCTGGAGTGGACCCGGACCGTGCCGGACACCTGCACCTCCTCCCCGTCGGCGATGCGCTACCCCGACATGCCGCAGCTGCCGGAGGCGCTGCGCGGGCGGTACGTGGTCTCGGTGCGCGTCGCGTACACCGGGCCGGCCGCGGACGGCGAGGCCCTGGTGGCGCCGCTGCGCGCGATCGGGCCGGCGCTCTCGGACTCGCTGCGGGAGATGCCGTACACCGAGAGCCACACCATCCACAGCGACCCGCCGTTCCCGCACGCCTACTACGGCGAGGGCCTGATGCTCCGGGACCTGGACGCCGGAACAGCCGCCCGGGTGCTGGAGCTGACGGGCCCGAAGGCCCCGATGATGACGGTGGTCCAGCTCAACCACCTCGGCGGCGCCCTCGCCGTGCCGCCGGCCCACGACAGCGCGGTGCCCCACCGGGAGGCGGGCTTCCTGCTGCGGCTGCTGTCACCGCTGGACGGTACGGACGTGACGGCGGTACGGGCGCTGTACGCGCGGGTGGCGGCGGAGACGGCGCCGTACGCCCTGGGCCGGGCGCTGAACTTCTCCTTCGGCGGCGGGGACCGCACCGACGGCTTCCACAGCACCGGGACACGCGAGAGGCTCGCCGGTCTGGTGTCGCGATACGACCCGGCGAGCCTCTTCGGTGGTGCGTACGAGCAGGGCCCGGTCAGCCGCGACGCCCGATGAGCTTCCAGGAGGCGGGCAGCGCGCCCATGGCCAGCGCGGCCTTGAGGGCGTCACCGATGAGGAACGGAACCAGGCCGGCCGCGATCGCGGCGCTCATCGACATGCCGGTGGAGAGCGCCAGGTACGGCACGCCGACCGCGTAGATGATGAGGGAGCCGACCACCATCGTGCCCGCGGTGCGCAGGACGGAGCGGTCACCACCCCGGCGGGCCAGGCCGCCGACGACCGTGGCGGCGAGCAGCATGCCGAGGACGTAGCCGAACGACGCGCCGCCGGCGCCGGAGGAGCCCTCGGAGAACCACGGCATGCCGGCCATGCCGACGAGCGCGTACAGGGCGAGGGAGAGGAAGCCGCGGCGGGCGCCGAGCGCGGTGCCGATGAGCAGCGCGGCGAAGGTCTGGCCGGTGACGGGGACCGGGGAGCCGGGGACAGGCACGGCGATCTGGGCCGCGATGCCGGTGAGGGCGGCGCCGACGACGACCAGCGCCGTGTCCACGGCGTAGCGGAGCCGGGCTGCGGGCAGCAGGTCGGCGAGGACCGCTCCGGAACGGACGGGGGCGGCAGCAGTACTCATCGGGACTCCGCGGGTGAGGTCGGCAGGCAGGGACGGGACTGAAGGTGACGTTAGCCGACTGCATATCCCGCGATCACCATCAGCCGCCCACAAAGCGATGGTTGAGGGGTTAGTCGGGTTCGAACAAAGAGCGTCACGCAATCACTCGGCAGCGTGACGCTGGTCACGAAGGTGGGGGTGTATCTCGTCCTCGATTCGGGCAGCGGTGCCGCCGCGTGAGACTGTAGGTTCCCCATAAATGATCCGAGAGTGATCCGCAGCTCATGCACGACGCGCCCCCCACGCACTCCCCCATACGGTCCGAGCCCCTGGCCCACGGCCTGAAACAGCGCCATCTGACGATGCTCGGTCTGGGCGGGGTGATCGGCGCCGGTCTCTTCGTCGGGTCGGGTGCCGGGATCGCGGTCGCCGGGCCCGCCGTCGTCGTCTCGTATCTGATCGCGGGCGCGCTCGCGATGCTGGTGATGCGGATGCTCGGCGAGATGTCGGCGGCGATGCCCGCGTCGGGTTCCTTCTCCGTCCACGCGGAGCGCGCGCTGGGCCGCTGGGCCGGTTTCAGTGTGGGCTGGCTCTACTGGTTCATGCTCGTGGTGGTGCTCGCCGTGGAGGCGACGGCTGCCGCACAGATCGCCCACGCCTGGGTGCCCGCGATGGACCAGTGGCTCTGGGTGCTGCTGTTCATGGTGGTGTTCACCGTGGCCAACCTGACGGCCGTGAAGAACTTCGGCGAGTTCGAGTTCTGGTTCGCGGCGCTCAAGGTGACCGCGATCGTGGCCTTCCTGGTGCTCGGTCTGCTGGCCGTCCTCGGGGTCCTCCCGGACACGGATCCGGTGGGCCTGACGAACCTCACCGGGCAGGGCGGCTTCCTGCCGAACGGCTGGGACGGCGTGGTCTCCGGTGTGCTGACGGTGGTGTTCGCCTTCGGCGGCCTGGAGGTCGTGACGATCGCGGCGGCCGAGACCGACGACCCGGCGCGCGCCGTGGGGCGGGCGGTGCGCAGCGCGGTGGTGCGCATCCTCTTCTTCTACGTCGGCTCGATGCTGGTGATCGTGACCGTGCTGCCGTGGACCGCGCAGCAGGCCGGGCTCAGCCCGTACGTGAAGGTCCTGGACTCGATCGGGGTGCCGTCGGCGGGGCAGATCATGAACATCGTGGTGTTC
Organism: Streptomyces sp. NPDC102451; assembly: GCF_044765485.1. Classification (NCBI taxonomy): domain Bacteria; kingdom Bacillati; phylum Actinomycetota; class Actinomycetes; order Kitasatosporales; family Streptomycetaceae; genus Streptomyces; species Streptomyces sp. NPDC102451. The sequence continues at coordinate 545,442 of NZ_JBIWKD010000005.1, read as the reverse complement.
GTGGCGCTGCTGTCGGCGCTCAACGCCAATCTGTACGGCGCGTCCCGGATGGTCTTCTCGCTGGCCGAGCGCGGCGAGGCCCCGCGCGGGCTGCTGAAGGTGTCCGGCGGGCGGAACAGCGGGGTTCCCCGTCGGGCGGTGCTGGCCTCGGTGGCCTTCGGCTTCGTCTCCGTACTGCTCAATCTGGAGTGGCCGGACACCGTCTTCCTCTACATGCTCAACTCGGTCGGCGCGGTCCTGCTGTTCGTCTGGGGCCTGATCGCCGCCTCGCAGCTGCGGCTGCGGCGCCGGCTCGAACGGGAGGCTCCGGACGCCCTGACGCTGCGGATGTGGTGCTTCCCCTGGCTGACGTGGGTGACCCTGGCCGGTCTGGTGGGCGTCCTGCTGCTGATGCTCACCGATGACGCGGCCCGTCCGCAGGTGCTGTGGTCGGCGGGGGCCACCGCGCTGGTGCTGCTGGTGGCGGGCGTCCGGGAGCTGCGGGCGAAGCCGTAGGCGGGTGGACACCTTGTGTGAGCCCGGTGACCGTATAGCGGACAACGGTTCCCCGTGGTCGGGGCTCGTGGCCACACTGTGGGCCGTCCCCTGTCCCGACCAGTGAACAGAGCCTGTCCATGTCCCGGACCTCCGCGCCGCCCCCCACGGACGCCCCCGCCCCCGCCCCGGCCGCCGACTCGGCGCTCACGCACGGACTCAAGCAGCGCCATCTGTCGATGATCGCCCTCGGCGGGGTCATCGGCGCCGGGCTGTTCGTCGGCTCCGGTGCGGGCATCGCCGCCGCCGGCCCCTCGATCGTCATCGCGTACGGCATCTCCGGACTGCTGGTCATGTTCGTGATGCGGATGCTCGGCGAGATGTCCGCGGCCAACCCCGCGTCCGGCTCCTTCTCCGTCCACGCGGAACGGGCGATCGGACCGTGGGCCGGCTTCACCGCGGGATGGTCGTTCTGGGTGCTGCTCTGTGTCGCCGTCGGGCTTGAGGGCATCGGCGCCGCGCAGATCGTCACGGGCTGGCTGCCCGGCACGCCGGAGTGGGCCTGGGTCGCCCTGTTCATGGTGATCTTCCTCGGCACGAACCTCGCCGCCGTCAAGAACTTCGGCGAGTTCGAGTTCTGGTTCGCCGCGCTCAAGGTCATCGCGATCACGCTCTTCCTGGTGCTCGGCCTCCTCGCGATCCTGGGCGTGCTGCCCGGCACGGACTCCCCCGGCACCTCGAACCTCACCGGGGACGGCGGCTTCATGCCGAACGGCTCCGAGGGCCTCATCATCGGCCTGCTCGCCTCCGTCTTCGCGTACGGCGGCCTGGAGACCGTCACCATCGCGGCGGCCGAGTCGGAGAACCCGGTGCAGGGTGTCGCCAAGGCGGTCCGTACGGCGATGTGGCGCATCGCGGTCTTCTACATCGGCTCGATGGCGGTCATCGTGACCCTCGTGCCGTGGGACGACCCGAAGGTGGCCGAGGTCGGCCCGTTCTACGCGATGCTCGACCACCTCGGCATCAGCGGCGCCGCGGAGATCATGAACGTCGTCATCCTGGTCGCCCTGCTCTCCGCGATGAACGCCAACATCTACGGCTCCTCGCGCATGGCCTGCTCCCTCGTCGCCCGCGGCCAGGGCCCGAAGCTGCTCGGCAAGGTCTCCTCGGGCGTCCCGCGCAACGCGGTGCTGGCCTCCTCGGTCTTCGGCTTCCTGTGCGTGCTGCTCAGCTACTGGCGCCCCGACGACGTCTTCCCGTGGCTGCTCAACATGATCGGCGCGGTGATCCTGGTCGTCTGGATCTTCATCGCGGTCTCCCAGCTCATCCTGCGCAGGCGGACGGAGCGCGAGACCCCGGACCGGCTCGTCGTACGGATGTGGCTCTTCCCGGGCCTGACGATCGCGGCGCTGGCGGCCATGACCGGCATCTTCGTCCTGATGCTGCGCCAGCCCGACACCCGCGACCAGCTGCTGGCGACCGGCCTGCTGACCGCGGTGCTGATCGTGATAGGCGTGGTGCGGCAGAAGCGCGCGGAGCGCCGGGCACCCGCCCGGAACTGAGTGCAGGGGCACGGTCGTCCTGACCTGGAGGCGGCCGTGCCTCAGCCCGGCTGGGCCCGCAGGAGCACCTCGCCGGCCTCCGTACGGAAGTAGCGGACCGAGCGGCCCGACCTGCGGCGCCCGGCCAGGCCGGCCTCCAGCAGCACCTTCAGGTGGCGGCCGACCGATCCCAGGCCCTGGCCCGTGATCGCCACCAGCTCCGTGGTGCTCCTGGGGCGGTCGAGCAGCACGAGGACCCCGGCCCGGGCGGGTCCGAGCAGCCGGCCGAGGCTGTCGGGGACCACGGGCCGGTCCGCGTCGGAGAGGGTGCCGGAGCAGGCGTACACGACCGCGTAGCGCTGCGCAGCGGCGTCCCAGGAGACCCACCCCTGACGCGGCGTGACGGGCACGAACGCCAGTCGTACGCCGACGAGTTCACGGGGCGGGTAGGCGCGCGGATTGACCTGGAGCCGGCTGCCGCCGAGCCACCGCATGCCCGGGTTCATCGTCTCCAGCACCGCGGCCCAGCCGCCCTGGCCGAGCTGCCCGGCGCGCGCCACGATGTCCGCCTCGATGATCCGGCGGCGGCGCGGCCAGTCCGGGAGCACGATGCGCTCCCACACCCATGCGAGCAGATCGGCGGCGATCCCCGGCAGATCGGGGCGGTGGAGCACCGCCGGGAGCGGTCCGCCGCCGGACACCTCCAGATCGGCGCGGGCACCGTCGGGGGACGTCCCGCGCACCCGGGCGAGGTCTTGGGCGAAGGTGGTCCCGCCGGTGGGCGGCGGGGTGAGGAAGTCCGCGTTCCAGTGGCCGCCGAGACCGGTCCGTACGAACTGCGCGGTGGCGGGGTCGTCGGCCAGACGCTCCCGGTAGGCGGGCCGGTGGGTGTCGAACCACGCACGCTCGGCCGGGTTCGCCGCCACCCCCAGCTCCAGGGCCTGGAGCGTCGCCGTGGTCTCGGACAGCTCCGACACGACGAAGCGCCCGGCGGCCAGGGTGTCCGCGTTGACCTGCCACCAGCCCATGGTTTCGCCTCCGGGCGAAACAGTAACGGCACTGCGGACCGCGCGCCGAGACTCCCCGGCATGCTCACCTACCGGGAAGTGTTCCGCGTACCGCAGTTCGGTCCGCTCTTCGTGACGAGTGCCCTGCAGGCCGCCGCATCGACGACGAGCGGGCTTGCCCTGGGTGTCCTCGTGTTCACCTCGACCGGGTCGCCGCTGCTCTCCGCCCTCTCCATGTTCGGTGCCTCGCTGGCCCAGCTGGTCGGCGCCACCCTGCTGATGTCGGCGGCCGACCGGCTCCCGCCGCGCGGAGCGCTGAGCGGCGCGGCGCTCGCCTTCGGCATCGGGACGGCCGTCCTGGCCCTGCCCGGGCTGCCACTGCCGGTGATCTTCGCGGTCGTCCTGGGTGAGGGCGCCGTCGCGGCGGTGATGGGCGGGGTGCGGTACGGGCTGCTCGACGAGGTGCTCCCCAAGGACGCCTTCCTGCTGGGGCGTTCGGTGCTCAACATGTGCGCGGGCACCATGCAGATCTGCGGCTACGCGGCCGGTGGCGTCCTGGTCGCCGTGCTGTCCCCGCGCGGCACCCTGCTCGTCGCGGCCGCCCTGTACGCCGCCGGCGCCGCGGCAGCCTGGTCCGGCCTCACCCGCCGTCCGCCCCGGGCGACCGGGCGGCCCTCGGTGGGCGAGACCCTGCGCACCAACGCGCTGCTGTGGTCCTCGGGCCCCCGGCGGCGCGTGTACCTCTCGCTGTGGCTGCCCAACGGGCTGGTCGTCGGCTGCGAATCGCTCTTCGTGCCCTACCGGCCGGACCGGGCGGGGCTGCTCTTCGCCTGCGCGGCGATCGGGATGCTGATCGGGGACACGGTGACGGGCCGCTTCGTACCGGCGCGGTGGCGGGGCCGGCTGAGCACCCCGCTGCTCCTGCTGCTGGCCGTGCCGTATCTGCTCTTCGCACTGCGGCCCGGCCTGCCGTGGGCTCTGCTCCTGGCGGCCTTGGCGTCCACCGGTTTCTCGGCGAGCCTGCTCCTGCAGGAGCGCCTGATGGCCCTGACCCCGGCCACCATGACCGGCCAGGCGCTCGGCCTGCACGCCTCGGGCATGCTGGCCATGCAGGGCGTGGCGGCGGCGCTCGCGGGCGCCGTGGCCCAGCGGATGCCCGCCGGCGGGGCGATCGCCCTGATGGCGGCCGCTTCGGTCGCCGTCACGCTGGTCCTCGCTGCGGGGCTGCGACGCGACGGAAAGCAGGCACCGGCCGCGCCTGCCCCCGCCACCGGCGGTATCTGAACGCCCTCAGCCCCTCAGTCGCCCCCGCCGCCGTCTCCGCCCCCGCTGTCGCCGCCGCCGTCACCGCCGCCGGAGTCCCCGCCGTCGCCGCCGTCCGCGCCCCAGCCGTCCCCGCCGCCGGGCTCGTTGTCGTCCCTGCCGTGGCCGAGGTTGCTGAACCAGGGGCGGTCCCACGCGACATCGGTGGCGATCGGCTCGCCCCCGTCCCCCACGTACCGCTCCGACCGGAACCGTGCCGTGCCGGTCGTGTCGCCTATCCCGAAGGCGACGGCGAAGGCGTGGGCCATCACGGCGTCCAGCGGGTCGGGGCTCTCGTGGCGGACCGGGGCCAGCGGCCGCAGCACGGTGTCCGGCGTGCGGGCCGGGCGGCGCGGGGGGCGTGCCAGCAGCGCGACACGCCGGTCGTCGCGCAGCAGCCAGGAGTGCGTGGCGTCCTCCCGCCGCAGCACCCAGTGCGCCCCGGGCAGCCGCGCCTCCACCACGCTCTTCGACTTGCGCAGCTTCTTCTTCAGCACGAGCTCCGCCGCGGCGTCGCCGACGCTCAGGCGCAGGCCCTTGGACGGGTCGGGGTCGTCGCCCCGGAAGCCTCGGGGCGCGCGGATCCGTACGGCGGGGGCGTGCGGCCCCCAGACGTCCACGCGCACCAGACGCCGGTCCACGGCGACGGCGACCGGGCCGGCGGGCCCCTCCACGAGCCTCCGCGCGATCCACAGCGGTACGCCCTCGGCCTCGGCCCTGGCCGACAGCGCGGCCACCTGCTCGGGCCCGCCGCACCGGCGTACCGCCAGCTCCCCCAGCACCCGGGCGAACTCGGCGGCCTGACGCACTTTCAGCGGGGTGGCGGTGCCGGTGACCCGGGTCAGCGGGACGACGCCGGGGCCCTCCGGAAGCCGGTCCAGCGGACGCTCGGACCCGCCGCCTCCCAGCCAGCTCCCGCGCCGGTACGCCTCGGCCATGGCGCCGAGGTTCAGCTCGCCCAGCGGCGTGGTCCGCCCGCCCCTGCGCAGCCGGTCCTCGGCCAGCTCGACGGTCTGTGCCAGCGGATTCCAGGACCGCTCGCCATAGAGCACCTGGCTCACGACAACCCCCCATGTACGTACGCGCCTCGACCGAGGACACCCTCACACACCCCCGGACTCCCCGTGCCCTCGGGTCGGCCGTCCGGCCTCAGGCCAAGGCGAGTGCCAGCAAGGGCAGTTCGCGGCCGGGGACCGAGCCCGAGGGGGTCGCCCCGATCCGTGCCGCACCCATCGCCGTGTAGAAGGACTCGGCGTGGGGGTCGGCGTCGATGGTGAGCCGCACGAAGCCGAGACGGCGCGCCAGCGCCGCCGTGTGGGCGAACAGGAGCCTTCCCACACCCCGGCCCATGGCGTCCGGCTCGACGAACATCATGCCGAGGGCGCCCTCCGGTGGACTCCCGTCCAGCATGGTGAAGCCCAGGAGTCCGCCGTCCCCCTCCGCCACAGCCGTGCGGCGGGCGGTCACCTCGGCGGGGCGGACGGTGAGTTCGTCCCGGCACGCCGCCATGAACGCCCCGTCGTAGCCCCAGTGCGCCTTCGACCTCAGGGCCAGCGCGGTCAGCGCGGCGGCCTCCTCGGGGCGCCCCTCCCGTACGTATGTCATCGCTCCCACAGTATCGGCGACCTAGGACCAAGGGCTGATCACTTCCGCGGCTTCCTCCTGCTAGCCTGCAATTGCGAACAGCTTGCAATAACAACCAGGTAGCAGTTGGAGGGTTCGAACCCATGGCCACGTACACGCTTCCGGAACTCCCGTACGACTACGCGGCGCTCGAACCGGTCATCAACCCGCAGATCGTCGAGCTCCACCACGACAAGCACCACGCCGCGTACGTCAAGGGTGCGAACGACACCCTGGAGCAGCTGGAAGAGGCCCGTGACAAGGAGGCCTGGGGCGCGATCAACGGCCTCCAGAAGAACCTCACGTTCCATCTCTCCGGCCACATCCTGCACTCGATCTACTGGCACAACATGACCGGCGACGGCGGCGGCGAGCCCCTCGCGGCGGACGGTGTGGGTGACCTCGCCGACGCGATCGCGGAGTCCTTCGGGTCGTACGCCGGCTTCAAGTCCCAGCTGACGAAGGCCGCGGCCACCACGCAGGGCTCCGGCTGGGGCGTCCTCGCGTACGAGCCGGTCAGCGGCCGGCTGATCGTCGAGCAGGTCTACGACCACCAGGGCAACGTCGGGCAGGGCTCGGTCCCGATCCTGGTGTTCGACGCCTGGGAGCACGCCTTCTACCTGCAGTACAAGAACCAGAAGGTGGACTTCATCGAGGCCATGTGGCGCGTCGTCAACTGGCAGGACGTGGCGAAGCGCTACGCCGCCGCCAAGGAGCGCGCGGACGTGCTGCTGCTCGCTCCCTGACCTGACGGAGACACCCGAGCGTCCTGCCTCGTGATCGTCTTCTCAACCTTCACCCGGCAGGCGGATCAACGGAGAACCCCCGCGAGGACGTGACTCGCGGGGGTTCTCCCATGCTCGCGGGGCGCTCAGACCTGGAACACGGAGCCGATGAACTCCGAGAGCAGCCGCTCCTTGAGCGGCCCCGGCAGCGCGTCCAGAAGGATGAGTACGGGGGCCATCCGGCCGGGCAGCCCGGCGCCCTCGCCGAGCCCGGCGAAGGCGAGCACGGCGGCGACCTCGTCCGGTCCGAGCGCCGTCGGGTCCAGTTCGGCGGCGAACGCCGCGAGGGCCGGGTCCACCGTCACGGGCTCCAGGGAACGGGCCTTCGCCAGGGCGGCCGCGAGGTCGACGAGCAGTGCGTCGACCTGGCCGACCGTGGCCGGGGTGAGCGTGAGGTGGAGGTTGGGCGGGAGGCCGTCGAAGGAGAGCTGCGGCTGGAGGTACCAGCCGAGCTCGCGCATCTCGTCGGCGAGATGGAGGAGCAGGCTGAGGTCGGGGGCGCCGTCCTCGTCCCCCGCGACGGTGAACGCGACGAGCCCCGCCGCCGGTTCACCGAGTACCCGTACGCCGTCGAGGGAACGCAGCCCCGCGAGCAGCCGGTCCGACGCCTCGGCGACCCGGCCGGCCAGCGTGGTGTAGCCCTCCTCGCCCACGTACTGGAGGACCGCCCAGGCCTGGGCCAGCAGTCCGCCGGACTTGGTGCCCTGCACGGTCGGGTTGACGACCGGGTAGCCGGGCCAGCCGGCGTGCGCGAAGTACTGGTGGCGGCGCAGCTCGGCGTCGCGGTAGAGGACCACGGAGGCGCCCTTGTCGGCGTACGCGTATTTGTGCAGGTCGACCGAGAGCGAGGTGACGCCGGGCACGGAGAGGTCGAAGGGCGCCACCTCGCGTCCGGCGCGCCGCAGGTACGGCAGGATCCAGCCGCCGATGCAGGCGTCCACATGGCAGAGCACCCCGCGCGCCGCGGCCGCCGCGGCGATCTCGGCGACGGGGTCGATCACCCCATGGGCGTACGAGGGGGTGGAGGCGACCACCAGCGCGGTGCGGTCGGTCAGCGCGGCGGCCATGGCGGCCGCGTCCGCGCGGAAGGTGACGGGGTCGACGGGGACGACGACCGGTTCCACGCCCAGGTAGGCGGCGGCCTTGTGGAAGGCGGCGTGGGCGGTGGAGGGCAGCACCAGCTGGGGTGCGGTGATCCCGCGTACGGTCCTGGCGTGGTCGCGGGCGGTCTTCACGGCGAGCAGGATGCTCTCCGTGCCGCCACTGGTGAACGTCCCTTGGGCGCCGGGGGCGCCGAGCAGGGCGGCGACCGCGCCGACCACGTCGTTCTCCAGCCGGGCCACGCTCGGGAAGACCGTGGGGTCGAGGCCGTTGACCGTCGCGAACGCGGTGTACGCCTCGGCGGCCAGCTCGTCGAGGCCGTCGAGCCCCGCGTCGTAGACGTAGGCGAAGGTGCGGCCCCCACGGGTGGGCGCGTCCGCCTGACGCAGGGCGCGCAGCTCGGCGAGCACCTCGGCCGCTGGACGGCCGTCGGGCAGGGCGGGATCAGTCGGCACGGGCGGGCTCTTCCTTGAGGGGGCGGGGCGCGGTCGGGGTCGCGCGGTAGCGGCGCAGCAGCAGGAGGCTCGCGGCGGCGAGCACGGCGGGCAGCACGCTCATCCCGGCGGTGATCCCGGTCAGCGCGGCTGCGGGCTGGTCCACGTGGTGCGCGGCGTCGGAGGAGCGGAAGCCGGTCACGGCCAGCACGAGGGCGAACACCCCCGCGCCCAGGGCGAAGGCGAGGGTCTCGGCCGCCGTCCACAGCCCGGTGAAGGTCGCGGCCCTGCGTCTGCCGGTGGTGGCGGCGTCGGCGGCCAGGGTGTCCGCGAGCATCGTCAGGGGCAGCAACTGCAGCCCGGCGTAAGCGATTCCGACGAGGACGACCGCCGCGTAGCCGATGGCGGGACCGGCGGCGCCGGTGAAGGCGAGGAGTACCGCGCCGGCGGTGTAGAGCAGCGACGCGCACCACTGGGCGTAGGTGACACCCTTGCGGCGGGCCAGCCGGTTCCACAGCGGCATGAAGAGGACCAGCGGGCCGATCAGGCAGGCGAACAGCGGCGTTACCGCGCCCGCCGAGCCGAGGGTGTACGTCGCGAAGTACTGGACGCCGGCGAGCATCACGCCGATCGCGAGGGCCTGCAGGGTCCACATGCCCGCCAGATACAGGAACGGTGTGCTGGAGCGGGCGGCGGCGAGCTGGGCCCGGAGCGAGGGTTCGGCCTCGCTGCGGAGGACCGCCGGGGCGCGGCGGGTAGCGGCCCACGCCCCGAACATGCCGAGGGCCAGCAGTACGGCGACGGCGACGCCCATCAGCCGGTAGCTCTCCGGGGTGTCGCCGTCGGCGTGCGCGATCGCGGGGGCCAGCGCCCCGGACAGCAGGATGGCGACGCCGAGGAAGCCCACCCGCCAGCCGAGGACGCGGCCGCGTTCGTGCGGGTCCTCGGTCATCTCGGCGGGCATGGTCACGTACGGCACCTGGAAGACGGCGTACGCGGTGGCGGCGAGCAGGAAGAGGACGGCGACGTAGCCGGCCGCCGGGGCGCCCCGCAGCGGTGGAGCGGCGAAGATCAGCGCGAAGAGCGGCGGCAGGGTGCAGGCGCCGATCAGCAGGAACGGCCGGCGCGGCCCGCCACCCAGCCGGCTGCGGTCGGAGACGGCGCCGACCAGCGGGTTGATCAGGACGTCCCAGGCCTTGGGCAGGAAGACGGCGGCGCCCGCGACGGCGGCGGGCACGGCGAGGACGTTGGTGAGGTAGTAGAGCAGGATCAGGCCCGGCACGGTCGCGAAGGTGCCCGTGCAGAGCGAGCCCAGGCCGTAGCCGATCCGCACGGTGCGCGGCAGGGGCGGGGCCGCGGGATGGTCCGAACCGGCCGCTGGCATGGGCAGATCCTGAACGATGTTCATCTTTTCGGCAAGACCCGGGCCGGCCGTGACACATGATCGCCATGCGGCGGGCGGGGCACGGCTGCCCCGCCCGCGGCACGCGTGCGGTCAGTCGAAGACGGGGCCCTGCGTACGGGTCCGCTTGATCTCGTAGAAGCCGGGGATCGACGCCACCAGCAGGGTGCCGTCCCAGAGCTTCGCGGCCTCCTCGCCCTTCGGGGCGGGGGTGACGACCGGGCCGAAGAACGCGATCTGCTCACCGTCGGCGCCGGGCACGGCGATGACGGGGGTGCCGACGTCCTGGCCGACCTTGTCGATGCCCTCCTGGTGGGAGGCGCGCAGCTCCTTGTCGTACGCGTCGGAGTCGGCGTACTCCAGGAGCTCGGCCGGCAGGCCGACGTCCGCGAGGGCGCCCGCGATCGCCTCGCGGGTGGGGCCCTCGCCGTTGTTGTGGATGCGGGTGCCGAGGGCCGTGTACAGGGGGCCGACGATGTCGTCGCCGTGCTTCTGCTGGGCGGCGACCACGACCCGGACCGGCGCCCAGGCCTTGGTCCGCATCATGTCCTGGTACTCCTCGGGCAGCTCGTCGATCCGGGGCTCGTTGAGCACCGCGAGGCTCATCACGTGCCAGCGCACCTCGACGTCGCGGACCTTCTCCACCTCCAGCATCCAGCGGGAGGTCATCCAGGCCCAGGGACAGAGCGGATCGAACCAGAAATCGGCCGGGACCTTGCCGCCGGGCGTGCTGTTCTCGGGCATGTCTCTCCTCGTGAAATCGGTCTGCGCCTGTGTGCCGGAACACCATGGGGCCCTCCCGCCATTCCCGCGCGCGGGCGCCGGCGGCCGCATGGGAGGATCAAAAGTCTTAGAACGAGACACAAAGGAGTGCTCCGTGCCCGGTGAGAACCTGTCCCGCGACGAGGCCCGCGAGAGGGCCGAGCTGCTGACCGTCGACGGTTACGAGGTCGCCCTCGACCTGCGTTCCGCCGTCGGTGAGCCCGACGGGGGCGACGAGGCCGGTCCGCGCACCTTCCGCTCGCAGACCACGATCCGCTTCCGCGCCGCCCGCGCGGGGGCCTCGACCTTCGCCGATCTGCTGGCCCCGGCCGTGGACGCGGTGACGCTGAACGGCAAGGACCTGGACCCCACGGCCGTCTTCGACGGCACCCGGATCGCGCTGGACGACCTCGCCGAGGGCGAGAACGTCCTGGTGGTCGACGCGCGGTGCGCCTACAGCAGGACCGGCGAGGGCATGCACCGCTTCGTCGACCCGGAGGACGGCGAGGTCTACCTCTACACGCAGTACGAGCCGGCCGACGCCCGCCGGGTCTTCGCCAACTTCGAGCAGCCCGACCTCAAAGCGCCCTACCGCTTCGAGGTGACGGCGCCCGAGGGCTGGCGCGTCTGGTCCAACGGCGCGGAGGAGCCGCAGGAGGGCGAGGTCCACCGGTTCGCGGAGACGCTGCCGATCTCGACGTACATCACGGTGGTCGTCGCGGGCCCGTACCACTACGTCAGCGACCTCTACACCCGTACGTTCGACGACGGTTCGAAGCTGGAGGTCCCGCTCGGCGCGATGTGCCGCAAGGGGCTCGCGCGCTACTTCGACGCCGACGACGTCTTCCTGATCACCAAGCAGGGCCTGGACTTCTTCCACGACAACTTCGACTACCCGTACCCCTTCGGGAAGTACGACCAGGCGTTCGTGCCGGAGTACAACCTCGGGGCGATGGAGAACCCGGGCCTCGTCACCTTCCGCGAGGAGTACATCTACCGCGGGAAGGTCACCTCGGCCTCCTACGAGCGCCGCGCCAACGTCATCCTGCACGAGATGGCGCACATGTGGTTCGGCGACCTGGTCACCATGCAGTGGTGGGACGACCTGTGGCTGAAGGAGTCCTTCGCCGACTTCATGGGGACGTTCTCGATGGTGGAGGCGACCCGCTTCACCAACGGCTGGACCACCTTCGCCAACAACCGCAAGGCCTGGGCCTACCGCGCCGACCAGCTGCCGTCCACGCACCCGATCACGGCCGACATCCGTGACCTGGAGGACGCCAAGCTGAACTTCGACGGCATCACGTACGCCAAGGGCGCCTCGGTGCTCAAGCAGCTCGTGGCGTACGTGGGACGGGACGCCTTCCTGGAGGGCGCGCGCCGCTACTTCAAGCAGCACGCCTACGGCAACACCCAGCTGGGCGACCTGCTCTCGGTGCTGGCCGAGACGTCCGGGCGCGACATGACGACCTGGTCGCGCGCGTGGCTGCAGACGGCGGGGGTCAACGTCCTGACGCCGGCCGTGACGTACGACGGCGAGGGCCGGATCGCGGAGCTCTCCGTGACCCAGGAGGCCGCCGCCTCCCATCCGGAGCTGCGGCCGCACCGGGTCGCGGTCGGCCTGTACCGGCTCTCCCCGGACGGCGCGCTGGTGCGGTACGCCCGCGCGGAGACCGATGTCGCCGGTGTGCGCACCGTGGTCGCGGAGCTGACGGGGGCCGAGAAGCCCGACCTGGTCCTGGTCAACGACGACGACCTCACGTACTGCAAGGTCCGCTTCGACGAGGGGTCCCTGGCGACCCTGCGCGCGCACCTGGGTGACATCACCGACCCCCTGGCGCGGGCGCTGTGCTGGTCCGCCCTGTGGAACCTCACCCGGGACGCGCTGCTGCCGGCCCGTGAGTTCGTCTCGCTGGTGCTGGCGCACGCCGGCGGGGAGAGCGACATCGGTGTCCTCCAGATGCTGCACGCCTGGGCGCAGTCGGCGCTGGTGCACTACGCCGCGCCGGCCTGGCGCGAGGAGGGCGGCCGGGCGCTGGCCGAGGGCGCGCTGGCGGAGCTGCGGCGCGCGGAGCCGGGCAGCCAGCACCAGCTGACCTGGGCCCGGTTCTTCGCCGCCGTCGCGGCGTCGGACGCGGACTTCCAGCTGCTGGGCGAGCTGCTCGACGGTTCGGCCGTGATCGACGGCCTGGACGTCGACCAGGAGCTGCGGTGGGCGTTCCTGTCGCCGCTGGCCTCGCACGGCAGGGCCGGCGAGGAGGCCGTCGACGCCGAACTGGACCGGGACGACACGGCGTCCGGCAAGCGGCACCACGTGCGGTGCCTGGCCTCACGCCCGTCGGCTGCCGTCAAGGCGCAGGCGTGGGCGGCGGCCGTGGAGTCGGACAAGCTGTCCAACGCGCTCGTCGGGGCGACGATCGCGGGCTTCGAGCAGCCCTCGCAGCGCGAGCTGCTGGCGCCGTACACGGCCTCGTACTTCGAGGCGATCGAGCGGGTCTGGGCCGAGCGGTCCATCCAGATCGGCATGGACGTGGTCAAGGGCCTCTTCCCGGGGCTGCAGGACGACCCCGCGACCCTCACCGCGACGGACGCGTGGCTGACCTCGCACCCCGACGCGGCACCGGCGCTCCGGCGGCTCGTCCTGGAGGCGCGGGACGATCTGGCACGGGTGCTGCGGGGTCAGGAGCGCGACGCGGCGGCGTGAGAATCCGGCGCGCGCCCCGCACACGCGTGCGGGGCGTGCGCCGCACAATCCCCGTCGCGACCACCCTTTTCGGCATTCGAACTGTCGTACTTTAGGACGGTGTCGTCCTGGAATGTCGACGGACGTGTAACACGGGTTATCGCGCCGCGTGCCTGCGGGAACCTCCCCGGCATGACCCAGAACACCCCGCTGTCCCCGCGCCCCGTCCACGAACTGACCCACCGCGTGCAGTCGTCCACCCAGTTGCGCGCCCAGGGCGTGTCCGCCGCGCAGACCGCGGCCCAGTGCATGCCCGGCGGTCCGTGGCAGCAACTGCTCCCCGGCGTGTACCTCCTGAACCCGGGAGCGCCCACGAACGACGACCGGGTGCGCGGCGCCCTTCTCTACGCGGGCCGGCCCCCGGCCGGCTCCCGCCGGACCGTGCCGGCCCAGTCGGGGCACGGCTACGGCGAGGCCATGGTCACGGGCCTGGCGGCACTGGCCCTGTACGGATTCGCCTCGGCGCCCCCGGTGATCGCGCTGCACCGGATCGACGTGCTCGTACCGCGCACCAGGCGGCTGCGCTCCACCCGGTTCGTCCAGGTGACCCGGGCCGCCGTCCTGCCCCGGCCGCAGCGCCGGCTGGGGGTGCCGCTGGCCCCGGTGGAGCGGGCGCTCGCCGACGCGGTGGCCTCGCTCGCGGACGCCTCGACGGTGCGCAGGATCCTGACGGAGGCGGTGCGCGGCGGGCACTGCGAACCGGCTTCCGTCGTACGGGAGCTGAGCGCGGCCAAGCTGCTGGGCCGCGCGCACGTGGTGGACGCCGTGGACGCGCTGCTCGTCGAGGGGCGGGCGATGGCGGAGGGCCGGCTGTACGAGATGGTGCGCACCCACGGTCTGCCCCAGCCGCTGTGGAACGTGGAGCTGTCCCTGCCGGGCGGCAGCTTCCTGGGAGGGGTGGACGCGTACTGGCCGGAGCAGGCGGTCGCGCTCGAACTGGGCGCCCGCTCACCCCGGGAGGAGCACGTCTCCTACGCCGCGGAGCGGGGACATCTGGAACGGCTCGGGGTGACGGTGGTGCGGGTGACGCCGAAGCAGCTGCGGGACTCGACGGCACAGCTGTCGGTGGTGCTGCGTACGGCGATGATGGCGGCCGAGGACCGCGAACCGGCAGCGTACGTGGTGGTCCTGCCCCGGTGACTGGCGCAATGGCACCGGTGGCGGATCTACGCCATGTCGCTTTCTTGTCCTCATCAACTCTCCACAAACACCTGTCATTTACGAAAGGCTGAGCGGTCATCCGGTACCGAATTCCGGACTCTCTCTTTCTTTCACCAACAGGGATGCTGATGACCAAGGAATCCCCCAGCTCCATACCCGGGGCGAGACGCGCGGCACGCATAGCTGCCGCAGCCGGTCTGGCGGCCGCTCTGGCCGCCTCCGGCGCCGCCCCGGTCCTCGCCGCCGACGACCCGGCGGCTTCCCCCGTGAAGCCCGCCGCCTCGAGCACGAACGGCGACAAGCTGGGCGAGGCCGACGCCGATGTGCTGGCGAAGGCCGAGGCCAAGGGCGAGAAGAACATCACGATGATGGTCGCCACCACGCCCGGCGCGACCGAGAAGGTCGCCGAACAGCTGGACGCCGTCAAGGGGTCCGTGCTGGGGCAGACGTACGACAAGCTCGGCTACGTCCGGGCGACCGTGCCGACAGCGACCGCCGAGGCCACCATCAAGGCGGCGCAGAAGCTCTCCTCCGTCCAGGGCATCGATCTCAAGCAGGAGATCAAGCTGGACGACCCGACGCCCGCGGGCGACCGGGCCGCCGGGGCGAAGCAGCCGAAGGCCACGGGCAGTTACGCGGCGCCGGGCAAGAACACCCCCGCGAAGAACCCGTACAACCCGTCCTTCGAGACGGGCGCGGTCGACTTCGTGAAGCAGCACCCGAAGGCCGACGGCCGCGGGATCACCATCGGCGTCCTGGACTCCGGTGTCGACCTCGGCCACCCCGCGCTGCAGAAGACCACCACCGGCGAGCGCAAGATCGTCGACTGGGTGACGGCGACCGACCCGGTCAACGACGGCGACGGCACCTGGCTGCGGATGACGGCCTCCGTGGCCGGCCCGACGTTCACCATCGGCGGCCGCACCTACTCCGCGCCGGAGGGGTCCTACAAGATCCAGCTGTTCTCCGAGGCCGCCACCAAGGGTGGCGACATGGCCGGGGACCTCAACCGGGACGGCGACACCACCGACGTCTGGGCCGTGCTCTACGACCCGGTCGCCGGCGCCGTCCGCGTCGACCTGAACAACGACGCGGACTTCCGCAACGACGCCGTGCTGAAGCCGTACAAGGAGAAGCAGCAGGTCGGCTACTTCGGCACGGACAACCCGGCGACGCAGATCGTCGAGCGCATCCCGTTCGTCGTCGAGACCCGCAAGGACGTCGTCTACAACGCGGCGGGCTCGAAGGCCGACTACGTCAACATCGGCGTCATCGAGAGCGAGCACGGCACCCACGTCGCGGGCATCACCGCGGCCAACGGCCTGTTCGGCGGCAAGATGAACGGCGCGGCGCCCGGCGCCAAGATCGTCTCCTCGCGCGCCTGCACCTGGTCCGGCGGCTGCACCAACATCGCGCTGACCGAGGGCATGATCGACCTCGTCGTCAACCGCGGCGTCGACGTCGTCAACATGTCGATCGGCGGCCTGCCGCCGCTCAACGACGGCAACAATGCGCGCGCCGAGCTCTACAAGCGCCTCATCGACATCTACGGCGTCCAGCTGGTCATCTCGGCCGGCAACGAGGGCCCGGGTGTGAACACCATCGGTGACCCCGGCCTCGCCGACCACGTCATCTCGGTGGGCGCGTCGATCTCCAAGGAGACCTGGGCCGCCAACTACGGCTCGAACGTCACCAAGAAGTACGACATGCTGCCCTTCTCCTCGCGCGGTCCGCGTGAGGACGGCGGCTTCACGCCGACGCTGACGGCACCGGGCGCGTCGATCAACACCACGCAGACCTGGTTCCCCGGCGGTCCGGTCAAGGAGGCGGGCTACTCGCTCCCCGCCGGCTACTCCATGCTGCAGGGCACCTCGATGTCCTCGCCGCAGGCCGCCGGCGCGACGGCGCTGCTGCTGTCCGCCGCGAAGCAGAAGCACATCGAGCTGCCCCCGGCCGACCTGCGAACCGCGCTGACCAGCACCGCCACCCACATCGACGGCGTGCCCGCGCACGCCCAGGGTTCCGGTCTGATCAACATCGTCGGCGCCTGGAAGCAGATCGAGAAGCAGGGCACCCCGGCGCACGAGTACACGGTGAAGGCCCCGGTCGACACCGCGATCGACTTCGCGCTGAAGGACCCGGGCTTCGGCACCGGCCTGTACGACCGTGAGGGCGGCCTGAAGGCCGGCCAGAAGAAGTCGTACGACGTCACCGTCACCCGCACCACGGGTCCGGACAAGGCCGTCAAGCACAAGCTGTCCTGGAAGAACAACGACGGCACCTTCACGCTGACCGGTTCGAGCACCGTCTCGCTGCCGCTCGGCAAGCCGGTGACCGTCAAGGTCCAGGCGAAGCCCCGCACGGCGGGCGTCCACAGCGCGATCCTGCAGGTGGACGACGCGAAGACCAGCGGCGTGGACCAGCAGATCCTCTCCACCGTGGTCGTCGCCAAGGACCTGGTGAAGCCGGGTTACGCGTTCTCGACGACCGGCTCGGTGCAGCGCAACGGCACCACGTCGTACTTCGTGAACGTGCCGGCGGGTGCCGAGACCCTCGAGGTCGCGCTGAGCGCCCTGCGCTCGGGCAGCCAGACACGGTTCATCTCCATCCACCCCTACGGGGTCGCGGTGGAGGACAGCTCGACGATCTACTGCTACCCGAACTACGAGAACCCGGCCAACACCTGCCGTCCGGACACGCGCTCCTACAAGGCGCCGCAGCCGGGCGTCTGGGAGATCGAGGTCGAGTCCCGCCGTACGTCGCCGCTGCTGGACAACCCGTACAAGCTGGATGTCTCGCTGCTGGGCGCCTCCTTCGACCCGGCGGTGCAGACCATCCCCGAGGCCAAGATCGGCACCCCGGCCGCGGTGGACTGGAAGGTCACCAACAACGCCGGTGACCTGGAGGGCTCCCTGAAGGGCGGCTCGCTGGGCTCGGCCGACGTCGAGCGTCCGTCGATCTCGACGGGTGGCGAGTACGTCAAGGAGGTCACCATCGGCGCGGGTGTCGAGAAGCTCGACATCGCCGTGGGCAACACCTCGGACGCCAACGCCGACATCGACCTGTACGTCTACAAGGGCGACACCGAGGTCGGTGCCTCGACGACGGCGGGCTCGGAGGAGTCGGTCAGCCTGGTGAACCCGGCGGCCGGCACGTACACCGTCGTCATCGACGGCTACTCGGTCCCGGCGGGGACCACCGAGTACGACTACCGCGACGTGTACTACGCACCGTCGCTCGGTGAGATCAAGGTCGACGAGTCCAAGGCCGTGAAGCTGGCCAACGGCGCGTCCGCCCAGGTCGGCGCCGAGGTCGTGGTCGCCGGAGCGGCTCCCGAGGGCCGGCAGTTCTTCGGCGAGGTCCAGCTGGTGAACGCCCGCGGCACCGCGGCCGGCACCGGCAGCGTCGTGATCGAGAAGGTCGCGCCGTAGCCGTAGCGACGGTGTGATCCGTACGACACCGCACGACTGTGGGGCGGGGGCTCTCAAGGGCTCCCGCCCCACAGCTCTGTGCGCGGTCCGTCCGCCTGCCGGACAATGGATTGGACAAGGAAGCCGTGGACATACGCATCATGGACCGGCAACCGTGCCCGTTCGCATCTGTGAGGGAGTTCCAGTGAAGGTCGGAATCGTCGGCGCCACCGGTCAGGTCGGCACAGTCATGCGCAGGATCCTGGCCGAGCGGAAGTTCCCCGTCGCCGAGCTGCGGCTCTTCGCCTCCGCGCGTTCCGCGGGCTCCACCATCACGTACGAGGGCACGGACATCACGGTCGAGGACGCCTCCACGGCGGACTACACCGGTCTGGACATCGTGCTGTTCTCCGCCGGTGGCGCGACCTCGAAGGCGCTGGCCGAGAAGGTCGCCTCGCAGGGCGCCGTCGTGATCGACAACTCCTCCGCCTGGCGCAAGGACCCCGAGGTCCCGCTGGTGGTCTCCGAGGTCAACGCGCACGCGATCGCGAACCGCCCCAAGGGCATCATCGCCAACCCGAACTGCACCACGATGGCCGCCATGCCCGTGCTGCGCCCGCTGCACCAGGAGGCGCAGCTCGACGCGCTGACCGTCGCGACCTACCAGGCGGTGTCCGGCTCGGGTGTCGCCGGTGTCGCGGAGCTGCACGGCCAGGCGTCCAAGGTCGTCGCCGACGCGGACAAGCTGACGCACGACGGCGACGCGGTCGACTTCCCCGAGCCGGCCGTCTACAAGCGCCCGATCGCCTTCAACGTGCTGCCGCTCGCCGGTTCGATCGTCGACGACGGTTCCTTCGAGACCGACGAGGAGCAGAAGCTCCGCAACGAGTCCCGCAAGATCCTGGAGATCCCGGAGCTCAAGGTGTCCGGCACCTGCGTCCGGGTCCCGGTCTTCTCGGGCCACTCGCTCCAGATCAACGCCCGTTTCGCCCGGCCCATCAGCGTCGAGCGCGCCTACGAGCTGCTGAAGGACGCCGAGGGCGTCGAGCTCTCCGAGATCCCGACCCCGCTCCAGGCGGCCGGCAAGGACGCTTCCTACGTGGGCCGCATCCGCGTCGACGAGACCGTCGAGCACGGTCTGGCGCTGTTCGTCTCCAACGACAACCTGCGCAAGGGCGCCGCGCTGAACGCGGTCCAGATCGCGGAGCTGGTGGCGGCGGAGCTGAAGGACTGACGCCCTCCCCACGCACGCGAAGGGGCGGTCACCGGGATCCGGTGGCCGCCCCTTCGCGTCTCTTCCGCCCTCAGAGCGCGAGGTGCCTGCGCAGGGCTGTGTCGATCTCGGCCATGCGCTGCCGGGGGACGGCGCCGACGCGTCGGAGGAATCGCTCCTGAGCCATGGCACGCACTTGCTCGCACTGCACTTTGGAGTCCTTGGGCAGACCGGACTCGTCCGCGTGCAGGAGCACCTGGAAGGGATAGACCCGGGAGGTGTTGGAGGTCAGCGGCACCACCGTGACCACGCCCCGCCCGGTTCGGTCCACCACAGCGTTCGCACCGTCGTTCGAGACGATCACCGAGGGACGGGCCCTGTTGGCCTCGCTGCCTCGTACCGGTTCGTATTCCACCAGGTAGATCTCACCGCGCTTCATCGGTCAGCCCATCGCCGGAGAACCGGTCCCAGAAGGCGGCGTCCTCGCTCGCGTCCCATTCCGCGAAGGCCGCCTCGTAGTCGGCCTCCAGGTTGGAGGCGCGCAAAGCCTCGATGGCGGCGTGTATCACCGCCGACCGGGAGTCCGCCTCGGTCTTCGCGGCGTACTCGTCGACGAAGGCGACATCCTCCTGCGGCAAGCTCACACTGATCTTCATGCCACCCATCCTACCAAGGTAGGAACAGTGCAGCTACCCGTCGGCGTCACCCTCGTCGCACCGCCACCGGTCGAGCGGAAAACGGACATCGCGCTGGGACCACCCCGCGTGGAAGGATGACCGGAAACATCGCATATCAAGGAGATGACCGCGTGCCTGGCACGAATCTGACCCGCGAAGAGGCACAGGAGCGGGCGCGCCTGCTGACCGTGGACGCGTACGAGATCGATCTCGACCTCTCCGGCGCACAGGAGGGCGGCACCTACAGGTCCGTCACCACCGTGCGCTTCGACTCCGCCGAAGCCGGTGCGGAGACCTTCATCGACCTGGTCGCCCCCGCGGTGCACGACATCGTGCTGAACGGCAAGGACCTGGACATCGCCGCCGTCTTCCGGGATTCCCGGATCGCGCTGAAGCACCTCCGGGCCGGCGCCAACGAGCTGAAGGTCGTCGCCGACTGCTCGTACACCAACACCGGTGAGGGCCTGCACCGGTTCGTCGACCCGGTCGACGAGCAGGCCTACCTCTACACCCAGTTCGAGGTCCCGGACGCGCGCCGGGTGTTCGCGAGCTTCGAGCAGCCCGACCTCAAGGCGACCTTCCGGTTCACCGTGAAGGCACCGTCCGGCTGGACGGTGATCTCCAACTCGCCGACGCCCGAGCCCGAGGGCGATGTCTGGTCGTTCGAGCCGACACCGCGCATCTCCACGTACATCACGGCCCTGATCGCCGGTCCGTACCACGCGGTGCACAGCAGTTACGAGAAGGACGGCCAGTCCGTGCCGCTCGGCATCTACTGCCGGCCGTCGCTCGCCGAGTACCTCGACGCGGACGAGATCTTCGACGTCACGCGGCAGGGCTTCGACTGGTTCCAGGAGAAGTTCGACTACGCGTACCCCTTCGCCAAGTACGACCAGCTCTTCGTCCCCGAGTTCAACGCCGGGGCGATGGAGAACGCGGGCGCGGTCACCATCCGCGACCAGTACGTGTTCCGTTCGAAGGTCACCGACGCGGCCTACGAGACGCGCGCCGAGACGATCCTCCACGAGCTGGCCCACATGTGGTTCGGCGACCTGGTCACCATGGAGTGGTGGAACGACCTCTGGCTGAACGAGTCGTTCGCGACGTACACCTCCATCGCGTGCCAGGCCGACGCGGAGGGCTCGAAGTGGCCGCACTCCTGGACCACGTTCGCCAACTCCATGAAGACCTGGGCGTACCGGCAGGACCAGCTGCCGTCGACGCACCCGATCATGGCGGACATCCAGGACCTCGACGACGTCCTGGTGAACTTCGACGGGATCACGTACGCGAAGGGCGCCTCGGTCCTGAAGCAGCTCGTGGCGTACGTCGGCAAGGACGCGTTCTTCCAGGGCGTGCAGGCCTACTTCAAGGCGCACGCCTTCGGCAACACGCGCCTGTCGGACCTGCTGGGCGCGTTGGAGGAGACCTCCGGCCGCGACCTGAAGACCTGGTCGAAGGCGTGGCTGGAGACGGCCGGGATCAACATCCTGCGCCCGGAGATCGAGACCGACGGGAACGGTCACGTCACCTCGTTCACCGTGCTGCAGGAGGCCCCCGCGCTCCCCGCCGGGGCGAAGGGCGAGCCGACGCTGCGGCCGCACCGGATCGCCATCGGCTGCTACGACCTCGACGCGGCCGGGAAGCTGGTGCGCACGGACCGGATCGAGCTGGACGTCGACGGGGAGCGCACCACCGTGCCGTTCCCGGCCGGCACCCCGCGCCCGGCGGTCGTCCTGCTCAACGACGACGACCTGTCGTACGCCAAGGTCCGCCTCGACGAGGAGTCGCTGCGGGTCGTCACCGCGCACCTGGGTGACTTCACCGAGTCGCTGCCCCGCGCCCTGAGCTGGGCCTCGGCCTGGGACATGACGCGCGACGGCGAGCTGGCGACGCGCGACTACCTGGCGCTGGTCCTCTCCGGGATCAGCAAGGAGACGGACATCGGCGTCGTGCAGTCGCTGCACCGCCAGGTGAAGCTGGCCCTGGACCTCTACGCCGCCCCGGAGTGGCGTGAGGCGGGTCTGAACCAGTGGACCGAGGCGACGCTGGCGCACCTGCGCGCGGCGGAGCCGGCCGGCGACCACCAGCTGGCGTGGGCCCGCGCCTTCGCCGCGACGGCGCGCAGCCCGCTCCACCTGGACGTGCTGCAGTCGCTGCTGGACGGCACCCAGGAGATCGAGGGCCTGGCCGTCGACACGGAGCTGCGCTGGGCGTTCGTGCAGCGCCTCGCCGCGACGGGCCTCATCGACGAGGAGGAGATCGGCGCGGAGTACGAGCGCGACAGGACGGCCGCGGGTGAGCGCCACGCGGCGTCCGCACGCGCCGCCCAGCCCTCCGAGGACGCGAAGGCCGAGGCGTGGGCGTCGGTCGTCGAGTCGGACAAGCTGCCGAACTCGCTGCAGGAGTCGGTCATCGGCGGCTTCGTGCAGACCGACCAGCGTGAGCTGCTGGCTCCGTACGCGGAGAAGTACTTCGCGGCGGTCAAGGACGTCTGGGACTCGCGGAGCCACGAGATGGCCCAGCAGATCGCGGTCGGCCTGTACCCGTCGCTCCAGGTCTCGCAGGAGACCCTGGACGCCACGGACGCCTGGCTGGCCTCGGCGCAGCCGAGTGCCGCGCTGCGCCGGCTGATGTCGGAGTCGCGGGCGGGCGTGGAGCGCGCGCTGAAGGCCCAGGCGGCGGACGCGGCGGCGGCCACCGCGTAACGGACCCGGCACGGCGAGGGGGCGTCTCCGTCAGGGGGCGCCCCCTTCCTGGTCATCGCCCGAAGACGCCGGGGTTGCCTTCGCTCCACACGCTGGTCAGCACGCGGCGCACGATGCGCCAGCCGTCCGGGGTGCGGCGCAGCCGGTCCTCGTAACGGCCTGCCCCGAGGAACTTCTCGCCGCCGGGGATTCCGGCCCGGACGTGCTGGGCCTGGAAGTAGCAGGTGTGTTCCGCCTCGTCACCGTCGATCGTGACGACATGGTTGCCGAGCAGGTGCTGGGTGGCGTCCAGGGGCCGCACGCTCGCACTGATCTCGCGTACGACGGCCGCCGCCCCGGAGACGGCCCGGCCCGACGCGCTGTGTTCCCAGAACACGTCGTCGGTGAACAGATTCCGGAGCCCTTCCCAGTCCCTGGTGTCCAGCGCGGTGGCGTACGCGGTGGCCACGTCGACGACGGAAGCGCGGTCCGCGTGTTCCCGGACCTCCCGCGCGAGCGGTTCCCCCGCCGGGCGCTCCTCCGCGTCCTGCGGATACCAGCGCAGTTCGACGGTGTTGCCGTCCGGATCCTGTACGTAGACCGACTGCGCCCGGCCCCGGGCGCCGAAGCGCTCCCCCGGGCCGTCCAGCACGGTGAAGACTCCCGAGTCGATGACCTGCTGCCAGTCCAGCGGTTCGACGACCAGGCAGATGTGGTCCACGTTGGACTCGCCGCGGGGGCCGCTGAGGAGATCGATGATGGTGGTCGGGCTGACCCGGACCGAGGGGAACGGGGCCTTGCCTGAGCGCCACTCGTCCACCCGTACCGGCTCCAGGCCGAGCGGCCCGCAGTAGAACTCCAGCGCCCGCTCGACGTCCCTCACGTTGAGCACCAGATGGTCGAAGGCCTTGACGCGCAGCATGGGCCGCCCTTTCGGTGTTCACGCCGTCGGTTCCCGCTCGTTCCTCACATCCTCTCCCGCCACACCCTCGCGCCGCTGCCCGAATGAGAACCGCCCGGCGGGCGGGCGCCTGGTGCGCAGCCGTCCGCCGGGCGGGAGTTGTGGGCGCCCGGGGGTGTCAGCCCCTGGACTGCTCGTAGCGGCGGGCCAGTTCGGCCGTGCCCGCCTCCGTCAGGGAGCCGTGCAGGCGCATCCGGGCCACGCCCCCGTCGGGGTAGGCGTCCAGGCGTACGTGGGTGACCACGGCCTCGGTGTCCAGGACGAAGCGGTGCGGGGTGTCGGGCTGGAGCCGGGTGCGGGGCAGGATCTCGAACCATTCGCCGCTCTCGCCGTCGCGGCCCTGGAGGCCGATCCAGCCGGCCGCGTTGCCCTTGAGGTAGGCGGTGTCGATCTCGACCGCGCGCACCGCGCCCTGCGCGGGCAGCCGGAAGCGCACCCAGTCGTTCGTGTCGCGGACCCGGCGGCGGCGGTTCTCCCAGCCGTCGTCCATCTTGCGGGAGGTGCCGGGCAGGATGATCTGGGCCGGCGAGGAGTAGAAGCGGTCCGAGGCGTCCTCGTACATGCCGCCGTTGAGGATCGAGATCAGGTCGATCGTGCCGAGCGCCGCGAGCCAGGCCGGGTCGGGGACGACCTCGCCGTGGACGCGGAGGCGGGCGATGCCGCCGTCGGGGTGCTGGCAGATCCGCAGGTGGGTGTAGCGGCGGCCGCCGGTGACCTCGAAGCCGTTGGCGGCGTGGCCGCGTACGGGGGTCGGCGGGACGAGCTCCTCCCACTTAACGTCGTCGGCGAGGAGCTCCTCCGGCCCGGGGGCGCCTTCCACGGACGTCGCCTGGACGGAGACGCGCTGCGGGTAGTTGCCGCGGAAGTGGGCGGTGTCGACGACGATGCCCCGGATGATCCCGGGCGTGCCCAGCCGGACGATCACCCAGTCGTGGTCCTCGGGTGCGGGGAAGGGGTGCTCGGCGTCCGTGCCCCGGCGGCGGCGGGTCTCCCAGCCGTCCATGATCTTGCCCTTGTGTCCGAAGCGCTCGGGGTCGAAGACGGCGGGTTCGCGGATCAGGAGGTTCTCGCGCTCGGCGAAGAACTCGTCGTTCGCCGCGATCACGCCCGCGCCGAGGCGGCGGTCCGCGAGGTCGACCAGTTCGGTGAAGGGGAAGTCGCCCGCCCGGTAGTCGGCGTAGGGGTCACCGCCGCCGTAGGGGGCCGCGTCGTTGGCGTGCGGGTCGGTGGATGAGGGCTCCGTCTGGATCTTGTCGGTGGGCATGTCCCCACTGTGCCGCCGCACCACCGATCAGGTCCATCGAAACTTTTCGTACGGTTCTTTCAGTTCTGCTGAACGATCCGGCCCGCCGCCCGCTCCAGCGCCGTCAGCACCCGCGCCACCGCCGGCCCGCGCTCGGCGCCCTGCCGTACCGCCGCGACGACATGGCGGTGCGGCCGATCCTCCTCCAGTACGCGCATCTGCACGCCGTCGCGCGGCCGGTCGGAGGCCGAGACCATGCGGGGGATCAGAGCGACGCCCATGCCCGCCCGCACCATGGCCAGGATCGCGGTCCAGCCGGCGGCGCTGTGGGCCTGTTCGGGGACGAACCCGGCGGCCTCGCAGGCCGCGGTGGTGATCTCCGACCACGGGCCGGACCCGCCGAAGATCCAGGGCTCCCCGGAGAGGTCCGCCAGCCGCAGCGCGGGCGCCTCGGCCAGCGGATGGCCGGCTGGCAGGGCCACGTCCAGCGGGTCGGCCAGCAGCGGCAGCAGGGTGAAGCGGGGGTCGCGGGCCGTCGGGGCGTGCGCCGCCAGGGAGAGCGCCAGGTCCACCTCACCGGCCGACAGCAGCTCGTAGGCCTGGGCCGCCTCCGCCTCCCGTACGCGCACCTGGGGCCCGGGCCGGTCACCGGCGGCCAGGAGCTCCACGGCCGGTACGACGAGCGCGGGCACGGCGGTCGAGAAGGCGCCGACCCGCACCAGGCCCGCCTCGCCCCGCAGATAGCCGGTCAGTTCGGCGTCGGCCCGCTCCAGCTGGGCGAAGACCGCCTCGGCGTGGCGCAGTACGAGGTGCGCGGCGTCGGTGAGCCGGACGCGGCGGCCCTGCGCCTCCAGCAGCGGTACGCCGAGCTGCCTGGCGAGGTTGGTGAGCTGCTGCGAGACGGCCGACGGGGTCATGAGCAGGGCCTCGGCCGTGGCGGTGACCGTGCCCCGGTCGCGCAGGGTGCGCAGGATGCGGAGCTTCTTGACGTCCCACTCGGTCATGGCCGAAACCTACCCGGAGCCCGGACATGCCGGTGCGCCGCGCGGTACGTCGTACCGGCGGCGCACCCGGAGAAGGCTCCAGGGTCTTTCGTTCGGATCAGGCCTGATCCGAACGAGAGGCCCTATGCCTGCTTCTTGGACTTGTCGAGGACCATGACGAGTCCGGCGATGACCAGGAACAGGACGATCGGTGTCGCGACGTAGAGGCCGAGGGTCTCCAGCACGTTCAGACCCGGGCCCGGGTCGTCACCGTCGTCGCGGGTCAGCGCGAGCGCGGGGGACGACATGAGCAGCATCATCAGCGTCGTACCGGCCGCGACGGCGCCGGCGCGCATAGCGTTCTTCTTGTCCACGGTGCAAACGTAGCGAACGCCTACGAGGGGCGCGCGCCCGGGGGTGCCGTACGGGACTCCGCACCGTCCGGGCCCTCCGCCAGGACGGCCATGAGCCTGTGCAGCCGGGGTGAGGCGGTGATCTCCTCCAGCGTGACGGGGTGGCCCTCCGCATCGGCGATGGGCAGGCGCCAGTTGGGGTACTGGTCCCAGGTCCCGGGGAGGTTCTGCGGGCGGCGGTCGCCCACGGTGTCCGGGAGCCAGACCCCGGCCATCCGGGCGGGGGTGCGCCGCAGGAAGCGGTGGACGGCGCGGACGGCAGCCTCCTCGTCGCCGTCCCCCTCGGGCAGCAGCCGGAGCCGGGCCAGGAAGGCCAGCCACTCGGCGGTGTCGGCGGCGTCCTCGGCCAGTTCCTGCTCCAGGCCGCGGGTGAGCAGCCCGAGCCGGTGGCGGAGCGTCACATGCTCCCCCGTCAGCCGGGCGGCGGTGGACGGCAGGTCGTGGGTGGTCGCCGTGGCCACGCAGTCCTCGCGCCACTTCTCGGGGGCGAGCGGCCGCCCGGTGCCGCCCCAGTCGCGCTCGAACCAGAGCACGGAGGTGCCGAGCACCCCGCGCCGGGCGAGCGCCTCGCGCACACCGGGCTCGACGGTGCCGAGGTCCTCCCCTATGACGACGGCACCGGCCCGGTGCGCCTCCAGGACGAGGACGGCGAGCATCGCCTCGGCGTCCTGGCCGACGTACGCCCCCTCGGTGGGCGGGCGCCCCTCGGGCACCCACCAGAGCCGGAAGAGGCCCATGACGTGGTCGATGCGCAAGGCGCCCGCGTGGGCGAGGAGACCGCGCAGGAGGTGGCGGTAGGGGGCGTAACCGGAGGCCGCGAGGGCGTCGGGGCGCCAGGGGGGCAGTCCCCAGTCCTGGCCGTGGGCGTTGAAGGCGTCGGGGGGCGCGCCGACGGACATGCCGAGCGCGAAGGCGTCCTGCTGGGCCCAGGTGTCGGCGCCGTCGGGGTGGACGCCGACGGCCAGGTCGTGGACGATCCCGACGGCCATCCCGGACTCGCGTGCGGCGCTCTGCGCGGTGGCGAGCTGGGTGTCCGTGAGCCAGGCGAGCCGGCAGTGGAAGTCGACCCGGCCCAGCAGCTCGGTGCGGGCCCGGGTGCTCTGCGGGGAGCGGGGGGCCCGCAGCCCTTCGGGCCAGTCGCGCCACCGGGGGCCGTGCACCTCGGCCAGGGCGCACCACAGGGCGTGGTCCTCCAGGGCCTGTCCCTGTCCGGCGAGGAAGTCGCAGTAGGCGGCGCGGCGGCCGGGGGTCAGGGGGACCTCGTGGACGATCTCCAGGGCCTGCTTCTTGAGCGCCCAGACGGCGTCCCGGTCGATCAGCGCGCCCTTGTTCAGCACGGCCTCACGCAGGGCCTCGGCCTGCTGGCGCAGGTCGTCCAGGGCCGCCCTGCCGGGCTCGGCGACATGGCCGTACTCCGGGATCGACTCGATGTGCAGATGGACGGGGTCGGGGAAGCGGCGCGAGGAGGGGCGGTACGGGGACGGGTCGGTCGGGCTGCCCGGTACGGCGGCGTGCAGCGGGTTGACCTGGACGAACCCGCTCCCCAGGGTCCGTCCCGCCCAGGCGGCGAGGTCGGCCAGGTCGGAGAGGTCGCCCATGCCCCAGGAGCGGGCGGACAGCAGCGAGTAGAGCTGGACGAGGAAGCCGTGCGTGCGGGCGGGCGGCTGGGGTACGCGGTCCGGAGCGACGACGAGCGTGGCGGTCGCGTACCGGCGGTCCGGCGTACGGACGGTCAGCCGGTGGACCCCCAGGGGCGGTTCGGTCCACCAGGAGGGCGTCCGCGGGGTGTCCGGGGCGGGGGCGGGCGACGGGAGCACCCGCATGCGCAGGGGCGACGGCGCGGCGGTCCCCGGCTCGGGGTCGACCGTCAGGAGCGCACCGGCCGGCAGTGCGGTGAGCGCGGCCGGCAGCGGCTCTCCCGACCAGGCCACCACCGTCGGCGGGAGCAGTCGGGAGGCCGCCGCCGATTCGGCTGCGGCGAGTGATCTCCGTACCTCCGCGGGAGTGGCGGCGTCGACGCCCAGCGCGGCAAGCACGGCCGTGACCGTGTCGTCGGGGACGGACACCGTGACATCCGCGGACGGGGAGAAGGAGGTGGCGACGCCGTGCAGTGCGGCGAGCCGGGACAAGCCCATTCAGACTCCTGGGGACTCCATGCCCCCTGCGGTGCCGGGTGCTGTCGGCTCGCTGGTCAAAGGGGCGACGGCGGCGAGCGGTGGCTCGCTCGTGAGAGGTGTGGCGTCGGCGAGCGGGGGCTCGCTGGTGAGCGGGGCGCTGTCGGCGAACGCGGGCTCGCCGGTCAGGTGGGAGACATCGGCGAGCGGCAGCTCACTGATCATCGGAGGGGCGGTGAAGGTCGGGGATGTGTCGTGTGCCAGCGGATCGGGATCCATGGGGCTCGGTACCTGTTTGGAGAGGGCGGAGAGCAGAAGCTGCGCGGAAGCGGGCATGTTGGCCTCCTGGCCGTGGACAACAGGACACAGCAGGCCTACCCAGAGGGCGCGGGAGCAGGCGTGGACGTGACATAGGCGTTATGACAACGACCCCAACGTGCCGTGGGTCACACTTCGTTCCCCGGCTCGTCGGGTATGGACCGTTTTCGGCCACTCGGCGACTCTTCCCCCAACCCCCGGACGCCACACCGTGCGACACGGTCGGCATACCGGTGCAATACGGCCATGCGCGTTGACACCCCTTCTCCCGGGTGGTGGGCTCGGACGTCACTGCCGGGGCGGGACCGGGACACGGGACCGGGACGAGGACGAAGGAGCGCGGCGTGCGGTTCGGGCGCGGTAAGCATGCGGCGGCCGTGGCCGTCGCCGTGGTCGGCGGGCTGCTCGGCCCGTTCGCTCCGGCCGCCCTCGCGGCCCCCGTCTCCCCCTCCGGCCCCGCCGCGGCCACGCGGGACCGCACCGGTGACGCGCGGCTGCCCGCCGTCTGGCCGCGGCCGCAGTCCTTCAAGGCCTCCGGGCATGCCGTCGCCCTGGGGACCGAGGTCACCCTCCTCGCCGACGCGACAGCCGATCCGTACGCCGTGGACGCGCTCAGGGGGCTGCTGCGCGACGCCGGCGTACGGACGGTGCACGACGCCCTGCCCGGCAGGGGGCCGGTGATCCGGCTCGGCGGGACCGACGCGGGCCGGGCGCTGCGGGCCCTGCGCGCACCCGACCGCGCCGATCTGCCGTCCGGTGGCTACCGCCTCGGCGTGGGCAGGGCCGACGGCCGGCCCACGGTCGCCCTGGACGGCGTCGGCGAGGACGGCCTGTTCCACGGGGTCCAGACCCTGCGCGGGCTCGTGAAGGACGGCACCGTCGCCGGAGCCGTGGTCCGCGACTGGCCGGGTACCGCCGTGCGCGGGATGACCGAGGGCTTCTACGGGCAGCCGTGGACCCTCGACGAGCGGCTCGCCCAGCTCGGATTCATGGGACGTACGAAGCAGAACCGCTACCTCTACGCGGCCGGCGACGACCCCTACCGGCAGTCCCGCTGGCGCGAGGCGTACCCCGCCGACGAGCGCGCCGGCTTCCGCACACTGGCCGGAAAGGCACGGGCCGAGCACGTCACGCTCGGCTGGGCCGTCTCGCCCGGGCAGGCGATGTGCATGGCGTCCGACGAGGACGTGCGGGCGCTGAACCGGAAGATCGACGCGATGTGGGCGCTGGGGGTGCGGGCCTTCCAGCTGCAGTTCCAGAACGTCAGCTACAGCGAGTGGCACTGCGACCTGGACGCGGAGACGTTCGGCAGCGGGCCGGAGGCGGCGGCCAGGGCGCAGGCCCGGGTCGCGAGCGCGGTCGCCCGGCACCTCGCCGACCGGCACCCCGGCGCGGAGCCGCTGTCGGTGATGCCGACCGAGTTCTACCAGGACGGCGCGACCGACTACCGCACGGCGCTCGCCGCGGAGCTGGACGACCGGGTGCAGGTGGCCTGGACCGGGGTCGGGGTCGTGCCGAGGACGATCACCGGCCGCGAGCTGGCGGACGCCCGGGCGGTCTTCCGCCATCCCCTGGTCACCATGGACAACTACCCGGTCAACGACTACGCGCAGGACCGGATCTTCCTCGGCCCGTACACCGGCCGGGACCCGGCGGTGGCAGGCGGGTCCGCGGGACTGCTCGCCAACGCCATGGAGCAGCCCTCGGCGTCCCGTGTCCCGCTGTTCACGACGGCCGACTTCGCCTGGAACCCGAAGGGGTACCGGCCCCAGGAGTCGTGGGAGGCGGCCCTGGACGACCTGGCGGACGGGGACACCGCCGCCCGGTCCGCCCTGGGCGCGCTGGCCGGCAACAGCGCCGGCTCGGTGCTGGGGGGCGACGAGTCCGCGTACCTCCGGCCGCTGCTGGCCGCGTTCTGGGCCTCGCGCACGGCAGCCGACGGGGCGGGCCGTGCCAGGGCGGCGCACGAGCTGCGGTCCGCCTTCGGCGTGATGCGGCAGGCGCCGGAGCGGCTGGAGGCGCCCGTCGGCGGCCGGTTCCGGGACGAGGTGGCGCCGTGGACCGCGCAGCTGGCCCGGTACGGCAGGGCGGGTGAGCTCGCCGTCGATCTGCTGCTCGCGCAGGAGCGGGGCGACGGGGCGGCCGCCTGGCGGGCAGAGCTGGCGCTCGAACCCCTGCGCGAGGAGATCCGGAAGAGCACGGCGACGGTCGGCAAGGGCGTCCTGGACCCGTTCCTGGACCGGGTCGACCGGGAGGCGGACGCCTGGAACGGCACCGACCGCGACACGGGGACGGCAACCCGGGACGCCCACGGCTACACGGTCGGGCTCGGCCGCGCACGCCCGCTGGAGGCGGTCACCACGCTGGCCCGGCCGGGTGACGCGGCGGGGGACGCGGTCCTGGAGGCCCATGTCCCGGGCGTGGGCTGGCGCGGCCTCGGACCCCTGTCCGCGACGGGCTGGACGCAGACGGCGGCGAAGGGGCTTCGGGCGGACGCGCTGCGGGTCACCGTCCCGTCCGCGCGTCCCGTCCTCGTGGGCCCGCCGGCCCCCGGGGTCACGGATGTGCCGCCGCCCCGGGACTCCCCCGAGGTGCGGGCACTCGTCCCGTGGTTCGGTGACGAGCCTGCGGCCCGGCTCGACCTCGTCCACGACAGCACGGACGCCGTGATCGGCGGCGGTCCACAGCGTGTCCAGGCGCGGCTGTCCGGAGGGCGCCCCGGCGAGGTGAAGGGCGGGCTGAAGGCGAAGGCGCCCGAGGGCATCGAGGTGAAGGTGCCGAAGCGGACGACGGTGACGGGCGGCTCGCGCACCGATGTCCCCGTGGACATCACCGTGCCCGACGGCACCCCGGCCGGTGAGTACGAGGTGCCGCTGCGCTTCGAGGGCGAGGAGAGCACGCTGACCGTGCGGGCCTTCCCGCCGGCTTCGGGCCCCGATCTGGTGCGTACGGCGAAGGCGTCCTCGTCCGGTGACGAGACCCCGGACTTCCCCGCGGCGGCCGCCTCGGACGGCGACCCCGCGACCCGCTGGTCCTCACCCGTCGAGGACGACGCGTGGTGGCAGGCCGAGCTGGACCGGCCGGTCCGGCTGGGCCAGGTCGTGCTGCGCTGGCAGGACGCCCACGCCTCCCGCTACCGCGTGCGGGTCTCCTCGGACGGCAGCACCTGGCGTACGGCGGCGACCGTCCGGGACAGCCGGGGCGGGCGCGAGTCGGTCCGGATGGACGCCGGGGACACCCGCTTCATCAGGGTCCAGGGCGACGCCCGGGCCACCGAGTACGGCTACTCGCTCTGGTCGGTCGAGGCCTACGCCGTCACCGGGAAGGACCAGGACGCGCCCTGAGACACCGAAGGCCCGGTAGCTCAGGCGGAAACGCCGTCGATCCGGGCCATCACGTCGTCCGCGCCGAACGGCTGCAAATAGGGCAGCCAGCGCGGATCCCGGTGCCCCGTCCCGATGATCCGCCAGGCGAGACCGCTGGGCGGCGCCGGCGGGTGGTGCAGCCGCCAGCCCAGCTCGGGCAGATGGCGGTCCGCCTTGACGTGGTTGCAGCGGCGGCAGGCCGCCACCACGTTGTCCCAGGCGTGCTGTCCGCCGCGGCTGCGCGGGATGACGTGGTCGACGCTGGTCGCGGCGGCCCCGCAGTACATGCAGCGTCCGCCGTCCCTGGCGAACAGCGCCCGGCGGGTGAGCGGGACGGGCCCCCGGTAGGGCACCCGTACGAACCGCTTGAGGCGGACGACACTGGGCGCGGGCACGGCACGGGTGGCACTGTGCATGAAGGCGCCGGATTCCTCGAGGCAGATGGCCTTGTTCTCGAGGACGAGGACGAGTGCGCGGCGGAGCGGTACGACGCCGAGCGGCTCGTACGAAGCGTTGAGAACCAGGACGTGCGGCACGGTGGATGCCTCCTTGTACGCCGGCGACGCGTGGCTCGCGCCGGGACGATCCGATCTCAGTCTCTCCTCATGCCTGGTCCGAGCGCCACCACGTGCGGGTAACGGGCCGGAGGGATTTTTCTCACCGCCCGGCCCCGCGCACGGCCCGGACACACCGGAACAGGCACTTCAGCAGGGCGGCCGGCCCCGCTGTGGGGTCGGCCACACACGGGGTATCCCCGGGTGAGACGTGTCTCTCCCCCCTCGGCGGCAACGAACCACTCCCCCGGCTTCGTTACTGTGGTTGGTCTGCTGTCGCCCCATCTGGAGGTCCCCGCCGTGTCCCTGTCCGCCCTCCTGGCCGCGGCTCCGTCACCCGGGGCCGCAGGCTCGCTGGACGAAGCCGCCGAGCGGGCCGGGAACGCCGCAGGCTGGGTCGAGGAGAACTGGTCCACCTGGCTGAACACCGGTCTCCGTATCGTCCTCATCGCGGCCATCGCGATCGTGCTGCGCTACCTGATCCGGCGCGCCCTGACCAACCTCATCGACCGGATGAACCGCAGCGCCCAGGCGGTGGAGGGAACGGCGCTCGGCGGCCTGCTGGTCAACGCGGAACGCCGCCGCCAGCGCTCCGAGGCCATCGGTTCCGTGCTCCGCTCGGTGACGTCGTTCCTGATCCTCGGCACCGCGGCCCTGATGATCCTGGGCGCGTTCCAGATCAATCTGGCCCCGCTGCTGGCCTCCGCGGGGGTCGCCGGTGTGGCGCTGGGCTTCGGCGCGCGCAACCTCGTCACCGACTTCCTCTCCGGCGTCTTCATGATCCTGGAGGACCAGTACGGCGTCGGCGACCAGATCGACGCGGGTGTCGCCTCCGGCGAGGTCATCGAGGTCGGCCTGCGCGTCACGAAGCTGCGCGGTGACAACGGTGAGATCTGGTACGTCCGCAACGGCGAGGTGAAGCGGATCGGCAACCTCAGCCAGGGCTGGTCCACCGCCGGTGTCGACGTCACGGTCCGCCCGGTGGAGGACCTGGAGCTGGTCCGCAAGGCGATCGCCGGGGCGGGCGAGACCATGACCAAGGAAGAGCCCTGGTCGGAGCGGTTGTGGGGGCCGGTGGACGTCCTCGGCCTGGACGCGGTGCTGCTCGACTCGATGACGCTGCGGGTCACGGCCAAGACCATGCCCGGCAAGTCGCTTGCGGTCGAGCGCGAGCTGCGCTGGCGCATCAAGCTGGCGCTGGACGCCGCCGGCATCCGGATGATCGGCACCGTCCCCCTCCAGACGGACGGGGAGTCCGCCGCCGACCCGACGGCGGCCATGGCGGCCCCCTCGGCGTACGCGTCGGCGACGTCTCCGCAGTCACTGGCGGCGACCCCGATACCGCCGGCCAACCTCACGAAGTAACCGGCGAAGGACGGCCGGTGCGTACGGCGCCCCCGCAGGTAACGCTTTGGTTGCCTCGGGGGCGCTTCCCATTGACGCCCCGGTGACGCCGCCATACCTTCCTCTCACCGATAGGAAAGTTTCCTAACAGAGGCAGGCGCGTCGCTCATGGCCGGAACCACACCAGGCACCCCCAGCGTTCTGCGCGCCATGAACGACCGGGCCGCGCTCGACCTCCTGGTCACCCAGGGCCCCCTCACCCGTACGCGCATCGGCGAGCTGACCGGGCTCTCCAAGCCCACCGCCTCCCAGCTGCTGGCACGCCTGGAGGAAGCGGGCCTGGTCCGCTCGACGGGCAGCCAGAGCGGGCGCCCAGGGCCGAACGCCGTGCTGTACGAGATCAACCCGGCCTCCGCCCATGTCGCGGCGCTCTCCGTCGGGCCCACCGGGATCGACGCCGTGGTCGCCGACATCACCGGCACGGTGGTCGGCTCCTGCCGGGTGGAGGCCGACGCGGTCGCGGAGGACGTACGGCACCGCACCGCCCAGCTCGTCGCCGAGGCCGTGGACGGCGCCCTGCGTCCGACCGGCCTCGGCCATGACGACCTGGCCGCCGTGGTGGTGGGCACCCCGGGCGCGATCGACCCGCACACCGGGCAGCTGCGTTACGCGCCCCATCTGCCCGGCTGGCACTCCCGCACCCTGCTCGCCGACCTCGCCGAGGTGGTCGGCAGGCCGGTCGTCATAGAGAACGACGTGAACCTCGCCGCCGTCGCCGAGCAGTACGAGGGCGCCGCGCAGGACCACGACCACTTCGTGCTGGCCTGGCTCGACGAGGGCGTCGGCGCCGCGATCGTACTGAACGGCACCCTCCTGCGCGGCGCCACCGGTGGCGCCGGGGAGATCGGCTACATGCCGCTGCCCGGCGCCCCGCTGGCCCGGGGCGGCGCGGCCGACTGGGCGGGACCCGACGCGGGGGGCGGCTTCCAGAGCCAGGTCTCCTCCCCCGCCGTACGCGACCTGGCCGGGGGCAGGCCGCCGGCCGAAGCCCTCGCCGACGAGGCCGTGTGCGCCGAGGTCGCCCGCAGACTGGCCACCGGCCTCGCCTCGGTGGTCGCCGTGATCGATCCCGAACTGGTCGTCCTCTCCGGCCTCGTGGCCCAGGCCGGCGGGGAGGAGCTCCGCAGGCGGGTGGAGGCCGAGATGACCGGTCTGGCCCTGCCCAGACCCCTGCTCCGCATCAGCGACATCAAGGGTGACCCGATCCTGACGGGTGCGCTGCGGACCGCGCTCTCCCAGGCCCGCGACAGCGTCTTCGATACCGCCTGAACCACCCCGACGCCCTGCCGTGCCGCCCGTACCCGGTGGCCCGTACGGCACCCCCATGCCCGATGAGCCCCCGGCACCCCGGTTCCGGGCCGCACCCCCCACCGCCCGTCCCTTCTCCCTGCAGAGGAAGTCCGCCATGGCGCTACGGCGCATTCGTACCCGCGTGCCCCTGGCGCTCGGAGCAGCCGCGTTGCTGCTGTCCGGCTGCGCCAATCCGAGCACCGGCAGCAACACCGACGACCCCACGAAACCCGTCACGCTGAAGTTCTGGCACGGCTGGTCGGCGCCCGGCGAGGTCAAGGCGATCAACGAGAACATCGCCCGGTTCGAGAAGCTGCACCCGAACATCGACGTCGTCTCCACCGGCAATGTGAGCGACGAGACGATCAACCAGGCGCTGCGGTCCGGCGGCGGCGACGCCCCCGATGTCGTCACCTCGTTCACCACCAACAACGTCGGCCAGTACTGCTCCTCCGGCATGTGGGCGGATCTCGACCCGTTCTTCGAGAAGAGCGGGATCGACAAGACGAAGGTCTTCCCTAAGACCCTGCTGGACTACACGAGCTACGAGGGCGTGCAGTGCGCGAACCCCCTGCTCGCCGACGCCTTCGGCATGTACTACAACAAGGACGCCTTCGCGGAGGCCGGCATCGACCGCCCGCCGCACACCATGTCCGAGATGAAGGCCGACGCGGTCAAGCTGACGCGGAAGAAGAAGGACGGCTCGCTCGAACGCGTCGGCTTCATGCCGAACTTCCAGCTCTACCAGAACTCCCCCGACCGGAT
Organism: Streptomyces sp. NPDC102451; assembly: GCF_044765485.1. NCBI lineage: Bacteria > Bacillati > Actinomycetota > Actinomycetes > Kitasatosporales > Streptomycetaceae > Streptomyces > Streptomyces sp. NPDC102451. The sequence goes on along the minus strand of NZ_JBIWKD010000005.1, from coordinate 509,710 downwards.
GTTCGCGCAGTGGGGCCCCGAGTGCTTCGACTCGGACGGCAAGGCGAAGCTCGCCGACGAGCCGAAGACCGAGCAGTTCTTCACCGCCATGCGCTCACTCTCCGACGCACAGGGCGGCTACCACGCCATGGAGCGGCTCCGGGCCACCTTCGGGGACGAGATGTCGTCCCAGAACGGCTTTTTGACCGGCAAGCTCGCCATGCACCTGGACGGTGAGTGGCGCGGGCTGATGCTCGACGAGGCCAAGGCCGACTTCGACTGGGGCGTCGCCCCGCTGCCGGTCCCCGACGACCAGGCCGACACCTACGGACGCGGCTATCTGACCGGCACCGTGGCCGGCATCGCGCACAGCAGCCGGCACCAGAACGCCGCGTGGGAGCTGGTGAAGTACCTGACGCTCGACACCGAGCCGGTCGTCCGCTTCGCCAACGCCATCCACAACGTGCCGTCCACCTTCGACGCGCTCAAGTCACCCGACCTGGCCGCCGATCCCGCCTTCCGCGCCTTCATCAAGATCGCGCAGAACCCGCACAGCCAGGCGGTTCCGCCCTCCAACAACGGCGGTCAGTACATCACTTCGCTCATCGACTTCTCGCAGTCCGTCGAAGCGGGCAGGACCAAGGACCTGCACGGGGCGCTGAAGAAACTCGACGAGCAGATCGACGCCGACAACCTCCAGTCGGAAAACTGAGGAGCCGAGTCATGGCACTGTCCCTCTCCACCTCGGCGAAGTCCGCCGGGCGGGCGACCGAACCGGCCCCCCGCAACTCCCCCCTGCGGCGCAAGCGGAACCGCGAGCGGCTGCGCACCCTGGGGTTCCTCTCGCCCTGGCTGGTCGGCTTCTCGGTCTTCTTCGGCTACCCGCTGATCGCGACCGTCTACTTCTCCTTCATGCACTACAACCAGATCAAGGCGCCCACCTTCGTGGGGCTGCGGAACTGGCGGTACGTGCTGGAGCAGATGCCGCTGTTCGGGCCGGCCCTGTGGAACACGCTGTGGCTGGTCGTCGTGATGGTCGCGCTGCGCGTGGTGTTCGGCCTCGGCATCGGCCTGCTGATCACCAAGATCAAGACGGGCGTCGGACTGTTCCGTACGGCCTTCTACATCCCGTACCTGGCCCCGCCGGTCGCGGCCACGGTCGCCTTCGTCTTCCTGCTCAACCCGTCGACCGGACCGGTCAACGAGATCCTCTCCTGGGTCGGTCTGCACGGCCCGAGCTGGTTCAACGACCCGAACTGGTCGAAGCCCTCGCTGGTGCTGCTCTCCCTGTGGGGCATCGGCGACCTGATGGTCATCTTCATGGCCTCGCTGCTGGACGTGCCGAAGGAGCAGTACGAGGCCGCCGACCTCGACGGCGCGGGCTCCTGGGCGAAGTTCCGCTACGTCACCTGGCCGGCCATCACCCCGATCGTGCTGTTCGCCGTCGTCACCGGCGTCGTGCAGACGATGCAGTACTACACGCAGGCCCTCGTCGCGGGGAAGCTCGCCTCCGGCGTCTCCATCGGCCCGGGCACGGTGATCCAGCCCGGCTATCCGGACCACTCCACCCTGACCGTGCCGCAGCTCGTGTACTCGATGGGCTTCCAGAACTTCAACACCGGCGCCGCGTGCGTCCTCTCGCTCGTGCTCTTCGCCATCGCCATGGCCGTCACCCTTCTGCTGATGCGCAAGAGCGTCGGCCTCATCCCGGCGGAGGACTGAGATGACCACCACCACCCTGACCGGGCCGGACACCGCCGTGGCGAGCCGCCCGAGCGGCGCCGACGCCGCGCGGCACCGCCGTAAGCGCGTCCTGAACTGGATCGCGGTCCACTCCGTGGCCGTCGCGCTCGCCCTGTTCTTCGTCCTGCCGTTCGTCTTCGTCCTCCTCACCTCGGTGATGAGCGACGACCAGGCGATGAGCGGCGATCTGTGGCCGGACTCCTGGAACTGGTCGAACTACTCGACGGTCTTCCACACCCCGGGGTTCCTCGGCTGGTGGCGCAACTCGCTGATGTACGCGCTGCTGGGCACCGTGTTCACCGTGTGCTCGTCGGTGCCGGTCGCCTACGCGCTCGCCAAGTTCCGCTTCCGTGGGCGGCGTACGGCGATGATCCTGGTCATCTCCACCATGATGCTGCCGCCTCAGGTCATCATCATCCCGATGTACCTGGTGTGGGCCCAGCAGTTCCACCTGGCGGGCTCGCTCTGGCCGCTGATCATCCCCATGGCGTTCGGCGACGCCTACTCGATCTTCCTGCTGCGGCAGTTCCTGCTCACCATTCCGCAGGAGTACATCGAGTCGGCGAAGGTCGACGGATGCGGTGAGTTCCGCACCCTGCTCAAGATCGTCGTACCGATGGCGAAGCCGGGCATCGCGGCCATCGCGCTCTTCCAGTTCTTCTACTGCTGGAACGACTACTTCGGCCCGCAGATCTACGCCGCGCAGAACCCGGGCGCCTGGACCCTGAGCTACGGCCTGGAGTCCTTCAAGAGCGCCCACGCGGTCAACTGGAACCTGACGATGGCCGCGACCCTGCTCGTCATGGCGCCGGTCATCATCGTGTTCTTCTTCGCACAGAAGGCCTTCGTAGAAGGCGTCACCCTCACCGGAGTAAAGGGCTGAGAAGCATGAAGCTCGCAGTAGTTGGCGGCGGGTCCACCTACACCCCCGAACTGATCGACGGTTTCGCGAGGCTGCGGGACACCCTGCCGGTCGAGGAGCTCGTGCTCGTCGACCCGGCGGCCGACCGGCTGGAGCTGGTCGGCGGCCTGGCGCGGCGGATCTTCGCCAAGCAGGGCCACCCGGGCCGGATCGTCACCACCTCCGACCTGGACGCCGGGGTCGCCGGCGCCGACGCGGTGCTGCTCCAGCTCCGCGTCGGCGGGCAGGCCGCCCGCAACCAGGACGAGACCTGGCCGCTCGAATGCGGCTGCGTCGGCCAGGAGACCACCGGGGCCGGCGGCCTCGCCAAGGCGCTCCGTACCGTCCCGGTCGTCCTCGACATCGCCGAGCGGGTGCGCCGTACCAACCCCGACGCCTGGATCATCGACTTCACCAACCCCGTCGGCATCGTCACCCGGGCGCTGCTCCAGGCCGGGCACAAGGCCGTCGGGCTGTGCAACGTGGCGATCGGCTTCCAGCGCAAGTTCGCCGCGCTGCTCGACGTGACGCCCTCCGAGGTCCACCTCGACCATGTCGGGCTCAACCACCTGACCTGGGAGCTCGGGGTGCGCCTCGGCGGCCCGGACGGCGAGGACGTCCTGCCGAAGCTGCTGGCTGAGCACGGCGAGAAGATCGCGGGCGACCTGCGCATGCCCCGGCAGATCGTCGACCGGCTCGGCGTGGTCCCCTCGTACTACCTGCGGTACTTCTACGCGCACGACGAGGTCGTACGGGAGCTCGGCACGAAGCCGTCCCGCGCGGCGGAGGTCGCCGCGATGGAGAAGGAACTCCTGGAGATGTACGGGGACCCGGCCCTGGACGAGAAGCCCGCGCTGCTGGGCAAGCGGGGCGGTGCCTTCTACTCGGAGGCGGCCGTCGACCTGGCCTCCTCCCTGCTCGGCGGGGGCGGCTCCGCGGTGCAGGTGGTCAACACGTACAACAAGGGGACGCTGCCGTTCCTGCCGGACGACGCCGTGATCGAGGTGCAGGCCCGGGTCGACGGCACGGGCGCGACCCCGCTGGCCGTGCCGGCACTGGACCCGCTGTTCGCCGGGCTGATCGGGCACGTCACCGCGTACGAGGACCTGGCCCTGGACGCCGCGCTGCGCGGCGGCCGCGACCGGGTGTTCAAGGCGCTGCTGGCCAACCCGCTGGTCGGCCAGTTCGAGTACGCCGAGGCGCTCACCGACAAGCTGATCGCGCACAACCGGGAGCACCTGGCGTGGGCCTGACCGCACATGTGCTCGCGATCGACGCGGGCAACAGCAAGACCGACGTGGCCGTGATCGGCGCCGACGGGACGGTCCTCGGCACCGGGCGCGGGGGCGGTTTCCAGCCGCCGGTCGTCGGGATCGGCACGGCCGTCGACGGGCTGGCGGAGGCGGTACGGCCCGCCCTCGCGCAGGCCGGGGTGGACGGCGTCGACCATGTGGCGGCCTGTCTCGCCAACGCGGATCTCCCGGTCGAGGAACGGGAGTTGGCCCAGGCGCTGGAGGGCCGGGGCTGGGGCGCCACCGTGGAGGTGCGCAACGACACCTTCGCGATACTGCGCGCGGGGGTCGACGAGCCCCGGGGCGTGGCTGTGGTGTGCGGCGCGGGGATCAACTGCGTCGGCATGCGCCCGGACGGGGTGACCGCCCGGTTCCCCGCGATCGGCCGCATCTCCGGTGACTGGGGCGGTGGTTCGGGTCTTGCGGAGGAGGCGCTGTGGTTCGCGGCGAGGGCCGAGGACGGCCGCGGTGAGCCGACGGAACTGGCGCGGACCCTGCCGGGCCACTTCGGGCTCTCCTCGATGTACGCGCTGATCGAGGCGCTGCACCTGGGCCACATCCCGTACGCCCGCCGGCACGAGCTGACGCCCGTGCTGTTCTCCACCGGCGCGGCCGGCGACCCGGTCGCGCGCGGCCTGGTGGACCGGCTCGGCGAGGAGGTCGTGGCGATGGCCTCGGTCGCGCTGACCCGGCTCGGCCTGCTGGAGGAGGAGGTTCCGGTGGTGCTGGGCGGCAGCGTGCTGGCGGCCCGTCACCCGGCCCTGGACGAGCGGATCGCCGAACTCCTCGCCGTACGCGCCCCGAAGGCGGTGGTCCGGGTCGTCTCGGCTGCCCCGGTGCTGGGCGCGGCGCTCCTGGGGCTGGACCACACGGGCGCCGCTCCGGAGGCGCAGACCAGGCTGCGCGCGCAGTACGCCTGAGGACCCAGGGGGGCAGGGCGTCCCGCGGCGGTGCCGCGCGGGGCGCCCTTCGCGTACGGGAACCGATCAGCTGTCCCGAACGTGTTCATGGTGGGGGGAATTGACGGGGAGACCAGGCTGCTCAGGGGCCCGCCCGGCCGATCGCCTTGATCGCCGGCGCTCAGCCTGATCGAATACGCGTGACGGTACGGGATCCGGGCATTCCTGGTGGACTGCGGCCCCTGGGGCCATACTTCTGGCCAGGACGAGTCGTCCCCCGATCGGCCGGGGGGCCCGGGCCGTCGTCATGACCGAGGGGGAGGTCACGTGACATACCCGCCGAGCGGGGCCGCGCTGCGGGAGCCCGGGCCGGACCAGGCGTCCGCGCCCGTGACCGTGCCGGCGCAGCGCCGTGGCGCCCCGTCCGTGGCCGTCGAGCGGCTGCGCGCCGCCGCGACGACCGAGCCGGGCAGGCTGCAGATCATCGGTGCCGCACTGGCCCTGCTGGTCATGGTGTTCGGGGCGGTCACCGTCCTGGAGGTCTCCGGGCGGGCCTCGTCCGCCGACGACGTGGTGAACCGCAGTCAGCCGCTGAGCGCGGACGCCGCGAGCATCTACCGTTCGCTGGCCGACGCGGACACGATGGCGGCGAGCGGCTTCCTGGCCGGTGCCCAGGAGCCGAAGGACGTGCACGAGCAGTACGAGAAGGACATCAAGGAGGCCTCCCGGCTGCTGGTGAAGGCCGCGGGGAGCACCGACCCCTCGTCCTCGTCGCACCAGGAGATCACCACCCTGGGCGAGCTGCTTCCCGAGTACACCGGCCTGATCGAGCGGGCCAGGGCCAACAACCGGCAGGGGCTGCCGCTCGGCGGCGCCTACCTCCGGTACGCCAACCAGAAGATGACGAACGAAATCCTCCCGGCAGCCGAGCGGCTGTACACGGCGGAGACCGGCCGGCTCTCCACCGACTCGGCCGACGCCCGGCGGTGGCCCTTCCTCTCGCTGGGTGCCGGGGTCGTGGCGCTGGCCGCGCTGGTGTGGATACAGCGGCGCAACTACCGCCGGACGAACCGCGTCTTCAACCACGGGCTGCTCGCGGCGACGGCCGCGGCCACGGTGGTGCTGCTCTGGCTGGCGGTGGGGCACACGGTCGCCAGGGCGGAGCTGCATGGTGCGATGGTGAACGGGCAGCAGTCACTCGACGTCCTGAACAAGGCCCGGATCAACTCGCTGAAGGCACGCGCCAACGAGAACCTCACGCTGGTCGCCCGCGGCGCGGTCCTGACCCCGGACGGCACGCAGGACCAGTACGAGACCGACTACGGCACGGGCATGAAGGCGCTCGGCGCAGAGCTGGAGAGCGCGGTGGAGCTCGCCGGCGAGTCCGCGGGCCGCGCCCCGGTGGAGGCAGCCGTCAACAGCGTGTCCGAGTGGCAGGACCGCCACAAGAAGGCCAGGGAGACGGACGACCGGGGTGACTACGACAGTGCGCTGGCGCAGATCATCGGTCCGGAGAAGTCCACGGGCGAGTCCTTCGAGAAGGTCGACGACGCGCTGGAGCTGGCCCTCGCCCATGAACAGGACCAGTTCGACACGGCGGCCGAGGACGGCCGCGGGGCGCTGGGCGGGCTGCCGGCCGGGGCCGCCGTCCTCGCCGTACTGGGTGCGGTCGCCGCGATAGCCGGCGTCAACCGCAGGCTCTCGGAGTACCGGTGAGGGGACGAGGGATGACCAGGGCGAAAGGCTGGGCCGCGCGCGGCGGACTGCGCGGCTGGGGCGGTGTGACAGGCATGGCGGTGGCCTGTGCCGTCACGGCCTCGCTCACCCTGCTGCCGCTGGCGCACAGCGGCGGGACGCTGGGCGGGCAGAGCTCCGGCCAGGGCGCCACCTCCGCGGTGCCCGTGAAGGCCGAGGAGTGCAAGGACCCGGAGGCGAGCCTGCCGGCGTCGAAGGACGACGGCCCGAACATCAGGAAGATCAGGGAGCGCGGCAAGCTGATAGCCGGTGTCGACCAGAACAGCTTCCAGTGGGGTTACCGCAACCCCGAGGCCGGGACGCTCGAAGGCTTCGACATCGACCTCGTGCGGGCCATCGCGGAGGACATCCTCGGCGACCGCGACGCGGTGATCTTCCGTGCCATCCCCACCAACCAGCGCATCGCCGCGCTGGAGCACGACAAGGTCGACGTCGTCGTGCGCACGATGACGATCAACTGCAAGCGTGCCGAACAGGTCGCGTTCTCGACGGCCTACTTCCAGGCCGGCCAGCAGGTCCTGGCGCCCAAGGAGTCCACGATCGACGGCTACGACGCGTCGCTCAAGGGCAAGCGGGTCTGCACGGCGGAGGGCTCGACGGCGTACGACGCGCTGGCGGCGAACTCCTTCGGCGCGGTCTTCAAGGACGCCCACGACGGCACCGCGCAGGACGAGGACCAGCTGACGGTCCCCAACCAGCTGGACTGCCTGGTGCGGCTGCAGCTCGGCGAGGTCGACGCGGTGGTCACGGACAACGCGCTGGCGGCCGGACAGGCGGCCCAGGACCCGGCGGTGGAGCTGAAGGGCGACGGGCCGTTCACCACCGAGTACTACGGCGTCGCCGCGAAGCTCGGCGCCGACGACCTGGTGGCCCGGGTCAACCAGGTGCTGGCCGAGTACCGCCAGGGCGGTGCGGGGAGCCCCTGGATGACGTCGTACCGCGCCTGGCTGGAGGAGGGGCTGCCCGGCATCGAGGGGCCCCCGGCGCCCAAGTACCGGAGCAACTGAAATCGTCCGGGCCCTCGGGCCCGGCGGCAGATACGGAGAGGTGGTCGATGGGCGTGGCGGGATCCTTCCCCGGCTTCACGGGGAGGCCCCCCGGCCCGGTCATGGACCGGGACGAGGCGGACCGTGCGCTGGCCCGGCTCGGAGCGGAGCACGAGGCCATCGAGACCTCGCTCCTCGCCCTGCAGGACCACGCCGGCCGCCGGCTCCTGGAGGGCGCCGATCTGACCGGTGTCACCAAGGAACGCTGGGCCGCGGCCGAGCAGTCGATCACCCTGCTGTGGGGGTACTTCGACGCCTACGCGGCGGCGCTCGCCAGGGCCCGGGAGATCCGTGCCGGGCGCCGCTACCCCGGCAAGGACGACCTGGTGGCCCTGACCGACGTGCTGCGCGGCGACAGCGTGACCGTCGCGAACCCGGGGGCTGTCAGCTCGGGCCCCTCCACCGGTGGTCCGGCCAGGCTCTCCGAGCGGTTCACGCTGGAGGAGCTGGTCGCCCGGATGAACGACCTGTACGCCCGTTCGCTGGACATGGTCGTCACCGCGGACTCCGTGTGGTCGGCGCTGCCCGCCCGGATAGACCTGCTCGCCGCGGAGCTGCGCCGTACACGCTCGCTGGCGCACTCCGTCGGCGTACGCCCCGGGGAGCACCCCGCCGGGGACGACCTGGAGGCGATCACCGAGGAGCTGACCACCCTGCGGGTGCAGGTGATCTCCGACCCCCTGGCGTTCTGGCTGCCCGGCCCCGGCAGCGCGGCGCCCGGCGGCGGGCGCCCCGACACCGCGCGCTACGACCGGGCGGCCCGCGCCCTGGAGGACGTACGGCGGGAGATCGAGGCGGTGCTCGCGGTCCGGCAGGACGCCGAACAGCGCCTGGTCCAGCTGCGTGACGTCCTGTCCCGCGCGGACCGTACGCTCTCGGAGGCCCGTTCCGCGCGCGGCGAGGTGCTGGCGAAGATCGCCGCCTCGGAGGTGCCCGCCGTCAGCGGCCCGCCGACCGCCCTGCAGGAGCGGCTGGCCGCCGCCTCCGAATACCGCAGGCACGCCCAGTGGAACCGGCTGTCGCCACTGCTGGACTCGCTGGAGCGGGAGGCCGAGGACGAACTGCTGCGCGCCCGGGAGTCGCTGACGTCCGTGACGGCGCCGCTCGCGGTCCGTGCGGAGCTGCGCGGCAGGCTCGACGCCTACAAGGCGAAGGTGGCCCGGCACGGGCTGGCCGAGGACCCGCTCCTGATCGAGCGGTACGACGCGGCCCGCCGGATGCTGTGGAGCGCACCGTGCGATCTGCGCGTCGCCGAACAGGCGGTGCTGCGCTACCAGCGGGCCGCCACGGATCTGCTGACACCGCGCCCCCGTGGCGAGCACGGCGGACAGGGGGAGACATCGTGAGTACGGAGTGCCAGCGCCCCACATGCGAGGGCGCCTACGAGGACATGGGCGGCGGCGAGCTGTACTGCGACACCTGCGGCCTCGCGCCGGTCGTGTCGCCGACGGGCATGGTGAGTTCACCGCCCACCGGCATCGCGGGCGGCGGCAGGGGGGGCGGCCGGGGCAGCAGCAGCACTTCGCAGCGGACCGGTTCGCAGGCGTCCGCGCGCTCCTCTTCCCGTTCGTCCACCTCACGGCGTTCGGTCTCCGGGCGGCTCTCCCGCTCGCTGTCCGGAAGCTCCACGTCCCGCTCGGTGTCGGTGCGCTCCTCGGGCGTCTCGACGGGTTCCTCGTCCGGGCGCGGCAGGCTGGGCGCGGGCCTGGTGCTCGTCCCGGACGTGCCGCGGCCCGACCCGCAGACGGCGGTGATGGAGAATCCCGAGGTCCCCGAGCGGAAGCGGTTCTGCTCGCGCTCCGACTGCGGCGCGCCGGTGGGCCGGGCCCGTGGGGAGCGCCCGGGCCGTACGGAGGGGTTCTGCACCAAGTGCGGGCACCCCTACTCCTTCGTGCCCAAGCTGCGCGGCGGCGACATCGTGCACGGGCAGTACGAGGTGGCGGGCTGCCTGGCGCACGGCGGACTCGGCTGGGTCTATCTCGCGGTGGACCGGGCGGTCTCGGACCGCTGGGTGGTCCTCAAGGGCCTCCTCGACACCGGGGACCAGGACGCCATGGCCGCGGCCATCTCCGAGCGGCGCTTCCTCGCGGAGATCGAGCACTCCAACATCGTCCGCATCTACAACTTCGTGGAGCACCTGGACCAGCGCACCGGTTCGCTCGACGGCTACATCGTGATGGAGTACGTCGGCGGGAAGTCGCTCAAGGAGATCGCCAACGAGCGCCGCACCCCGGCCGGGAAGCGGGACCCGCTGCCGGTGGAGCAGGCCTGCGCGTACGGGATCGAGGCGCTGGAGGCGCTCGGCCACCTGCACAGCCGCAACGTGCTGTACTGCGACTTCAAGGTCGACAACGCGATCCAGACCGAGGACCAGCTCAAGCTCATCGACATGGGCGCGGTGCGCAGGATGGACGACGGCGAGTCGGCCATCTACGGCACCGTCGGCTACCAGGCGCCCGAGGTGGCCGAGGTCGGCCCGTCCGTCGCCTCCGACCTCTACACGGTCGCGCGGACGCTCGCGGTGCTGACGTTCGACTTCCAGGGGTACACGAACGTCTTCGTGGACTCGCTCCCCGACCCGGACAACATCGAGGTCTTCCGGAGGTACGAGTCGTTCTACCGGCTGCTGGTGCGGGCCACGGACCCGGATCCGGCCCGCCGGTTCTCGTCGGCCGCGGAGATGGCGGAGCAGCTGACGGGTGTGCTGCGGGAGGTGGTCGCCCTGCAGACGGGGCGTCCTCGCCCGGCGCTCTCGACCCTGTTCGGTACGGAACTGCGTGTGACGGACACGGCGTTGTTCGCTGAGCTGACCGGCGAGGTGTCGCGGCTCGGCGTCCGTACGGGCCCGGCGGGCGGCACGGGACGCTTCGGGCGCCGGCGGGCGGCAGCGGCCGTCCCCGCGGCCACGCTCCCGGCCCCGTCCCTGACGGCCGCCCCGCCCGTCGCCCCCGCACCGCAGGCCGCGCCGCCCGGCGCCGGTCCGCTGTACGCGCCCGACACCCATGTCCGGGGCGGCACCGGAAGCGGCGCGGTGGCGTATGCGCAGCCTCCGGCGGCCGTTCCGGCTCCGCGCGCGCCGGTCCAGGGCCCCGGTGCGCTCCCCGCCGTGTACCCGGGTGCCGGTCCCCGGCTGGCCGCGTTCGACGCGCGGGCGACCTCGCTGGCCCTGCCGGTGCCCCGGGTCGACCCGAACGACCCCAACGCCGGTTTCCTCGCCGGGGTGATGGCGTCGGCGCCCGCGGAGCTGGTCGCGGCCCTGCACTCGGTGCCCGCGGCCTCGCTGGAGACCCGGCTGCGGGAGCTGCGGGCCCGTCTGGAGATGAGCGAACTCGACTCCGCCGTACGGGCGCTGACGTCGGTGGAGACCCAGCATCCGGACGACTGGCGGGTGGTCTGGTACCGCGGGATCACCTCGCTGGTGACCGGTGACAACGAGAACGCCGCACTGTCCTTCGACGCGGTCTACGACGCCTTCCCTGGAGAGCCCGCGCCGAAGCTCGCGCTGGGTGTCTGCGCGGAGGTGCTGGGGCAGCTGGACAACGCCGCGGAGTACTACCGCCTGGTGTGGGCGACGGACCCGAGCTTCGTGAGCTCGGCGTTCGGGCTGGCCCGGGTGCAGATCGCCGCAGGTGACCGGGGGGCGGCGGTGCGCACCCTGGAGTCCGTACCGGAGTCGTCGATCCACTACACGGCGGCCCGGGTCGCCGCGGTGCGGGCCCGGCTGCGTGAGCGGGCCCCGCACGAGCCGCTGATCGACGATCTGTCCGCCGCCGCGGACCAGGTGACGGCGCTGCAGGGCTACGGCCTGGACGCGGTGAGACGTGAGCAGTTGTCGACCGAGGTTCTGGGTACGGCACTTGACTGGGTACTCTCCGGTAGTCCCACGGATCGGCCGGCGGCTCCGCCCTCTCCCGCGGCAGCGGGCCCGAGGACGGTGCTGGGCAGCGAGCTGGACGAGCGGGGCCTCAGGTTCGGCCTCGAACGCTCGTACAGGATGCTCGCCCGGCTCGCGCAGCGGGGCGACGAGAGGATCGAACTGGTGGAGCGGGCCAACCGTTTCCGCCCCCGGACCTGGGTGTGAAGATGTCACAGATCCACCAGCAGGCCTCCTTGCCGGGGTGCCCCAGCTGCGAGGAACCGCTGGAGCCGGGCGACCTGTTCTGCGGAGCGTGCGGGTACGACCTCTCGGCCGTGCCGACGCCGCCGGGTGACCGTCCGACGGTCGCCATCACGGTGCCCGCGCAGGGCGCGGGGGCGGCTGCCGCCGGCGGTCCGGTGGAATGGCCTCCCGCCTCCGTGACGGACAGCGCCGACGTCCCCGCGCCGACGCACCGGCCGGCCGACCTGCCGGGCGTGGACTCGGGCGGCAAGCCCCTGCCCACCGCGGAGGGGACGGCGGTCCGCTACGACGAGCCGGACGCCCCCGAGGCCGCCCCTCAGGGCGGTCCGGACAGCGCGTCGGGCGATTTCGAACTGGCCGCCCCCGATCCCCGTACCGCCGAGCACGCGACCGCCGGTGGAGTGGCGGTGGGCGCCAAGATCTGCGTGGCCTGCCGCTCGGGCCGGGTGGACACCGACGGCTACTGCGAGAACTGCGGCCACGCGCAGCCCCGCGAGCGCGACCACATGGAGCAGGAGCTCGGCTCGGTGGCCGCGGTCAGTGACCGTGGCCTGCGCCACCACCGCAACGAGGACGCGTTCGCGGTGTCCACCACGGCCCTGCCGGACGGCTCACCGGCCGTCGTCGCCATCGTGTGCGACGGCGTCTCGTCGGCGAGCCGCCCCGACGAGGCGTCGGCCGCCGCGGCGAGCGCCGCCAACGAGGCGCTGCTGGAGTCGCTGCCGCGCGGCACGCACCCGCAGCAGGCGATGCACGAGGCGATCCTGGCCGCGTCCGAGGCGGTCAACGCGCTGGCCCAGGAACCGGGTCAGGCGCTGGAGCACGATCAGCACCGCCATCAGAACGCCCCGGCATGCACCCTGGTCGGCGCGATCATGGCGAGCGGTCTGCTGGTCGTCGGCTGGGTCGGCGACAGCCGTGTCTACTGGGTCCCCGCGGACCGCGCCCACGCCTCGGCCCGGCTCACGGAGGACGACTCCTGGGCCGCGCAGATGGTGGCGGCCGGCCTGATGAACGAGGCGGAGGCGTACGCCGACGAGCGCGCCCACGCGATCACGGGCTGGCTCGGCGCCGACGCGTACGAACTGGAGCCGCACACCGCGTCCTTCAAGCCCGACCGGTCCGGCCTGGTGGTGGTCTGCACCGACGGTCTGTGGAACTACGCGGAGGGGGCCGACGAGATGGCCGCGGCCGTGCCGCCCGATGCGTACGAACGGCCGTTGCACGGGGCCCAGGTGCTGGTCGGTCACGCGCTCGACGGCGGGGGCCACGACAACGTAACAGTGGCGCTGCTGCCGTTCGCCGTGACGGCACCAGGGGCAGGATCGGCCTGAGCCGCGTCCGGAGCGCCGGCGCCCGGCCGGCGCTCCGCCCTGCCCTGTCTGTACGCCCCCGCGTCCCGCGCCGGCGCCCTACGCCCTGAACTCCGTCCGCACACCCGTTCTCTGTCTTCGTCTGACATACGTGGAGCCTCAAGGAGCCGATCAGATGGCCAACTTCTCCAAGTCCAGCGTGCCGCAGTTCTCCGTCGAGGTGTACCAGAACGCCTACCTGCCCGAGGGCGGTCGTGACGTCAACGCGATCGTCACCGTCACGTCCACGGGCGGGGGAACGACCGGCGGGGTGCCGCTCGCCGACGGTGCCCCGGCACCCGCGCGCCTCCCGGGGCAGGCGCCGGCCGCCGCCGTGGTGCTCATGGTCGACTGTTCGGGCTCGATGGAGTACCCGCCGACGAAGATGCGCAACGCGCGTGACGCGACGGCTGCGGCCATCGACACCCTGCGGGACGGCACCCGGTTCGCCGTGATCGCGGGGACGCACGTGGCCAAGGACGTGTATCCGGGCAACGGGCGGCTGGCGACGGCCGACCCGGGGACCAAGGCCCAGGCGAAGGAGGCGCTGCGCCGGCTGAGCTCGGGCGGGGGCACCGCGATCGGGACCTGGCTGCGGCTGGCCGACCGGCTGCTCGGGGCCGCCGAGGTCGACATCCGGCACGGCATCCTGCTGACCGACGGGCGCAACGAGCACGAGTCCCCGGAGGATCTGCGGGCCGCTCTGGACTCCTGTGCGGGCCGGTTCACCTGTGACGCGCGAGGTGTCGGCACCGACTGGGAGGTGAAAGAGGTCACAGCGATCGCCTCCGCCCTGCTCGGCACGGCGGACATAGTCGCCGATCCGGCGGGCCTCGCCGCGGACTTCACACGGATGATGGAGAACGCGATGGGCAAGGAGGTCGCGGACGTGGTCCTGCGGCTCTGGACGCCCGTCGGTGTGGAGATCGTGTTCGTCAAGCAGGTGGCTCCCACGGTCGCCGACCTGACCGGCCGCCGCACCGAGGCGGGGCCGCGCGCCGGCGACTATCCGACCGGCTCCTGGGGCGACGAATCCCGGGACTACCACGTGTGCGTCAGGGTTCCGGAGGCCGGGATCGGCCAGGAGATGCTGGCGGCCCGGGTCTCGCTGATCCTGCCGCCCCCGTCCGGCGGCGGCGCCCCGCAGACCCTTTCGCAGGGTCTCGTACGGGCCGTGTGGACCGACGACATGGCCGCGTCCACGTCGATCAACCCCCAGGTGGCGCACTACACGGGACAGGCGGAACTGGCGCAAGTCATCCAGCAGGGGCTGGATGCGCGTAAATCGGGAGACTTCGACGGCGCGACGGCCAAACTGGGCCGTGCGGTGCAGCTCGCGTCGGCCTCCGGAAACGCGGATACTGCGAAACTGCTTTCGAAGGTGGTCGACGTCGTCGACGCGGCGACCGGTACTGTGCGACTGAAAGCGAGGGTCGCGGAAGCGGACGAGATGACACTCGAAACGCGCTCGACCAAGACAGTTCGCGTCAAGAAATAGCGACACGAACGACAGGAACGCAGCCGTACGGAGGCCCTTCCGGCCGACCGGACGGTGCACCGACAAGCATGGCGGCCTCCGGGCCGGACGAGGAGAGGGGGAAGCGCCGACATGCCGACCTGCCCGAACGGACACCAGTCGGGTTCCGAGGACTGGTGCGAGGTCTGCGGACACCGCATGGCCGGGACGGGCGCGCCCACGGGCGCGGTCCCGCCGCCGCCTCCCCCGCCGCCCGCGCCCGGTTACGGCTACCCGGGCCCCGGCTCCGGAGGGCCGACCGCCCAGGCCGAGCTCTGCCCGCAGTGCCGCACGCCGCGTGAGGCGATGGCGCCGTACTGCGAGGAGTGCCGCTGGAACTTCCTCACGAACACGGCGACGTCGTACACCCCGCTGGCTCCGCAGGGCGGTGCCGGGGGTCCGGCTCCCGGCCTGAATCTGCCGCCCGGCTTCCAGGCGCAGCAGGGCCCGCCGCCGCAGCAGCAGCGGGACCCGTTCGAGTACCAGGGTTCCCGGCCTTCGCAGATGAACCGGCCGGCCGAGCCGCTCTCGCCGGAGCAGGGCAGCCGCCCCGGTCCGCCGCCGCCCCCGCCGTCCTTCCAGCAGGGGCCGCCGCCTCCGCCGTCGTTCCAGCAGCAGTCGCCGTCCCCGTTCGAGTCGCAGGGACAGCCGGGTCAGCCGGGTCCCGGCCGGCCGGGTCCCGGTCCGCAGGGTCCTGGCCAGCAGGGCCCTGGCCCTGGTCAGCAGCCTTCGCCGTTCGAGCCGCAGCGGCCGGGCCAGCAGGTCCCGGGCCAGCAGGGTCCCGGTCCGCAGGGGCAGAGCCCGCAGGGGCCCGGCGGCCCCCAGGGTCCCGGTCAGGGTGGCCCGCCGTCGCCGTTCGAGCCGCAGCGGCAGGGGCCGCCTCCCCCGCCGTCGTTCCAGCAGCAGTCCGCGCCGCCCGCGCCCCAGCGGCCGCAGGCCCCGGGGACCGGTGGGGACGACGACTGGATGCTGCCGCCGCCCTCGCAGCAGCAGCCTCCGCAGGCATTCCAGCAGGGCCCGCAGACGCCCCATCCGCCGCTGGTGCCTCGTACACCGCAGGCGCCCCAGCCTCCGCAGCAGCAGTTCCCCGGCCAGGGCCCCGCCCAGGGCGGCGGGGACCAGGGGCCGGGCAGCTGGACGGCCGTCATCGGCCCGGACCGTGACTACTTCCTGGCGATGATGCAGCGCAGCGGCCCCGAGGCGACGGGGCTCAACCTGCCCGCGTACTCCCCGGAGCAGCACCTTCCGCTCACCGGCAACCAGATCACCATCGGCCGCCGCCGGCACAGCACCGGCGAGTCCCCCGACATCGATCTCGCCGTACCGCCGGAGGACCCGGGCGTCTCGCACCAGCACGCGGTGCTGGTACAGCAGCCGGACGGCACCTGGGCGGTCGTCGACCAGAACTCCACCAACGGCACCACGCTGAACGGCGCCGAGGACCCGATCCAGCCCTACGTCCCCGTCCCGCTCCAGGACGGCGACCAGGTGCACGTGGGTGCCTGGACGACGATCACGGTCCGCCGCGACTGAACCGCACGCTCCGGCCGGGGGGGGGGGGGGGGGGGGGGCGGGGCCCCCCCCCGGGGGGGGGGGGGGGGCGGGGGGGCGACATTTACCCCGGCCCCCCGGAAGGGCACACCCGCGACAAGCA
>NZ_JBIWKD010000005.1:326437-493443 GCF_044765485.1 Streptomyces sp. NPDC102451 | reverse complement strand
GCTCGCCGGCCCCCCGCCCCTCACCCCCCGCCGGGGGGGGGGGCGGGGGCCCCGCCCCCCCCCCCCCCCGGCCGGTGTGTCTGCGACCATGGACGGGTGACAGAGATTCCGCGCGACACGCTTCAGGAGCAGACCTTCTACGAGCAGGTCGGCGGCGAGGAGACCTTCCGGCGCCTGGTCCACCGCTTCTACCAGGGCGTCGCGGACGACCCGCTGCTGCGGCCGATGTACCCGGAGGCGGATCTGGGTCCCGCCGAGGAACGGTTCGCGCTGTTCCTCATGCAGTACTGGGGCGGGCCCCGCACCTACAGCGACCAGCGGGGGCACCCCCGGCTGCGGATGCGGCACGCCCCGTTCCAGGTGGACCGGGCGGCGCACGACGCCTGGCTCGGACACATGCGGGTGGCCCTCGACGAGCTCGGCCTTCCGACCGAGCAGGAGCGGCAGTTGTGGGACTACCTCACCTACGCGGCCGCCTCGATGGTCAACACGGAGGGATGAGCCGGTGTGCGGAATGCGGTGCTCCGCTGCCGCATAACGGTCACGATCCCATCAAGGTGCGCCCACAAGCGGTTTCCAGGAGCCTGTGCACTCTGAAAGCATCCGGTACACGCCGGGGGGCGTGCGGCTGCTGAGGCTCGGGGGATCAGGTGACGGGGTTCGTCCTTCTGCGGGTGCGCGCGCACCGGCTCCTCCTAGCCGCCGCCGTCCTGGCCGTGCTGCTCACCACCTGTGTGCTGGCCGCGCTCACCGCGTTCTCGGGTTCCATGGGCGACGCCGCTCTGCGGCACACCCTCACCCACCGCTCCGCCGCGCAGGCCTCCCTCCTCGTCTCCGCCGATGTGGACCGCGAGCAGCGCGCCGAGGCGGACGCCGCCGTACGCCGGGCGGCCCGCGACACGTTCGACGGGCTGCCGGTGACCGTACGGAAGCTGGAGAGCTCGGGATCGTACGCACTCCCGCCCGGCTCCCGGGCGCCGGCCGCGGGGCGTGACGAGCCGGATCTGACGCATCTCGCCTCGCTCGACCGCAGCCGGATCCGTCTCACCGCGGGGCGCCTGCCGGACGCCGGGGCGGGGGCTGCGGGGGGACGGGTGCAGGTGGCTCTGCCGCGCGCCGCCGCCGAGGCGCTGAAGCTGAAGCCGGGCTCCCGCCTCACCCTCACCGACCGGCTGGCGGAGACACCGCTGCCGGTCGAGATCACCGGTCTGTACGAGGCCTCCGACCTGGAGGACCCGTACTGGCAGCTGGATCCGCTGGGCGGGCGCGGTGTCCGCAAGGTCGCCTTCACCACGTACGGCCCGCTGCTGGCCGACCCGGCCGTGCTCGCCTCCTCCCGGGTCAGCGCCGGGCCGGTGTCCTGGCTGGCGGCCGCCGATTTCCGAGCCGTGACGACCGGCAGGACCGAGGCGCTGCACCGGGCGTCGACGGACGGGCCGAAGGCGCTGTCCGCGTCCCCGCTCTTCGGGGACGGGGCGACGGTGCGGACCTCGCTGCCGACCGTCATCGACCAGGTCGAGCGGGCGCTGCTGGTGTCCCGCTCCACGATCATGATCGTCGCAGTGCAGCTGGTCCTGCTCGCCGGGTACGCTCTGCTGCTGGTGGCCAGGCTGCTGAGCAGCGAGCGCGGCGGCGAGACCGAACTGCTGCGGGCCCGTGGCGGTTCACGGGGCCGGATCGCCTCGCTGGCCGCGGTCGAGGCGCTGCTGCTCGCGGTGCCCGCCGCCGTCGTCGCGCCGCTGCTCGCCGGTCCGCTGACCCGGCTGCTCGCCGCCCGGAGCGAGCTGGGCCGGATCGGGCTGCGGCTCGACGGCGGTGCGGACGGCACGGTCTGGCTGGTGGCGGGCGCCGTCGCGCTGGTGTGCGCCCTCGCCGTGGTCGCACCGGCCCTCGCAGAGGGCGCGGGAGGCCGCCGGGGCGCCCGGTCCGCGGCGCTGCCCACGCCGGTGCGCGCGGGTGCCGACATCGGGCTGCTGCTGATCGCCGGGGTGGCGTACTGGCAGCTGGACCGGCAGACCGGTGCATCCGGCAGCGGTGCGCTCAGCGGTGACCGGTCGGGTGAGCTGGGCATCGATCCGCTGCTGGTCGCCGCCCCCGCGCTGGCGCTGCTGGCGGGCACCGTCCTGACCCTGCGTCTGCTGCCGCCGGCCGCCCGGCTCGCGGAGCGCCGTGCGGCGGGCGGCCGGGGGCTGTCCGCGGCCCTGGCGGGCTGGCAGTTCAGCCGTCGGCCGCTGCGGGGCGCGGGGCCGGTGCTGCTGCTGGTCCTGTCGGTGGCGATGGGCATGCTGGCCATCGGCCAGAGCGCGTCCTGGGACCGTTCGCAGAGCGACCAGGCGGACTTCAGGTCGGGCGCGTCGGTGCGGATGGTGGGCACGCTGTCGGGCGACCCGGCGAAGGCAGCCCCGTACACGGATCTTCCGGGCGTACGGGAGGCGGCCCCGGCCTTCCGTACGACCGCCGACCTCTCCGGCGGCCGGACGGCCGAGGTGCTCGCCCTGGACACCGCGCACGCGGACGAGGGGATGCTGATGCGGGAGGACCTCTCCGGGGCGTCCTCGCGGGAGCTCTTCGACGCGATCGCCCCGCCGAGCACGGCACGGGCCGGGGTGGTCCTGCCGAAGGGCGGCGAGCGAGTGCTGTTCGACGTGCGGATCCGTGACACCTCGGCATCCGGCGGGAAGTCACCGTCCGGTTCGACAGTGCTGGTCAGCGTGTTGCTGGAGGACCGTTACGGCATCGGGTACCGGATCGGGGCGGGCAGGGTGCCGGTCGACGGCGGTACGCACCGCCTGTCCTTCCCCGTGTCCGCCGCCGGCGAGCTGGCGGTGACCGGCTTCGAGCTGGACGGTGAGGTGCCCGCCGTAGGCGCCGAGAAGCGTCTGGTCTCCGTGACGGGGCTCCGGTCCCTCGCCGGGGACGGGAGCGAGCAGCGGGCACCGGCCGCCGACGGCGTCCGCTGGCAGGCCGCGGCGACCCTGTCCGACGGGGGCGAGAGCCGCCCCGGCGGGAAGGTTCAGGAGGTGACCGGCTCGGGCGCCTCCCCGTCCTTCCGGTACGACAGCGACGCACTCCCGCCGGACGACTCGTTCTGGGGCAGCGGCGCCTCGGTCGGCACCCTCCGGATCACCGCCGCCCGGCCCGCCGCCCCCGCGCTGAAGGCGGTGGCCACCGACGCGTATCTGGCGTACGCCGGGGCGGAGCCGGGGCAGGAGATCGACCTCACGCTGGCGGGCAACACGGTCCGGGTGAAGCTGGTGAAGTCGGTGCGGCAGCTCCCGACGACCGGTCCCGGAGCGGCCGCCGGTTCCGAGGGGGTCACGGAGGAGTCGTCCACGAAGCCGGGCGGCAGTCTGTTGCTGGATCTGAGGGCGGTGTCGGAGGTGCTCGCCCACCGGACGGGCGCCACCCTCGCGCCCACCGAGTGGTGGCTGAGCGCCGCGCCCGGCGACGGCCCGGAGGTGGCGGCGGAGCTGCGCCGGCTGCCCGGCACCGACCCGGCGCAGGTGCGGGTGCGGGACGAGGTGGCGCGGGAGCTGGCGGACGACCCGCTGGGTGCGGGGCCGCAGTCCGCGCTGCTGGCCGTCGCCGTGGTGGCCGCCGCCCTTGCGGCGGTCGGGTTCGCCGTCGGCCTGGTGGGCTCGCAGCGCGAGCGGGCCGCCGAGTTCGCCGTGCTGCGTGCGCTGGGGGCTCCCCGCCGCAGGCTGGCCCGGACGGCGGCCGCCGAGCAGGGCGTCCTGATCACCCTGGCCCTGCTGATCGGGCTCGCCCTCGGGGCGGTGCTCACCAGGGCCGTCGTGCCGCTCGTCGTGCTGACCGGACAGGCCACCAGGCCGGTGCCGGACGTGCTGGTCCTGCTGCCGGGCGGACAGGTCGCGGTCCTGCTCGCCTCGGTCGCCGCACTGCCGCTCCTGTTCGTCGCCGCGGTCACACTGCGCCGCGCCGATCCTGCGGTGTCGCTGCGCCACCAGGGGGACAACTGACATGAACGCCGCCAAGATCCCGGCCGCCTGCGCCCCCTGGGTGCGTACGCGGCTGCGCAACGCCCCCGGAATCTCGGCCGCCCTCGCGGTCCTGGTGTTCCTGACCGCCTTCCTCGCCGCCGCGTTCCCGCGTTCCGTGGACGCGTACGAGACGAGGGCGCTGCGCCATGACGTGACCACCGCTGCCCCGGGACAGAGCGTGCTCGAAGTGGCCACGCCCCCGCCCTCGCTCGCGGTGCCGCGTCCGAAGCGTGAGCAGGTCCTGCGGGAGGAGTCGCTGGCCGGGATCGACCGCGCGCTGGTGAAGGCGCTCCCCGAGCCCGTACGGGCCGATCTGCCGCGCTCCTCCTACGGGGTGCACACCACGAAGCCGATCGTCGCGGAGGAGGCCTGGCTGCCCCGCCCCAACGCGATGCCGCCCCAGCTGCACTACGCCGTCCCGTCCGCGCTCGACGAGCACAGCAGGCTGGCCGCCGGCCGCTGGCCCGCGGCGCACGGCGAGGTGACGGCTTCGACCGCCGAGGTGGAGGCGGCCGTCACCGAGGAGACCGCGGCGGAGCTGAAGATGAAGCCGGGCTCCACGATCACGGTGCCCACCCAGGGCGGGAAGCCGCTGACCGTGCGCATCACGGGCCTGGTGACCCCGCTGCACCCGAAGAGCGGCTACTGGTCGGTGGATCCCCTCTACCGCGCCCCGTCCCTGATGCAGGACCCGGGTTCGCCGACGCCGGTCCTCTACTGGACGGCGACGCTGCTCCTGGCCTCCGGCACCGGACCGGCGCTGCTGGACACGACGGGCGAGCCCGAGCTGTACTGGCGCCTCGCCCCGGACCCGTCCGGCCTCACCGCGTCCGACGTACCCGCCCTGCGGGACGCCGTGGCCTCGCTGGAGAACGGCCCCGAGCTCCTGAAGCTGCGCGCCGCGGTCGGCCCCAACACGGCGCTCACCACGGACCTGGACGCGATCCTCGACGCGTACACGGCGATGCGTGCCGCCATCGGCCCGGTGGTCACGGTCGCCGCCGTGGGGATCTGCGCGGTGGCCGCCGTCGTCCTGCTGATGACGGGTGGTCTGATCGGCGCCCGCCGCCACCACGAGCTGGCCCTGCTGCGCTCCCGCGGCGCTTCGCTGCGGGGTATCGGCGGGCGGCTGCTGGCCGAGACCGCGGTGGCCGTGCTGCCCGCGGCGGCACTCGGGCTGCTGCTGGCCGTCCTGCTCGTCGGCGAGGCACGGTTCCTGCCCGCTCTGATGGGCGCGGCCGCCGTCGGGGCGCTCGTCTGCCTGGTGCTGCCCCTCCGTACGGCCCTGAGCCACCGCAGGCCGCTGCTGCACGGCGCCCGCGAGGACATGGTGGACGCCAGGCCCTCCCGGCGCCGTACGGTGGCCGAACTGACCCTGCTGGTCCTGGCCGTCGGCGCGGTCGCGGCGCTGCGCCGCCGCGGTACGTCGACGGGCTCGGACGCCGATCTGCTGGTGAGTGCCGCGCCCGTCCTGGTGGGGCTGATCGCCGCGCTGGTCCTCGTACGCCTGTATCCGCTGCCGCTGCGGCTGGCGGCCCGGCCGGTGGCGCGGCTGCGCGGGGCGGTCGGCTTCCTGTCGCTGGCCCGCGCGGGACGGGCCTCGTCCAGCGGCACACTTCCCCTGTTGGCCCTGCTGATCGCGCTGACCACCGCGGCGTTCGGCGGCTCGGTGCTCGCGGGGGTCGCGGACGCCCGGGACGAGGCGGCGCTGCGGGCCGTCGGCGCGGACGCCCGGATCAGCGCGGAGGGCGGGCTCTCCCCGCTCTCCGACGTGTTCGTCCGTCAGGTGCGGTCGGTGGGCGGCGTCGAGGACGTCACGGCCGTACGCATCGAGTACGGGACCCCGCTCGCCGCCGCCACGGACGTCAGGTCGGACACGAAGCGCGCGACCCTCATGGGCGTCGACCCCGCGTCGTACGCCCGGCTGGCGCGCGGCACCGGGCTGCCGGCCTTCCCCACCGCCACGCTGGAGAAGGGTGCGGGGAAGGACGAGGCGCTTCCCGCGATCGTCTCCCCCGCGATCGCCGAGCGGCTCGGGAAGCAGCCGCACACCGTCCGGTCGCAGGCGGGCGACATCCAGGTACGGGTCGCCGGGGTGCTCGCGCGTACCTCCGCGGTGAGCGGCTCGGAGTTCCTGATCGTCGACGCGAAGCGACTCGCCCAGCCGGGTCCCACGACACTGCTGGTCACCGGTTCCTCCCTAGACGGGCGGCAGTTGACGGCCGCCGCGCGCGCGGCGGGGCCGCAGTCCGAGGTGCGGCTGCGGTCGGCGGAGCGCGAGCGGTTCGTGGACACCCCGATGCAGTCGGGCGCCGAACGGATCTACGGGGCGGCGGTCGTGGCAGGTGCCGGTTACGCGCTGCTCGCCGTGCTCCTCTCCCTGCTGCAGACGGCCCCGGAGCGCACCACGCTCCTGGCCCGGCTGCGCACCATGGGGCTCACGACGCGGCAGGGGCGGCGGCTGCTGGCGTCCGAGGCGATGCCCCAGGCACTGCTCGCCGCGTTCGGCGGGCTCCTCGTCGGCTGGGCGACCATCGCCCTGCTGGCACCGGGAGTCGATCTGGGCGCGCTGGCACTGGCCGGCGGCGACCCCTCGACTCCGTACACCGTTTCGCTGCGTGCCGACCTCCGGTCGCTGGTGCTCCCCGCGGCCGGGGTGGTCGTCCTGGCCGCCGCCGTGGCGGGAGTGCAGGCGTGGTGGGCGAGCCGTCGTGGATCGATCAAGGAACTCAGGGCAGGAGACACCCGGTGACATCGTCGACAGAGACCACCCTGGCGGAACTGGA
Organism: Streptomyces sp. NPDC102451; assembly: GCF_044765485.1. Lineage (NCBI taxonomy): Bacteria > Bacillati > Actinomycetota > Actinomycetes > Kitasatosporales > Streptomycetaceae > Streptomyces > Streptomyces sp. NPDC102451. Next base: position 486,656 of record NZ_JBIWKD010000005.1, on the reverse strand, counting down.
ACGGCGGGCCGCGGCCCGCCGTGACCGGCCCTCGTACGGGCATGACGCCCTGATCGCCTGCGACCGGCTGGTGCGCATCTTCTCCACCGACGGTGTGGAGGTGCAGGCGCTCCAGGGCCTCGATCTGCTGGTCACCGAGGGCGAGTTGATGGCACTGGTCGGCGCCTCGGGCAGCGGGAAGTCGACGCTGATGAACATCCTGGCGGGCCTGGACGTGCCCACGGCCGGGTCGGCGAAGGTGGCGGGCTGCGACCTGCTGGCGATGGGGCAGAAGGAGCGGCTGCGCTACCGCCGTGACGTCGTCGGCTTCGTCTGGCAGCAGACCTCCCGCAATCTGCTGTCGTACCTCACCGCCGTACAGAACATCACGCTCCCCATGCAGCTGCGCGGCGGCGGCCGCAACCGTGAACGGGCCGCGCGCGCCGAGTCGTTGCTGGAGATGCTGGAGGTCGCGGACTGCCGTGACCGGCGCCCCGCGCAGATGTCCGGCGGGCAGCAGCAGCGGGTGGCGATCGCGGTGGCCCTGGCCAACAACCCGTCGGTGCTGCTGGCCGACGAGCCGACCGGTGAGCTGGACTCGGCGACCGGCGAGCAGGTGTTCGCCGCGTTCCGCCGGGCCAACGAGGAGCTCGGCACGACGATCGTCATCGTCACCCATGACCAGGCGGTGGCGAGCGAGGTGCGCCGCACGGTCGCGATCCGCGACGGCCGTACGTCCTCCGAGGTGCTGCGCACCACCGAGGTGGACGAGGCGACGGGGCAGGAGTCCCAGGTGGCCCGGGAGTACGCGATGCTCGACCGGGCGGGCCGGCTGCAGCTGCCCGCCGACTACACGGAGGCGCTGGGGATGGAGCACCGGGTGATGCTGGAGCTGGAGCAGGACCACATCGGGGTGTGGCCGGACGCGCCGAAGGAGTAGCTTCTCCCGGCCAGTAGCTCCTCCGGCTCAGGTCAGGCGGTCCCGACCGTCACGGCGAGCGTGCCGAGCCCGCCGGAGCCCGCGCCGCGCAGGGCGATCGAGCCGAACGGGGTACGCAGCCGCAGCCAGGCACCCGCGGCGAGCAGCGCGACGGGGAAGTCGGGTGCCGGGCGCAGGAAGCCGAGGGACTGGGCGGCATGGACGGCGCGCAGGGGGAGCTCGGTGTCCCCGACCGTCCTGGACCAGATGTCACGGCCGATCAGGTCGCGCTCCGCTCGCGTACGCCGCTCCTCGGGCAACGCCGCGTCACGGGCCCGGAATTCGGCCACGGCGTCGGCGAGCCGGTGACGCAGGTCGACGGGGTCCGGCAGCCCGGGGCGCTCCTGCCAGCCGCCGCGCGGTGGCAGCATCCCGGCCCACGGCGGTCCGGTGACGGGCGCCGGCAGGGCGCTGACACCGGCCGCTTCATCGGACCCGCCCGTGTCGGGCGCCTCGGCCCCGTCCGTGTCGAGCGCTTCGAGGAGTTCACCGGCGGAGACCGTGACGTCGAAGTCGTGGACCCCGGAGAGCCGGACCGTGCGCACGGCGAGCACCTCGAACGACGGCGGCCTGCCGAAGACGGCCAGCGCGCCGCCGCCCGCCTGGAGGCGGACGGCGGCGGCCCGGTCGTAGTGCAGCAGCCGGCCGAGGAAGGCGGCGAGATCCGCCGCCTCCCTCGCGTCGGCGAACCGCAGCGACCGCACGGGCACTGTCATGCGACGGCAGGCTCCTGGTCGAAATACTCCTGGAGGAAGAGCTTCTCCTCGGCGGTGATCCGCCGGGGCCGCTCCGCCGCCAGGTCGTAGGGCACGACGACCGTCGAGGCCCGTACGTACACCTGCTCGGGGTCCTTGACCTCGTAGGCGATCGTCAGCGACGCCGCGGTGATCTTCGTGACCCAGGACTCGATGGTCACCGGCGCGTGCCGGTGGACCAGCGGGCGCACGTAGTCGATCTCGTGCCGGGCCACGACGGACCCGCCCGCGAAGGACGGCGAACCGTCCCCCGGCGCCAGCCGGAACATGAAGTCGATGCGCGCCTCCTCCAGGTAGCGGAGGAAGACCACGTTGTTCACGTGGCCGAAGGCATCCATGTCCGACCAGCGCAGCGGGCAGCTGTAGATATGACGGGCCAAGTCGATCAGCCTCGCGTGAGCTTCTTGTAGGTGGCACGGTGCGGGCGGGCCGCGTCCGCGCCGAGACGCTCGACCTTGTTCTTCTCGTACGACTCGAAGTTGCCCTCGAACCAGTACCACGTGGAGTCGCCCTCGTACGCCAGGATGTGCGTGGCGACGCGGTCCAGGAACCAGCGGTCGTGGGAGATGACCACCGCGGCACCCGGGAACTCCAGCAGCGCGTTCTCGAGCGAGGACAGGGTCTCGACGTCGAGGTCGTTGGTGGGCTCGTCGAGGAGCAGCAGGTTGCCGCCCTCCTTGAGCGTCAGCGCCAGGTTGAGGCGGTTGCGCTCACCACCGGAGAGGACACCGGCCGGCTTCTGCTGGTCCGGGCCCTTGAAGCCGAACGCGGAGACGTACGCCCGCGAGGGCATCTCGACCTGGCCGACGTTGATGTAGTCCAGCTCGTCCGACACGACGGCCCAGAGGGTCTTCTTCGGGTCGATGTTGGCGCGGGACTGGTCGACGTAGGAGATCCTGACCGTGTCGCCGACCTTGATGGCGCCCGAGTCGGGGGTCTCCAGGCCCTGGATCATCTTGAACAGCGTGGTCTTGCCCGCGCCGTTCGGACCGATGATGCCGACGATGCCGTTGCGCGGGAGCGTGAACGACAGGTCGTCGATGAGGACCTTGTCGCCGAAGGCCTTGGAGAGGTTCTCGACCTCGACGACGATGGAACCGAGTCGCGGGCCCGGCGGGATCTGGATCTCCTCGAAGTCCAGCTTCCGCATCTTGTCCGCCTCGGCCGCCATCTCCTCGTAACGGGCGAGACGTGCCTTGGACTTGGTCTGGCGGCCCTTGGCGTTGGAGCGGACCCACTCAAGCTCTTCCTTGAGCCGCTTCTGGCGCTTCTCGTCCTTGCGGCCCTCGACCTTGAGGCGGGTGGCCTTCTTCTCCAGGTACGTGGAGTAGTTGCCCTCGTAGGGCAGCGCGCGGCCGCGGTCGAGCTCGAGGATCCACTCGGCGACGTTGTTCAGGAAGTACCGGTCGTGGGTGACGGCGACAACAGCGCCCGCGTACTTCGAGAGGTGCTGCTCCAGCCAGTTCACCGACTCGGCGTCCAGGTGGTTGGTGGGCTCGTCGAGGAGGAGCAGGTCCGGGGCCTCGATGAGCAGCTTGCAGAGCGCCACACGGCGCTTCTCGCCGCCGGAGAGGTTGTTGACCGGCCAGTCGCCGGGCGGGCAGCCCAGGGCGTCCATGGCCTGCTCCAGCTGGGCGTCGAGGTCCCAGGCGTTGGCGTGGTCCAGGTCCTCCTGGAGCTTGCCCATCTCGTCCATGAGCGCGTCGGAGTAGTCGGTCGCCATGAGCTCGGCGACCTCGTTGAAGCGCTTGAGCTTGCCCATGATCTCGGCGGCGCCGTCCTGGACGTTCTCCAGGACGGTCTTCGACTCGTCGAGCTTCGGCTCCTGCATGAGGATGCCGACGCTGAATCCGGGCGACAGGAAGGCGTCACCGTTGGACGGCTGCTCCAGGCCCGCCATGATCTTCAGCACCGTGGACTTACCGGCGCCGTTGGGCCCCACGACACCGATCTTCGCGCCGGGCAGGAAGTTCAGGGTGACGTCGTCGAGAATCACCTTGTCGCCGTGCGCCTTGCGCGTCTTGCGCATGGTGTAGATGAACTCAGCCAAGAGAAACCGTCCGGCAGCAATAGAGGTGTGGGCAGATACACCCATCTTGCCTGACGTCCGCACCCGGACGGAAACCAGTCCGGTCCCCGGTACGGGCCCGGCACCCCGGGCCGGGCCGCGCGGAGCGGCCCCGGGAACGCGAACGGCCCGGTACGGGGGTCCGTACCGGGCCGCTCACCGGCGCATTCCCGCTGCGCCTGTGCTCAGTCACTCACCTGCTCGGTCACTCACCGCCGGTCTGCGGCTTCTTCCGGCGGAGCAGGAAGACCGCGCCGCCGCCGAGGACGACGAGGGCGATCGCGACACCCGCGATGATCGGGGTGGCGCTGGAGCCGCCGGTTTCGGCGAGGTCGCCCTCCGGAGCGGGGGAGCTCGCGGCGGGCGTGGGCTCGGAACCGGTCTGGGTGGTGACGTCGTCACCCGGGGCGGGGGTGCCGGCGGTCTCGCAGTCCAGGACGCCCTTGAAGTTCTTGCTGAAGCCGTCGGGGCCGGTGATCGTGAAGTCGTAGGCCTCGTCCTCGCCGACCGGGACGGTCACCGTGCGGGTCTCACCGGCCGGGACGGTGTGCTCGGTACCGGCGAGCTCGAAGGTGAACTCCTCGTCGCCCGTGTTGCTCGCGGTGATGTCCACGCCGCCCTTGGCGCAGTTCTTCTCCGCGGTCACCGCGGGAACGGCACCCTTCTCGGCCCAGGTGGCGGTGGCCGTCGCGGAGACGGTGGACTCGCTGGAGCCGGCGAGGATCATTGTCTGGCTCTTGATCAGCCCGGCGAAGACCCGGCCCACGGGCACGGAGGTCGAAGCCTGGACGGAGAACGAGGAGGAGCCGTCGGCGGCGTCCTGGGGGACGGAGAAGTACAGGTCGGTGCCGTCGGCGGCCTCGGTGACGGCCTTGCCGACCTTGTCGGTGACCTGGACCCCGCTGGCGGCGGCGTCGGCGGGCGGAGCCACCGAGACCTGACCGGCGTCGGTGTGGACGGTGACCGGACCCAGCTTCTCACCGGCCTTGCCGGAGACCGCGGCCGGAGACAGCGCCACGGACGCCTTGGGCTCCGCCACGTTCTTGGCGTTCGCCTCCAGCCAGTCGGCGAGCTTCTCGGCGTTCGCGTCCTTGGCCGTCACGTCGGCCTTGTCCGAGAAGCGCCAGATGGCGACCTGGGTGCCGGCGGCGGCGGTCTTCTCGTCGAGCTGGCCGGTGCCGGCCAGCTCGGCGAGCGCCGCGAAGTCGTTGACCTGCGGGTAGGAGTGCTGCAGGATCCAGCGCACCTTGCCGGCGTCCTGGTTGGTGCCGAGCGAAGACTGGTCCCAGGGGGTCTCCAGGTACTTCGCGCCGTCCTTGGTGGGCGTGTGGAAGTCGATGCAGTACGTCTGGATCGTGCCGCCGCCGTCGACCTTCATCTCGAACAGGCCGGCGGGCAGCTCCTGGGGCTTCTCGCCCTTACCGGTGTTGAGCTGGGCGGTACCGTAGGTCTTCAGACCGTCCAGTACGGCGACCGCCCCACCCTGGTGCTGCCCCGTCTCGTCCGCCGGCGCGGCCGTGGCCGCCGTCGCCCCGACGAGGGTGCCCGCCGCGACCAGCCCGGTGACCAGCGTCGCGGCCGCCGCCCTGATGAGGCCACAGCCCTTGCCCCGGCTCCCTATGGAGCCCTCCGCCGCCGCCGTCGACGACGAAGTGGATGCTGAAGACACAGAAAACACAGAATTCCCCTCCGGGCGAGACCTTCACGCTTGGGGCGCGTGTGGGAGGTGTCTCGCCAGCAAACTCAAGTGCCGCATGAGTACGGGGGAATCGTATGGAGCGAGCGAAGGGGAATCCCCCGTCATGCCATCAGATAAGCATTCCGACTCGTAATCGTTACAGCCCTGTTCGGCGCGCCCCCTCCTCTTCAGGACACCGATGCCATGTCCGTGGCCGGTTTCTGACGATGCGTAGGCGCGGTCAGTGCGGGGTCGGCTCTGACCACCCGCCGGAACGCCGCCGTTCCCCTGGTCAGGTCGTGTCCCACCGCCAGGGCCTCGATGTCCACGGAGGTCTTCCACACCCCGTCGCGCTCCTCCTCGCGCACCTTCAGACGGCCGTGCACGACGAGCGGCTCCCCGACCGAGACCGAACCGGACAGATTCATCGCGAGCGTCCGCCGTGCCCACACCGTGTAGAAACTGGTGCGGCCGTCCACCCAGATCTGCTGCTCCCTGTCCCACCGCCGGGGCGTCACCGCCAGACGGAATCGCGCCGTCGGTCCTGTCGGCGCCTCCCGGAAGTCCACCGCGGTCGCGGCGTTTCCCACCAGCGTCACCAAGGTCTCGTTCATTTTTTCGTCCCCCGATTCCTGCGTCTGTCCGTACGTCCGGCTGTGCGTCCTTCTGATCCGCTGCACACCATGCTGGACCGGATCCGGGAATCCCGTGGGGGCCTGTGGATTACCTGCCGGTTGTGGACAACTCCGTCACCGCCACGTACCGCTCCCGCACCTCCCGGTAGCGCGCCAGCTCCGCAGCGACGGGGTCGAGGACCCTGACCCTGCCGCACCCCGCGGCGGCCTCGCGGAGCCGCCGTTCCGCCTCCTGCCCGTACCGGCGTGCGGGTCCCCGCGCCGCGGCCGCGCAGGACCACTCGACGAGCGGACCGCCGACCACGCCGGCGAGCATGAGCAGGGCTGGGGTGAGCAGGCCGGGTTCGAGTACGCCGATGATCTGGCCGAGCAGCCACAGCCCGCCGAAGATCTGGAGCAGCGTCATCGAGGCCTGCGCGAGCACCGCCGCGGGCCACCACGCGGGGCGCGGCGGCCTGGAACCACGACCGCCCTGGACCCCGGCGACGGGCGCTGCGCTCCTGCCCGAGGACCCGGAGGAACCCGAGGAACCCGAGGAACCGGAGTTACGCCGACCCGGACCCCGTACGCCCGTGCCCTCGGCCCCCGTACCGACCGGAGCGGATCCGGTGTCCCCGCTGCCCCCGCGCCCCCGGCCACCGGCTCCCGCCTGCGCGTTCCGCGACAGCTCGTCCAGCGCCTCCGGCAGCCCCTTCGCCCCGTTCACCGCCGTCTCACGCACCGCCTGCGCCCACGGCGCGGGCAGCCCGTCCACCGCGTCGTCCGCCAGCTTCCGTACGGCCTGTTCGACCCGCTGCCGGGCGGTGAGCTCCTCCTCCGGCGGTGCGAGCACCTGCGCCATCAGGTCCAGGCCGCCCAGCTGCCGGGTGGACTCGTACCAGCGCCACAGCCGCAGCCAGGGCGTCCCGCAGGCCCGCCCGGCGTTCCTGCGCCACTCGCGCTCCGCCGCCTGTCCGGCCGCCGCCGCTCCGACGGCTTCCGCGAGCCGGTCGGTGAACTGCTCGCGGGCCCGCTCACCGAGCCCGGGCCGCCCCTCGGCGACGTACACCGGACGGAGCCGCGCGGCGGCTGCGTCCACGTCGGCGGAGAGCCTGCGCGCCGCCGCCGTACGGTCCTGCACGAACTTGCCGAGCACCTCACGCAGGTCGCCCACCCCGGCCCCGGTGAGCGCGGACAGGGGCATGACGGTGGCGCCGGGCTCGCCGTGCTCCCCCACCGCCATGCCGTCCTCGTCGAGCAGCCGGCGCAGATCGTCCAGGACCAGGTCGGCGGCCTCACCGGAGAGCCGGTCGATCTGGTTGAGCACGACGAAGGAGATCTCGGCATGCCCGGCGAGCGGCCGCAGATAGCGTTCGTGCAGGGCGGCGTCGGCGTACTTCTCCGGGTCGACGACCCAGATCACCGCGTCGACCAGCGCCAGCACCCGGTCCACCTGCGCACGGTGGCCGGTCGCCGCCGAGTCGTGGTCGGGCAGGTCCACCAGGACGAGCCCCTGCAGCGCCTCGTCGGTCGACGCGCCGCTCTGTACGGGCCGGCGGCGGAGGCGGCCCGGGATGGCCAGCCGGTCGAGCAGTCCCGCGGCGCCGTCGGTCCAGCTGCAGGCGATCGGGGCCGAGGTCGTCGGCCTGCGCAGCCCGGTCTCGGAGATCTGGATGCCCGCGAGCGCGTTGAAGAGGGTGGACTTCCCGCTTCCGGTGGCCCCCGCGATGGCGACGACCGTGTGCCGGGAGGAGAGCCGCTGGCGGGCCGAGGCCTCGTCGAGCACCCGGCCTGCCTCGGCGAGGGTGTCCCCGTCGAGCCGGGCGCGGGAGAGCCCGACCAGTTCACGCAGCGCGTCCAGCCGTGGCCGCAGGGGGCTGCCGGGCAGTCCGTACGCCTCGACCTGGGGCCCCGGTTCTTCGTCCTGGGGAGCGCGCCCGGCCTCCGCGCTCTCCTGCGCGGCCTCGGCGGCACGGCGCGCGATGAGCCCGTCGTCCCAGCGCCGTTCGCCGTCCCCCGGGGTGTCCTTCGGGTCCTCGGGCTCTTCCTGCCCGTGGTTCCGGCCCTGGTCAGTGACGGCAGTCATCGCTGCCACCTCTCCTTCTGCAGTACGGAAAGCGCGGCAATGAGTTCGGCCTGCGGCTCGGGTGCGACGTCGAGCGCGTCCAGCGGGGCGAGCCGCCGGTCCCGCTCGCCCTGCATGACCTGGTCCAGGCAGTCGGTGAGCAGTGCCCCGCCCTTGTCGCGGAGGCGCAGCGCCCCCTGGGCGCCGATGCGTTCGGCGAGCTGTTCCCCGGCGCCCCTGGCGCGGCGTCCCCCGAGGAGGGCGGCGGCCAGCAGCGCCGCGACCGTCTCGGCGTCGGGCGCGGCATTGCGTTCGAGCAGCCGGGCCTCCTCCTCGGCCAGCTCCTCCAGGACCCGCCGCCAGCGCCGTACGGCCATGCCGATGCGGCCCTGGATGTCCTCGGCGGGCCCCCAGCCGCCGGCCTCCCGGCCGGCGTCCTCGAACCGGAAGTTCCCGGCGGCGGGCTCGCGCTGCCAGGTCGTACGGATCTGCTCGTCGGAGGCCGCCACGGCGCACTGGAGCAGGGCCACCAGGCTCTCCACGAGTGCGTCCAGCAGCTCTCCGGCGGTGCTGTAGAGCGGGTAGCCGCGCCACCGGGTGCGGGCGCCTCCGGCGAGCACCGCGCCGTCCCGGAGCCGCCGCCGTACGCGCGCCAGTTCCTTCCCGTACGCCTCCTCGACCACGCCGGTCAGCCGCACGGCCGCGGCGTACTGCGCCGCGACGGCGCCGGCGAGCTCGGGCATCCGTACCTTGAGCGAGTCGATGACCCCGGACGCCGTACGCCCCACCGCCTGCTGACGGGCCGCCGGGTCCTGCGCCCGGTGGGTGAGCCAGGCGCGCAGGGGTGCGACGGCGGTGGTGGGCAGCAGCCCGCTGCCGCCGCCCGCGGACTCGGGCAGCTCCGGGATGGTGAAGCGGGGCACCTCGCCCAGGCCGGCCCGGGTGAGCAGGGCGGCGTACTGCCGGGACACCTCGGCGATCACCTGGTGGGGCACCCGGTCCAGGACGGTGACCAGGGAGGCGTCGTACTCCTTGGCGGTGCGCAGCAGATGCCACGGCACGGCGTCGGCGTACCGGGACGCGGTGGTCACCATGACCCATACGTCGGCGGCGCAGATGAGTTCGGCGGCCAGGACCCGGTTCCGTACGACGAGGGAGTCGATGTCGGGGGCGTCCAGGAGCGCGAGGCCTCTGGGCAGGGTCGCCGCGGTCTCCACTCGCAGGACGGTGTCGTCCCCCTCGGCCCCGAGGTGGTCGAGCCCGTCCGGGTCGGGGACCTGCCCCGGCGGCAGCCACACCCGGGTCAGCTGGGGCAGCACCCGCACCCCGGCGAACCAGTGGTGGTCGTCCGGGTGGCAGACGAGCACGGGGGTACGCGTCGTCGGGCGCAGCACACCGGCCTCACTGACCCGGCACCCCACCAGGGAGTTGACCAGCGTCGACTTGCCCGCACCGGTGGACCCCCCGATCACCGCGAGCAGCGGCGCCTCGGGATCCTTGAGGCGGGGTACGAGGTAGTCGTCGAGCTGGGCGAGCAGTTCGGTCCGCGTCTGCCGGGCGCGTGGAGCCCCCGGCAGCGGGAGTGGAAGACGCACGGCAGCGACACGGTCGCGCAGGGCGGAGAGTGCGTCGATGAGCTGGGGCCGTACATCCATGGTTACCACATGTGAAGAATGCCCAATTTTGACGCCTTTTTGAAGCGTATAGGCCCCTCTGCGCGGCGAATCCATCCCCGGGGACAGAGGGGACGAGTGGGGCGCAGGCATAACGAGTGCACAACACCCGGGGCGTGAGGCGTCAAAAGCGGTGCATGAATCGCACCTACCTGCGATTATCGGTTCGCTTCACCGAACCTCCACATCGTGCCACGCAGGTGAAGCAACCGGGACGAGGCGATCTGAGCCCTATCCTTGTCCCCGCAAGGTCACGGATGGCTTGAACCAGCGCCTTCCGGGGCACCAGGCCGACACCCGGCCCCCGTAGCTCAGTGGATAGAGCAGGCGCCTTCTAAGCGCTTGGCCGCAGGTTCGAGTCCTGCCGGGGGCGCACAAAAGGCACTTGACCAGCAAGAACAGGTCAGCCAAGCCACTGAACACAGCGTGACTCACCTAACAGAAGGTGTTAGGCAAGGCGCTCAGAGAACCGAGTCTTGCTTAGCACCCCTATCCAGGGGAGTCAGACATGCCGGCCAGCAAGACCAGGGGAGCGCGGTCTCCTCTGCGAGGCACCGTGAGCACCAGGGCCGTATCAGCCTCGCTCTCCACCAACCACGGACCTGATGAACGGTCCGCCATGCTCTCCGAGTACGCCACGCACCTCCGGACCGTGAACAACAAGCACGGCAGGCCGTACCAGGAGAAGACAGTCAACGCCTACACCAAGGCCGTCAGGGCCCTGGCACAGTGGATGGACAGAGAAGGGCTGTCAGGCGACTTCTCCACTCTCGACACGGACACCCTGAACCTCTTCTTCAGGGCGTACCACGACAGTCACGACCGAGGCGGCACGAACACGGTTCAGAGGAACCTGCGTCCCTTCTTCAACTGGCTGGAAGATGAGTTCGACGTAGCCAACCCCTATCGGGACAAGCGGCTACAGAAGTACGCCGCTCCTGTCGGTGCCACTCCCAAGACACTGTCATCAGAGTTCGTCATCGACCTGTTGAAGGTGACAGGGAATGGTCATCCCAGGATCCGAGAGTTCGAGAAGGTCCGCGACCACGCCATGATCCGTGTCCTGACAGAAGGTCTCAGGGCGGAAGAGCTGCTGTCACTCCGTCTCGACTACTTGCACCTCAGTCAGGGCCTGTTGCAGGTAGTGCCGTTGAAGGATGCCAGGGCAGCAGGAGAAGGCCGCATCATTCCTCTGCAACCGAAGACTGTCATCGCACTGACCCGGTACCTTCGTGCCAGAGAACACCACAAGCTGAGTGGCAGTGAATGGCTCTGGCTTGGCAGCAGGAACAGGAGCAGGCTCACCTACTCCGGTCTCTACCGCATGGTGAATCGACGCGCCAAGGATGCTGGCTACGCCTCGGTGTCTCCTCATCAGTTCCGACACACCTTTGCCAATGACCTCCTGTCAGCAGGGGTGGCAGAAGGCGACGTGATGCAGGTGGCCGGCTGGAAAGACCCATCCATGCTTCGCAGGTACGCCGCGGACATGGCCACTACCAGAGCAGTCACGGCAGTACGCCGCATGGGTGACCGGTACTAGCAGAGTGACAGTGAGCCAGACCACACCAGTAGACGAACCGTCAAGGAATAACCAGGGCGCACATGTTGTTGTGCGTAATGAGGGGGACAACATGCTGGACATGCTTACGCCGAATGGCGGGGACCACTCCAAGGCACTGGAGATGATCAACACTGGCACCATCGAGACCACTCGCACATGGGTGGAGACATCTGCCCTGATAGTGACGGAGTGCCTCGGTGCTCCATTCGGGAAGTACTACGTCGTAGTGGTCACGGACGATGCAGGAGACGACGACACTAAAGAGCTGCACCGACTGTCAGCTGAGTTGGGTAAGCCTCTTGGAGACTGCATCATCGAGAAGGAGCACCACGACAAGCCGCACCGTTGGTTCCCCGGTAGTCAGAGTTTCGACCTGCTGACTGTGTACGCCGGCTAGCCGCCTAACCGAATAACAGAAGTTCTAGAAGGACCCCTGTCACCGGCAGGGGTCTTTTTCATGTCCGAGAGAAGGAGTCCACAGAATCGATTGCAAGAGCCTCTGAGGGACCAGGGGAGACAACGATACACAGAACCAACGCTAGGCCCCCAGTAAGCCGCTGGGGGCCCTTTTTGATGCCTAGGAGTGCGCATGACTAAGTACAAGGAAGTGAAGTTGATTTGCGGTGGTCCAGGGTGCAGTGAGGGGTGGACTCACAAACGCCCGGTCGGGAAGAGGGGGCCTAACCCACGGACCAACCCCGCCCATTCCCGATGTGATGTGAAGCGTCAGAACAAGAACCGAAAAATGTCCCGGGTACGTAAGGAGACCGGGGCAGAGACGTTCTACTGGAATATCAGGAAGGTTTCCGACGTGCCCTTTGGTGACATGACTAAGGAAGAGCAGACTCTCTACATTGACGCAATGAACCGCCCTTGGTGGCCTATCGGGACCGTTCAGGATCTTCCCGAGGAAGGGTGGGAGGTTCGGCAGATTGTTCCCGAGTCAGCACAGCCGGCATGGAAGTGCTCCGACAAGGGTGACACCGAGAAGGTGCAGCGGTGGCTACACGAGAGCGGGGCCAAGGTTGCCTCTGGTTGTGAGGTGGGGCGCACCACTGAGAAGGCGAGGGTTGTAATCGGAAGTGCAGAGCCCTGGAACACCATTCACACGCACCGGGACGTGTCCATGGGCGCTATGGAGCCCATGACCACTCTGGAACCCTTCACCCTGATTCTGTAAACACCCTGGTCAGGAGATGGATGTCCGATAATTTAAATAGGTGAGGGAGGTTCTCCCTTGGAGTCAAGGTCACTTTGGTCGGTGCCCCTCTGACGTGGTGGAGACACCAGGCCCTTCTACCAGACCAGTGCCTACGGGCCGAACGGTGGCTATACGGACACCTCAGGTGATACCCGAATAGTCAAGGGGTCCTCTACCTCTGTTGAAATTAACGGGGGTAGGGGGCCCTTTGACTATTCCGTTTCCTTGGTGAGTATATTACTTCTAAGTAAGTTACTTGGTGTTGAAGGAGAACAGATTGAAGTAAGCCCCTCCCCGCAGGAAGAGGAGGGGCCTTGTTTAGGAGAATGATGATGCATGGAATGTTGTTGGACTACCAAGGAGACTGTATGCGGTAGAAAGGCAGGCATCTACTACTGCCTGCCATTGTGTGTTGAGCATTACTTTGTTCATCTGGACGGCCGAGGCCACGTGCTGAGGCAGGCTGCTGGTGTTCATGGCGCCGAGGCATTCCCCGGCCTCTGTTACATCCTGTTGTTTGATGATGAGTCAGTGAAGATTGGATACAGCAACACCGAAGTTCTCCTACAGAGAAGGTTCAAGGACCTTTCCAGGGATGCCAAGAAGGCCGGCGAGAGTTTCGAAGTGATGGCTGTGATGGCAGGTGGTTGCGCCCTGGAAGCTGTCTTACATCACCGGTTCAGAGACGACCGACGCCAAGGCAAGGGAGAGCGGTTCAGGCTGTCAGAGAACATCCTCGACTACTTGGCTACTGCACCGCGGCTAGCCTTCCCTACTTAAAGGCTCTGTACGCCCCCGTGAGGCCCTCTCCGCTACTCCCTGACCCTTTGGGCATCCTGGGCTAGCGGCGCACCGCAGGTGTGCTCAGCGCCTCTCTCAGAGCCTCTGACAGGCTCTCAGGTTTCACGGTCCGGAAGGCCGTAAAGGGTTTCGGGCCAAGGTGAACATTTACTTCAACTGCATGTCCGGCCAGGTGGCAACCTCGGCATTCTGTAGCGGATCGCTACAGTTACCCTGACCTGCATGTTTGTAGACGTTGCAAATCCGTTACCTAAATCCTGTCCGGAACCGAGGGTCTGTGACCTCTACATCATAGATAGAGAAGGAAACTGAGGGGTTCTTAGCCAGACCCCTCATCCTCTCATCCGGGTATCTGAGCAGCCTTGGTCTGGCCAGGTGCAACATGTTGTGTTGCATCGCTCCATGGTTGGGTTTCGCCCGGTGAACAGGTCCGGTCCCTTGTGTCATGCCAGGGGGCCGGGCCTTTTCTTATGCCCTCTCATCCCCCTTCTTCCTACATAGGAGTGACACCATGGCCGATTTCGATATCTGGGACGTTAAGACATGGGACGCCATTAGGCGTGCCCGTGGCGTTACCTACGGAGATATCGCCTCTGAATGTGGCATCACCTACAAGGCGGTCTCCAAGTGGTTCTACTCGGAGCGAACTCCGAGCCTGAAGCACCAAATCCTCATGGCCCGGGCCCTGAACATTCCAATCTCCCAGGCTCTCAAGAACATCACTGACCCTGAAGTCCGCTCCGCTATCCGCTCCATCCTCTGACGTTAGGAACCCAGCATGACAATGAACACTCCCCTTTACGCTAAGGCCGCTGCCGTTGCAGGGCGACCTATTGTGCTAATCGCATCTCTCATCATGGCTGCACCGGCAGAAGTGAGCCTTGCTCGTACAGCTGGATTCCATGGAGGGTATGAGCTACTGGCCCCCTTCCTGCTGTCGCTGTATGCCATCTGCGCATCCGCAATTGCCACTGCCCGACAGAAGGGGGACAGAGGTCGCCTGAGTGCCATCCTGGGTGCCGTTGCTGCCACGGGCTTTGTCCTCTCGGCTCAGGTGGTGGCGCACCTCCTGGCAGGGGGATACATGGTTTCTGGTCCCTGGCTTGTGGCTGCTGTCAGTTCCGCACCCGCTATCTGTGCGGCACACCTCCTTCACCTGGGGGCAATGCCCCGACCAAAGCACCTGTCAGAAAACCCTACAGTCGGTGTCACAAACCAGGATTCCGGACATGACACCACAGATTCCTCTGAGAATGAGGATGACAAGGGGGTGGATACCGCCCACCCCCCTACCCATGAAACGGGTACTTCGGAGAGTGAGGTTTCCCTGGAATCGCAGGAAAACCCTGCTAAGACCATTGGTCGCCCTAAGCCTTCTCTCCAGAAGATCCGTGAAGTGGCTGACACCCTCGATAAGACAGGACAGAAGGTGACGGCTGCAACCCTGGCAGCTAGCTTCGGGGTCAGTGACCGTACCGGGGCCCGTTACAAGGGAATGTTGGTGGCCTGATGGACATCATCACGGAGCTTACCGAATTGCTTACACGCATCGATAACACGATTTCTCGGATTGAGAAAATCCAGAACGAGACGGAGAACAACCATGACCACTAACTTTGTAGAACCGCCTACCGGCCTGCCCCTCTCCCCCGCCGTCAAGGGTCTCAGGAAGAAGTACGAAGAGGCCAGGGATAAGCTGGCCTCTTACCAGCGGGAAAACGCTCGCTACAGGACCCGGGATGTCTCCCGAGAGTGGGAAACTGGCCCCCGGCATTCCTGCCCTGCCTTGGAGGATGCTAAGGCAGAGCTTAAGAAGCTTGAACTCAATGCCGTCGCAGAGGGCAAGACACTTCCGAATAAGGAAGTCTTCCTCGGCACTGTACATGTGAAGATTGATGACTATAACCGGACCGTAGCCGCCCTGAATACCCTGGCTGGCCAGGCTTACCGCGCCTACACCGACGCTGTATCCGCGGACCTGGTCCCCATGGGCCGAAAGGCTGCAAAGGCTGCACAGAAGTGCCTAGACGCATGGAAGCATGCTGAGGCCGCCGCTATTGCTTCCAGAGCCGATCTGGAGCGGAATGCAGGCCTGTTCGTGTACTGCGCCACGGGCGGCGGTATCGAGGGTCTTCCCCTGGATGGAGCCTCTGCCGGCAACAATGCAGAGTACTGGGATACCACAGAGGATGGAATGCTGACCACTGAGTCTGCTATCGCCCTCGGATTCCAGGGTGTTCCACTGGTAGAGGGTTTGGTGGTAATGCCTGAACCGGTAATTGATGAGGCTGCGGTCGCTGAGGCCAAGTATTGGGAGACCTTTAGGCCTCAGATTCACAATGCCAAGGCCGAAGGATATTCGAGTAACTGGGATCACTGACAACTTCAGGGCCCCTCATCTCCGGGTGAGGGGCCATTCTTTCATTTGTTTAGACAGGATCAAGTCAGTATCCAGGGATAGCGACTTCTTTCTTTCATTGACACCGGCGCAGTAGGTGTCACTTATTGAAAACCGTCACCAAATGCACCTAGATTCATCCCGAAGTCACCAGAATGCAGGTGCTTTCAATCCTTGACAGACGTCATTTTAGGCACTTCATGGAGTGCATGAGTCCGATTTTGAACCAACTACTCAACTTTGATTACTCGTACACGATCGAAGGATGGCAACCCCGGCGGGTCTTGTAAGCATGAATGCATGCATTACCCCGGGTGCATAGAGCACGTAGATATCCCGGGGATAAAGACCTCTCGCTCCCCCGCTCGATACCTGAGAATGAATGAAAGAAGTCGGACCCGTTCTTTCTTTCATGCATGACGCCGACGATGGAGCGGACGGGGCATCAGACGACGAACGAACCAATCCCATTCTCTGTCCGGATCAAGCCCCGGTCCCGTAGGTCCGCCAGAGCCTTTCTTGCTGTCACCTGAGCCACGTTGAACTCACCGCACAGAGCGAGGATGCCGGGCAGCTTGGAGCCAGGGGCGTAGGTCCCATCGTTGATGCGGGACTCAACCACGGCCACCATCTGCACCCACTTGGCACGGGTGGGATCAAGCTCAGTCATAGCTCAACGGTGCGTGCTGCGGTGATCTACGGCGAGGGATAGCGAGCTATAGCAAGGTGGCGTAGCCTCTGAGTCCAGACGTACTGAGAGGAGACAGGTCAGTGCAGCTACAGAGGATGCCGGCGGACGGGTCAGGCAAGACAGCCTTCTACCAACCGGGGGGAGCCATGGCAGACAGGGCCATGGCCATAGAGAGCAAGATCCTTGAAGTAGCCCGAGAGGATGTGTCTCGGGCCCGGGTGGTGGCAGCAGACCCCGACGTCACCAGGGCAGAGCTGATCAGTGCTCTCCTCTTCCTCTGTCATTCCGCTTTGCGGGTGGTGGATGTCTCGGAGTGTCGTGGCGAGCGAGTGGCAGTGTGTGGAGACGACCCCGGTGTACCGGCTGAGTCATGGAGGGAAGGCCCCTGCAACCTCCCTGTGGAACATGAGAGCAGCCACATCAACGATGCCTGTCATACCTGGTCTTCGTGACTGGCCCTGCCCCTGGCGCTGCTGCCAGGGGCTTTCTCATGTCTTGCCCTGGAAGCATCTTCAGTAGGGGATCCATGGCAAGTTGCCTAGATTCATTGGCAGTTGTTGCGCTCTGTCATCGTTCCTGTATATGGTCATCTCAGTCACGCAGTAGCTCAGTGGATAGAGCAGGCGCCTTCTAAGCGCTTGGCCGCAGGTTCGAGTCCTGCCGGGGGCGCACAACTCGCGCAGCGTGAGGCCCTCCTCCGGGAGGGCCCTTTTTTGCGGGTCAGCACGTGGGGCAGCACGCGGGTCGACATGCGGGTCACCGCACCGTAACGAGGGCGGCGTAGCGAACGCGTAAGCGCCGGGCCGGCCTCGCTCGGCTGCGAGGGCGGTCCGGCACGGTCCGGTCTTCCGAGTGCCGGGGGCGCGCGGCGTGATTCCGTCCGCCGGCAGACCCCGGGACTCCTTGCTCCTGGGACGATCAGCGATTCACTTCTTCACGGGCGGGCAGGTGCCCGTGTCCTCGCCGATGGAGTTGATCTCGGCGTTGGAGCGGGAGTCCTCCGCGTAGTTGATCTGGTCCGTGCACTTGGTGTCCGGGTCCTTCGGCGTACCCGACACCTCGCCGGCCTTCTGCACCGGCGGACAGGTGCCCGTGTCCTCACCGATGGAATTGATCTCGGCGTTGGAGCGGGAGTCGCCCGCGTAGTTGACCTGGTCCGTGCACTTCGTGTCCGGGTCCTTCGGCGTACCCGACGCCTCACCGGCCTTCTGCACCGGCGGGCACGTCCCCGTGTCCTCACCGATGGAATTGATCTCGGCGTTCGACCGGGAGTCGCCCGCGTAGTCGATCTGGTCCGTGCACTTCGTGTCGGACGTGGCGGGTGTGTCGGACGACTTGCCCTCCACCGTGCCGGACTGCGGGGTGCTCGAGGTCGTCGCCGATGAGCTGCTCGCAGAGGAGGACGCGTTGTCGCCACCGTCGTTGTTGCATGCCGTGAGCGCCAGGCCGAGGACCACTGCGGTCATGGTCAGTACCGAGATCTTCCGAGTGCGCATGCTGGTCTTTCCTCTGCGTGGGGGAACGGGCGACTGGGCCGGGCGATCGTTCGCCCGTGTTGCTTTCTGCTTCCCCAGACGGCCGGTGCGGTTGCCCGAGTTGCCTCTTGATCGTCTTCAAGACACGTTCGTGACATGACAGTGGTCGCGTCGTGAAGTCCGCATCGGGCATCGACGCAGGTGAGCGCATCGCTCAGTCCGCAGGTTCGGGTCCTGCCCCCGGGCGCAGAACTCGCCCCGGGGCGAGCGGGCCACCGCACCGCGACGAGGGCGACGCAGCGCACGCGTGAGCGCCGGACCCGCCCCCGGTCGTGAAGGGGTAGGTCCGGCGCCGCCCGGCGGTCACCGGGTTCCCGTCACGCGGGGTAGGGGTTCGCCTCCCGCGCCGTCCGGAGGGCGCCGGCCCACCAGGCCAGCTGTTCCAGCAGCGTCTTGGCGTACCCGGGGGCCTCGGGGTCGGTGGGGCGCCCCTCCTCCCACGCCGTGTAGTAGTTCGGGAAGGCGAGGCCGTCGCGGATCGTCACGGCGTGCAGTTCGGTCAGTACGTTCTCCAGGTGCAGCACCGCGTGCCGGCCGCCCGCCGCCCCGCCGTAGCTCACGAACGCGACGGGCTTGGCCGTCCACTGGGTGAAGTGCCAGTCGATGGCGGCCTTCAGCGATGCGGGATAGCTGTGGTTGTACTCCGGCGAGACCACGACGAACGCGTCGGCGCCCTCCAGCGCGGACGTCAGCGCCGCCATCCCGGCCGGGCGGGGGTAGTCGTCCCCGGCGTACTTCGGCGACGACGCCGGGAGCTCCAACGGGATGTCGATATCGGCCAGATCGACGACATCCACCTCGAAGGCGCCGTGGCTGCCCGCCTGTTCGGCGACCCACTTGGCCACGACCGGGCCGAACCGGCCTTCGCGGACGCTTCCGACGAGGATCACCAGCTTGTGCCTGTTGTTGTCCATGCCCCTCACGATCGGACCACGCCGCGGCTCCAGCCAGACCGGGCTCAGGCTGGCCCCCGCAGGGCCACCCTGAGCCCTCCGCGATCCACCCGCCGCGCCATATCCTCGAAGCATGGGGACGCCGTTGGGAGATTTCATCCGGGCCAAGCGTGACAGCATCCAGCCGCAGTCGCTGGGACTGCCGGACCACGGCCGCCGCAGGGCACCCGGGCTCCGGCGCTCGGACCTCGCCGGGCGGGCCGGTATCAGCGTGGAGTACCTGACCCGCCTGGAGCAGGGCCGTGACCGCAACCCCTCGGTCGCCGTGGTGAACGCGGTCGCGGACGCGCTCAGTCTCAGCCCCTCCGAGCGCGAGCACCTGCGCTACCTCTCGAAGATCACCGGCGGCGAGTGCACCGCCCACGCCCGGCCCGGACCACCGCTCCGCGAGGTGCGTCCGCCGGTCCTGGAGACGCTCCGCCTCCTCGAACCGGGCATCGCCGTGGTGACCAACCGGCTGGGCGACGTCCTCGCCCGTACCAGTGCGTACGAGGCGCTGACCAGCGGGAGCGGGCTGCTCGACGCCGAGGCCCCGAACCTCACGCGCTACGTCTTCACCGATCCGCGCGCCCGGACGTTCTTCGCCGACTGGGACGACATCGCGGACGAGCAGGCCTTCGACCTGTGGCTCGCACCGTCCGTCGAGAACTCCGAGTGGCTCACGTCGGAACTCGCCCCCGCCGCCGGCCCCGACTTCACCCGCCGCCTGCACGGTCATGTGGTTCCGCAGCGGGGCGTCCTGCGTCTCGACCACCCCTCGGAGGGCGAACTCCGGCTGCTCCGCGAGACGCTCGACCTCGCCTCGGACGCGCAGCAGCTGGTCGTCCTCCTCCCGGCGGACGAGAGGACGACCCAGGCGGTGGCCCGCCTCCGCGGCCTGGGCCCGCACGGCGGGCTCCGGGCCATCTCGTAACGGCACTGCCCGAAGCGCTCTTTCTGCAGTCCAAGACGGCCACTGCCGCCGGTTCCCACGCACTCGGCAGGACATTTATGGATGAATGGCAATCCGGGTTGAAGGACAGGCCTATATCGGATCATCCTTACCGCCATGTCTCTCGCTTCCCCTGCACTCGATACGTCCGGTGTGCGTGAATACGCCTTCGACTGGGCCGTGGTGGATGTCGAGACCTCCGGGTTGGTGGCGCGCAGGGACAGGGTGCTCTCGGTCGCCGTGGTGACTCTCGGCCCGGACGGCGTGCAGACCGGCGAGTTCTCCACGCTGCTCAACCCCGGCTGCGACCCCGGGCCGGTGCATGTGCACGGGCTCACGGCTGACCGGCTGCAGGGCGCCCCCGCCTTCGGGCAGGTCGCCGACCGGATCGCCGCGATGCTTCAGGGCCGTGTGCTGGTCGCGCACAACGCCCAGTTCGACTACGACTTCCTCGCCCATGAGTTCGCCAGGGCAGGGCTGCGGCTGCCGGTGTCCCAGCGGCTGTGCACGCTGGCGCTGAACCGGCGTGTGGATCCGCCGACCGATGACCTGCGGCTGGGCACTCTCGCCACGCACTACGGCGTCACCCAGGTGAGGGCGCACGATGCCCTCGACGACAGCCGCGTGCTGGCCGGTGTGCTGCGCGGAACGCTGCGGGACGCCGCACAGCTCGATCTGCCGCTGCCTCTGGTCGCCTGTCCTCCCCGCCAGGACCCGAAGTTCGCACCCCGGCCGCCCAAGGCCTCGTGCGACTTCCGCAATCCGGGTCGGCTCGTCGCCGACGGACCGCTGGTCCAAGGCATGAAGGTCGCCATCACCGGCGAGACGGCGACCTCCCGCTCCGAACTGATCCACCGATCCGTCACCGCCGGACTGAACGCGATGTCCTCCGTAAGCCGTCACACCAGCGTCCTGGTCACCAACGACAGCGCGTCGGGGTCCGCGAAGGCAAGGCGCGCGCTCGCGGAAGGCATCCCCGTCATCGACGAGCAGACGTTCCTGCGCCTGCTCGTCGACGTACGCCCCGGAGCCCGGCACGAGGGGACGGCCGGCCCGGCACCGGCTCCCGTGCCCGCGCAGGCGGCGGCGCCACCCGCTCCACCCTCCCCCGCCCCGGCGAACCCACCGGCACGCGCACCGCAGGACACAGTCGCACCGGCGGGCAAGCCCCTGGCCGGGCGGCGGGTTCTCGTCCTCGGCGGCACGCACCCCGAGGCGGTGGCCGCCCGCACCCGCATCGTCGAACTCGGCGGATCCGCCGCGATCAACCTCTCCGCGAGCGTCACCGACGTCGTGCTCCTCGCCGACGGCGCGGCCGACCGGCGCATGCGCCGGATCACCTCGCTCGAATTCCCCACGCACCAGGCCGCCTGGATCGAGGCGCCGACCGCTGAGCCGCACCACGATCGGACCGGCCGGGAGCGGGCCCGGCATGTGCTGCCGCGGGGTGGCGTCGTGGATCTGCCCCAGGGCCAGGCCTCGACGGTCCCGTGGACCATCACGGCCACCTGGGCGCAGCAGACGGACTGCGAGATCGATATCGTCGCGTTCGTCGTCGACGAGGACGAACAGGTCTCCTTCGACGAGGACTTCGTGTTCTACGGCGCCCCGGAGAACCCGGCCGGCACGGTGCGCATCCTCGGTGACGGGCCCACCGAGCAGACCGTCAGCGTCCATCTCGGCGCACTCGCGCCCTCCGTCCGTCGCGTCGTCGTCGCGGCGGCCGTCGACGGTGCGCTCACCTTCGGCGATGTCGGCGCGATCCAGATCACCGCCGCTCCCGGCACCAGCGCGGCACCCCTCGCTCAGTCCACCCTCGACGCCGCGACAACGGAACGCACCATGCTGCTCGCCGAGTTGTACCGTCGCGGGCCGCTGTGGCGGCTGCGTACGGTCGGGCAGGGGTACGACCACGGCCTCGGCACCCTCGCCCGCGGTTACGGAGTCGATGTGGCGGACTGACGGCACCGCCGAGCGGTTCGGCCACCCGGCAGCAGCCCCGCCTCAGCGCCCGAGCCGCTCCAGCAGGGCGGGCACGTCCGCGAAGGAGTCCAGTACGTGGTCGGGGGTTCCGGTCGCCGACGCGTGCGTCTCCGGCCGGTACTTGCCCGTCCGCACCAGCGCCCCCGTGATGCCCTGCCGCTGGGCCGCCAGCACGTCCGTCTCGATGTCGTCGCCCACCATCAGCGTCCCGCCCGGGCCGGTGCCGAGGTGGGCCAGGGCGGCGGCGAAGAAGGCGCCGGACGGCTTGCCGGTGATGACGGCCTCGGTGCTCGTGGCGCGCTCCAGGCCGAGGAGGAAGGCCCCGGTGTCCAGGTCGAGGCCGTCGGCGGTGCGCCAGTACAGGTTCCGGTGCATGGCGACCAGGGCCGCGCCCTGCTGGACGAGGCGGAAGGCGCGGTTGAGCGCCGCGTAGGTGAAGGCGCCGCCCGCGCCGCCGAGTACGACGACGTCGGGCACGGCCCCCTCGGTGTCCTCCTCCTCGACGAGGGTCACGCCGGACAGGTCGCCCCGTACGTCACCGGTGTTGATCAGCAGGCAGCGGGCTTCGGGGTGGTGCGTGCGGAGGTGGTCGGCGGTGACGGCGGGCGCGGTGAGGACGTCGTCGGGGCCGACGGGAAAGCCGGAGTCCGCGAGCCGCTCGGCGATCCGGGCGCGCGTCCGCGATGTGGTGTTGGTGACCAGCGCCAGCGGCACGTCCGCGGCGCGCAGTCGTTCCATGGCCTCCACCGCGCCGGGCAGCGGCTCCCAGGACACCGTGAGTACGCCGTCGATGTCGATCAGGACCGCGCCGGTTCGCTCCATACGACCGACCGTCCCCGACTTGCCCGACCGGCGCAAATGCGGTTGCTTCGAAGGTGGGGGTCACGCGTGTGTGTTCCGCTCTTCCCCCTCGGTTGGAGGTGAACCACCGTGCTGTTCACCGACCGCACGGATGCCGGGCGGCAGCTCGCCGCGGCGCTGCACCACCTGGAGCAGCGCGATCCCGTCGTCCTGGGACTGCCGCGCGGCGGGGTCCCGGTGGCGTACGAGGTGGCGCGGGCCCTCGGCGCCCCGCTCGATGTGATCGTGGTCCGCAAACTGGGGGTGCCCTACCACCCGGAGCTGGGGTTCGGCGCCATCGGTGAGGGCGGGGCGCGGGTCATCAGCGACGAGATCGTCCGTCACACCGGGGTCCGGGAGAAGGACCTGGAGTCCGTGGAGCGCGCCGAGGGGGCGGAGCTCCTGCGGCGGGCTCAGACGTACCGGGAGGGCCGGCCGCGCCTGTCCCTGGAGGGGCGCACGGTGGTCGTGGTGGACGACGGGGTCGCCACCGGGGCGACCGCGAGGGCGGCCTGCCAGGTGGCGCGGGCGCAGGGTGCCGCCCATGTCGTACTGGCCGTGCCGGTCGCGTCACCGGATGTCGCGGCCAGGCTGCGCGAGGACGTCGACGAGGTCGTCTGCCTCTCCACGCCGCAGCTCTTCTCCGCCGTGGGCGAGTGGTACCGGGACTTCTCCCAGACCTCCGACGAGGAGGTCGTCTCGCTGCTGGCCCGGGCCTCCGGAGGGGGCGCCACCGCCGAGGAGGTCGAGGTGGACGCGGGCGGGGTCCCGCTCCCCGGGGACCTCACGCTGCCCGGGGACGCCGGAGGGGTCGTGGTGTTCGCCCACGGCTCGGGCAGCAGCCGTGACAGCCCGCGCAACCGCGCCGTGGCCGGGGTGCTGAACCGCGCCGGTCTGGGCACCCTCCTCTTCGACCTGCTCACGCCCGGGGAGGAGGTCTACCGCGCCAACGTCTTCGACATCGGCCTGCTGGCCGGGCGGCTGGCGGACACCACCGCCTGGCTGCGGCGCCGGGTGCCCCTCCCGGTCGGTTCCTTCGGGGCGAGCACGGGCGCGGCGGCGGCGCTGCGGGCCGCCGCCGCGACGGACTCGGGTGTCGGCGCCGTGGTCTCCCGCGGCGGGCGCCCCGATCTGGCCGGGGCCGATCTGTCCGCGGTGCGTGCGCCCACCCTGCTGATCGTGGGCGGGGCCGACACCACGGTGATCGACCTCAACCGGCAGGCGCAGGCGGCGCTGCACTGCGAGAACCGGCTGGAGATCGTCCCCGGCGCCACGCACCTGTTCGAGGAGCCGGGCGCGCTGGACCGGGTCGCGGACCTGGCCCGGGACTGGTTCATCACGCATCTGGTGCGGCCGGCCGGCTGAGCCCGCGCCAGAGCCGCTCCCGGCCGGCGGCCGGGGTGCGTCCCGGCGTCCGGCCACGCTCCCGTATCCGCGCGTCCTATCCTTTCCGGAACGGTCCAGGGGCGGGGAGTGGTGCGGTCATGCGGGTCCGGCTGGTCGAGGGCACGAGCCTTCCCGCGTACGCCGACGGGATCCGCCAGGTGTACGCCGATGTGTTCTCGGCGCCGCCGTGGAACGAGGACCCCTCGGCGGGTGCGCAGTACGTCGAGCGGCTCGCCGCCGACGCCGTACGCCCCGGGTTCACCGCCGCGCTGGCCCTCGACGAGGGCACCGTGAGCGGCTTCGCCACCGCCTGGACCACACCCGGCGCCTTCCCCACCGGCCGCAGTTACGGGCACGTCGCCGAGGCGCTCGGCCCCGACCGTGTCGAGGGCTGGCTGTGCGGGGCCCTGGAGGTCGACGAGCTGGCCGTCGCCCCGGACGCACGCGGCGCCGGGCTGGGCGCGGCCCTGCTGTCGGCGGTCACCGGGGCCGCCCCGGACGGGCGGTGCTGGCTGCTCACGTCCGTACACGCGGAGGCGACGCTGCGCTTCTACCGGCGCGCGGGGTGGCATCAGGTCCCGGTGCCGGTACCCGGCCGGGCCGGGCTCGTCGTGCTCCTCGGGCCGGGCCATCCCGCAGGGCGTGTGTGAGTGGAGCGATGCACGACCGTTACGCGGATCGACACCAACCGATGTGAATCGATTCAAGCAGCGGGAAGATAGTGGCCCACCCCGAGGACTGTCAAGGGTGCCCACCCGTTCCCCCCATTCAGCCCGTACAGCGCATCTGTTCCTGGAACTTCTCGCCATCAACCCATTGACGGCGCCCACAATCCCCGTTTAGCTTCCGAGCAACCTCATTGAAACCTTTCACGGCGGACGGAGCGGAACGGTCCCTCCGCTGAGGAGCTCCCATGAACCAGTCCGCCCCGGACCCGGTCCCGGTCCTGGCGCTGAAGGGCGTGAGCAAGTCCTTCGGTGCCGTACGGGCCCTGCGGGACGTGTCCCTGCAGTTGTTCCCCGGCGAGGCCCACGCACTCGCGGGTGAGAACGGTGCGGGCAAGTCGACGCTGATCAAGGCCCTGGCCGGGGTGCACCGCCCGGACGGCGGCGAGGTGCTCCTCGACGGCGAGCCCGTCGTCTTCCACGGCCCGGCGGACGCCCGCGACGCCGGCATCGCCGTCATCTACCAGGAGCCGACGCTCTTCCCCGACCTGTCCGTCGCCGAGAACATCTTCATGGGCCGTCAGCCCCGACGGTCCCTGGGCCGCATCGACCGCAAGGCCGTGCACGCGACCACCGCCGCGCTGATGCGGAGACTCGGGGTCGATCTGGCGCCCGACCGCCCCGCCCGCGGGCTGTCGATCGCCGACCAGCAGATCGTCGAGATCGCCAAGGCGCTCTCCTTCGACGCCCGCGTCCTGATCATGGACGAGCCGACGGCCGCCCTGACCGGCAGCGAGACCGCCAGGCTGTTCTCCGTCGTCCGTGCGCTGCGCTCCGAGGGCGCGGCGGTGCTGTTCATCTCGCACCGCCTGGACGAGATCTTCGAACTGTGCCAGCGGGTCACGACCCTGCGCGACGGCCGGTGGATCTCCTCCGAGCCGCTGGAGGGGCTCACCGAGGACGATCTGGTGCGCAGGATGGTCGGCCGTGACCTCGGCGACCTCTACCCCAAGCAGGACGCCGAGGTCGGCGAGGTCGCCCTGTCGGTACACCGGCTGACCCGCGAGGGTGTCTTCCGCGATGTGTCCTTCGACGTCCGCCGGGGCGAGATCGTCGCGCTCGCCGGGCTCGTCGGCGCCGGGCGCACCGAGGTCGCCCAGGCGGTCTTCGGGGTCGACCGCGCCGACGCGGGCGAGGTGAGGGTGGCCGGCACGGTGCTGCGCCCCGGTTCGCCGACCGCCGCGATGGACGCCGGGCTCGCGCTCGTACCGGAGGACCGGCGTCAGCGGGGGCTGGTCATGGATATGTCGATCGAGCGGAACATCGGCCTCACCGGCCTGGCCGAGGTCCGCAAGCGCGGGCTCGTCAGCCGGGCCCTGGAGCACGACCGGGCCGCCGACTGGGCGGTGCGCCTCCAGCTCAAGTACAGCCGGCTGGCCGACACCGTGGGCGTGCTGTCCGGCGGCAACCAGCAGAAGGTCGTGCTGGCCAAGTGGCTGGCGACCGGCCCGGCCGTGCTGATCGTCGACGAGCCGACCCGCGGGATCGACGTGGGCACCAAGGCGGAGGTCCACCGGCTGCTCTCCGTGCTCGCCGCCGACGGCCTCGCCGTCCTGATGATCTCCTCCGACCTCCCCGAGGTCATCGGCATGGCGGACCGGGTGCTCGTGATGCACGAGGGCCGGCTCGTCGCGGAGATCCCGCACGCGGCCGCCACCGAGGAGTCGGTCATGGCCGCGGCGACCGGACGCAACGAGAGGGCGGCGGCATGACCACCACCATCGAGAGCCCCCCGGACACCGCGAAGGCGCCCGAGCGGAGTGCCTCCTCGCTCGTGGACGCGGTCTTCCGGGCGCGGGAGATCTCCATCGCGGGGGCGCTGGCCCTGCTGATCCTCGGCACCTACCTGGCCAACCCGCGTTTCCTGTCCGACCAGGGCATCAAGGACCTGCTGCTCAACGCGTCGATCCTGGTACTGCTCGCGGTGGGCCAGTCCGCCGTCGTGATCACCCGCAACATCGATCTGTCCGTCGGCTCCGTCGTCGGCCTGTCCGCCTTCGCCTGCGGGAAGTTCGTGGCGGGCAGCGACCACGGTGTGCTGACCGTGATGGTGCTCGGCATCGCCATCGGCGTCGTCTGCGGCCTGGTCTCCGGCGCCCTCGTCAGCTTCGGCAGGGTCCCGGCGCTCGTCGTGACCCTGGGCATGCTCTACATCATCCAGGGCGTCGACTACTGGTGGGCGCAGGGCGAGCAGATCAGCGCCTCCGACGTGCCGGACGCGGTCCTGGGCCTCGGCAGCGGCAGCGCGCTGGGCATCCCGTACCTTCCGCTGATCGCGCTCGTCCTGCTCGCGGCGACGGCGTACTTCCTGCGCGCGTACCGCTCGGGGCGTGAGCTGTACGCCATCGGGTCGAGCCCCGAGGCCGCCCGGCTCGCCGGCATCCCGATCCGCCGCCGGATCCTCGCCGCGTACGCCTTCTCCGGGGCCGTGGCCGGTTTCGCGGGGGCCCTGTGGCTGGCCCGCTTCGGCACGGTCGTCGCGGACAACGCGCACGGCTGGGAGCTGACCGTCGTCAGCGCCGTGGTCGTCGGCGGGGTCGCGATCACCGGCGGCACCGGCACCGTCTGGGGCGCCGCGCTCGGCGCCCTGCTGCTCACCACCATCGGCAGCGTCCTGGTCGTGCTGAAGGTGGACTCGTTCTGGCAGGGCGCCATCACCGGTGCGCTCCTCCTGCTGGCCATCAGCGTCGACCGGATCGTGAACCTGCGGATGACCGCCGCACTGAGGAGGAGGAACGCCCGTCATGACCACGGCGCCTGACACGAAGACGGCCCCCGCAGCGCGGGCCGCGACGAAGCGCTCGCCCGTGCGTGACCTGGCGTTGCGCTGGGACACCGCGGTCGGTGTCCTGCTGGTGGCGGTCCTCGTCGTCGGGCTGGGGACCACGGAGGGCTTCGGTTCGGGCGAGAACCTCGCGTTCGCCTTCAACGACATCGCCGAAGTCGCCCTGATCGCCCTGCCGATGACCCTCCTGGTCGTCGCCGGGCAGGTCGACCTGTCGGTGGCCTCCATGCTGGGCCTGGGCAGCGCGCTGACCGGTGCGCTGTGGGAGGCGGGCTGGGCGTTCGAGATGATCGTGCCGGTGGTGCTGCTGGTGGGCGTCGCCGGAGGTCTCCTCAACGGCTGGCTGGTCACCAGGGTGGGGCTGCCGTCCCTGGCCGTCACCATCGGCACCCTGGCGCTCTACCGGGGTCTGGCCTCGGTGGCGCTCGGCAGCGACGCGGTGACGGACTTCCCGCAGGTCTACGCGGACTGGGCCGTCGACACCACGACCGTCCCCGGCACCTTCCTCACCTATCCGGTGCTGCTCTTTCTCGTCCTGGCCGTGGTCACCGCGGTGGTGCTGCACGCCACCGGGCTCGGCCGCTCGCTCTTCGCGATCGGCGCGCAGGAGGAGGCCGCGTACTTCGCCGGCATCCGGGTCAAGCGGATCAAGCTGCTGCTCTTCGTCGTGACCGGGCTGTTCTCCGCCTTCGCCGGTGTCGTCTTCACCCTCCGGTACGGAAGTGCCCGCGCGGACAACGGACTCGGCTTCGAGATGCTCGTCATCGCGTCCGTCCTGCTCGGCGGCATCGACTTCGACGGCGGGAAGGGCACGCTCTTCGGCGCGGTCACCGGTGTCCTGCTGATCGGTCTGCTGAAGAACCTGCTCACGCTCAACGACATCGCCAACGAGGTGCAGGTCATCGTGACCGGGCTGCTGCTCGTGGCATCCGTCCTGACCCCCCGGGTCATCGCCACCGTCGTCGAACGCCGGCACAGGAGGGCCGCGAACACTCACTCGCCCCAGTCGTCCTGAACGCCCCGTACCCCTTCGAAAGGCACACGCCGCCATGATGCTCCGCAATGTCGCAGGGCGCCGCGCCGTCGCGACCGCAGCCACCACCGTATCGCTCGCCCTCGCCCTCACCGCCTGTTCCGGCACCACGAAGGACAGCAAGGAGAGCGGGAGCGCGAAGGCCGGCAGCTCCGCGAAGGCCGATCCGGACGCACCGCTGAAGAAGGGCCTGAAGCTGGCCTTCCTGCCGAAGCAGATCAACAACCCGTACGAGAAGATCGTCGACGAGGCGGGCATCGCGGCGGCGAAGGAGTACGGCGGCACGGGCAAGGAGGTCGGCCCGTCCGACGCGAGCGCGTCCTCGCAGGTCTCCTACATCAACACCCTGATCCAGCAGCGCCAGGACGCCATCCTCGTGGCGGCGAACGACCCCAACGCGGTGTGCGGCCCGCTGAAGCAGGCCATGAAGAAGGACATCAAGGTCGTGGCGTACGACTCGGACACGGCGAAGGACTGCCGCCAGCTCTTCATCAACCAGGCCGGCTCGGAGGAGATCGGCCGCAGTCTGGTCCAGCACCTCGGCGAGCAGATCGGCTACAAGGGCAAGGTCGCGATCCTGTCGGCCACCCAGAACGCGACAAACCAGAACACCTGGATCGAGTACATGAAGCAGGAGCTGAAGCTCCCGAAGTACAAGGACATGGAGCTGGTCAAGGTCGCGTACGGCGATGACGCGGACCAGAAGTCCTTCCAGCAGACGCAGGGCCTCATGCAGGCCTACCCGGACCTCAAGGGCATCATCTCCCCCACGACGGTCGGCATCGCCGCGGCGGCGCGCTACCTGAGCGACTCCTCGTACAAGGGCAAGGTCGTCCTCAACGGGCTCGGCACCCCGAACCAGATGCGCACGTACGTCAAGGACGGCACCGTCGAGCAGTTCTCGCTCTGGAACCCGGAGGAGCTCGGCTATCTCGGCTCGTACGCGGCCGCCGCGCTGGCGTCGGGGCAGATCACCGGGGCGGAGGGCGAGAAGTTCAAGGCGGGCAAGCTCGGTGAGTACACCGTCGGCAAGGACGGCGAGGTCATCCTCGGTGAGCCGACCGTCTTCGACGCGAAGAACATCGACTCGTTCGACTTCTGACCGACCGACACCTGACCGGAGGGGCCGGCTCCATGCAGCGCGTCTGCTTTCTGTTGAAGGTCCGCGAGGACCGCAAGGACGAGTACCGCGAGCGCCATGCGGCGGTGTGGCCGGACATGCTGGCCGCGCTGTCGGAGGCGGGCTGGCACAACTACTCGCTGTTCCTGCGCGAGGACGGCCTGCTGGTCGGCTATCTGGAGACGGAGGACTTCGACGCGGCCCGGGAGGCGATGGCGGCGACGGAGGTCAACGCCCGGTGGCAGCGGGAGATGGGCGAGTTCTTCGAGCAGCCGGAGGCCGCCGACGAGGCCATGGTCCCGCTGACCGAGGTGTTCCACCTGGCGTGACCGGCCCCGGCTGTCACGGACAGCCGGGGCGGTCGTGTCAGCCGAGTTCGCCCTCGCCCTCGTCACCCGGCGGTTCGTCGCCACCGCCGTTCCTGATCCGGTCGGCCTGCTCGATCGCCGTGGCGAGCTTGTCCACCGAGCTGTCCTCGGTGGAGGAGGCCAGCTTCCGTGCCCGGGTGGCGAGTTGACCGAGCGCCGGGGTGCCCGGCAGGTCGCCGCCGCGCAGCGTGTCCGCGAAGTAGGCGGCCACCGCGGTCACCTGGAGGCGTGCGCCGGCGGTGCCCCACAGCTTCCCGTCGATCGCAGCGGTCCCGACCGTCCCGGTCTCCTCGTGTGCCTTCCGTGTCTTCGGGTCCAGCCAGCGCACGGTCGCCGTGGCCACCCGGCCGGAGGCGCCCTCACGGAGCCGTACGGCGTAGAGCGCGGTCACCGTGTGGCCGGGGCCCACCTCGCCGCCGTCGACGCTGTCGTCCCGGAAGTCCTCGTCGGCGACCTTTCGGTTCTCGTAACCGATGAGCTTGAACTGCTGGACGGTCCTGCGGTCGAACGCGACCTGGGCCTTGGCGTCACGGGCCCGGAGTTCGACGTGGGCGGGCAGCTGGTCGACGAAGACCTTCCTGGCCTGGGCCTCGTCGGCGATATACGTGGTGTTCCCGTCCCCCTTGTTGGTGAGGTGCTCCATCAGCTCGTCGCCGTAGTCGCTGCCGACCCCGACGCCGAACAGGGTGATGCCGTACTCCTTGCGGGCGTCGGCGATGCGTTCCAGGATCGTGTCGGCATCCGTCGCACCGGTGTTGGCGAGTGCGTCGGAGAGCAGGACGACCCGGTTGGTGGCGCCCTCGCGGTGGCCCTCGACCGCTTCCCGGTAGCCCACCTCGACGCCGGCCGCCACATTGGTGGAGTCGGCGGGTTCCATCTCCTCGATGGCGTCCCGGATCCTGGTGCGGTTGCCCTGGAGCCGGGTCATCGGGAGCCGGGTCTCGGCCTGGCCGCTGAAGGTGACCAGGGAGACGGAGTCGTCGTCGCGCAGTTCGTCGGCGAGGATGCCCAGCGAGGTCTTCGCCAGGTCGAGGCGGCCGGTTTCGGACATCGATCCGGAGATGTCGACGACGAAGGTCAGTGCGGCGGGCGGGCGTTCCCCCGTGTCCGATGCGGCCCTGGTGGCCAGCCCGACCCGTACGAGCGACCAGTCGGCGGCGTCGGGCCGGGCGCCGTCGACGCTCACCGAGAAGCCGTTGCCCTTGGGCTGCTCGTAACCCTGGCGGAAGCTGTTGACGAACTCCTCCGGGCGCACCGTGGCGGCGTCCGGCAGCTGCCCGTCGCCCAGGGTGCGGCGGGCGTATCCGTAGCTGGCGGTGTCCACGTCCAGGGCGAAGGTCGACAGGTAGTCGGGCGCGACGCTCTCGCGGTCCGCGCCGTCCTCCGCCTCGCTCGCCCCGTCCTCCTGCTGTCCCGGGGCGGCGGACGGAGCGGTGGGGGCCCTCTTGCCCCCGGCCGGCCCGCCGCTGCCCGGGACACTGCGGTCGACGGTGGCGGAGTCGTTGCTCGTGCCCGAACCGCTGCAGCCGGTGACCAGGATCCCGCCCGCCAGGAGGAGCGCGAGTGCTCCCCGATGCGTCCATGCCTTGCGTTCCATACGTACCCCCCACGTCGTGGACATCTGTGAATGTGACGTACGAGGTGGCCGGGCGGAGTCGTCGGAAGCGTTGCGGAACCGTCTCGATGGCGCAACAACAGGCGCCGGCGGGGCGGAACGTCAAGGTCAGGACACGATGTCCTTACGACTGAACCCCCGGAAGGCGAGCGCGAACAGAATCAGGGCATAGGTCACCGATACGGCCGCGCCCTTCACCATCCCGCCCCATTCGAGGTCGGGCTGGAGCGCGTCGGCCCACGCGAACTGCCAGTGCGCGGGCAGGAATTCACGCCAGGTACCGAGCGCGGTGACGGCGTCCAGGACATTGCCGACGATGGTCAGTCCGACCGCGCCGCCCACCGCGCCGAGCGGTGCGTCCGTCTTCGTCGACAGCCAGAACGCCAGCCCGGCGGTGACCAGCTGGGAGAGGAAGACGAAGGCGACGACGAGAGCGAGGCGCGGCACGGTGTCGGAGGTGGCGAGGGCGCCCCCGGTGGGCAGCTTCAGCGGCCCCCAGCCGTACGCCACCGCTCCCGCGGCCAGCGCGACGAGCGGCAGCATCAGCATCGCGGCGAGGCTGAAGCCGAGCGCCACGACGAGCTTGCTCCAGAGCAGCCTGGCCCGGGGCACGGGCGCGGCGAGCAGGTAGCGCAGCGAGGACCAGCTGGCCTCGGAGGCGACGGTGTCCCCGCAGAACAGTGCGACCGGCACCACCAGCAGGAAGCCGGCGGAGACGAAGAGGCAGGTCGCCGCGAAGTTCGCGGCGGACTCCGTCGCCACGTCCATGAGGTTGATCCGCGAACCGCCTCCGCCGCCGCCCCCTTCACCGCCGCCGGGGGTGCCGCCGACCGCGAAGGCGATGATCAGGATGAACGGCAGGGCCGCCAGCACCCCGAACATCAGCAGGGTGCGGCGCCTGCGCAGCTGCCTCATCGCCTCCACGCGCAGCGGCAGGGTGCGGCGCGGGCGGTAGCCGGGGGCTTCGGGCAGTGCCTGGATCTCTGGTGCGGAGCTCATGCGGATCCTTGGGAGATGAGGGTGAGGAACGCGTCCTCCAGGCGGCGGTGCGGCCCGACGCCCGTCACCGGCACGTCGAGACGGACCAGTTCGGCGACCAGCTGTGACGCGGTGGCGCCGTCGAGGCGGACCAGCAGGCCGTGACCGTCGTCGAGGGGGACGGCGGAGCCGATGCCCGGGAGCGCGGCCACCTTGTCCACGAGCGGTTCGGCCACCTCGGCGCCGGTGGTGACGAGCAGCATGTCGCCGGAGCCGGTGATCTCGGCGACCGGACCGGCCTGGACGAGCTGTCCCCGGTCCATGACCACCAGGTGGGTGCAGGACTGTTCGACCTCGGAGAGGAGGTGGCTGGAGACGATCACGGTCCGGCCGCCGGCCGCGTACCGGATCATGACGTCCCGCATCTCGCGGATCTGGGGCGGGTCGAGCCCGTTGGTCGGTTCGTCGAGGATGAGGAGGTCCGGCATGCCGAGCATGGCCTGGGCGATGGCGAGCCGCTGCCGCATGCCCTGGGAGTAGGTGCGTACGGCGCGGGCCAGGGCGTCGCCGAGTCCGGCGATCTCCAGGGCCTCGTCGATGTGGGCGTCCTCGGCGGGGCGCCCGGTGGCCTGCCAGTACAGCTCCAGGTTGGAGCGGCCCGACAGGTGCGGGAGGAAGCCGGCGCCCTCGACGAAGGAGCCCACCCGGGACAGCACGGGCGCCCCGGGGCGGATCGCGTGCCCGAAGACGCGGATCTCACCGGCGTCGGGGGTGATGAGACCCATCAGCATGCGCAGGGTGGTGGTCTTGCCCGCGCCGTTCGGTCCGAGGAGGCCGAGGACCTGCCCCTTCTCGACACGGAAGCCCAGGTCGCGCACGGCGTACCGGTCGGCGGACCCGGAGTACTTCTTGGAGAGCCCGGTGATCTGCAGCGGGACTCCGGCCAGCTCCGGGTCGGGGGCGGGGGTGGCGGTGCGCCGGCGTGCGGTGAGCAGGAGGGCGGCGGCGATGACGAGCCCGGCCGCCGGGAGTCCCCAGGTCCACCAGGGCATGGTGGCCGCGGCGGTCTTCACGGCGGGTGCCGTGGGGACGGTCAGCGGTCCGTCGAGGGAGACGGTGTACGTCGCGGGCTCGGCCGGTGAGGCGTAGGCGAGGTCGGTCGCGGAGAGGACGACGCGGAGGCTGTGCCCGGCCTCGACCTCGTGGTCGACGGCGGGCAGGGTCAGCTCGACCGGCTTGCCCTGTTCCTCGGGGGTGATGCGGTACGGCGCGACGAGTTGGGAGGGCAACACCTGCTGCTTCCCGTCCGGCGAGACGTCGTAGACCTTGCCGAACAGCACGGCGTCGCCCTGGTCCGCCTTCACGTTCACGCGGACCGTGGGCGATCCGGTGACATGGACGGCGCCGTCCAGCGGGGCGGAGTCGAAGCGGGCGTACTGCCCGGGGAAGTCGAGGGAGAGCCCGACGCCGAGCGAGGACAGCTGGGAGAGCCCGCCCCCGATGCCGGGGAGGGCGGAGACGGAGGGCGGGCTGGCCCCGGCGGGGTTGCGGAAGGTCTGCGTCAGGTTCCCGGCGGGGGCGCTCTGTCCGCCGCCGGTCCCGGGCCGGTCCATCGCGCCGCCCGTCCCGGGCTGCTGCCCGGCGCCGGTGAGGGGGATCTTCCGTCGGCCGCTGGTCAGGCCGGGGTAGGAGGCGCTGCTCGCGCCGCGCTTGAGGGCTGCGCCGTCGGTGGAGTCGACGCCTCCGGTCCGGGTCACGCGGAAGCCGGGCCCGGTGTCGGCGCCCTTGTCCTGCTTCAGGTACCGGTCGAACCAGTCGCCGACCCGGCCCTGGACGCGGTCGCCCTCGTCGTCCCCTCCGTCGTGTCCGCCGGCGATCCAGTCGACGGAGACGGGCGCGCCGTTGGCCTTGATGGCCTTGGCCATGGCGTCGGCCTGGCCGAGCGGGAACAGCGAGTCGCTCTGGCCCTGGAGGATGAGCGCGGGCACGTCGATCCGGTCGGCCACGGCCTCGGGGGAACGTTCCGCCAGAAGCTTCCGTGCGGCCGCGTCCGGGGTGCCGCTGACGGCGACCCGTTCGTACATCTCGCACAGCTGCTTCTGGAACCTCTCGCAGCCGCCGCCGGAGGAGACGAAGATCCCGGCCCAGAGCTTCTTGAACACCCCGTCCGGGAAGAGCGCGTCGGCGAGGTTCCAGTAGCTGATCACGGGGGCGATGGCGTCGACCCGCTCGTCGTACCCGGCGGCCAGCAGCGACACGGCACCACCGTACGAAGCGCCGGTGACCCCGATGCGCGGGTCGCCCTTCGCGTCGAGCTGGACCTCGGGGCGGCCGGCCAGCCAGTCGATGAGGCCGGAGACGTCCTTGACCTCGCCGTCGGGGGCGTTGAGCGTGATCTCCCCGGTCGTCCTCCCGAATCCACGGGCGGACCAGGTCATGACGGCGTACCCGTCGGCGGCCAGCTTCTCGGCCTGGGCGCGCACATCGTTCTTGCTGCCGCCGAAACCGTGCCCGATGAGGACGGCCGGCCGGGGCTTCGTGCCGCCGGACGTGAAGTACGACGTGTCGACCGACACCCCGTTCATCTTCATCATCCGGTCCTGCCGGTGCACGGTCGGGGCGCTGTCGTCGGCGACGGCGTTCCAGGTCCCGGCGCCCACGAGCACGGCGAGGGCGGCGACCACCGCGGCCCACCGGCCTGGGGTACGGGGCAGCCGGTGCCGCCACCGGGAAGTCGGTTTCTCCATGACTCGACCCTAAACGGAGCGCACGGTGCACCAGGATGCCGCCAGGGGGAGCTCCCCGGCCTCCCTGAGAGGTACGGCACGGCCCACCCGTACTCCGCCTGCGGTACACCGACCTCGCGAAAGGCCCATACGTGCACATCCGCCCCGCCACCACCACGGCCGAGCTCCTCGCCGCCCACCGCTCGGCGGGAGCGGCCGACGACGGGGTGTTCTCGATGCTGACCTGGGAGTTCTGACCGTCCGACGCCGAGGAGCGGCAGGTCGCGACCCCTGACGAACGTCCCGTACGGACCCTGCCGTTCGGCCCGGGTGCCCGCCCGGCCGCCGCTCCTACGTTCGTCGGCATGACGAACCCACACTCCCGGGCCGCCCGCCTGCTCCGCGCGGCAGCCCTTCTGGCGTCGGCCGGCGGTGCCGTCGCGCTCCTGTCACCGGGTGGGCTCGGCCGGGCCGAGCCCACCGAGGTCACCCGGGGCGTCTCCGTGTCCGTGTACCGGTCGCTGACGGCGGCGGTCGCGGACACGCCCGGGGCGGCCCGCCTCCTGGAGCCGCTCACCGAGATCACACTGATCGCCCTGGGCCTGCTGCTGCTCCTGCTGGGCTGGACGGCGGTGCGCCGCGGGGACCCACGCCTGGCCGCCGGTTCCCTCCTGACCGGCACCGGGACCGTGATGGCGTACGCCGTCAGCGAGGCACTGAAACTGGTGGTCGACGAGGAACGCCCCTGCCGGGCCGTGCCCGGTGCCGAGGCGGTGGCCGGGTGCCCGGAGGCCGGGGACTGGTCGTTCCCCAGCAACCACGCCACCCTGGCCGCCGCACTGGCGACGGGGCTCGCGCTCCGACGGCCCCGTCTGGCCGCGGTGACAGTGCCGCTGGCCGTGGCGGCGGCACTGCTGCGCGTCCTGGCAGGGGTCCACTACCCGCACGACGTGCTGGCCGGCGCGCTGCTCGGTGCGGCCGTGGTGGCGGCGGTCCTGATCGTCGCCCAGCGGCCGGTGGAGCGCGCCGTCTCAGCCGTTCTCGGCCGTCCGGGCGGGCGTGACACCCGCTTCGTGGGCCACGACGGCGGCGGCGGCCCGGTTCTCCACACCGAGGCGGGACAGGACGGAGCTGACATGCGCCTTGACGGTCCCCTCCACCACATGGAGCCGCCGGGCGATCTGCCCGTTGGTCAGCCCGCCGCCGAGCAGCGACAGCACCTCGCGTTCCCTGGGGGTCAGCCCGGCGACCTTCTCCCGGGCGGCGGCCCGGCGCCCGGCCCGGTCACCGGCCCCGCCGGACGCGAGGTGCGCGACCACACGGGCAGTGACCTTCGGTGAGAGATAGGCGGCGCCGCCGGCCACCGCGCGTACCCCCGCGACGAGTTCCTCGGGCTCGCCCGACTTGATGAGGAAACCGGCGGCCCCGCAGCCGAGCGCCCGCAGGATGTAGTCGTCCTCGCCGAAGGTCGTGAGCATGATGACGCCGGTGGCGGGGGCGATCCGGCCGATCTCCGCCGCGGCTTCGATGCCGTTGGTCCTCGGCATCCGTACGTCGAGCACGGCCACGTCGGGGCGGTGGAGCCGCACCAGTTCCACCGCCTCGTGTCCGTCGGCGGCCTCGGCGACGATCTCGATGTCCGGGTCGGTGGAGAGCACGGCCCGCACACCGGCCCGGATCATCGGCTCGTCGTCGGCGATCAGCACCCGGGTCATCGCGCGCTCACCCGGCCAGGGCGTCGAGGGAGATCAGCGTGTCGTCGCGGAAGCAGAGCCGGTAGGCGTCCCCGGACCGGCTGTCGAAGCGGTCGGCCGTCATCGCGTAGTACTCGCACGTCACTCCTCGTCCCTCGGGCCGCTCACCACCCGTCGGCCGGTGGACCGACTGGCGGTCCGGCAGCACCCGCCGCACCTCTGCACGATCCTGCCCCACCCGGAGCCGGGCGTAGTCCCCCGGATCGAGGGTCGAGCGTGCCGCCGCCACCATGTCCCACCCGGTCACCGCGGCGCCCAGCACCGCGCCGGCGCCCAGCGGGACCAGCAGCGCGACGGCGAGGGCGCGGCCCGTACGCCGCCGCGCGCTGCGGAACTCCGACGGCGCCCCGGCCCCCGACGGTCCGGCCGTGCCCGGTGCGGGGCGGTCCGGCAGCCGTGCCGGGAGGTGGTGCGGCAACCGCGCCGACACGGCGTAACCGCCGTCCCGGGGCCCGTGCTCGAAGGTGCCCCCGGCGAGCCTGACCCGCTCGTCGAGCCCGATGAGCCCGCGGCCCCCCTGCCCCGGCGGCGGCCCGGCCGGGGCCTTCGCGGCACCGTTGACGACGGCCACCTCGGTCTCCGTCTCCGAGTGCCTGACCTGGACGGTCGTCGTCGCGCGGGGCGCGTGCCTGGCCACGTTGGTCAGCGCTTCCTGCACGACCCGGTGCACGGCCCGCCCGACGACGGGAGGAAGCCCGTCCTCCTCGCCGTCCACCCTCAGTTCGACCCGCAGCCCGGACCCGGCCGCGTCACCGACCAGTTCGGTGAGCTCCTGCCCCTGCGGCCGCAGCGGGGGCCTGGCCGTGTCCTCGCTCAGGACGCCGATGACCTCGCCCAGGCGCTCGACCGCCGTGGCGGCCCGCGCCCTGATGTCCTGGGCGGTCCGCCGGTGCTGGTCGTCGAGGCCGGGTGCCAGCTTGAGGGCCCCCGCCGAGAGGGCGATCAGACTCAGGTCGTGGCCGAGCACGTCGTGCATGTCCTGTGCGATGCGGGCCCGTTCGGCCAGCCGGGCCTGCTCCGCGACCAACCGCCTTTCGCGTTCCAGCTGTTCGGCCCTCTCCCAGCCGGCCCGGACCAGCTCCTGGTACTGCCGCCAGAACCGCCCGGCGAACCAGGGCAGCAGGACGCCCAGGACCAGCACCCCGACGAACCGGGTACCGAGCGCCAGCAGGGGCGGCACCAGCGAGGCGGCCACCACTCCCGCGGCGAGCACGGCGGCCAGCGAACCGACCACGGCTCCCGTACGTCCGGGGCCCCGGCCGGCCAGGAACGCGGCCACCACGGTCGCCGCCGCCCACCACGGGTCCACCAGGGCCAGCCCGCCGGACACGGCCACCGCCGCGGGCACCAGGACAGCCGCCACACGTTCCCCGCCCATGTCCCGGCGCGGCATCAGGTTCAGGTTCACCGGCCCGACGGTACGGAATCGGGGGCCTGCCCGGCACTGCCGAAAGTCAGGGTCGTATCCAGCCAGGAAATTCGATGGCAGCGGTGCCGCGCCCGCTGTCAGGCTCCCGCCATGAACGCGAAGCGTCCCGAGGTGCTCCTCATCGGCGGCCGGGCCGGCGTCGGCAAGACGACGGTGGGCTGGGAGGTCTCCGACCGGCTGCGGGAGGCGGGGGTCGCCCACGCGATCGTCGAGGGCGACTACCTCGGCCAGGTCCACCCGCCCCCGGCTGACGACCCGCACTGCGCGGCGATCACCGAGGCCAACCTGGCCGCCGTGTGGCGGAATTACGCCGCACTCGGCCACCACCGGCTGATCTACACCAACACGGTGAGCGTGCTGCCCGGTTCGGCCGCCATGTTCGAGCGGGCGATGGGCCCCGGTGTACGGATCGTCCGCGCGCTGCTCACCGCGTCGGACGCCACGGCGCTGGCCCGGCTCTCGGCCCGGGAGATCGGCTCCGCCCTGGACCGCGAGGTCGCGGGCAGTGCACGCAAGGCCAGGCTCCTGGACGAGAACGCCCCGCCGGACACGGCGCGGGTGGCCACGGACGGCCGGACGGTGGTGGAGATCGCCGCGGACCTGCTGGAACTCACGGGGTGGCGGGGACCGGACGGGGAGCGCTGAGATCCAGCGGTGTCTCCACGGGCAGCAGGGCGGTGGCCCGGTCCCGCTCCCCCGCGCGGACCGCCGCGTGCACCTCGCGGGCCAGGGGTGTGACATCGCGGACGGACACGGTCCACTCGTCGGCGTACCGCCGGGAGGCCTCCCCGGAGAGCCCGAGCTGGAGCGAGCGGTACGGCAGCGGGTTCAGGGCGAGATCGCGCTCGGGGTCCCACTGGACGCGCGCGGGCGCGGACCGCAGCGCCCGCTTCCAGGCGCCCTGGTCCTCGTGCACCTTCCGTACGTAGTGCGAGAGTTCGGCATGCTCCAGCGCCCAGGCGAAGCCGTCACGGGTGATCTCGACGGCGAGCACGGTCTCCTGGCCCTCCTTCATACCCCAGCCGCAGCGGTACATCATCCACAGGAAGCTCGGCTTGATCCACGTCATCCGGTCGCGCTTCCAGGCGGGTGGGAAGCGCCCGTCACGGGCGGCGGGCAGCCCGATGGCCGGTGAGTAGGCCTGGTACACGGTGACGGTGGTGTCGGTGTGCTGCGCGCGGATCTCGTAACGCGGCGGGTCGGTACGGTCGTTCATGCGCCCAGGATGCGGGACCCCGGCGTGTCGCGGCATCTGGTTTTCGCCTCGGCCGGCCACGCACGGAGGCGGCTCCCCCGCACCGCGCCGCGGTGGGGAGGAGCCGCCGGTACCGCTCGTGTCAGCGGGATCCGAGCAGGGTGCGCCAGGTGTTCGGGCCGATCACGCCGTCGACCTGCAGCTTGTGGTTCTTCTGGAAGGCGACCGTCGCCGACTTCGTCTTCGTGCCGAAGCCGCCGTCGACCGAGAGACCGTAGCCGTAGACGTTCAGCTGCGTCTGCGCCGCCTTCACCGCCGCGCCGGACGAGCCGGACTTCACCACCTTGATCAGCTTGGACCAGGTGTTCGGACCGATGACCCCGTCGGCTGCGAGGCCCCGGGCCTTCTGGAACTTGACCACCGCGGCGCGGGTGTTCGGGCCGAAGCTGCTGTCGGCCGCGATCGAGTAGCCCTGGGCGGCCAGCAGCTGCTGGGCGGACTTCACGTCCGCGCCCTTGGACCCGCTCTTGAGGACCGGCCAGGAGACGCTCGGGGCCGGAACCTGCCCGCCGCCGCCACCGCCACTGCCGCCGCCCAGCTTGACCGGACGGAAGGGGTCGTAGTTGTCGCTGCCGATCCCGTACTTGAGCTGCCGGTGGGTCGTGCCGTACGTACCGCGCTGTTCGTACGCCCAGTAGGCGCTGTGCGCCGTGTTGGCCCACTTCTCGAAGATCACCACGTGGCGGAAGTCGCCGTCGTCGGTCCTGTAGTCGATCAGCAGGTCACCCTTCTTCAGCTGACTCACGCTGCTGAGGCGCTTGGTGACGCCGCTTCGCGAGTCGGCCAGCCCGACGGTGTTCAGGCCGGGCTTCCCCAGCCCGAGCGCCATGGAGACGAAGCCGGAGCAGTCCTGACGGTAGCCGTCCTTCCAGTTGCGCTCCATGCTGTACGGCACCGGGCCACCGTTGTTGGCCGTGAGCCAGACGCGGGCCCGGTTGATCATCGTGTCGGGCGAGAGCGTGGACGTGGCCATGGTCGACAGCTCGCCGACCTGCGTGACGAGCTTGCTGTCGGCCTCGGGCTCCGGCCCGTAGTCGGCCTGGGCGGCGACGGCCGCCGGCTCCGAGGAGCCGCTGTCGGCGAGCGACGGTACGACGACGATTGCTGCAGCAACACCTCCGGCGGCGATGCCGATGAGAGCGATCCGGGTGCGGCGCGTGAACCGGCTGCGAAGTGACATGATTTCTGATCCCCCGTGTCCCTTGGATTGTGGCGCGACGACCCGAATGGGCCGACCACGTGCGGAGCTCCTGCCGTTCACCGGGGGACTGACTGCGCTCCCCGACGAGTCATTACGATGGCAAAGTTTGCTTCCCACGCCCAGCGCTGTACGGAAGCCGCATCAGTCAGTGACGCGACCCCGACAATGTTCGGGATGTGTGACCGTCGCCGGAACCGGCGTACAGGCCTGCCGACCTGTCGTACCTGAAGGGCTTTCCCATGACCCGCACCACCCCGCCACGTCCCCTCGACGTGGAGGCGGCCTTCCCCTCCCTCGCGGCCCACCGGCGCACAGCCACCCGGCTGCACCCACGTCATGGCACTCCCGGCGTACAGGAGAGCTCGGTGGCGGGCCCGCTGCTGTGGCCGGCCGACGAACCGTGGCCGGTGTGCACGGCCGTACACCCGAAGGGCACGGGCCACCTCCTCTCCGACCTGCGGCTGCGCCGCCGGATCCAGGAGGACGCACGGGGGCGGGGATACACCGAGGACGAACAGCGCCTGCTCGCCGCACCGGCCCGGGGGCACCATGTCCCGGACCTCCACGACGGCGACCCGGTGCCGCTGCTGGCCGTCGCCCAGTTGTACGCACGCGAGGTCCCGGATCTCGTGGGACCGCAGGGGCACGATCTGCTGCAGGTCCTCTGGTGCCCCTTCGAGGTGCACGGGGACGCCCGCACGATCGACGTCGTGCTGACGTGGCGGCGCTCGGCCGAGGTCGGCGCCGTACTCGCCCCGCAGCCCGAGCCCTTGGTCGCTGGTCGCGCCGAATGCGTGCCGGTCATGTGCGTCGTGCACCCGGAACAGGTCGTGGAGCACGAGTACCTCGGGCTGCTGGACCAAGAACTCCAGGAGGAGATCGACGCGTGGGAGGAAGGGCTCCGCGACGAGGCGGACGACGCGGAGGAGGACGACGACTGCTCCTCCCCACCACGGAGTTACGCGACGTACGAGGAGTACGAGGCGGCCATGGCCTCGGACCGGGCCGAGGAACCGGAGGAGGTCGACTACATGAGCGACCTGTCGATCGCGCCCGGCTGGAAGGTCGGAGGCTTCGCCTCCTGGCATCTGACCGATCCCGCCCCGGTCGACTGCGGGGTGTGCGGAGCGGCGATGCCGCCCCTGCTCACCGTGGGCCAGCGGGAGTGCGACGGGGCGTCACGCAGCTGGCTGCCGGTCGAGGACCGGGACGCCTCCGACGACCCGCGCGTCATCGACCCCACCGGGGTCTACCTCGGCCGCGGCCTGATGCGCGTGCACACCTGCCCGGCCGATCCCGCCCACCCGCACCGGCTGAGCTTCCAGTAGGGGCCCGTGCGACAGGTTTTCGAGGGCTACGACGGGCGCCGCTCCGGCACCGGGCGCAGCCCCGGCCAGCGGTCCAGGACAGCGCGGCGCAGGTCCCCCGCGACGGTCCGGAGATGCCGCAGCTCCCCCTGCTCCTCGGCCATGTCGGCGACAACCCCGAGCCGGTGGGCGAGGCGTCGGCGGGCGGTCGCCGTGCCCCAGGTCCAGTCCTCGTCCGGGATGCGGGCGAGGTGGTCGGTGGTGGAGCGGTGGGCGCGCTGGACCAGGGCGTCGCCCCGGATAAGCCAGCCCGCGCAGGCGTCGGCGAGGCCGGTGTCCGGGAGTGCGGTGCCGGTCGCGGTGCGCCAGGCCGTGCGGTAGGCGGCCTCGGCCCGCTCCAGCAGGGGGCCGGACGCCCTCGTGACGCACCAGCAGGTGGGGAATCCGATGCGGAGGTAGGCGAGTTCCATCAGGCCGCTGCCCAGGGACGCCTGCTCGAAGTCGATGAACCTGACGCCGTCCGGGGTGTGCAGGTCGTTGCCGGGGCACGGGTCGCCGTGGAGGAGGGCGGTCCCTTCCGCGCGGCCGAGGCGCTCCACGAGGGCGTGGAGTTCGTCCCGTACGCCCGGTGGCCCGGAGATCCCGAGGGTCTCGGCCAGGGTGAGGAACGAGGTGACGTCGGCGCCGGTCGGGCCCTGCCAGCGGGGCAGCGCCCCGGCGTCGCCGGGGCGGGCGGTGGCGTGCAGCCTGGCGAGGGCGGCCGCGTAGCCGACGATCCAGTCGGCGGGCGGCCGCCGCTCGTCGAGGTGTTCGAGGACCAGGACCCGCTCGGCCGGGTCGGTGCCGAGGAGCGCGGGCACGACCGGGGTGCCGGGCGCCCGGCCTGCGATGCGCAGGCCGGCCACCTCGCGTGCGTACCGCTCGTCGGCCCCGGGGCCCGCCACCAGCTGCTTCAGCACCGCCGGACGGCCGGACAGCTCGATGCGCCAGACCTGTGAACGGGGGCTGCTCTCCAGGACGGAGGCCTGCCCGGGCGGGCCCAGACGGGCCCGCAGGGCCTCGCCGAACGGAAGCTGCGACCCCGGCACCATGCGGTCAGTCTTCCACCCGGCGGGGCCCCTGTCCGTCGTGTCAGTGATTGCGGGGGAAGCCGAGGTCCACGCCCGCCGGGGCGTCGGCCGGGTCGGGCCAGCGGGTGGTGACGACCTTGCCGCGGGTGTAGAAGTGCACGCCGTCGTTGCCGTAGATGTGGTGGTCGCCGAAGAGGGAGTCCTTCCAGCCACCGAAGGAGTGGTAGCCGACCGGCACCGGGATCGGGACGTTGACGCCGACCATGCCGGCCTCGATCTCCAGCTGGAAGCGGCGGGCCGCCCCGCCGTCGCGGGTGAAGATCGCGGTGCCGTTGCCGAAGGGCGAGGCGTTCA
The DNA here is from genome assembly GCF_044765485.1 of Streptomyces sp. NPDC102451. Lineage (NCBI taxonomy): Bacteria > Bacillati > Actinomycetota > Actinomycetes > Kitasatosporales > Streptomycetaceae > Streptomyces > Streptomyces sp. NPDC102451. Next base: position 442,842 of record NZ_JBIWKD010000005.1, on the reverse strand, counting down.
TGAGGGCGACGCCGTCCTCGTACGTCTCGACGCGCAGGACGCTGAGGACGGGGCCGAAGATCTCGTCGCGGTAGGCGTCGGAGTCCGTGGAGACGTTGTCCAGGAGGGACAGGCCGATCCAGTGGCCGTCCTCGTAGCCCTCGACCGTGTGGCCGGTGCCGTCGAGGACGACGTCGGCGCCCTGTGCTGCGGCCCCGGTGACGTAGGTGGCGACCTTGTCGCGGTGGGCGGCGGTGATGAGCGGGCCCATCTCGGAGGCGGGGTCCGTGCCGGGGCCGATCGTGATCTTCTCGGCGCGCTCACGGATCTTCGCGACCAGCTCGTCCGCGATGGAGTTCACGGCGACGACGGCGGAGATGGCCATGCAGCGCTCACCGGCGGAGCCGTACGCGGCGGAGACTGCGGCGTCCGCCGCGGCGTCCAGGTCGGCATCCGGGAGGACCAGCATGTGGTTCTTCGCGCCGCCGAGCGCCTGGACGCGCTTGCCGTTGGCGGACGCGGTGGCGTGGATGTACCGGGCGATGGGGGTGGAGCCGACGAAGGAGACGGCGGCGACGTCGGGGTGGGCGAGGAGCCCGTCCACGGCGACCTTGTCACCGTGCAGGACGTTCAGCACACCGTCGGGCAGCCCCGCCTCGGCGGCGAGCTCGGCCAGCAGGTTGGCGGCCGACGGGTCCTTCTCGCTGGGCTTGAGGACGAAGGTGTTCCCGCACGCGATCGCCAGCGGGAACATCCACATCGGCACCATGGCGGGGAAGTTGAACGGGGTGATGCCCGCGACGACGCCGACCGGCTGCCGGATCGAGGAGACGTCGACCCGGCTGGAGACCTGGGTCGACAGCTCGCCCTTGAGCTGGGTGGTGATGCCGCAGGCCAGCTCGACGATCTCCAGGCCGCGGGCGACCTCGCCGAGCGCGTCGGAGTGCACCTTGCCGTGCTCGGCGGTGATCAGCGCGGCGATGTCGTCGCGGTGGGAGTCGAGCAGGGCGCGGTAGCGGAAGAGGACGGCGGTGCGCGCGGAGAGCGAGGAGGTGCCCCACGTCGCGTACGCGGTCTTCGCGGCGGATACCGCGGCGTCGACCTCCTCGGTGGAGGCCAGCGCCACCTGGGTCGTGACGGCGCCGGTCGCCGGGTCGGTGACCGGACCGTAGTTGCCCGACGTGCCCTCGACGGCCTTGCCACCGATCCAGTGGTTGACGGTCTTCATGACGGGGTCTCCTTCACAGGTGGCGGCGTCGGGCTGCGATCTGCCGGTCGTACTCTTTCCTGGCCTCGACCGCCGACGGGCGGGTCGCGGTTTCGGCTACCGGAACATCCCACCACGCCTGTGCCGGGGGCGGCCCCGACACTGTGTCTGGCGTTTCGGTCTCGACGTAGACACAAGTGGGGCGGTCCGCGGCGCGCGCCTCGGCGAGGGCCCGGCGCAGCTCCCCCACCGAGCCGGCGCGCAGGACGTGCATGCCCAGCGAGGCCGCGTTGGCGGCGAGGTCGACGGGGAGCGGGGCGCCGGTGAACGCCCCCTCGTCGGTGCGGTGGCGGTAGGCGGTGCCGAAGCGTTCGGCGCCGACGGACTCGGAGAGGCCGCCGATGGACGCGTATCCGTGGTTCTGGAGGATGACGAGCTTGACGGGCAGGCCCTCCTGCACGGCGGTGACGATCTCGGTGGGGTTCATCAGATACGTGCCGTCGCCGACCAGCGCCCAGACGGGCCGGCCCGGTGCCGCGAGCTGGACCCCGAGGGCGGCGGGGATCTCGTAGCCCATGCAGGAGTAGCCGTACTCGACGTGGTACTGCTGCGGGGAGCGGGCCCGCCACAGCTTGTGGAGGTCGCCGGGGAGGGAGCCCGCCGCGTTGATCAGGATGTCGTCCTCGGTGACCAGCTCGTCCAGCAGGCCCAGGACCTGGGCCTGGGTGGGGCGGGCGTCCGGGTCTCCGGTGGCGAGGGCCGCGTCGACGCGCTGCTCCCAGCGGTCCTTGGCGTCGGTGTACTCGCTCTCGTAGGCGGGGTCGACGCGGTGCCCGCATGCGCCGAGGGCCTCGCCGAGGGCTTCGATCGTGGTGCGGGCGTCACCGACGAGGGGCAGGGCCGCGAGCTTGTGGGCGTCGAAACCGGTGATGTTGAGGTTGAGGAAGCGAACGGCCGGATCGGCGAAGAGGGTGCCGGAGGCGGTCGTGAAGTCGGTGTAACGGGTGCCGATCCCGATGACGAGGTCGGCCTCGCGGGCGAGCGCGTCGGCCGTGGCGGTCCCCGTATGACCGATGCCGCCCACGTCGGCGGGGTGGTCGTGGCGCAGGGACCCCTTGCCGGCCTGGGTGGAGGCCACGGGGATGCGGGTGGCGGCGGCGAACGCGGCGAGCGTCTCCTCGGCCCCGCTGTGGTGGACCCCGCCGCCCGCGACGATCAGGGGACGGCGCGCGGCACGCACGGCCCGGACGGCCTGGTCGAGTTCGTACGGATCGGGGGCCGGCCTGCGTACGTTCCAGACGCGCGTCGCGAAGAACTCGGCCGGCCAGTCGTACGCCTCCGCCTGCACGTCCTGCGGCAGCGCGAGCGTGACGGCGCCCGTCTCCGCCGGGTCGGCGAGGGTGCGCATGGCCTGGAGGGCGGCCGGGATCAGCGCCTCGGGGCGGGTGACCCGGTCGAAGTAGCGGGAGACGGGGCGCAGGCAGTCGTTGACCGACACATCGCCCGCGTACGGCACTTCGAGCTGCTGGAGCACGGGGTCCGCGGGGCGGGCCGCGAAGGTGTCGCCGGGCAGGAGCAGCACGGGCAGGTGGTTGACGGTGGCGAGCGCGGCCCCGGTGACCAGGTTGGTGGCGCCCGGGCCGATGGAGGTGGTGACGGCGTGGGCGGAGAGACGGCCCGACTGGCGGGCGTATCCGACGGCGGCGTGCACCATGGCCTGCTCGCTGCGGCCCTGGAGGTACGGCATCGCGGGGCCTGCCTCGACGAGCGCCTGCCCGATGCCCGCGACGTTGCCGTGGCCGAAGATGCCCCAGGTCGCGTCGATCAGGCGGTGGCGGCGGCCGTCGCGCTCGGTGTACTGGCGGGCGAGGAAGGCGATGAGTGCCTGGGCGGTGGTGAGCCTGCGGGTGGGGCCGGGGGTGCCGCTGTGGGCGGTGCGGGGTGTGGTCACCGGGCGGCCTCCGTCCCGTGGAGCGGCAGCCGGGGGTCGACGGGCTGTCCGGGCCAGGTGTCGCGGATCCAGCGGTGGTCGGGGTGGTCGCGGATCAGCCACTCGCGCTGCTCACCGGGGCCCGCCATCACGTTCAGGTAGTACAGGGTGCGGCCGGGCGGGGCGATGGACGGGCCGTGCCAGCCGTCGGGGATGAGCACGGCGTCACCGGTGGCGACCTCGGCGAGGACGTCGGTGCCTCCGGGGCGGGACGGCGACACCCGGTGGTAGCCGAGGCCGTCGCCCTCGACCTCGAAGTAGTAGATCTCCTCCAGCACCGACTCGGTGCCGGGGCGGTGCTCGTCGTGCTTGTGCGGGGGGTACGACGACCAGTTGCCGCCGGGGGTGAGGACCTCGACGGCGATGAGCCGGTCGCAGTCGAACGTGTCGGCGGCGGCGAAGTTGTTCACCTGGCGCGAGCACGCGCCGGCGCCGCGGAACTCGACCGGTACCTCCGGCGCGGGGCCGTAGCGAGCGGGGAGTCGTCGCTCGCACTTCGCTCCTGCCAGGGCGAAGCGGCCTCCTGCGCCGGAGGCGATCTGGGCGCGGGCGTCGCGTGGGACATAGGCGAAATCGGTCGCTGCGCTGAACACGTCTTTCCTGCCCAGCAGTTCAAAGATCTCACCTGCTGCCTGCACCGTACAGCCACCGGACAACGGCAGGATGATCCATTCGCTCTCCCCGGTGACCAGGGTGTGAACACCACCTGGTCCGAGCTCCAGGACGCGCAGGCTCGACCGCTCCCACCCGGCGCGCTCCGGGTCGATGTCGAGGGCGTAGGGGCCGCGTGCTCCACGGCCGGCCCTGAGGTGGTGCCTCTGCTGCTCGTCGGTCGTCTCCATGGCTCCATCCCTACCCGTCGTCCCGCTCGTTCACGGTCGCCCTCCGGCCGTGGGCGTTCACAGCAGCCCCACGGCCGTGTCGACCGCCCCCGCCACGTCCCCGTCGGCGGGGTAGAGCAGCGAACGCCCGACCACCAGCCCTTGCACGGTCGGCAGCCGCAGTGCGCCACGCCATTTCTCGTACGCCGTGTCGGGGTCGCCCGTGACCTCGCCGCCGAGCAGGACGGCGGGGAGGGTCGAGGCCCGCATCACCCGGTCCATGGCGGCGGGATCGTCGGTGACGGGGACCTTGAGCCAGGTGTACGCGGACGTCCCGCCGAGCCCCGAGGCGATGGCGATGGAGGTGGTGACGGCGGTGGCCCCCAGGTCGGTGCGGAGCCCGTCGGGGGTGCGGTGGCAGAGGAACGGCTCGATGAAGACGGGCAGCCGGAGGGCCGCCATCTCGTCCACGGTGCGCGCGGCGGTGTGCAGGGTGTCCAGGGAGCCGGGGTCGTCGTGGTCGATCCTCAGCAGGAGCTTGCCCGCGTCGTAGCCGTGGCGGGCGAGGTCGGCGGGGCGGTGGCCGGTGAAGCGGTCGTCGAGCTCGAAGGCGGCCCCCGCGAGCCCGCCTCGGTTCATGGAACCGAGGACGACCTTGCCCTCCAGGGCGCCGAGGAGCAGCAGGTCCTCCAGGACGTCCGCGCCCGCGAGGACGCCGTCGACACCGGGACGGGCGAGGGCGAGGCAGAGGCGTTCCAGCAGGTCGAAGCGGTCGGCCATGGCCAGGTCGTCGTCGCCGACGGCGAGGGCGCCGCGGGCGGGGTGGTCCGCCGCGATGATCATCAGGCGTCCGGTGGGGCCGATGAGGGGGCGTCTGCGGCGGGCGGCGGCGGCCTCGGCGACGGCTTCGGGGTGGTGGGCGCGGAGCCGGACGAGATCGGCGAAGCCGGCCGCGGCGGGCGGGGTCACGGGGTGGCTCCCGGGGTTCCTGAGGCTCCCGCGGCTTCCGTTGCTCCTGCGGCTCCTATGACTCCCGTTGCTCCTGCGGCTTCCGTTGCTCCCGCGGCTTCCGTTGCTCCCGCGGCTCCTGTGACTGCGCCGATCCGGCCGTCGGTGAGGGCCTGCTCGACCTCGTGGGGGAACGGCATGGCGGACGAACAGGCGAGGCGGGAGGCGACGATGGCCCCGGCCGCGTTGGCGTAGCGCATGATGTGCGCCGTGTCCCAGCCGGCGAGGAGACCGTGGCAGAGGGCGCCGCCGAAGGCGTCCCCGGCGCCGAGGCCGTTGACGACGTCGACGGGGAGCGGCGGGATCTCCGCGGTGGTGCCGTCGCGGTGTACGGCGAGGACGCCCGCCGGTCCCTGCTTGACGACGGCGAGTTCGGGCCCGGCGGCGAGCAGCGCGCGGGCGGCGGCGTGCGGTTCGCGTTCCCCGGTGGCGATCTCGCACTCGTCGAGGTTGCCGACGGCGACCGTGGCGTGGGCGAGGGCCTCGCGGTAACAGGCGCGGGCGGCTTCATCGTTCCCGTCCTTCCGCTCGCCGCCCTCGCCCCAGAACATGGGGCGCCAGTCGAGGTCGAAGACGGTGGCCCGCGGGTGGCCGGGCGCGCCCGGCGGAGCTGTCGCGCCACGGGCCCGGAGCGCGGTGAGGGTCGCGGTGCGGCTGGGTTCGGCGCACAGTCCGGTGCCGGTCATCCAGAAGATCCGGGCGGTCCGCACCGCGTCCAGGTCGAGCTCCGCGCTGTGGATCTCCAGGTCGGGCGCCTTGGGCTGCCGGTAGAAGTAGAGCGGGAAGTCGTCCGGCGGGAAGATCTCGCAGAAGGTGACCGGGGTCGGGTACTCCGCGACGGCGCCCACCCAACGGTCGTCCACCCCGAACTCCGCCAGCGCCTGGTGGAGATAGTCGCCGAAGGGGTCCTGGCCGGTCCGGGTGATCACCGCCGTGCGCCGTCCCAGCCGGGCGGCCGCCACCGCGACGTTGGACGGTGAGCCGCCGAGGAACTTGCCGAAGGTCTCGACCCGGGCCAGCGGTACACCGGTTTGCAGCGGGTAGATGTCCACCCCGATGCGCCCCATGGTGATCACGTCGTACGGCTCAGGCATACGCATCCCTTCGACCCGGTGCTCCGGCCCGGCACAGCGTCCCGGGAGTCGGCCACGGCCGGACGGCCGCTCCCAGGTCTAGCCCTCGCCCGGAACCCTGTCAACACTTTGTCCGGACATTCGGACGAACTCTTGACACTCCATCCCGAGCGCTGGAGGGTGGGCGATATGACCTCCTCCGTACCCTCTCCGGCCCGCATCCGCATCGGTTCGGCACCCGATTCGTGGGGAGTGTGGTTCCCCGACGATCCGCAGCAGGTGCCCTGGGAGCGGTTCCTGGACGAGGTCACCGAGGCGGGCTACGAGTGGATCGAGCTCGGCCCGTACGGCTACCTCCCGACCGATCCCGCCCGTCTCGCCGACGAGACCGCCCGCCGGAATCTCGCCGTCTCCGCGGGCACCGTCTTCACCGGATTGCACCACGGTCCGGCCGTCTGGGACCGGACCTGGGAGCATGTCGCGGGCATCGCGGCACTCACCCGGGCGATGGGCGCCGGGTATCTGGTGGTCATCCCGTCGTTCTGGCGGGACGACAAGACGGGTGAGGTGCTGGAGGACCGCACGCTCTCCGCCGCACAGTGGCGTGACCTCACCACCCAGACGGAGCGGCTGGCCCGCGAGGTGCGGGACCGCTACGGGCTGCGGATCGTGGTGCACCCGCACGCCGACACGCACATCGACAGCGAGGAGAACGTCAACCGCTTCCTCGACGCCACCGACCCGGACCTGGTCTCCCTCTGTCTCGACACCGGGCATTACGCGTACTGCGGCGGGGACAGCGTGAAGCTCATCAGGACCTACGGCGAACGGATCGGCTATCTGCACCTCAAGCAGGTCGACCCGGCGGTGCTCGCCGACGTCGTGGCGAACGAGGTGCCCTTCGGTCCGGCCGTGGCGCGCGGCGTGATGTGTGAACCGCCGGGTGGAGTGCCGGCACTGGAGCCCGTGCTGGACGCCGCGCGGGCCCTCGGCAAGGACCTCTTCGCCATCGTCGAGCAGGACATGTATCCCTGCCCGCCCGACAAGCCGCTGCCCATCGCCCGCCGCACCCGTGAGTTCCTCCGCATCTGCGGGCCCGCGCGGCCGTCCGCCTGAGCACCCACCCTGAGCCGCCCCTCCCGTCACCGTCGTCACGGCAGGCCACAACCGCCGCAGCAGTCACTCCCCTGTCACGTATGTCCGCGTTCAGCTGAGCCTGTGTCACGGACTCGCGACGCCCCCTGCCCGGCCCGGGCCCCTCTCGTTCACCGGGACAGAGGCGCACGGACGTACAGAGAGGTGTCATTCATGACGGACAGAACGCTCTGGTCGTACAAGGACATTGCGGCGCACATCCGGGTCCAGCCGGACACGATCCGCTCGTACCGCAAGCACGGGCTCCTCCCGGCTCCCGACGATGTCCGGAACGGGAAGCCCTACTGGTACGTGGACACCGTCCTCGCGTGGATCGCGTCCCGGCCCAGCAACCGGGGCCGCTGAGGCCGGAGGGATCCGAACACCCAGGACGCTCAGGCTCCCTTCGCCGGTTCGATGATCGTGACGCCCGCTCCGGGGGCGGTGCCCATCGCGGCGAGGGCCGCCGGGGCGGCGTCCAGTGTGAGGGTGGAGATCACCAGCAGATCCGGCCGCAGGGTGCCGGCCCGGACCATGTCCATCATCGGCGGGTAGTCATGGGCGGCCATGCCGTGGCTGCCGAGGATCTCCAGCTCCTGCCCTATCACCCGGGCCATGGGTACGACGGGATCACCGGCCGCCGACGGCAGCAGCCCGACCTGGACGTGCCGGCCCTGCCTGCGCAGGCTCCGTACCGAGGCGGCACAGGTGATGGGGGACCCCAGCGCGTCGAGCGACAGATGCGCACCGCCGCCGGTCAGTTCCCGTACGGCCGCGTCGGCACCGCCGGGGTACCCCGAGGCGTCCACGCACACCGCCGCGCCGAACGCCCGCGCCAGCTCCAGCGCCTGCGGCGAGACGTCGACCGCGACGACCCTGGCTCCGCAGGCCACCGCGATCATCACGGCCGACAGGCCGACCCCGCCGCAGCCGTGCACGGCGACCCACTCCCCCGGCGCCACCCGGCCCTGCCCCACGACGGCCCGGAACGCCGTGGCGAACCGGCATCCGAGTCCGGCAGCCGTGGCGGACGACAGCCCTTCGTCCACCGCGACCAGGTTGACGTCGGCCTGCTCCAGCGCCACGTACTCCGCGAAGGAGCCCCAGTGGGTGAAGCCCGGCTGGGTCTGCCGCTCACAGACCTGCTGGGCGCCGGCCGCACAGGCGGAGCACCGGCCGCAGGCGCAGACGAAGGGCACGGTGACCCGGTCGCCGGCGCGCCAGTTGTGCACACCGGGGCCGACCTCCTCGACCACCCCGGCCAGTTCATGACCGGGCACGTGCGGGAGGGCGATGCCCGGGTCGTGTCCCATCCAGCCGTGCCAGTCGCTCCGGCACAGCCCCGTGGCCTCGACCCGCACCACGACTCCCCCGGCCGAGGGAGTGGGGTCCGGAAGGTCCCGGACCCGGGCCTCCTGCCCGAACTCCTCGAACACCACTGCCCGCATCGGTCCCGCCTCCCCTGGTCCGGACCTCCGATGGCCCGCACCCTCACAGCCCGGCTCGCACCGCCAGGCTCGTCCGGCCCGGCCCGGCCGCGCCGCCCGGCTCCTCGATCCGGCGAATCTACGCCCCGGCCGTGATCTTGTCCCGCTCCCGGCCGGCTGGTCCGGACGCCTCCTCGGCGCCCCGGTCCCCGGCCGGAGCCGGCTCCCCCTCGCTCAGCCCGAACCTCCGGTGGAAGGCGCGCAGCGGCGCGGGGGCCCACCAGGTGACCCGGCCCATCAGCTTCATCACGGCCGGCACCAGCAGGCTGCGCACCACCATGGCGTCCATCAGCACGGCCAGCGCGATCCCCAGCCCGAGCATCTTGGTGTTGGTCACCCGCGAGGTCCCTATGGCGACCATCACCACCGCCAGGATGACGGCGGCCGCGGTGATCAGCCCGCCGGTGCGGCGGAGCCCGAACGTCACCGCCTGCTCATGGTCACCGGTCCGGTCGTACTCCTCCTTGATCCGGGAGAGCAGGAAGACGCCGTAGTCCATGGAGAGTCCGAAGGCCACGCAGAACATCAGCACGGGCAGGGTCGTCTCGATGTCACCTGTGCTGGTGAAGGAGAGGATCCCGGAGAGATTTCCGTCCTGGAAGACCCAGACCACGGCTCCGAACATGGCGGTCAGGCTGAGCGCGTTGAGCACGACCGCCTGGAGCGGTATCAGGACGCTGCCGGTCAGCAGGAAGACCAGCAGCAGCGTCACCACGACGATGATCCCCACGGCCCAGGGCAGTCGGTCCGCTATGGCCGCCTTGGAGTCGACCAGGACGGCCGCAGCCCCGGTCACCGACGTGTCGAACGGTGCGGGCTCGGCCCGCAGCTCCCGGACCAGGTCCTGCGCTCCCTGCCCGACGGCCTCCCCCTCGGGCAGGACGTCGTAGTACGCGGATCCGTCCGCCGTGACGGGTCCGTCGACCCGCTGCACTCCGGGGAGCGCGGCGATCCGTTCCCGGAAGGCGGCGTACTGGCCCGGGCTCGCCGTGCCTTCGGCGAGCACTTCGAGTCCACCGCCGGGACTTCCGGGGAAACCGTCCCGTATGTGTTCCTGGACGACTCGGGACTCTGCGGTGGCCGGCAGCTGGCGGTCGTCCGCCGTACCGAACTTCACCCCGAGGAACGGGAGTCCCAGGAGCACGAGCCCGACCGTGGTGACGACGGCGAAGACAGGAGCCCTGCGCATCACGAGCACCGAGAAGCGGGCCCACCCCCTGCCCTGGCCCTCGGCCGCTGCCGCACCGGGGGCCGCCTTCTTCCGGCGCCGCAGCAGCCGCCGCAGGTCCAGGGAGTTGACCCGGGGCCCGAGCAGCATCAGCGCGGCCGGCAGCAGGATCAGGGCAGCGGCGGCGGCCAGCAGCACGACGGCGATGCCCGCATAGGCGAAGGAGCGCAGGAAGTACTGGGGGAAGACCATCATCGCGGCGAGCGACACCGCCACCGTCAGCGCGGAGAAGAGCACCGTGCGTCCCGCCGTGCGCAGGGTGGTGCCGATCGCCACCCTGGTGTCCGCCCCAGCGGACAGCTCCTCGCGGAACCGGCGCACAATGAACAGGGCGTAGTCGATGGCGAGTCCGAGGCCCAGCGCCGTGGTGAGGTTCTGGGCGAAGACCGAGACATCGGTGAACTCGGTGATGCCGCGCAGCACCGCGTTGGTGCCGAGGATGGCGACGATGCCGACGCCGAGCGGCAGCAGTGCCGCGACCGCGCTGCCGAAGACCATGACCAGCAGCACCAGTGTCACCGGCAGGGCGATGAGCTCCGCCCGCAGGAGGTCCTCCTGGATGATGCTCTGCATCTCGTGCCGTACGGCGACGGGTCCGCCGACGGAGACCTCCACCGGGCCGTGCGCGCCCCGGTAGGCGGGGGCTATCCGGTCGAGGATCTCACCGGCGCCCTTCTCGTCGCCCTCGATCCGGGCGGCGACGAGCGCCTCGTGTCCGTCCGTGGAGCGCAGGGCGGGAGACTTCGTCCGCCAGTACGAGCCGACGCCCGTGACCCCGGGCTCCGCCGACAGCCGCTCGGTGAGCCGGGCGGCCTCCGCGGCCACCGCGGGATCGTCGACCGAGGCGCCGCCGCCGTCGACGAGCAGCAGCAGATTGGGCTGCGAGTCGGGGAACTCACGCTCCAGCACCTGGGTCGTGTACGTCGACTCGGCGTCGGGCGCCTCCCAGCCGCCGCTGCCCATCCGGTCGGCCACTCCGCCGCCCGCGAACACGGCGAGCGCCGTGATCACCAGGGCGGCCAGCAGGGCGAGCCGCGGCCGCGCGGTGACGATGCGGGTCCACCGCCCGACGGACTCCGGGCTGTTGACTTCGGACATGGTGCGGTGTCCCCTTCACCGGGACCCGGGCAGCACAGGACAGCAGCAGCACGGGTCGATCATCGCCACGTACACTGGCAAACACGAGTACTCGCTCGTGTTTCTTCAGAATGCGAGTACCCACTCGTGTTTGTCAACCGCGTCTTGAGAGCTGGGGATGGACCGTGCCGGAGGCCAGAGCGGGAGAAGCCGCCACACCCGCACAGAGCAGCAGCGGCGGCAAGGGCGCAGCGGGCGGCCCGGACGCCGGAGACACCGCGGCCGGCCGTCCGCGGCGCCGCCAGGCCCGCGGCGAAGCCCGCATCGCCCAGCTGCTCGAAGCCGCCGCCGAGGTCTTCTGCTCCAGCGGGTACAACGGCGCCAGCACCAACGCCATCGCCCGCGAGGCGGGCGTCTCGCCCGGCACGCTCTACCAGTTCTTCCCCAACAAGGAAGCCATCGCCGTCGAGCTCGGCGAGCAGCTCATGCACCGCTGGCAGGAGACGTACGGCGCCGCGTTCGTCGTCAGCCACATCGAGCTGCCGCTGGACCGGATGCTGGACACGGTGCTCGACCCGCTCATTGCGTTCAACTGCGAGAACCCGGCCTTCGCCGTCCTCACCCACGGCTCCGAGATCCCGGGCGTGATCACCCGGGAGCACGACGCCCTGCACGCCTCCATGCTCACCAGGACCGAGCAGCTCCTGGGCGCCTACCTGCCGGACCTCCCGGCGGACCAGGTCACCCGTACCGCCACGATGTCGTTCGTACTCTTCAAGGCCGGCCTCGACCTGATCATGTCGCACGAGGGTTCCGAACGAGAGGCGTACATCAGGGAGTTGAAGAGCGTGATGCGCCGCTACCTGGAGCCCCTGGTGTGCGACACGCCCGATGGCGTGACACCGGGACGCATCAATACCCCCTAGGGGTATAGTTGGGCGTGCGGGTAGGCGCACCGGGCTCCCCGGCACCCTCTCGCGCCCCACATGCCACACCATCCGTGCCTGCGAAGAGGAGAACGTCATGACCGCCGAGACCGACACGCCCCGGACCGCCGGTTCCTGCTGCTCGTCCACCGGTTCCTGCCACGACGGGGCCGCCGACGTCCAGGTGGGCGGCGTCACCACGGTGTACGAGGTGAAGGGCATGACCTGCGGCCACTGCGAAGGAGCGGTCTCCGAGGAGATCTCCGGGATCGAGGGGGTCACCTCGGTGAAGGCCGAGGCCGCCACCGGCCGCGTCACCGTCGCCTCCGCGGCGCCGCTGACCGACGACGCCGTACGCGAGGCCGTCGACGAGGCGGGCTACGAGCTCGTGGGCCGCGCCTGAGACCCGCCCGCGCCACGGCCGCGCGAGACCCGCGCCACCGGCACCGCCCGGCACGCGGGGCCCGCGCCACCCGCATCTCCCGTCGGGCCGGTTCCGTCACCAGGAAGCAGATACTGGTGAGGAAACGGCCCGACTGCTCGACCCAGGAGTCCGCACACATGGCCAGCACCACGGCAGCCGAGGTCCCGGCGACGGAGACCTCCGGTGCCGAGCTCACCATCGGCGGGATGACCTGCGCCTCGTGCGCGGCCCGCGTCGAGAAGAAGCTCAACCGGATGGACGGGGTCACCGCCACCGTCAACTACGCGACCGAGAAGGCCCGCGTCTCGTACGGCGCCGGGGTCACGCTCGACGATCTCGTCGCCACCGTCGAGAAGACCGGGTACACGGCACGGCCCGTACCCCGCCCCGGACCCGCGCCCGCGCTCACTCCGCCCACCCCGCACGTCCCTCGTGTCCCCGAGGACGAAACCCACCGCGACGCACCCTCCGAGCCCGCCCCCCGCGACCCGGCCGAGCGTACGGCCGACGGAGCCCTCGCCGCGCTCAGGCAGCGCCTCCAGGTATCGGCGGTGCTCGCCGTGCCGGTCGTCCTGATGGCCATGGTCCCCGCCCTCCAGTTCGACAACTGGCAGTGGCTCTCCCTCACCCTCGCCGCCCCCGTCGTCATCTGGGGCGGCCTGCCCTTCCACCGTGCCGCCTGGGCGAACCTCCGGCACGGCGCGGCGACGATGGACACCCTGGTGTCCATCGGCACCCTCGCGGCCTTCTGCTGGTCGGTGTGGGCCCTGTTCCTCGGCTCCGCGGGCATGACGGAGATGCGGCACGGGTTCGAGGTCACCGGCTCCACATCGGATCCCGCCTCCACGATCTATCTGGAGGTGGCTGCCGGAGTCATCGGTTTCATCCTGCTCGGCCGCTACCTGGAGGCCCGGGCCAAGCGGAAGGCCGGCTCCGCCCTGCGTGCCCTGCTCCACCTCGGCGCGAAGGACGTCACGGTGCTCCGCCCGGGCGACGGACCGGGGCACGGGGTGACGGAGGTACGCATCCCCGTCAGGCGGCTGCTCGTCGGCGACCGGTTCGTCGTACGGCCCGGCGAGAAGATCGCCACCGACGGCACCGTCGTCGAGGGCTTCTCGGCCGTCGACGCCTCCATGCTCACCGGGGAGTCCCTGCCGGTCGACACCGCTCCGGGTGACTCCGTCACCGGCGCCACCCTCAATGTGTCCGGACGGCTGGTCGTCGAGGCCACCCGCGTCGGCGCCGGCACCCAGCTGGCCCGGATGGCCGCGCTCGTGGAGGACGCGCAGAGCGGCAAGGCCGCCGCCCAGCGCCTCGCGGACCGGATCTCGGCGGTCTTCGTCCCCGTGGTGCTGCTGATCGCCCTGGGGACACTGGTCGCCCAGCTGCTCGCCACCGACGACATCACGGCCTCGTTCACCGCCGCCGTCGCCGTGCTGATCATCGCCTGCCCCTGCGCCCTGGGCCTCGCCACGCCCACGGCGCTCCTGGCCGGCACCGGGCGCGGCGCGCAGCTCGGCATCCTCATCAAGGGCCCCGAGATCCTGGAGACGGCCCGGAGGATCGACACGGTCGTCCTCGACAAGACCGGCACGGTCACCACCGGCCGCATGACCCTCGGGCCGGTCCACACCGCGCCCGGGACGGCCGAGGCCGACGTGCTCCGGCTGGCCGGGTCCGTCGAACACGCCTCCGGGCACCCCGTGGCCCTCGCCGTCGCCACCGGGGCGGCCGCCCGCGCGGGCACGGCGCTCCCCGTGCCGGTGGACTTCACCGACGTCCCGGGCCTCGGGGTACGCGGCACCGTCGAGGGCCACCACGTACTGGCCGGCCGGCCACAGCTGCTCGCCGATGCCGGAATCACCCTCCCGCCGCCCCTGGCCGACGCCCTGGCCCGTGCGGCCGCTCAGGGCCGTACGACCGTCGCCGTGGCCTGGGACGGCATGGCCAGGGGTGTGCTGGAGGTGTCGGACACGGTGAAGGAGAGCAGCGCGGAGGCCGTCGCGGAGCTCCGTGCGCTGGGCCTCGAACCGGTCCTGCTGACCGGCGACAACCGGGCCGCGGCGCACGCCGTGGCCCGCGAGGTCGGGATCGACACGGTGTTCGCGGAGGTCCTGCCGGAGGAGAAGGCCCAGGTCGTACGGCGTCTCCAGGCCGAGGGCAGGTCCGTCGCGATGGTCGGCGACGGCGTCAACGACGCGGCGGCGCTCGCCGTGGCCGATCTGGGCCTGTCGATGGGCACCGGGACGGACGCCGCGATCGAGGCGGGCGACCTCACGCTGGTTCGTGGAGATCTTAAGGTGGCCCCTGCCGCCATCCGCCTGTCGAGGCGTACTCTGTCCACCATCAGAAGCAACCTCTTCTGGGCGTTCGGCTACAACGTGGCCGCACTGCCTCTCGCCGCGTTCGGGCTGCTCAGCCCCATGATCGCGGGTGCGGCAATGGCGTTCTCGTCGGTCTTCGTCGTGACGAACAGCCTGAGGTTGCGCTCCTTCACATAATTTCTACAAAGAGACTTAGATCACACCGATTTGAGGGTAACCATCTGATGGGTTGGTGAGTCTAAGAGTGCGATGCCAAGGATGTCTTGGGGGACGTCCGATGGAGTGTCTTGGGGGACGCTCCTGGCAAGCGTTGGCCGGGGCACGTGCACCGGGGAGCTTTGAGCGGCCCTCCCGTGCGTACGTACCCCGGCAGTCGCACAGCAGTACCGAACTGAATACGCACCATCCGTAGGACCAAGGGAGTTCAGGCTCCCGCGCAGACGCCCGGCCGGATCCCGTGGGGGGAATCCGCTCCGGGATATGGGAAGCGCCCTGTCCGTCGACCCGTGGGGGGATCGACAGGCGGGGCGCTTCTCGCGTTCCGTGGCCCAGGCCGCCTCCCGGCCGCCCCTGGAACGCCGAATCGCCCCGTACACCGCGCTCGATGTCCGAGCACGGTACGGGGCGAAGGCAGAGGGCCTCAGGGGCCCGGCGCGCAAGCGGCTCCGCGAGGCGGAACCGGCGGGTGGTCGGGCGTCAGCGGCCCTCGACCGGGACGAAGTCGCGCAGGACCTCGCCGGTGTAGATCTGGCGCGGGCGGCCGATGCGGGATCCCGGCTCCTTGATCATCTCGTGCCACTGGGCGATCCAGCCGGGGAGCCGGCCGAGCGCGAACAGCACGGTGAACATCTCCGTCGGGAAGCCCATGGCGCGGTAGATCAGGCCCGTGTAGAAGTCCACGTTGGGGTAGAGGTTGCGCGAGACGAAGTACTCGTCGGAGAGCGCGTGCTCCTCCAGCTTGAGCGCGATGTCGAGCAGCTCGTCGGACTTGCCGAGCGAGGACAGCACATCGTGGGCGGCGGCCTTGATGATCTTGGCGCGCGGGTCGAAGGACTTGTACACCCGGTGGCCGAAGCCCATCAGGCGGACGCCGTCCTCCTTGTTCTTCACCTTCTGGATGAAGGAGTCGACGTCGCCGCCGTTGGCCTGGATGCCTTCGAGCATCTCCAGCACCGACTGGTTGGCGCCACCGTGCAGCGGGCCCCACAGGGCCGAGATGCCGGCGGAGATCGAGGCGAACATGTTCGCCTGCGAGGAGCCGACCAGACGCACGGTGGAGGTCGAACAGTTCTGCTCGTGGTCCGCGTGCAGGATGAGCAGCTTCTCCAGCGCGGAGACGACGACCGGGTCCGGCACGTACTCCTGGGCCGGGACGGAGAAGGTCATCCGCAGGAAATTCTCGACGTAGCCGAGGTCGTTACGCGGGTAGACGAACGGGTGACCGATCGACTTCTTGTACGCGTACGCCGCGATGGTCGGGAGCTTGGCCAGCAGCCGGATCGTCGAGAGGTGACGCTGCTCCTCGTCGAACGGGTTGTGGCTGTCCTGGTAGAAGGTGGACAGCGCGCTGACGACCGAGGACAGCATGGCCATCGGGTGGGCGTCGCGCGGGAAGCCGTCGAAGAAGCGCTTGACGTCCTCGTGCAGCAGCGTGTGCTGGGTGATCTCGTTCTTGAAGTCCGACAGCTCGTCGACCTTGGGAAGGTCACCGTTGATCAGCGTGTAGGCGACCTCGAGGAACGTCGAGCTCTCGGCGAGCTGCTCGATCGGGTAGCCGCGGTAGCGCAGGATGCCCTGTTCACCGTCGAGGTAGGTGATGGCGGATTTATAGGCGGCTGTGTTGCCGTATCCGCTGTCCAGCGTGACCAGGCCCGTATTGGCCCGGAGCTTCCCGATATCGAAGCCCTTGTCGCCGACGGTGCTGTCGATCACCGGGTAGGTGTACTCGTCATCGCCGTACCGCAGTACTACAGCGTTGTTGGTGTGCTCGCTCACGTCATCCCTCACCGACGTAGTGCCTCTTCTTCGAGGTGCCCTGACTGTCTCCACCCTCCCCCATTTGGCTCAGGAGAGTGCACTCGGGGTCGTCCATTGGACCTACTGACGGCACTGAGTGCCGTCAACTTTCTCATCCTGCCCCCTCCCCTCCGGTTCCGGAAGGGCTCAGTGATGTTTCCCACCGTTTTGATCGATCATTTTTCCGGGAAGTCTTCCGACGCCCCGCCACGGAGCCGGAAATCCAGCGCCGTGCAGCGCCTGCCTGCGGAAACCGTGCGGACGGCCTGACCGATGGCCTTGCGCGAACCGACCAGCACGACCAGCTTCTTGGCGCGGGTCACCGCCGTGTACAGCAGGTTCCGTTGCAGCATCATCCAGGCGCTGGTGGTGACCGGGATGACGACCGCCGGGTACTCGCTGCCCTGCGAGCGGTGGATGGTCATCGCGTAGGCATGGGCGAGCTCGTCCAGTTCGTCGAAGTCGTACGCGATCTCCTCGTCCTCGTCCGTGAGAACCGTCAGCGTCTGCTCGTCCGCGTCGAGAGCGGTGACGACACCGACCGTACCGTTGAAGACGCCATTCTCCCCTTTGTCATAGTTGTTCCGAATCTGCGTCACCTTGTCGCCGACCCGGAAGACCCGGCCTCCGAACCGCTTCTCGGGCAGGCCGGGGCGGCCCGGGGTGATGGCCTGCTGGAGCAGTCCGTTGAGATGGCCTGCGCCTGCCGGGCCACGGTGCATCGGGGCGAGGACCTGCACGTCACGGCGCGGGTTCAGGCCGAACTTGGCGGGGATGCGGCGGGCCGCGACATCGACGGCGAGCACCCCGGCGTCCTCCGTCTCGTCCTCCACGAAGAGGAAGAAGTCGTCCAGGCCCTGGGTCAGCGGCGGCACCCCGGAGTTGATGCGGTGGGCGTTGGTGACGACGCCGGACTTCTGGGCCTGCCGGAAGATGGTGGTCAGCCGGACCGCCGGGACCGGGCCGCCCTCGGCGAGCAGGTCCCGCAGCACCTCCCCGGCGCCGACCGACGGCAGCTGGTCCACATCGCCGACCAGCAGGAGATGGGCACCGGGTGCCACCGCCTTGATCAGCTTGTTGGCGAGCAGCAGATCGAGCATCGAGGCCTCGTCCACGACGACCAGATCGGCGTCGAGCGGACGGTCACGGTCGTACGCCGCGTCCCCGCCGGGCTTCAGCTCCAGCAGCCGGTGCACGGTGGACGCCTCGGCGCCGGTCAGCTCCGAGAGCCGCTTCGCGGCCCGCCCGGTGGGGGCGGCCAGCACCACTTTCGCGTTCTTGGCGCGGGCCAGCTCGACGACGGAGCGGACGGTGAAGGACTTCCCGCAGCCGGGACCGCCCGTCAGCACGGCGACCTTCTCGGTGAGGGCCAGCCGGACGGCCGCCTCCTGCTCGGGCGCCAGCTTCGCCCCCGTACGCCCGGAGAGCCAGGACAGCGCCTTGTCCCAGTCGACGTCCCCGAAGGCCGGCATCCGGTCCTCCGGCGCCCGCAGCAGACGCCGCACCTGGGCGGCGAGGGAGAGCTCGGCGCGGTGGAAGGGGACCAGGTACACGGCGGTGACCGGCTGCCCGTCCTCGGGGCCCGGCACCTTCTCCCGTACGACGCCCTCCGGATCCTCCGCGAGCTCGGCCAGGCAGTCGATGACCAGCCCGGTGTCGACCTGGAGCAGCTTCACCCCGTCGGCGATCAGCCGCTCCTCGGGGAGGAAGCAGTTCCCCTGGTCGGTGGACTGCGACAGGGCGTACTGGAGTCCGGCCTTGACCCGCTCGGGGCTGTCGTGCGGGATGCCGACGGCCTGGGCGATGCGGTCGGCGGTGAGGAAGCCGATGCCCCAGACGTCGGCGGCCAGCCGGTAGGGCTGGTTCTTCACGACGGAGATCGAGGCGTCCTCGTACTTCTTGTAGATGCGGACGGCGATGGAGGTGGAGACCCCGACGCTCTGGAGGAAGACCATGACCTCCTTGATCGCCTTCTGCTCCTCCCAGGCCGCGGCGATCATCTTCGTCCGCTTCGGCCCGAGCCCGGGCACCTCGACGAGCCGCTTCGGCTGCTGCTCGATGATGTCCAGGGTGTCGACGCCGAAGTGAGTGGTGATGCGGTCGGCCATGACGGGGCCGATGCCCTTGATCAGGCCGGAGCCCAGGTAACGCCGGATGCCCTGGATGGTGGCGGGCAGGATCGTCGTGTAGTTCTCGACGGTGAACTGCTTGCCGTACTGCGAGTGGGAGCTCCAACGCCCCTCCATCCGCAGCGACTCACCGGGCTGCGCACCGAGCAGCGAACCGACGACGGTGAGCAGGTCGCCCGCCCCGCGCCCGGTGTCGACGCGCGCGACCGTGTAGCCGTTCTCCTCGTTGGCGTACGTGATCCGCTCCAGGACCCCTTCGAGGACGGCCATGTTCGGCGTGGACGATGTCGTGGAGGACGTCGTGGAAGACCTGGTGGACATGTTCGTGACGGTACCGGGCGAGGCTGACATCGGGTGGGCCGCGCCGGAAGCTGACGTACCACCGAACGCGAGACGTTGCGTAACACTCGGTGTTACCGTGGCGTCATGGCAACCGAGCGCTTTTCCATCAGCATGTCGGCCGAGGTCCGCGACCGGATCAGAGAACATGCGGCGGACGCCGGACTCGACGTCTCCACATTCCTCACGATCGCCGCCCAGACGCAGATGGACCAGCAGGACCGCGTCAGGAGGATCTTCAAGCCGTTCGAGGATGCCCGCGCGGAGGCCGAGGAGCAAGCAGGCACCGGCACGTGGGCGGGCGACGACATCGAACCGAGCAGGGAGGAACGGGCTGAGGTCGAAGCCATTCTCGGCCGGTCCTCCCACGATGAGGCCGCCGCGTGACCGTTGTCGTCTACGACACCGGCATGCTGATGGCGCTGGTGAGCCAGGACCGCCGGGCGCACATCCTGCACAAGGGCTTCGTCTCAGCCGGCGGACACCAGCCGATCGTCCCTGGTCCCGCCCTCTCACAGGCCTGGCGAACGAGCCCGAAGACGGCCTACGCGTGGAACCGGATCCTCGCCGACGTCGTCGTCCACCCCGGAGCCAGGACCCGCTTCCCCGTGGACCAGGCGCCCCGTTGCCTTCCCTGTGCGGGGGGAATGACCATCGAGGACTGGAAAACGCTCGGCGACATGATCGGTGCCGCCGCGCTGCCTCCCAAGAAGCGCCCGGACCCGGTGGATGCGCTGGCCGTCCACATCGCCGCCGCACACGGCGGAGGTGCCGTGCTGACCTCCGACACCGACGACATCGAGGCATACGCCGCCACGCTGCCAGGGGCCGCTATCTCAGCCGTGGCCATCTGATCCGGGAGTTCGCCCCGCTGCGCCTTCAGGGTCTTGCCGTGGCGGCCAGTTCGGCGACACGACGGAAGGGTTCTTCGTGGAACCAGTGGTCGATGGCCGCTACGGCTGCACCCAGGCGGCTCGACAGAAGTCGTCGGCATCGAGCACGGCCGTGTTGGACAAGCGACACGAATCCTGATGCCTGGGTCACAGGTCGCCGAAACTGGCGAGAGCATGACGGACGGCGGCAAGGGCATCCTCGTCGGTGGCATCGAGGTGCCTCACGGCGGCGGCATAGCTGCGTGCGTACTCCCCCAGTTTCACCTTGGTGTCGGTGGCGGCCGGCGGGGCGATGACCTGCGTACCGGAGCCTCGGCGGCTCTTGACGAGGCCTGCGGCCTCCAGTTCGCGGTAGGCCCGCACCACCGTGTTGTTGGCCAGCCCGAGGTCGGAGGCCAGCTGGCGTACGGACGGCAGCCTGGCCCCCTGTCCCAGTCGGCCGACCGAGATCAGATCGGCCAACTGGGCTCGGATCTGTTCGTACGGCGGGACGGGAGACGCGTGACTGACTCTGATACTGAGCCCGTCGACCGTCATGCCTGGACCTTGACGTAGGCCTGCGGCAGCAGGAGGACCCCCAGGCAGTGGCCTGCGGTCAGGACGGAGGCGAGGGCGGCGAAGGCCAGCCCCCAGAGCGCCAGAACTGTCATCGTCCCCCCACAGGGCATGCTCAGCATCACAAAGCCCGCCGTCACGGAAACGGCGAAGAGAGGGGCGCTCACCAGCACTCCCCACGCACCGACAGCCGCTCTGGCGTTGACGCGGCGTTGATCATCGCTGCCGGAACGTACGGTGACACGACGCAGCAGCAGAACGCAGGCGACGGTGCCCAAAGTGAGGCCGCCGAGCGCCGGCCAGGCGTAGTAGGGGCCGGGCCAGGGTGAGAGCAAGTGGGTTCCGGCGGCGCAGGTGACGGACAGGGCGCGCCCCGGGCGACCGCCGGAGTCTGCCGAGGCCGTCGCGGCGGCGACGACCAGGATGACCGGCAGGGCGACAGCCTGCGCGGCCAGCACAGCCGTAAGAGATCGGGGCACGTAGTCCCGGATCCTGCGTGGCGTCACTTCGGCTGCTCGGTGCCAGCCACCACTCGGTCGCGCGACGATGTCCGCCGCGAACACGCCGGCCATGACGCACAGTCCGAACACGGGGATTCCGTAGAGCAGATCCACATCAGGCTCAGGGCTGAAGGTGACGATCGCGTTGACAGCCAGACCGGTCACCACACCGGCCCATCGCACGGGCACGAGCAGCCCCGCCCTCCAGGCGCCTACCGTTCTTGCGGCAGCAGCCATAACGATCCCTTCCCCCACCAGGCGTATCAACTGCTTGACACAATTCCGGAAAACCCAAACCGTGTCAAGGAGTTGACACACTTGCGCACGCCTAAGCCACCCCGCGCCACGGAACAAGCGGGTGGGGCCGCCGCGACCGCGCCGGGCCTACCACCCCGCCCCTCGCGCGATCCCGGCCACCTCCCTGAGCTGCACCCCGTCCGACGCCGTCGCCCAACCCCCGTCCGGCCCGGCATTCGCACTGTGCCGTAAAGAAATCGCCCATGTTCGTCCGCCGGACAGCCGCCCTGACCGCGATACCCGTCGCCGCCCTCCTCCTGGCCGCCTGCGGCAGCGACGAGGTGCACGGCACGATCACGGAGGAGCACAAGGCGGCCCACACCACGTGGAGCCACAAGCCGGTCACCAAGAGGCAGTGCTCCACGAGCCGGAAGGACGGCAAGTCCAAGAAGTCCTGCCGCACGGTGAAGACGGGCAGCAAGCGTGTCTCGCACCGTGAGCTGGAGTGCTGGCAGATCGAACTGAACGACGACGAGCACGAGTTGTGCATATCGAAGAGCAAGTGGGACAAGGTCCGAGTCGGCGACAAGTGGTGATGCCTCCGACCCGTGGAGAAACACGCCCCGGCGGAGCCGGAACTCCCCCCGTAGGGGCCTTCCGTGGGGGCCTGGAAGGGTGCGCGTACGGGGGTCGGGGCTGGGGGCCATTCCCTTTCGCGCCACCCTTCCTGATGCCTGTGGAGCACCCCGCACATACGGTCCGACCTGGCCTCATGGATCGCCCGCGCCTAAAATTCAGGCAGCGGGAAGGGAGTCCGGATGCGCCGGAACATACGCTCGATGGATGACGTACTGACGCTCATGGACGGCCTGTTCGCGCCGGAGGCCGACCGGTGGACCGAGCGGGCGGGCGACTGGTGGGACGGCTTCTACGAGGACCGGTCGAAGCCTGTGCCGTTCTTCGTCGCGAAGCCCGACGAGAGTCTCGTCTCGTACGTCGAGCGGGGGCTGGTCCCACCGGGGCGTGCCCTCGACCTCGGATGCGGCCCGGGGCGCAACGCGCTGTGGCTCGCCTCGCGCGGCTTCCAGGTGGACGCCGTCGATCTGTCGTCCGGCGCCATCGCCTGGGCGAAGGAGCGTGCCCTGGAGGCGGGCGCGGACATCCGCTTCCACTGCGGCGACGCCTTCGCCGAAGGCGCACCCGCCGGCCCGTACGAACTGATCAACGACTCCGGCTGCTTCCACCACCTGCCGCCGCACCGGCGCGTCAGCTACCTGCAGCTGGTGGAACGGTCCTTGGCCCCCGGCGGGTACCTCGCCCTCAGTTGCTTCGCCTCGGGGGCGATGGGTTCCGAGCTGCCGGACGCCGAACTCTACGGCTCAGGCGGGCTGCAGGGCGGTCTTGCCTTCACACCGGAGTCGCTGCGCTGGACCTTCGAGGGAATGGAGGAGGTCGAACTACGCCGGATGCGGAACGAGCCGTCGAGTTCCACCTGCTTCGGTGAGGGCTTCCTCTGGGCCGCGCTTTTCAGAATGCCGGACGAGTACCGGCGACTCGGTCCATGACGCCGCGTACCTGTTCCCGAAGTGGTGGCCCCTGCGGCGATCACGCGACTGGGTGGAGATGACCGGTGGATACCTCAAGAGCTTTCTGGCGCAACACGACGCACGACTGGGCCAACGCCGTGGATCTCGCTCACCTGTCGGGCATCCGGCGGGACCCGGTCGCGTTCGCCCCTGGCGGCACCTGGCATCTGGTGCTCGAGGTCGTCGCCTATGCGGCCGACGAGGCGGAGTGCGGCGACGGAGGACGCTGCCGTGTCACGCTCCACCCCGACGGTTCCGTGTCCGTCGCGGATGAAGGGCGGGGCACCGACACCCGGTTCGACGAGGACGGCCAGGTCGTCAAGAAGCCGGTGATGGCCACCAAGGACCTGCGGTTCTTCGACTCCCCCGAGGCCCAGATCCTCCCTGACGGCCATCCACGCCGAGGCATGTCGGTGGTCGCCGCGCTCAGTGAACGGCTCGTCCACACCAACCGCCGGCACAACGGATCCTGGACCCAGCGTTACGAGCACGGCGTCCCCGTGACCGGTCTGGAGGCCGTGCCCGACGACGGGACGACCGGGACGACCGTCCACTTCCGCCCCGGTGAACGCCTGCGTGCGGAGGGCTGGTCGCGGGGCGATGCCGTCGCACTGGCCACGGCGTGGCCCCATCTGGCCGTGGAGGTACGGCCCTGACCGCTGAATCCCGTACGGCCACGAGGGCAGCGAGGCGAAGGCGTGACAGGCGGCGCACCGCTCAGGCAGGCTCGTCCTCATGGTCTCGGTATTGCAGAACGTGGCGATCGACTGTGCGGATGCCTATGAACTGGCCCGGTTCTGGAGCGGGGTGACCGGCCACCCGTTGCACCCGGACGACGGGCCGGGAGTGGCGGAGACTCAGGTGATGCTGCCGGATGGGCCGTTCCTGTACTTCAACCAGGTGCCCGAACCGAAGTCGTCCAAGAACAGGCTCCACCTGTGTCTGCGCCCGGAGACCTCGCGGGAGGAGGAGGTCGAACGGCTGCTGGATCTGGGCGCCACCCTGGTCGCCGACCGCCGGAAGGCCGACGGCTCGGGGTGGGCCGTACTCGCGGACCCCGAAGGCAACGAGTTCTGCGTCCTGCGCAGCGAATCCGACCGGGCCGCGGCGCCGTCCTGACCCAGTGGGGCCGGGCCTCACCCCCGGGTGAAGGTGGGGCCGGCTTCGCCCGGCCTCCGCCGCCTCAGCCCGGCCGGCCGGGCAGCCGTCGCCGTACGCGCCGGACCTGGCGGTGGTCGGCGACCGTGTCGAGGATGCGGCGCCCGGCGCCGGCCTCGTACGCCGGGCCCTCCAGCCGGAGCAGTGCGCCGTCGCCGACCACGGCGTACGCGACCGGCGCGTCCGCCTTCGGCAGGGTGACCGGGTGGCGTCCGGACGGGAGTTTCAGCCGGGCGGGGAGGCGCAGCAGCGCCGTCGGCCCGTCAGCGGCGGGGACCACTTCGGCGGTGACCTTCAGGGCGGACACGGTGACCTTGACGGGGGCCGGGGCTCCCGGCCCCGCCGCGACGTACGGCAGCGGGAGCGACCGCTCGCCGCGCAGCGCGTTCGCAGCCGCGGCACCGGCCGTGTCGGGGCCGAATCCGCGCAGGCGCTGGTCCATGTCGAGGGCGAGCTGGCCGACGCCGGCGGTCAAGTACGGGAGCGCGAGCCGTCCGCCGGTGAGCGCCGGGCCCGCGGCCGGGCCGCTCGGGACGCCCTGCCCGGTCACCCGGACCATCCGGTCGACGCCCAGCAGGTTGACGAACGCCCACACGTCGTACACCCCGCGTTCGAGCCGCCGCCCGCCGGCCAGCCGCTCCGGGTCGAGGCGCAGTCGCCCGGAGGCAACGAGCCGGGACCGGCCGTCCCCCAGGGGCTGGAGCCGGAGCTCCAGGTCGCCCTCCGGGTACCACCAGTCCTCCCGGTCGCGGTCCTTGACGACCAGTTCGGCGTACGCCGTCCGGAACGGGTCGTGGACCTCCCATCCGTCCTCCGCCCCCGGTACGCCGGTCAGCAGTTCCGGGTCCAGCCACCACGTCCCGTCGCGTCCGGTCAGGACCACCGGCTCACCGTCGCCGCGCAGCAGTTCCAGCGTGATGTCGGCGACGAGGCAGCCGTCCTGCCAGTGCGGTGCGCCGAGCGTGCTGCGGACGGTCACGGCGCGGATGTGCTCCGCGAACGCGAACGCCCCGTCGAAGTCGCCGCGTTCCAGCAGTTCGGCCCTCAGCCCGCTCACCGCGGGCAGCCCACGCCGCACGGCGGCCGGGAACTCCTCCAGCGCCACCTCACGGGCCGTCCCGAACCGCCGTCGCTGCTCGGCCGGGTCCTCACGCAGGATCTCGGGCTCGCGGGCCCTGGACAGGACCTCGACGTGGTACAGACGGTGCAGGAGCCGGTTCTGCAACGCGTCGATGTCGTCGGAGGGCTCGGTACCGTCCTTGATCTGGCCGATGACGGTACGGAGGTTGGGCCAGAACCCGTGCTTCGGATTGAACCGGTGGCGGGTGTTGTTGCCCCCGTCGTCCCGCTTCATCCAGTAGTAGCAGGGGTAGTCGGCGAGGACCGAGATCCGCTCGGCCTTCAGATAGGCGGCGGTGACGAAGGCCAGATCCTCCATGATCCACGGGCCTTCGGGGAAGCGCAGTCCGTGCTGCTCGACGAAGGCCCGCCGGAACATCTTGTGCGGGGACATGCTCTGCATGAGTTCGTCGTTCTCGATGGTGCAGCTGTCCAGTGTGTGCCGGAACAGCCGCCGGGGCCGCACCATCGTGCTGGACATCTTGCCGATCACCACATCGGCCCGGTTGCGCGTCGCGTGCGCGTACAGCCGTTCCAGGGCTTCGGTTCCGAGCATGTCGTCGTGGTCGACGAACTGCACGTACTCGCCCTTGGCGTGCTTCATGCCGAGGTTGCGCGGTGCACCCGGCCAGCCGGAGTTGGGCTGGGTGTGCACCTGGACGTGCGGGTGTCCGGCCGCCAGCTTCTCCAGCCGTTCCAGGGTGTCGTCCGTGGACCCGTCGTCGACGTAGATGACCTCGTACTCGTCGGCAGGGAGGCTCTGCGCGAGCAGCGACGGCGCGCACTCGTCGACGTACTTCCCGGTGTTGTGGACGGGGACGATCACGCTGACTTTGACTCTCGGCATTCCACTGACCTTCGGTGTGTGCGGGCGCAGGCATCCGGGCCGCCCGTCACAGGACCGGGCGGCAGGGGGCCGGGACCCGGATCCATTCCTCCGAGCCGCCCGGACGACACACGGAACGGCTCACGATGCGCCTTCCGGGACGTCCTCGCGGAACGTCTCGGACGAACGCCTCGTGGAAGCGGAATGGGGCCCGGCCCATAGGCCGGACCCCCCTCGCTTTCCCCCTCCGTCGGGCTTCCCGTCCCCCCGGACCCCTCCCCGGAAGTCCCGACGCAGAGTACGACCGGGGAGGGTACGCAAAGGTTGCACGCCTTGACGATCTCTTTACCTTCGCGTCGTCGAACCGCTCTCAGCAGGCATGTTCCAGGTAGCGGGCGGCGACCTCGGCGATCACTTCGGCCCCGTCGCGGGCCCAGAGCTCCCCGTTGAAGATCTCCACCTCGATCGGACCGTCGAAGCCGGTCGCCTCGACCAGTCGGCGCATCGCCCGGAAATCGACGCAGCCATCACCCAGTTGGCCCCGGCCCACCAGGACGCCCGCCGGAAGCGGAGTGATCCAGTCGGCCAGCTGGAACGAGTGGATCCGGCCGCCCGCGCCCGCCCTCGCGATCTGCGCGGGCAGCTGGTCGTCCCACCAGATGTGGTAGGCGTCGACGACCACCCCGACCTGCTCGGCCGGGAAGCGCTCGGCGAGGTCCAGGGCCTGCGAGAGGGTCGAGACGACGCAGCGGTCCGAGGCGAACATCGGGTGCAGCGGCTCGATCGCGAGCCGGATGCCCCGCTCGTGGGCGTACGGGGCCAACTCGGCCAGGGCGTCGGCGATCCGCTCGCGGGCGGCGTGCAGGTCCTTCTCCCCGGCGGGCAGTCCGCCGGAGACCAGGACCAGGGTGTCGGTGTTCACGCCCGCGGCCTCGTCGACCGCCGCACGGTTGTCGTCCAGGGCGCGGGCGCGTCCGTCGGGGTCGGACGCGGTGAGGAAGCCGCCGCGGCACAGGCTGGTGACGGTGAGGCCCGCGTCCTTCATCAGCTGCCCGGCACGCTCGACGCCGTACTCCTGCACCGGGGCGCGCCACAGGCCCACCTGGCCGATGCCGGCCTTGGCGCAGCCCTCGACGAGCTCCGGCAGGGAGAGCTGCCGGACCGTCTCCTGGTTGATGGACAGGCGGGAGAGATCGGCGGTCATCGGCTTCCTCCGTAAACGGTGAGCAGGGCGCGCATACGGGCCTCGGCCAGCTCGGGGTCCGGGAACAGGCCCAGGCGGTCGGCCAGTTCGTACGCCTTCGCCAGGTGCGGCAGCGAGCGGGCGGACTGGAGGCCGCCGACCATCGTGAAGTGGTCCTGGTGGCCCGCGAGCCAGGCGAGGAACACCACGCCCGTCTTGTAGAAGCGGGTCGGGGCCCGGAAGAGGTGGCGGGACAGCTCGACCGTGGGATCCAGGAGGGCGCGGAAGCCGTCCACGTCACCGGTGTCCAGGACCCGTACGGCGTGGGCGGCGAGCGGGCCCAGCGGGTCGAAGATGCCGAGCAGGGCGTGGCTGAAGCCCCGGTCGTCGCCCGCGATCAGCTCGGGGTAGTTGAAGTCGTCCCCGGTGTAGCAGCGCACCCCGCTCGGAAGCCGGCGTCGTACGTCGATCTCGCGCTCGGCGTCCAGGAGGGAGATCTTGATGCCGTCGACCTTGTCGGGGTGTTCCGCGATGACCTTCAGGAAGGTGTCCGTGGCGGCGTCGAGGTCCGCGCTGCCCCAGTAGCCCTCCAGCGCCGGGTCGAACATCGGGCCGAGCCAGTGCAGGACGACGGGCTCGGTGGCCTGGCGCAGGAGATGGGCGTACGTCTCCAGGTAGTCCTCGGGGCCCTTCGCCGCGGCGGCCAGCGCGCGGGAGGCCATCAGGATGGCCTGGGCGCCGCTCTCCTCGACGAGGGCGAGCTGTTCCTCGTACGCGGCGCGCACCTCGGGCAGGCCGGCGGGGCCGGTGAGCTGGTCGGTGCCGACGCCGCAGGCGATCCGGCCGCCCACCGACTTCGCCTCGGCGGCGGAGCGGCGGATCAGCTCGGCCGCTCCGGCCCAGTCCAGGCCCATGCCGCGCTGGGCGGTGTCCATGGCCTCGGCGACGCCCAGGCCGTGCGACCAGAGGTGCCGCCGGAAGGCGAGGGTGGCGTCCCAGTCGATGGCGGCGGGGTCGTCGGGGCTGATGTCGGCGCCCGGGTCGGCGACGACGTGGGCGGCGGAGAAGACCGTACGGGAGGCGAGCGGTACCCCGGAGTGGGCCAGGTCGAGCGGGGTGGCCCGGGGTTCGTACGGCCCCTGCGGGAGGTGGATGGTCACAGGCTCAGCTCCGGTACGTCGAAGCGGCGGCCCTCGGCCGAGGACTTGAGGCCGAGCTCGGCGAGCTGGACGCCCCGGGCGCCGGCCATCAGGTCCCAGGTGTAGGGCTCGTCCAGGACGATGTGGCGGAGGAACAGCTCCCACTGGGCCTTGAAGCCGTTGTCGAACTCGGCGTTGTCGGGGACTTCCTGCCACTGGTCGCGGAACGGCTCGGTGACCGGGAGGTCGGGGTTCCAGACCGGCTTGGGGGTGGCCGAGCGGTGCTGGACACGGCAGTTGCGCAGGCCCGCGACGGCGGAGCCGTGGGTGCCGTCGACCTGGAACTCGACGAGTTCGTCGCGGTTGACGCGGACCGCCCAGGAGGAGTTGATCTGGGCGACGGCGCCGCCGGCCAGCTGGAAGGTGCCGTACGCGGCGTCGTCGGCGGTGGCGGAGTAGGGCTTGCCCTGCTCGTCCCAGCGCTGCGGGATGTGGGTCTGCACGTGCGCCGAGACGCTGGTGACCTGGCCGAACAGCTCGTGCAGGACGTACTCCCAGTGTGGGAACATGTCGACGACGATGCCGCCGCCGTCCTCCGCACGGTAGTTCCAGGAGGGGCGCTGGGCTTCCTGCCAGTCGCCTTCGAAGACCCAGTAGCCGAACTCGCCGCGCACGGAGAGGATCTCGCCGAAGAAGCCGCCGTCGATGAGGCGCTTCAGCTTGAGCAGGCCCGGGAGGAAGATCTTGTCCTGGACGACGCCGTGCTTGATGCCGGCGTCGCGGGCGAGGCGGGCCAGTTCGAGCGCGCCCTCGACGTCGGTGGCGGTGGGCTTCTCGGTGTAGATGTGCTTGCCGGCGGCGATGGCCTTCTTGATCGCGTCGACGCGGGCCGAGGTGACCTGGGCGTCGAAGTAGATGTCGATCGTCTCGTCGGCGAGCACCGCGTCCAGGTCCGTCGACCACTCGGTCAGGCCGTGCTGCTCGGCGAGTGCCTCCAGGGCGTGGGCGCGGCGGCCGACGAGGACGGGTTCGGGCCACAGCACGTCGCCGTCACCGAGGTCGAGGCCGCCCTGCTCGCGGATCGCGAGGATCGAGCGCACCAGGTGCTGCCGGTATCCCATGCGTCCCGTGACGCCGTTCATGGCGATGCGCACTGTCCTGCGTGTCACGAAAGTTCCTCCATACAGCCGTAGCAAGCGCTTTCTATGCGGTATGACGCTAGCCTGCCGACAGTGGCCCGGACAAGGGGGGCCGCTCCAGAACTCCTCGGAGGAGAGCGATGACAGTCACCCTGGCGGACGTGGCGGCCCGCGCCCGGGTGTCCCCGGCCACCGTGTCCCGCGTGCTGAACGGCAACTACCCGGTGGCCTCGTCCACCCGGGAGCGGGTCCTGCGCGCGGTGGACGATCTGGACTACGTACTGAACGGCCCGGCCAGCTCGCTCGCCGCCGCCACCTCCGACCTGGTGGGCATCCTGGTCAACGACATCGCCGACCCGTTCTTCGGCATCATGGCCGGGGCGGCGCAGAGCGAGATCGGGGGCCCGGGGGACGGATCCGGCCGTGCGGGCGGCGAGAAGCTCGCCGTCGTCTGCAACACCGGCGGCTCCCCCGAGCGCGAACTCACCTACCTCACCCTGCTGCAGCGCCAGCGCGCCGCGGCCGTCGTCCTGACCGGCGGCGCGCTGGAGGACCCGGCCCACCAGGCCGCGATGGCGGTGAAGCTGGCCAAGCTCGCGGACGCCGGCACCAGGATCGTCTTCTGCGGCCGCCCGCCGCTGCCGGGCGCCGACGCGGTGGTCGCGGCCCTGGCCTTCGACAACCGGGGCGGCGCCCGGCGCATCACGGAGCATCTGATCGCCCTGGGCCACCGCCGGATCGGTTACGTCGCCGGGCCCCTGGAACGCACCACGACCCGGCACCGGCTGGAGGGCCACCGCGAGGCCATGAAGGCGGCGGGGCTGTACGGCGACGAGGAGAGCGTCACCGTGCACGGCCCGTACGACCGGAGCTCCGGTTACGACGCCACGCTCGAACTCCTGCGCCGCGAACCCGCCGTGACGGCCGTCGTCGCCGCGAACGACACCGTGGCACTCGGTGCCTGCGCGGCGGTCCGGGACCTGGGGCTCCGCATCCCCGAGGACATCTCGGTGGCCGGCTTCGACGACCTGCCGTTCTCGGTGGACGCCGTCCCCGCCCTGACGACCGTACGGCTGCCGCTGTTCGAGGCGGGGGCACGGGCCGGCCGGCTGGCGATGGGCAAGGAGACACCTCCGCCGGGCGGCATCGCGACCATCGAGGCGGAGCTCATGGAGCGGGGATCGACCGCGCCCCCGCGGCAGGGATGAGGAATCTCCCCCGCGAACAGCGGGTACGCGTCAGGACCGCGCCGTACCGATGAGAGGACAGACACCTTGAAGCTCGCTTTCTCGACCCTCGGAGTTCCGGGGATGCCCGTGGCGGACGTGGTACGCCTCGCCGCAGGGAACGGCTACCAGGGGGTGGAGCTGCGCACCCACGCCGAGGAGCCAGTCAACGTCGGCCTCACCCAGCTCGAACGGGCCGCCGTGGCCGAGGAGTTCAAGCGCGGCGGGGTGGAGATCCTCACCGTCGCCGGTTATGCGCGGGTCGCCGCCGAGGGGGACGACAAGCCGGTGCTCGCCGAGCTCGCCGGGCTGGTGGACCTCGCCCACGACCTGGGCGCTCCGTACGTCCGGGTGTTCCCCGGCGGCGGGGACCAGGACCCGGCGGAGGCCGACGCGGCCGCCGCACGGCGGCTGGGGGCAGCCGCGCCGCACGCCGCCGACCGGGGCGTACGGATCCTCCTGGAGACCCATGACTCGCACCGCGCCGGAGCCGACGTGGCCCGGGTGGTGGGGCCGGTCGGGCACGGGCAGATCGGCGCGATCTGGGACGTCATGCACACCTGGCTGGCCGGCGAGGAGCCTGCGGCCAGTCACGCGGTCCTGGCCCCGCACCTCGGATACGTACAGGTGAAGGACATCGCCTCCGCCGAGGACACCACGCCGCTGCCCCTCGGCGCCGGGACGCTGCCGCTGAAGGAGTGCCTGGACACCGTGGATGCGGACGGCTGGGTCTGCTGGGAGTACGAGAAGCGCTGGTACCCCGGGGCCGCAGGGCTGCCGGAGCTGCTGGCGGCGGGCCGGGAGCACCTGCTGCGCCTCGGCGCGCCGAAGCAGTAGCGGGCCCCGGTCAGGCCCGCGCCTCCTGGACCTCCGGAAGCGGTGGGGCGGCGGCCGGGCGGGGCCTGACCAGCGAGGTCAGGGCCACCCCGCCGACCAGCAGCGCCGCCGCGCACCACCGCAGGGGGCTGACCGGCTCGCCGAGGAACAGCGCGGCCGACGACATCCCGAAGACGGGCACCAGCAGGGTGAACGGGGCGACGGACGAGGCCGGGTGATGGCGGAGGAGGAAGCCCCAGGCGCCGAAGCCGAAGACGGTGACGACCCAGGCGACGTAGACGATGATGGCGGCTCCGCTCCAGTCGAGCGCCGCGAGGGCCTCGGTGTCGCGGTCCCAGCCCTCGAAGAGCAGGGACAGGCCGAGGAGCGGCAGCACCGGGACGGTCGAGACCCACACCATGAAGTTGAGGGAGTCCCGAGGGGCCGCCTTACGGGTGATCACGTTGGACACGCCCCAGCACGCCGCCGCCACGATCACCAGGACGAAGGCGAGCACGGGCCCGCCCGCCCCCTCGTCCACGGCGGCCACGCCGATGCCCGCGAGCGCGATCCCCATGCCCAGGACGCGCGTCCTGCCGGGCCGTTCGGACAGGACCAGGGCCGCGAACAGGGCGGTGAAGACGGCCTGGACCTGGAGCACCAGGGAGGAGAGCCCGGCAGGCATCCCCCGGTCCATCCCGATGAAGAGCAGCCCGAACTTGGCCACCCCCAGGGCGAGCCCCACACCGACGATGTACTTCCACGCCACGGTGGGCCTGCCGACGAAGAACACGGCGGGCAGCGCGGCGACGAGGAAGCGCAGGGCGGAGAAGAGCAGGGGCGGGAAGTGGGCGAGACCCAGCTCGATGACGACGAAGTTCACGCCCCAGACGGCGGCGACCAGCGCGGCCAGGGCGATGTGGAGAGGACGCATGGACCGAGCATCCGACGCCTGGACCGTGTAGCACCAGCGCGGATTCCTTCATGGTTGGATTGAGCACCGCTCACGCTTCCCGCTCGCCCGGAGGTCCCGGTGCTCGACCTGTCCCGGCTGCGCGCCCTGCACGCCGTCTCCGTCCACGGCTCCGTCGCGGGCGCCGCAGCAGCTCTCGGCTACACCGCGTCGGCGGTCTCCCAGCAGATCACCAAGCTGGAGCGGGAGACCCGTACGACGCTGCTCGAACGGCGCGGACGCGGGGTGGCGCTCACCGAGGAGGCGATCCATCTCGCCGCGACCGCACAGGAGTTGCTGGCGATCGTGGAGCAGGCGGAGACGACGCTCGAACAGCGCAGGGGGCAGCCGACGGGCCGGCTCTCCATCGCCGCGTTCGCCTCCGCCGCGCGCGGGCTGCTGCCGGGGGTGCTGGCGGAGCTGGACCGGGAGCACCCGACGCTGGACGCGCGGCTCACCGAGGTCGATCCGCACCTCTCGGTCGACCTGGTGGCGAAGGGCGTGGTCGATCTCGCGGTCGCCCATGACTGGGACATCAGCCCGCTGCCCGCACCGGAGGGCCTCGCGCAGGCGGTGCTCGGGGACGACCGGTGCGACCTGCTGGTGCCGGAAGGCCATGCGCTCGCCGGGCGGGAGGCGGTGCGGCGGGAGGAGCTGGCGAAGGAGCGGTGGGTGTGCCAGCCGCCCGGCACGGTGTGCCACGACTGGCTCGTACGGACGCTCCGTGCGGCGGGGTACGAGCCGGACATCCGGCACCGGGCGGAGGAGAACCACACCCAGCTGGCCCTGGTCGCGGCCGGGCTCGGCGTGGCGATGATCCCCCGGCTGGGGCGCGGCCCGCTGCCGCCGGGGGTGGTCGCGGTGCGACTGGACCCCGTACCCGTGCGGCGACTGTACGCACTGTGGCGTACGGAGGCGGCGCGGCGGCCCGCGATCACCGCTGCGGTGGCGGCCTTGCGGGCGGCGGCCGAGGCGCTCCGGACGGCCGGGGACTGACGGGTCTACGGCGCCGCGCCCCATGTCCGGGCATGTCCGCCCACCCCCGCGTGTGGCACGCCCGTTCTCGGGCCGCCCTCTTGACTGGTAGTTACTTTCCATATATCCGTACCTTCTTGGAAGTTTCTTTCAGCACCGGAAGGGGCTCACGTGCACCACCGCACCTCCAGACGCACCCTCCTCACCGCCACCGCGGCCGTGGCCGCAGCGACCGGCGTCGCAGCTCTTCCCGGCGCCGCGCAGGCAGCCACGGCCGGAACCTCCACGGACAGCCGCCTCAAGCGGCTCATCGCCCGGATGAGCCTGGAGGAGAAGGTCGGCCAGCTCTTCGTGATGCGGGTGTACGGGCACTCCGCCACCGACCCCGACCAGGCGGACATCGACGCCAACCTCGCCGAGATCGGGGTCCGTGACGCCACGGAGCTGATCTCCACGTACCACGTCGGCGGCATCATCTACTTCGCGTGGGCGCACAACACCCGCGACCCGCACCAGATCGCCGACCTCTCCAACGGCATCCAGCGCGCCGGGCTCGCGGGCCGCACCCCGCTGCCGCTCCTGGTCTCCACCGACCAGGAGCACGGCATCGTCTGCCGCGTCGGGGAGCCCGCGACGCTGCTGCCGGGCGCGATGGCGCTGGGCGCGGGCGGTTCGCGCTCCGACACCCGGGAGGCGGCCCGGATCGCCGGGACCGAGCTGGCCGCCCTGGGCATCAACCAGAACTACGCGCCGGACGCCGACGTCAACGTCAACCCGGCCAACCCCGTCATCGGCGTACGCTCCTTCGGCTCCGACCCGCAGTCCGTGGCCGCTCTGGTCACCGCGCAGGTGAAGGGCTACCAGGGCGCCGGGATCGCCTCCACCGCCAAGCACTTCCCCGGTCACGGTGACACCAGCACGGACAGCCACACCGGTCTGCCCGTCATCTCGCACACCCGCGAGCAGTGGGCCGAGCTGGACGCCCCGCCGTTCCGGGCGGCCGTCGCCGCGGGCATCGACTCGATCATGACGGCGCACATCGTGGTGCCCGCCCTGGACCCGTCGGAGGACCCGGCGACCCTGTCCCGCCCGATCCTCACCGGCATCCTGCGCGAGGAGCTCGGCTACGACGGCGTCGTGGTCACCGACGCCCTGGGGATGGAGGGCGTCCGCACGAAGTACGGCGACGAGCGCGTCCCCGTCCTCGCGCTGCTCGCGGGCGTCGACCAGCTGCTCAACCCGCCGGACCTCGCCGTCGCCTGGAACGCCGTCCTGAACGCGGTGCGGAGCGGCGAGATCAGCGAGGCCCGCATCGAGGAATCGATCCTGCGCATCCTGCGGCTGAAGACGAAGCTCGGGCTGTTCCGCGACCCGTACGTCACCCACCGGGGCGTCGACCGCACGGTCGGCATCCGGTCGCACCTCGCGGCGGCCGACCGGATCGCGGAGCGGACGACGACGCTGCTGGCCAACACCGGGTCGCTGCTGCCCCTCTCCCGCCGGTCCCACAAGAACCTGCTGGTGGTCGGCGCCGATCCGGCGTCCCCCTCCGGCACGACCGGTCCCCCGACGACTACGCTCGCCGGGGCCTTCGAGGAGCTGGGGTTCACGGCGACCGCGCTGTCCACCGGGACGGCGCCCACCCAGGCGAAGATCGCCGAGGCGGTGGCCGCGGCGAAGGGCAAGGACGCGGTGGTCGTGGGCACGTACAACGTCACGGCGACCAGCACCCAGCGCACCCTGGTCAGCGCCCTGGCGGCGACCGGGGTCCCGGTGATCACGCTCGCGATCCGGAACCCGTACGACGTCGCCCACCTGGCGGGCACGGGCCATGCGGCGAGCCTCGCCGCGTACTCGTGGACGGACGTCGAGCTGCGGGCCGCCGCCCGCGTGATCGCGGGGCGGGCCCGGCCCGAGGGCCGGCTCCCGGTCCCGGTGCAGCGGGCGGACGCCCCCGCGCAGGCGCTGTACCCCGTCGGCTACGGACTGTCGTACCGGAGGTACGCCACCCCTTCGGCGTAACCACCCCAAAGAGCTAAAAACACCCCGTGCACCTGGCGTGTCCCCGCCCCGGCGGGTCACGCTGGGTGCACGTCCTCGTGGGCGTGCCGGGGGGTGTTCCATGGAAGAGCCGCGTGTCGCGGGGGTGCTGTGCGCCCTCCTTTCCGCTCTCCTGCCCGTCGTCGCGGTGCTGTGCCTGAGCGCCTGCCGGCAGCCGGCCGGCGGTGCGTCGGCCACACCGGCCGGCGGGCCGCAGGACAGCGCCGCGCCCTCGGGCTACGGGGTGGAGTTCCTGGGACCGGCCGACTGCAGCTCGCGCGGTGCGGTGTTCCGCGAGGTCTCGTGCGGCAGCGAGAAGGCGGCGGCGAAGGTGCTGGCCCGCTACACCGGCGCGCCGTCGGACGGGCCGGCGTGCCCGCCGCCGACCGACTTCGTCCTGCACATCTCCCCGGGCGGCCCCACCGCGTCGGACGGCGGCCCGGCCACACCCCGCGGTTACGCGTGCATGCGCAATCTGGAGTCCCCGCACCCGGGCGATCCCGGGCAGGGCGGCGGTCCGCTGACGGTCGTCGGGGACTGTGTCCACAGCTTCCGTGAGGGCGAGGTCAGGGAGACCGCCTGCGACGGATCGGGCGACCGGCCGCCGGAGTTCGAGGTCGGGTCGGCGGTGGCGCGACGCGCCCTCTGCCCCGGCACCACGGATCTGTATGTGCAGCTGGGCGGGGACATACCGGTGGGCTGTGCCCACCGGGTGTGAACAACACCCGGCGGACACAGCCCACTTCGGCGCGGCGCGAGCCTGTTACGGCCGCAGCGTCCCCCGGTTCCGCTCCAGTTCGGCGTCGCGCACATCCAGGCGCGAGTCGAACTTCGCGAGGGGCTTCGCCTTCGCCGGGTCGGCCTCGACGGCCGCGGGCGCGACCCCGGCCCAGCGCAGGATGGCGGCGGTTGCCGCGGCCTTCTGGTCGTCGACGAGTCCGGCGACCTTGGAGCCGTGGTTGCCGCCCGGCACCGTGTAGACGTAGCTGTCACGGGCGCCGCGGCCCAGGTGGAAGGGCTCGGCCCCCCACGGGTCGTTCTCGCCGTAGACGTACAGCATGTTCCTGGCGTTGTTCCGGACCCAGCTGTCCACGTCACGCATGGCCGAGGGCTGGAACTTCATCGGGATGGAGCGCGGCACGAAGGTGCGCGGCGGCTGGTAGCCGTAGCGGCTCAGGTTCCCGAGCCAGGGCTGCTTGATGTCGGGCGATCCCAGCTGGGTGCCGGCCTGGTAGTAGTACGGCGTGTAGGTCTCCAGGCCCTGGTCGGCGTAGGCGGAGAAGCCCGAGATGCCGTCGATGGAGTCCCAGATCTCCTGGTCGGTGGCGTTCGGCGCGTCGGCCGGGATGGTGTCGCAGTCGGCGAGCAGGCTGTACTGCCAGTACGCCCACACGTAGTCCATCACGGTGGCCTCGTACGCCTTGTCGAGCGTGCCGACGGTGGTGAACGTCAGGTTGTTCGCGGTGGCGTACGCCGCGTACTTCTTCTCCAGCGGCTCGCGGCGGACGAGGGCCTCGCGCTGGACGCCGTTCAGACGGTCGCGGCACTCCTTGGTGCCGACCTTCGCGAAGAACCGGTCGTACGCCGAGTCCTCCTTGTTGTTCACGTCGTTGGGTGCGACGTAGGCGACGACGCCGTCCATGTCCTTCGGGTAGAAGCGCTCGAAGTAGGTGGCGGTCATGCCGCCCTTGGAGCCGCCGGTGGTGAGCCAGTTCTTCGAGTAGATCTTCTTCAGCGCCTTGAAGACCCGGTGCTGGTCGCTGGCGGCCTGCCAGATGTCGAGCTTCGACCAGTCGGCGGGCGCCGGGCGGGACGGGGTGAAGAACCGGTACTCCAGGGAGACCTGGTTGCCGTCGACGATCTGTGTGGGCTCGCTGCGGCTGGGGTTGGTCGAGACGTTGTAGCCGCTGGTGAAGAAGACCGTGGGCCGGGTGGTGTCCTTGTGCAGCAGGGTGATGCGCTGCTGGAAGGTGCCCTTGGACGGGTGCTTGTGGTCGACCGGCTGGGTGTAGTTCAGGACGAAGAAGCGGTAGCCGGGGTACGGCTTCTCCTCGATCAGGCTCATTCCCGGGATGGCCAGGATGCGGTCCTTGATGTCCGCGCTGCTGCTCTCGCTGCTGCTGGTGTGACCGCTGCTCTGCTTCGCGGCCGGTTCTGCGGCGGTGGCCGCACCGGCCGAGGCTCCGGTCGCACTCACTGTGCCTATGAGCACGGCGAGCGACAGAACACCTCTGAGCGCCTTGCGCATGCACCCTCCCCTTGATTCACGACAGTCGCCGTGAACCTAGCGGGGGCAACACCTGCCACGCCAGACCCACTCGCACCTCAGCACAAGATCCACCCCGTGGAGCCGGAAGAACCCCCGACGGAACCAGTGGCGCGGACACAGCGGTTCAGCGCGTGCACGGTGACCGGGCCGGCCAGCTTGGTGAAGCTGCCGCTGTCGACGACCGCCCGGCCGCCGCGCGGCTGCAGCGACACCCGCATCGCCCGGCGGGCGCCCGGCTTCTTGGCGACGGCGACGGCGCACGCGTAGGCGCGGCTCTTGTAGACGCGCAGCGAACCCGTGGAGAACGTCACCGTCTTGACCAGCCGTCCGGAGCAGGCCGACGCGGCCTGGGCGGACGCGTGGCCCGTGGGGCCCAGCACCAGCGTCAGGGCCCCGAGCAGCGGCAGGACGAGGAACGACGCCACCGTGCGCCGGCCCGCCGCTCGCCGGATCCGTCCCGCCAGGCCCGTCGGTCCCGATGTCCTCAGCGGTCTCGTCACACCGTCCACCCCATCCACGTCGTCCACCCCGTCCGCATCGTCGAACATACTGACCCTCATCGGACGCATGTCCGCATGGGTGTACGACGCGGGAGAACGGCCTTCAGTTGCGGAGCGGCGTCATACGCCCGCCGGCGTGTCCTCCCCTATGCCCTCCCCTATGAAGGTGCGCCACAGCCGGGCGTACGTACCCTCCCTGGCCAGCAGCTCGTCGTGCGTGCCGTCCTCGGCGACCCTGCCCCGGTCCATCACCACGACCCGGTCGGCCCGGGCGGCCGTCGTCAGCCGGTGGGCGACCACCAGGGTGGTGCGCCGTCCTGCCAGCCGGTCGGTGGCCTGGTTGACCTGGGCCTCACTGGCGAGGTCGAGGGAGGCGGTGGCCTCGTCGAGCAGCAGGATGTCGGGGTCGACCAGCTCGGCGCGGGCGAGCGCGATCAGCTGGCGCTGGCCGGCCGAGAGGTTGCGGCCCCGCTCGGCGACCTCGTGCAGATAGCCGTCCTCCAGGGTGGCGATCATGTCGTGCGCGCCGGCCGCCCGGGCCGCCGCCTCCACCTGGGCGTCGGTGGCCTCCGGAAGCCCGTACGCGATGGCGTCGCGGACCGTGCCCTCGAAGAGGTACGCCTCCTGCGGTACGACTCCGAGCCGGTGCCGGTACGCCGTCCGGTCGAGCAGCCGCAGGTCCGTGCCGTCCGCCGTGATCCGCCCGCTCGTCGGGTCGTAGAAACGGGCGACGAGCTTGACCAGGGTGGACTTGCCCGCGCCCGTCTCACCGACGAAGGCGACGGTCTGGCCCGCGGGGATCCGCAGATCGATCCCGGTGAGCGCCTCCTCCTCGTCGGCGTACGCGAACGAGACGCCCTCGAAGGCGATGTCGCCGCGCAGCGACGTCACGTCCAGCGGCTCGTCGTGGTCGGCCGTGGAGGTCGGCTCCCG
The DNA here is from genome assembly GCF_044765485.1 of Streptomyces sp. NPDC102451. Lineage (NCBI taxonomy): Bacteria > Bacillati > Actinomycetota > Actinomycetes > Kitasatosporales > Streptomycetaceae > Streptomyces > Streptomyces sp. NPDC102451. The sequence goes on along the minus strand of NZ_JBIWKD010000005.1, from coordinate 403,634 downwards.
CAGGAGTTCCTGGATCCGGCCGAGGGAGACAGTGGCCTGCTGGTAGCCGTCGAAGACCTGGGACAGCTGCTGCACGGGCGCGAAGAACAGGTCGATGTAGAGCAGGTAGGCGACCAGCGCGCCCGTGGTCAGCGTGCCGTTGTCGACCCGCCCCGCACCGACGATCAGCACGGCGGCCGCCGCGACCGAGGCCAGCAACTGCACGAAGGGGAAGTAGACGGAGATCAGCCACTGGCCGCGCACCCTGGCCTGGCGGTAGTGGTCGCTGCGCGCCGCGAACCGCTCGGCGCCGTCGCGCTCGCGCCGGAACGCCTGGACGATCCGCAGCCCGGCGACGGACTCCTGGAGGTCGGCGTTGACGACGCTGATGCGCTCACGGGCCAGCTCGTACGCCTTGACGCTCTTGCGGCGGAAGAAGAACGTGCCGACGATCAGCAGCGGCAGCGTCGCGAAGACGACCAGCGCCAGCTGGATGTCGAGGACGAGCAGCACGACCGTGATGCCGAAGAAGGTGACGACGGAGACGAAGGCGGTGACGAGACCGGTCTGCAGGAACGTGGACAGCGCGTCCACGTCCGTGGTCATCCGCGTCATGATCCGGCCGGTCAGCTCGCGCTCGTAGTAGTCGAGGCCGAGCCGCTGGAGCTGCGCGAAGATCTTGAGGCGCAGGGAGTACAGCACCCGTTCGCCGGTGCGGCCCGTCATCCGGGTCTCACCGATCTGGGCCGCCCACTGCGCGAGGACGGCGAGCAGTCCGAATCCGGCCGCCGCCCAGACCGCGCCGAGCGCCATCTTGGTGACGCCGTCGTCGATGCCGTGGCGGATCAGGACGGGCAGGAGCAGTCCCATGCCCGCGTCGACGGCGACCAGCCCCAGGCTCACCAGCAGCGCGGTTCCGAAGCCGTGCAGCAGCCTGCGCAGGCCGTACGACTTCTCCGGGCGCACGGCGCTCGCCTCGTCGATGACGGGGGTGTCGGTGGCGGGAGGCAGCGCCTCGACCTGCGCGAGCAGCTCGGGGGTGGCGGGCATTCCGGCGGCCGCCGAGTCGCGCCGCTCCTCCTTGCGGATCCACAGTCCGGGGGTGACACCGCGCTCGGCGTCGAACTCGGCGTCGAGCTCGGCGTCGAGCGCGCGGTCGTCCTCGGGCGCCGTGGAGACCGCCGGGCGGTGTCCGGGTGAGGTGCCGCCCAGCTCGTCCGGGTCGGTGAGCAGCCTGCGGTAGAGCGCGGAGCGGCGCTCCAGCTCCTCGTGCGTGCCGATGTCGGCGAGCCGCCCCTGGTCGAGGACGGCGATGCGGTCGGCGAGGCCGAGGGTGGAGCGGCGGTGGGCGATCAGGAGGGTGGTGCGGCCCTCCATGACCTGCGCCAGGACCTCGTGGATCTCGTGCTCGACCCGGGCGTCGACGGCGGAGGTGGCGTCGTCGAGGAGCAGCAGCCGGGGGTCGGTGAGGAGGGCGCGGGCGAGCGCGACGCGCTGGCGCTGGCCACCGGAGAGCGTGAGCCCGTGCTCGCCGACCTTGGTGTCGTAGCCCTGGGGCAGCTCGGAGATGAAGCCGTGCGCCTGGGCGGCGCGCGCGGCCCGTTCGATCTGCTCCTGGGTGGCGCCGGGGTATCCGTACGCGATGTTGGCGCCGACGGACTCGGAGAAGAGGAAGCTGTCCTCCGGTACGAGCCCGATGGCGGCCCGCAGCGAGTCCTGGGTCAGCTCACGGACGTCGTGGCCGCCGACCAGGACGGCGCCGTGCGACACGTCGTAGAAGCGGGGCAGCAGGAGCGAGACGGTGGACTTGCCGCTGCCGGAGGAGCCGACGACGGCGACGGTCTCGCCCGGCTCGATGGTGAGGGAGAAGCCGTCCAGGACGGGGCGGTCGTCGTCGTAGCCGAAGCGGACGTCGTCGAACTCGACGCTCGCGGGGGCGTCGGCCGGGAGCCGCTTGGTGCCGTCCGCCATGGACGGCTCGGTGTCGATCAGCTCCAGGACACGCTCCACACCGGCGCGTGCCTGCTGGCCGACGGTGAGGACCATGGCGAGCATCCGGACCGGGCCGACGAGCTGGGCGAGGTAGGTGGAGAAGGCGACGAACGTGCCGAGCGTGATCTCGCCCCGGGTGGCGAGCCAGCCGCCGAGGGCCAGCATGGCGACCTGGCCGAGCGCGGGGACGGCCTGGAGCGCCGGGGTGTAGCGGGAGTTCAGCCGGATGGTGCGCAGCCGGCCCGCGAAGAGCCTGCGGCTGACCTCGCGGAGCTTGCCGGTCTCCTGCTCCTCCTGGCCGAACCCCTTGACGACCCGGACCCCGGAGACGGCCCCGTCGACCACTCCGGCGACGGCGGCGGCCTGGCTCTGGGCGTACCAGGTGGCGGGGAAGAGGCGGGCCCGGGAGCGGCGGGCGATGAACCACAGGGCGGGGGCGACGGCGAGTGCGATGAGGGTCAGGGGCAGCGAGAGCCACGCCATGATCCCCAGGGAGATGAGGAAGAGCAGGATGTTCCCGATGGTCATCGGGAGCATGAAGAGGAGGCTCTGGATCAGCTGGAGGTCGCTGGTGGCCCGCCCGACGACCTGCCCGGTGGAGAGCTCGTCCTGCCGTCTCCCGTCGAGCCGGGTGATCGTGTCGTACATCTCGGTCCGCAGGTCGTACTGGACGTCCAGGGCGAGACGTCCGCCGAAGTAGCGGCGGACGAAGGTGGAGACGTAGACGAGGACGGCCGCCAGGACGAGGAGGCCGGTCCACACGCCGAGGGAGCGGGTGTGGCTGCCGACGACGTCGTCGATGATGACCTTGGTGATGAGGGGGACGAGCGCCATCACGGCCATGCCCGCCACCGAGGAACCCAGCGCCAGCACCACGTTGCGCCGGTAGCGCCAGGCGTACGCGGTCAGCCGCCGGCCCCACCCGGGCGCGCTCTGCTGCTCCGCGCCGGGTTCACCCGCACTCTGTTTCCCCGCGTCCTGCTTCTGCGCGTCCTGTTTCTCCGCGTTCTCCGCGCCCACCCGTGCCTCCTGCTTCGCCCCGTTGCCGCGCCTGGTCCTGCCGCCTGTCTCCAACGCGGCCAGCTGCGGATTTCATCCTCCCGCAACAATTCTCGGCCGATGGGCCGAACTCGGGGGCGAGTGGTCCTAGGACCGGGCGTCAACCCGCCGCGCTCCCGCCACTCGTTGGGCCGACTTTCCTCTCGGGACCGCGAGCCATACACTGTGAGGCATATAGCGTCCTGTGTATGGATAACGAGTTCATTGTCGAGATCGAGCCGGAGGTCCGACTGTGGCTGACAAATTTGTCGGCAAGCGACTACGAGCGAGCTGCGCATGCCGCTGAGCGCTTGTCCAGGCGTGCCACGACCCTGGGCGAGCCGCACTCCAGATACTTGGGGAACGGCGTTCGGGAGCTGCGTTTCGAGGTGGGGCGCCATCGTGAGGCAGTTCGAATCTCGTACTGGCTCGCCCCTGCGCGCCGAGTCGTCCTTCTCACTGTCTTCCGCAAGACGCGCCAACGCGAGAATGCCGAAGTCGCTCGCGCCAAGCGCGCGAAGGCCACTTGCGAGGCTGAGCACAAGCCGGCGCATGACACGTTCACTCGCGACGTCTAGAGAGGGAGAGTCACATGGTGAGTCACGCACAGTGGAAGCTTGCCCGGGACCGGAAGGTCGCAGAGAGCATTGCGGACGACGACGAGGAGAGCGCCGAGAGGGTACGGCGACGCCAGGAGCTCGACCTGGCATGGGATCTCGGGCAAGCGGTGTACGACCGCCGAACGGCATTGGGGATCGCACAGACCGAGCTCGCGCGACGCGCCAGAATGACCCAGCCCCAGGTGTCCAAACTGGAACTCGGCGGCTCCATGCCGACGGTCCCCCTGTTGGCCAGGCTTGCCAAGGCGATGAATGCTTCTTTCAGCCTGGAGTTCGACGGGGACGATGTCCAGGTGGCGTTCATCGCGCGGGAGGCCACGGAGGAGACAGCTCCTTCCTCCTCGGAACCCGGGCGGGAGACTGCAAGCGAGCCGCGGGCGGCAGCCGGGGGCTGACGGCCGCCGCCCGGACTGCCCTACAGATGCGTCGGCTCGAACATCCTCAGCAGTGCGGGGAGCACCATCACCGACGGGCCCGGCGCCGCCAGGGCCTTGCCGAGGTCTGCGGCGAGGGTCTCCGGGGTCGTACGGACCGCGGGGACGCCGAAGGACTCGGCGAGGGCGACGAAGTCCGGACGGGCCAGCTCGGTCGCCGTGGCTTCGCCGAAGGCACCGGTCATGTACTCCCGCAGGATGCCGTAGCCCCCGTCGTCGACGATCAGCCAGGTCACGGGCAGGTTGTACTGGCGCGCGGTGGCGAGCTCGGCGATCGAGTACATCGCGCCGCCGTCGCCGGAGACCGCCAGCACGGGCTTCGTCGGGTCGGCCGCGGCCGCGCCGATCGCGGCGGGGAAGCCGTAGCCGAGACCGCCCGCGCCCTGTGCCGAGTGCATCGTGTTCGGGTGGCGGGCGTCGAAGGCGGACCAGGCCCAGTAGGCGAGGATCGTCATGTCCCAGAAGCTGGGCGAGGTGTCGGGCAGCGCCTCACGGACCGAGGCCAGCACCTGCTGCTCCAGGGTGAGGTCCTGCGCCGCGATCCGCTCGTGGACCCGCTCCAGCAGTTCCCGGACGCGCTCCGCCGCCGTGGCGTCCTCGCGGGGCTCCACCGCGTCCAGAAGGTCGGCGAGGGCCTCGCGGGCGTCGGAGTGGATGCCGAGCGCGGGGTGGTTGGACTCCAGCTTCCCGGCGTCGGCCTCGATCTGGATGACCCGGCCGCGCGGGGCGAACGTGTGGTAGTTCGAGGAGAGCTCCCCCAGCCCCGAGCCGACGACCAGCAGCACGTCGGCGGACTCCAGGAAGTCCGTGGTGTGCCGGTCCTCCAGCCAGGACCGGAGCGAGAGCGGGTGCTCCCAGGGGAAGGCGCCCTTGCCGCCGAAGGTGGTGACGACCGGGGCGTCGAGCTTCTCGGCGAGGGCGCGCAGCTTGCCGGACGCGTCGGAGCGTACGACTCCGCCGCCCGCGATGATCACCGGGCGTTCGGCGTTCGACAGCAGGTGCGCCGCCGCGAGGGTCAGCTCGGGGCGCGGGTACAGCTCGCGCGGGCTGGCGTCGAGCGCGCTGACCACGGGCAGGACGGTCTCGGCGAGGAGCACGTCCTGCGGGATCTCCACCCAGACCGGGCCGTGCGGGGCGGTCAGCGCGGACTCCCAGGCGGCGGCGATCGCGGACGGGATCTGCGACGCCGTACGCACGGTGTGCACGGACTTCACGATGTCGCGGAAGGACGCCTTCTGGTCGCGGAGCTCGTGCAGATAGCCGTGGCGCCCCCCGCCGAGTCCGGCGGTGGGGATCTGGCTGGAGATCGCCAGCACGGGCGCGGACGCGGCGGCCGCCTCCTGGAGCGCGGCCAGCGAGGTCAGGGCGCCGGGCCCGGTGGAGAGGAGCAGCGGCGCCACCTCACCGGTGATCCGGCCGTAGGCGTCGGCGGCGAAGCCCGCGTTGTTCTCGACGCGCAGTCCGACGTACGAGAGGGAGGAGCGGCGCAGCGCGTCGAACATGCCGAGCGCGTGCTGGCCGGGCAGCCCGAAGACGGTGGTGGCGCCGAGGCCCTGGAGGGTCTCGACGACCAGGTCGCCGCCGTTGCGGCCGGGCGGCGGGTTGAGGGCCGCCTCGGCCTGCGCGGCGGTGAGCTGCGGCCGGTCGTCGTGGTCGTGACTCACTGGGTGCGGCCCTTTGCGATCTGGCGGGACATGATCGTCGTCAGCTCGTACGCCGTGTGCGAGGCGGCGACGGAGGTGATCTCCGCGTGATCGTACGCCGGGGCGACCTCGACCAGGTCGGCCGAGACGAGGTGACAGGAGGAGAGCCCGCGCAGGATCTCCAGGAGCTCGCGCGAGGTCAGGCCGCCGGCCTCGGGGGTCCCGGTGCCGGGGGCGTGCGCCGGGTCGAGGACGTCGATGTCGATGGAGATGTACAGCGGCCGGTCGCCGATGCGCTGTCGCAGCTGGTCGGCGATCTCGTCGACGCCGCGCCGCATGACGTCGGCCGAGGTGACGATGCCGAAGCCCATCTTGGCGTCGTCGGTGAGGTCCTGCTTGCCGTAGAGCGGGCCGCGGGTGCCGACGTGGGAGAGCGCCTCGGTGTCGAGGATGCCCTCCTCGACGGCGCGGCGGAACGGCGTGCCGTGGGTGTATTCGGCGCCGAAGTAGGTGTCCCAGGTGTCCAGGTGGGCGTCGAAGTGGAGCAGGGCGACGGGGCCGTGCTTCTTGGCGACGGAGCGCAGCAGCGGCAGCGCGATGGTGTGGTCGCCGCCGAGCGTCATCAGCCGGGCGCCGGTGGAGAGCAGGTCGTCGGCGGCGGCCTCGACGGTCTCGACGGCCTCGTTGATGTTGAACGGGTTGGCGGCGATGTCACCCGCGTCGGCGACCTGGGCGAGGGCGAACGGGGAGGCGTCCTGCGCCGGGTTGTAGGGACGCAGGAGGCGCGAGGCCTCCCGGATGGCGTTGCCGCCGAAGCGGGCGCCCGGGCGGTAGGAGACCCCGCTGTCGAAGGGCACGCCGACGACGGCGACATCGGCGGAGCCGACCTCGTCGAGCCGTGGCAGCCGGGCGAACGTCGCGGGTCCGGCGTACCGCGGGACGCGGGAGGAGTCGACGGGGCCGCGCGGCGTTTCGTTGCTGCTCATGGGTGCGGGTGCCTTTCGTTCAGCCATGCACGCCTTGTGGGCGTTCATACGGTATTCAGTCTGCCAGGGGGCAGGGTGTCTTCTCCGGGCGGACGGTCAGACGGTGACCGGGTCAGGGGCGGCCGGGTCCTCGGCCGTTCCCCGCCCGGCCAGGCGCTCGCGCCAGGCGGCCAGGACGGCCGGATCGGTCGGCTTCGTCGCCAGCGAGACGACGACGTACACGGCGAGCGAGGCGAGCAGCCCGTAGTAGACCGGCTCATTGGCGAGGATTCCGTAGCCCGCCATCAGCCCGATGACCGCGATCCCGCCGACGGCCACGGCCGCCAGTGCGCCGGCCGCGGTGCCCCGGCGCCAGAGGAGGCCGCCGAGGATCGGCACCAGCAGCCCGCCGACGAGCAGGTTGTAGGCGACGGTCAGCGCCTCGACGACGTTGTTGAGCGCGATGGCGATCACGATGACGGCGACGCCCATGATGAGGATGAAGGCCCGGTTCCCCTTCACCTCGTCCCGCTCCTCGCCGCCCTCGGCGACGACGCCACGCAGCCGCGACCAGATGTCGTTGTTGGCCACGGTCGCGCAGGCGATCAGGGCGCCGGAGGAGGTGGACATCACCGCGGCGAGCGCGGCGGCCAGCACCAGCCCTCTCACACCGATCGGCAGTTCGTCCTTCACGATCGTCGCGAAGGCGGCGTCGGCGCTGGGCAGCTTCGGGTACATCACCTTGGCGGCCGTGCCGATGACGGCACCGGCGAGCGCGTAGACCAGACAGTACGTACCGGCGACGGTGCCGCCCCAGCGTGCCGTCCGGTCGCTGCGGGCGGTGAACACGCGCTGCCAGATGTCCTGGCCGATCAGCATGCCGAAGGTGTAGATCAGGACGTACGTGAAGATCGTCTCGCCGCCGATGCCCAGCGGGTCGAAGTACTCCGTGGGCAGCTTCGCCTTCATCTCGCTGAAGCCACCGGCCTTGACGACGGCGATCGGCAGGAGGAGGAGCAGGACGCCGATCGTCTTGACGACGAACTGCACCATGTCGGTGATCGTGATCGACCACATGCCGCCGAGCGTCGAGTACGCGACGACGATGGTGCCGCCCAGGATGATCGCCACGGTCCGGTTCACGTCGAACAGGACGTCGAAGATGGTGGCGTAGGCGATGGTCGAGGTGACCGCGAGCATCAGCGTGTACGCCCACATGACGACGCCGGAGATGACTCCGGCCCGGCCGCCGTAGCGCAGGTCGAGCATCTCGGAGACGGTGTAGACCTTCAGCCGGGCGATGCGCGCGGAGAAGAAGACGGACAGGGCGAGCAGCCCGAGGCCGATCGTGAAGACCATCCAGGCGCCGGAGAGCCCGTACTGGTAGCCGAGGCCCACGCCGCCGATCGTCGAGGCACCGCCGAGGACGATCGCGGCCATGGTGCCGGAGTACATCCAGGGGCCGAGCCGCCGTCCGGCGACCAGGAACTCGCTCTTGGACTTGGCGCGGCGCATGCCCCACCAGCCCATGGCGAGCATGCCGGCCAGATAGACCACGATCACGGCGTAGTCGACAGCCATGGGCTTCCTCCGTTCCACGCGTTCAACAGGTTCGTGAAGACGGTAGGTGGCCGGAAGCCGACGCTGAAGTGTACGTTTCCTCCATCCTCGCCCCGTCGAATGGATGGATCATCCATGCCGGACTCCCCCGCCGGGCCCCCCACCCCGCCCATCCCGCTCGCCGAACTGCTGGGCAGGGAGGAGCTCGGGCTGCGCCGGATCGCGGGTCCCGGCCACGCGGATCTGCTCTGGGTGCACACCTCGGAGATGGCCGACCCGTATCCGTATCTGCTCGGCGGGGAGCTGCTGCTGACCGCCGGGGTGCAGCTCACGGACCCGGACACCTATGTGGCCCGGCTCGTCCAGGCCGGGGCGGCGGCGCTCGGCTTCGGGGTGGCGCCGGTGTACGACACGGTGCCGGCCGCCCTGGTGGAGGCGTGCGACCGGCACGGGCTGCCGCTGCTGGAGGTGCCGCCGGAGACCCGCTTCACCGCGGTCGCCCGGGCTGTGTGGCGGCTCATGGCGGAGGCGCGCCACCGCGAGCTGCGCCGGGTGACCCGGGCCCAGCAGGCCCTGGCGACGGCGGCGGCCCGCCCGGACCCGGTGCCCGCGGTGCTGCGGCAGCTCGCCGTGCAGCTGGAGGGCCGGGTCGCGCTCCTCACGGCGGACGGCGGTGTGCTGCACGCGGCGGGCGGGCGCCCGGCACCGGACGTGCAGACGGCGCTGGCCCGGCTGGCCCGGGTGGTGGCTCCCGGGACGACGGCCTCCCCGGGGCGGAAGCCGAGCCCCGCGTCGGCGACCGACACCAGGGGCGGCACCCACCTGTTCGCGTACGCGCTGGGCGGCGGTCAGGGCCTGGCCCTCGCCCTGGCGACACCCCGGCGCGATTTCGGCGACCACACCGTCGCGGGGATCGCCGTCGTGCTGCTCTCCCTGCTCACCGCCCCGCACCAGGGCGCCGACGCCGCGGGCCGTTCGGCGGCGCTCGTACGCCTGCTGCTGGGCGCGGCCCCTCAGGACGTGGCCCCGCTGCTGGGCGACGGCGACCCCTGGACGGTGGTCCACGCCCGCCGCGCCGACGGCACCCCGGCCGGCCCGCTGAACGCCGGGGCGCTCGGTGCCGCCCTGGGCTCCGCGCTGTCGGACGTGGACCGCGAGACGGTACGGATCCTGCTCCCCGGCCGCCACGACGCGGTGACCCCGCAGCCCGGCTGGACCCTCGGCGTCTCCGGGCCCGCCCTGGTCTCCGCCCTGCCCGACGCCGACACCCAGGCGTCCCGCGCCCTGGGCCACGCGGAGGCGACCCGTACCCCGCTGACCACGCACCGCCCCGGCACCGGAGGCCTCGCCGCCCTGATCCCGCCCGACCGCGCCGAGGCCCACGCCCGCGCCCTGCTGGCCCCCCTCACCGACCCGCTGGCCGAGACCCTGCGCTGCTGGCTGGGCCTCCACGGCAGCTGGGACCGCACGGCGGTCGCCCTCAAGGTCCACCGCAACACGGTCCGCCAGCGCATCGCCCGGTGCGGGGCACTGCTGGACGCGGACCTGGACGACATGGACGTACGGACGGAGCTGTGGTTCGCACTGCGGGAGCGCGAACCTGGGTGAATCCTGCCCCCTGGAACGTACTCGGCTGCCCGTGCCTTATGTTCGGAGCGACCACGACTGACGCTACGGACGACTGAGGCGACGGACGACGCATGGCACGGGATTACGACAGCCAGCTACTGGAGTCGGTGGGGGTACGCCGGCGCAGAATGCGCGACGCGCTGCTCTTCGGCGCACAACGAGCGCGGCGTACGGCGGACGAGCGGCTCGGGAAGGTATTCGCGGGAATCGCCCTCGCGGCCGTGATGTGCGCGGGGTGCGTCGGATGGTCCTTCCTCCAGCACACGCTGGACAAGCAGAAGGCCGAGCAGGAAAAGCAGCAGCGCCAAGCCCAGCAGTACGACCACGCCGGTCAGTAGGAGACGGCGGGAAGGTCTCACTGAAATTCAGGGAAGTACTGGGTGATTTCCCTGGATTGAGAACAGAAATGACAGCGAATACCGGTACGCACCTTTAGCTCCGAAAGCTCTCGAAGCCGTGATGATAGGTTCCCGTAAGTGGTGACCACAGCGATAACTTCCCGGACGGAACTGAGCCGGGTGACCCTGGTCGGCGAGCGGCGCCGGGCCGACATCGTCCTTCCGTCGGACACCCCGATCGGTCAACTGCTCCCGGATATCCTCCAGGTGCTCGACGACCGGGTCGCATCGCGCCCGCTGACACGGCAGTTGATGACGGCCGACGGCTCCGCACTGCCGCACGACAGCACGCTGGCGTCGGCCGGGATAGCCGACGGCGCGGTGCTCCGGCTCGTCAGGACGCACTCCGCGCCTCCCGCCCCCGTGGTGCACGACGTCACCGACCAGGTGGCTGACGACCTCGATCTGCGGACATGGCGCTGGCGGCCCGCCGCGCGCCGGGCCACCGGGGGCGTGGCCACCGTCGCCTTCGCCGTGATCGCCGCGCTGCTCGCCCGTCGGGAATTCCCGCTCGGCGCATTGGCCGGCGCCCTCGCGGCTGCCACGTTCGTCCTGCTGGCGGCCGGGGCCCTCGTCGCGAAGCTGGGGCAGGGGAACCGTGGCCTGGCTACCGCGCTCCTGCTCCTGTCCGGCGCGATCGGCACCCTCACCGCGTGGACTGCCGCCGATGCCTACGACTGGCCCGGCTCTCTGCGTCTCGCCGCTGTCGCGGGAGCGGTGATCCTTACGTCGGTGATGCTGGGCTACTTCTCGCCGCTCGGCCGCGGCGGGCTCATCGGCGCTGCGGCGACCGCCGCGCTCACCGTGGTGTGGGAGGCCATCGTCGCCGTCCAGGGGGACCCGGCCCGGCTCGGTGCCGTCATGGCGGTCCTGTCCGTCGTCCTGCTCGGCCTGTTGCCTCGGCTGGCCCTGATGGCATCGGGGCTGACCGCACTCGACGACCGCCGCTCGGGCGGCGTCTCCGTCAGCCGTCACGAGGTGGGCAACGCGCTCGCGGCCACGCATCGCGGCCTCGCCCTCGCGACTCTGGCCACCGCGGTCTCCGCCGCCGGGGCCGGCTGGCTGATCACCCGGGCCGAGACGCAGACGGTGTGGACCGTGGTGCTGACCTCGGTGGTCACCGTGGTCCTCCTGTCGCGAGCACGCGCCTTTCCCCTGGTCGCGGAAGTGGTGGCGCTCTTCGCCGCCGCAGCGGTCCTCATCGTGCGCCTGGTGATGCTGTGGATGCAGCACGGCGGGGGCGTGGGACCGATCGCAGTGCTGGTGGCCGCAGCCGTACTGCCGCTGCTCGTACTGGCGGTACAGCCGCCGGACCATGTGCGGGTCAGGCTCCGGCGCACGGCCGACCTGGTCGAATCCATCGGCATGGTGGGGCTCTTCCCGCTCGCCGTCGGCGTGTTCGGCGTGTTCGGACAGCTGCTCAACAAGTTCTGAGTCAACGCGCGGACGCTCCTGCAGGGGCATCACGGCGGAGAAGAAGGGCAGAGATGCCGAACGCGGACAACTGGCAGGGCGATGTGCTGCGGGATCTGGGAGGAGACCCCCGACGGGGTGGGCGGCAACCCGGTGCTGCACCGCACGACGTCGTTACCCCTACGCAGGGCTCGGACGTCGCAGCGTCCGGCAGCCCGGCGCAGGACGCAGGCCCCGGACCCGGCGCACCTCGACGGCCGGAGCAGCCCGCGTCGTACGCCCCCGGTTCCGGACCGCACCGCAACACCCCCGACTCCCTGCCCGTGGTAGACGGTGCCCTGAGCGGGGCGATACGCAAGCCGCGCCACGGAGAGCCCCTCGCGTCGCGTGTCACGCACGCCTTGCGCCGTATCGTTTCCTCGTCCGCTGCGCGGGAGGTCGCCGAGATCACCCGCACCGCCGAGCGTCTCCAGCAGCCCGTCACGACCGGTCGGCAGATCGCCGTGACCTCCATCCGGGGCGGCGCGGGCAAGTCGACGGTCGCCGCACTGCTCGGCACCACGTACGCCCACTACAGGCAGGACCCGGTCCTCCTCGTCGAGGCCGATCCGGCGCTCGGCTCCCTGCCGCTACGGCTCGGCTGCCAGTCACTGCGCTGGACCACCGGAGATGTCGCCGGCATCGTCGAACCACAGATGTCCCTGCTGGACATCACCGGGTACCTCGTCCAACTCCCCGACAACGCCTGGCTCCTGCCCGGCAGCCAGGGCCGGATCGGGTCGATGCTGGACACCCGGGCGTACGAACGCGTCATGGTCTCCCTGCGGCGGTACTTCGGCGTCACGGTCGTGGACTGCGAGACGCTGCCCGCCGAGGTCGCCCGGGTCGCGCTCTCGGCCGCCCAGGCCCGGGTGCTGACCGCACCCGCGACCCTGGAGGGCCTCACGAGTACCTACAACGTGCTCGAGTGGATGAAGGGTCTGCCCCGCCATGTGATCGAGGGCACGGTCGTTGTGCTCACCGAACAAGCGCCCCGCGCGGGAATCGACCTCGACAAGGCCGCGCAGCAGTTGGAATCCACAGGCGCGGGCGTCCAAGTCCTCCCGTACGACCGGCATCTGGCGGCAGGCGGTGCCATCCGCACGGAGCTGCTCGCCCGGTCGACGCGGCAAGCCGCCACCCGCCTCGCCGCAGACGTCTTCCAGCTCTCGCAGAAACGTCGCTGACCCCTGTCCAGCCCGAGCCCGACCGCGAGTGACGGACGATCATGAGTACCCGACTGATACACCGGCCCGCCAGGACGACCCGGCCTCCGGCCGCTTCCGAGCCGCGCACCATCGAGGCTCCGCCCAACCTCCCCGAGGGGAAGGCGGGCAACATCGCGATGTCGCTGTTGCCCGTCGCCGGGGTCATGTCGTCGGTCGTGATGATGACCGTCGTCCGTAACAGCCAGTTCGCCGGCCTCGGCGCGATCATCCTCGTCGTCACGATCATCGGCTCCGTCGCGCTGCTCTTCTCCCAGCGCGGCAAGGCCCAGCGCACCCGCCGGACCCAGCGCGAGGCCTACCTCGCCTATGTGGAGGACCTGCGGGAGGAGCTCTCGGGCGAGGAACGCGCGCGCCGCGAGCGCGCCGATGTACTCAACCCGCCGCCGCACGCCCTGTACGACATCGTGCGGGATCCGGCCCGCCTGTGGGAGCGGCGCCGGGTCGACGCCGACTTCCTCCGGGTGCGGCTCGGCACCGGCGAGATGCCCGTACGCGATCTGAGGATCGCCGATCAGGGCTCGTCGGTCCTCACCCCTCCCGACCTCTTCATGCTCAACGAGGCGTCGGCGCTGATGACCCGCTTCCGCACCGGCACCGAACTCCCCCTGACCGTCCCGCTCGACCGGGTCGGCAACATCAGCGTCATCGGCCCCCGCGAGGACTGCCTCCGGGTCGCCCGCGCCCTTCTCGTACAGGCTGCGGCGACGCACGCCCCCGACGACGTGGCGATGGCGCTCGCGGTGCCCGGCGACCGGGTGGCGGACTGGGAGTGGGCCAAGTGGCTGCCTCATCTGCTGGACACCGAACAGCTCGACGGCCCCGTGGCCGCCCGCCGTATCGCCCCCTCGGCGTCCCAGCTCGCCCGGCGGCTCGGCCCGGAGCTGCGCCGCCGCGCCTCCTACGCCGCCGAGGTACGCCGGGGCCTGGCGGGCAAGGACGCTCTGTCCATGACGGACCGCCTGCTCGTCGTGACCGACGGACACGGTGAGGACGCCGTCGACCTGCCCCGTCCCGATGATGCCGTCGGCCTGCGAGAGATGGGTGTGACCGTCCTGCACCTGCTCGAACGGCGCGTCCAGGAGCCGGGACACGTCGGCATCCGGATCACCGTCGACGGTGCCGACGTGGTCATCGACGACCTGCGGGAGCAGGAGCCGCTGAGCGCCCACGGCACCGTGGACGAGGTCGGCATCCCGTTCGCGGAGGGCCTGGCCCGCATGCTGGCACCGCTGCGGCTGTCCGCGGAATCGCTCGTCGACGCCCCCCTGTCCGGCCCCGTCGACTTCGCGGGCCTGCTCGGCATCGACGACGTGGCGCGGCTCGATCTGTCGCGCCTCTGGGCCCCGCGCGGTGAACGCGCCTTCCTGCGCGTACCCATCGGGATCAGCGACTCCCACGAACCGGTGCTCCTGGACCTGAAGGAGTCCTCCGAGCTGGGGATGGGCCCGCACGGCCTGTGCGTCGGCGCCACCGGGTCCGGGAAGTCGGAGCTGCTGCGCACGCTGGTCCTCGCCCTGGTGGCCACGCACCCGCCGGAGGACCTCGCCCTGGTACTCGTCGACTACAAGGGCGGTGCGACCTTCGCGCCGTTCGCGAACCTGCCGCACGTCGCCGGCGTCATCACCAACCTGGAGAACCAGGCCGGCCTCGTCGAGCGTGTCCACGCCTCCCTCGCCGGTGAGGTGAAGCGCCGCCAGCAGGCGCTCAAGGACGCGGGCAACGTCGCCGACATCGGTGACTACGCCGCCCTGCGCGCCGCGAAGCGGCCCGACCTCGACCCGCTGCCCCATCTGTTCGTCGTCATCGACGAGTTCGGTGAACTCCTCACAGCCAAGCCGGACTTCATCGATCTGTTCCTGTCCATCGGCCGCATCGGGCGCTCCATCGGTGTGCACCTGCTGCTCTCGAGCCAGCGCATCGAGGGGGGCAAGCTCAAGGGCCTGGACACCTATCTCTCGTACCGGCTCGGTCTGCGCACCTTCTCCGCCGACGAGTCCCGTACGGTCCTGGACACCACGGACGCGTTCCACCTGCCGCCGCTGCCGGGCTTCGGCTACCTCAAGGTCGACACCAGCCATTACGCGCGCTTCAAGGCCAGCTATGTGTCGGGGGGCTACCGGGGACCCGTCCAGCGTGCCGACGAGGAGGAGGCGGGGCCGCTCGCCCTCGAGTACGAGGCGTTCAACACCCTCTCCGCACCGGACGACTCCGGCCCGCAGGAGCCGGCGTCGCGGCGCCGTGAGACCGGTCCCACCGAGCTGGGCGTCGTCGTGGAACAGCTGGAGGGTGCCGCCGGGCCTGTGCGCAGCATCTGGCTGCCGCCGCTGCCTGGTGCGATCACCCTGGACAAGGTCGCGGGACCCCTGGAGGCCGGCCCGCGAGGCATGCAGCTCGCCAAGCGCCGGGGTCCGCTCCAGGTGCCGCTGGGCCTGCTCGACGACCCGACGAAACAGTGGCAGGGCGGGTGGTTCCTGGACCTCACCGTGGCAGGCGGCCACGCCGCCTTCATCGGGGGCCCGCAGTCCGGCAAGACGACACTTCTGCGCACGCTCGTCCTCTCGCTGGCGCTGACCCACACCCCGCAGGAGGTCGGCGTCTACGGCCTCGACCTGGTCGGCGGCGGCCTCCAGGCGCTGTCGGGTCTGCCGCACGTCGGCGGCATCGCGGGCCGCGCGGACCGCGAGCGCGCGGGACGCACGGTCGAGGAGGTCCGGAACATGCTCGCCACCCGCGAGGACCTCTTCCGCGAGTACGGCATCGACTCCGTCGAGCAATTGCGCACCCTGCACGCGGCGGGCCGGCTGCCTCAGCTCGCCTCTGCCGAGATCGTGCTCGTCATCGACGGGTTCGGCGCGCTGCGCGACGACTTCGACGACCTGGACGACGCCGTCGTCGACATCCTCAAGCGCGGCGGCGGCTACGGGATCCACGTCGTGGCGGGCATGCTCCGCTGGAACGACGTGCGCATCGCCACCCAGTCGACCTTCGGCACCCGCATCGAGCTGCGGCTGAACGACCCGAGCGAGTCCAGCATCGACCGCAAGCTCTCCCAGACCCTGTCCCCGGACGAGCCCGGCCGCGTCCTCACCGACGGCAAGCTCTTCGCCCAGGCGGCGCTGCCCCGGACGGACGGGCTCGCCGACACCACCGACCTCGGAGCGGTCCTGGAGCGCGCGGCCCGTACGGTCCGCGCCACCTGGAGCGGAGAGGTCGCCCAGCCGGTCCGGGTCCTGCCTCAGGTCCTGGAGCCGCACCTGCTGCCCGGACCGGCCGCCGAACCCGCCCGGGTGCCGATCGGCGTCGACCAGACGGCGCTGGAGCCCGTCCTGCTGGACCTGTTCGAGCACGACCAGCACCTGCTGGTCATGGGGGACAGCGAGTGCGGGAAGACCAATCTCCTCAGGACCGTCGCCGCCGGCCTCATCGACCGTTACAGCGAGGACGAGCTGGTCTTCGCCGTGATGGACCCGCGGCGCAGTCTGCGCGGTGCGATCCCCGAGGAGTACAGGGGCGGATACGCGTACAACGCCAAGCTGTGCGCCGGTCTCTCGGCAGGGATCGCCACCGAGCTGGAGAAGCGGCTGCCCGACGACAGCACACGTATCGAGGATCTGGAACCCGGCAACTGGGGCAGCGGTCCGCGGATCGTGGTCCTCGTCGACGACTACGACGTACTGACGACCGCCGGCCAGTCGCCGCTCTCGCCGTTCCTTCCGTACATCCCGTCCGCGGTGGACATCGGCCTCCACTTCGTCCTGACCCGCCGGGTCGCGGGCGCGTCCCGCGGGATGTACGAGCCGCTGGTACAGGGCCTGCGTGAGTCGGGGGCCTCGGCCGTCCTCATGGCCGGTGACCGCAGCGAGGGCCAGCTGTTCCCGGGCGTGTACGCCACGCAGCAGCCGGCGGGGCGCGGTGTGCTGATCCGCAGGGGCTACGCGAACCGCCTGATCCAGACCGTGTACACACCCGCCTGAAAGCCGGCATCCACGCTACGAAGGACCGAACGGACCACATGACCAAGGACGTCATCGCTCTCACCTCACGCATGCCCGACCCGTGGAGCGTGCTCGTGGGGCTGCTCTCCGGTGGTCCCGACAAGCTGGTGGACACGCACGGCGACGGGGCCGTCGTGCAGCTCTGCGACTCCGAGGGCCGCCCCCTGGTCTCCGTAGAGGCGCCGCTGCTCGTCCAGGTAGCCGGCGAGGCGGAACGTCTCCTCGGGGCCACGGCGCCGCCTCTCCCGTTCTGGTGGACGGAGGCCCGCGCCACCACCGGTGTCGCGGAGGCCGAGCAGATCGCGGGCACGTTCGCCGCCCGGCTGGCCCACCTCGCCGGTGGCTCCGCCTGGCCACCGGAGGCCGCCCGTTCGCTGGCCGTGGTGCCCACCGACGGTGTGAGCGTCGCCCCTACGCCGGCCGCGGCGGTCCCCGCCGTCGACGTACTCACCGAGAAGGTCGCCGTCGTCATCCAGGACCGCCCGGTGGTCGCCCTGACGGCCTGGCTCGCGGAGGCCTACCGAGCTGCCACGGAGGCCGGCCTCGGGCTCCAGGTCGTCGCTCCGCCCGGGACGACGCTCTCCCCCGCCGTACGCCATCTCCTGGGAACGTGGCCGTCCCGCTGGATCGTCCAGGACGAACGGGACGGCTACTACGACGGGCTGTCAGGAGCCGTACTGCGCTGGCAGGACGGCATCTTCGCGCCGGTCGAGGGGCCGGGTGCGACCGCCGACGAGCCGGACAACCTGGTCGCGGCGTCCTACGGGGAGGTGTCGGACACCGGCGAGCGGCAGCTGGCGGTGACGTTCCGCTCGGTGCACCCCGCCGACGACCGCCTGGTGCTCGGCGGCGGCCTGGAGTCGGTGTGGCGCGAGCTCACCGGTACGCCGCCTGCCGGCTGGGGTACGGCGGAGCCCGCGAACCTCCCCTGGTCACCGCAGCGCCTCACGGACGTCGCCTTCGAGCGCTCCCCCCGGCCGACCTGGGCCGTGGTCGTCGGCAGCCCGGAGCGGCCCGGGCTCGCCACCGTGCGCGTCACCCGCACGACGGCGGGGGTGGAGGAGGAGGTGACGCTGGCGTTCGGCTACGGAGCCGATGAAGAGATGCCGCTGGACTCGCTCCCCCGGGCAGCTGAGGTGCTCGCCACCCGCCACCGGCTCCAGTCGATGCTCGTACAACTCCGCAAAGCCCGCCGTGACCTCGCGGTGCCGCCCCGCTTCGAAGGGCCCGGCGTCCCGCTGGCCTTCGTACTGGGCGCCGACGAGGTCCGCGCGATACCGGGTGACCGCGCCCGGCGTACTCCTCTGCCCGCAAAGCCTGTTCAGCTGGGGCCGAGGGCACGGCCCGCTCTGTACTACCCCCTGCGGGGCGACCCTTCGGACCTGTCGGGATGGCAGGACTTCGAGCGGCTGACGCGGCATCTGAAGGGTGCGTGAGGGGGGGCCGCCGGAGTGTATTGGGATGGTCACAGTGACCTGATTGCTGATTGCATCAGCGATGTCCTGGTTGATAGAGATGGGACATACGTGCGATCGCTCAATCTGGCGGGGGAAAACTGATGAAGTTCGACATGGGGTCGTCGGTTCTGTCGAACCTGAATTCGCTGTCGCAGGGTTCGAGTACGGATCTCGGCACCCTCATCCGGCAGCTGATCCAGGCGGCGCAGCCGCTGGAGGGCAAGTTCAACGGTGCCGGCAAGGTGGCGTTCGACTCCTTCAAGTCGCACTCGGACGAGATCACCGCGGCGCTGAACGGATCACTGGCCGCACTGCTCGGTGGTCAGGCGGGGATGGACGCGGCGTTCGGTGAGGGCGACCAGGAGCAGGGCGAGAACGCGAAGTCGCAGATGGCGGCCGCGAACTTCGACGCGGCCCGCTTCTCGGGCCGCTGACCGGCTCGTCTCCGCGACGCGGAGACGCCGTACGTGACTTGCGTAGTTTTTCATGGGGATCTTCCACGGGGAGTGATGAGTTGTGGCCACAGACAGTGACCGTCGTTCGTACGACACCGGCGCCTCGACGGAGGCGCAGGGCAACATCCAGATCGTGATCGCGCAGCTGGAGCAGGTGATGACGGCGCGGGACGCGCAGGTGAAGGCCGCGATGAACGACTTCGCGGCCGACGGGGTCGCGGACGAGTACCACGGCAAGGAACTGCGCTGGGCGAGTACTTCGCAGGAGGTCAGGAACATCATCAACCTGCTGAAGACCACGCTGGAGAAGAACGACGGCACCGCGCAGCAGACGCTCGCGCGAGCGAAGGCCGCGGTCGACAACATCGGCTGATCAACGGCGCACCGGCGCCGGGAGGAACGTTCCTCCGGTGGTCCGGGCAGTGACGCAGGTGCAGTAGCAGTACATCGGTACGCGGGGTGGGGGCGTTCATGACGGCGTGGGACATCAAGCCGCAGGGGGTGCAGGGCCAGTTGAAGGTCACCGGCACGCATGCGGGTGACCTGGAGAAGGCTCTGACGGCTCTGGTCACGACGATGTCGGAGGCGGCGACGGCTGCGGGGACAGCTGTGCCCGGCACGGATGCCGCTCAACCGGTGCAGGGTCCGGTGCCGGTGGGGGCGGCCCCGTTGTCGACGCCGACGCTGGGGCCGGTGGCCTCGGGCCTGAGCCAGTACCTGGAGCTGCGCCAGGGCTACCTCAAGTCGATGTCAGAACGTATCCAGTCCGCTGTGCTGGGAGCGGCGAAGGCCACCAACGAGTACATGGCGGGCGACCTGGACGCGGCGAAGCACGCGCAGGACGCGGCCAAGGCCGTGCGGCTGGACCTGCTGAAGGACGCACCCGGGGGGAACAAGTGAGCGACGACAAGCCGATCCCGCTGGAAGGCATCCCGGTCTTCACCGGAAACCTGGCGACCCTGGACGTGAAGGTCACCGAGCTCACCTCGGCCGGCTCGACGATCGCGACGGCCACCGGGGACATCCACAGCAGCTTCGGCGGCCTGCAGGCCTTCTACCAGGCGCCCGAGGCAGAACAGCTGTTCGCGACGACGAAGCCGGTCGAGACCAGTGGTCAGACGCTGAAGTCCGACCTCAAGACCATCGCCGGTGCGCTGAGCACGTATTCGGACGAGGTCTACCCGCTGGTCGAGAAGCTCAAGGAGATCAAGCGAGACGCCGGAGCGTTCCTCGTGAAGATCAACGCCGACGACAAGTGGCGCGAGGACGGCGACCTGATCGAGGAGAACAACCGCCGCCGCGACGAGATCGCCGAGACCCTGGCCGCGTTCCAGGACGCCGAGATCACCTGTCACAACAAGATCACCGCCCTGGTCTGCGCCGTTCCCCTGAAGAAGAGCGACGGCTCCGACAGCAAGCATCAGTACGGCTTCGACGCCGAAACCCTCAAGCACGCCGAAGGCCTCCCCTGGGGCGACCCGCTCGTCGAGTCCACCCCGGGCTGGCAGGTGTGGGAACACGCCTGGGACTTCACCAAGGGCTTCTTCGTCGACGGGGTCGTGGGCACGGTCAAGGGCCTGGGCACCCTGGTGGGCTTCAGCGGCTGGGAGGCTGCCGGCCAGGCGTGGAAGGGTCTGGCACAGCTCGGTACCGGCCTGATCGTGACCGCCGTGGCGGGACCGGCCTACTGGATGGCGAAGGACGAGGACCTGCCCTCCTGGCTGCGTGACTCCCGTACGGCGATGAAGGAGACCGGCAAGGCGCTGGTGGCCTGGGACCAGTGGGGCGAGAACCCCTCCCGGGCAGCGGGCGCGGTCACCTTCAACGTCGTCACCACCGTCGTCACCGGCGGCACCGGTGGCGCGGTCGCCGGCGGCGGCAAGGCCGCTCTGGCCGCCAAGGCCCTGTCCGCGGCGGGCAAGGTGGGCCGGTTCGTGGACCCGATGACGTACGTCTTCAAGGGCGCGGGCTTCGGACTGACGAAGGTCGGCGACGCGATGGCCGGCCTCAAGGGCCTGGGCACCATCGAGATACCGCCCCTGCCGGACAACGTCTTCACCCTCCCCGAGGGCGCCGTACGCCTGCCCGACGGCACGATCGACCTCCCCGCGGGCGCGACCCTCCCGGAGGGCGCGGTCCGCCTCGCAGACGGCACGGTCAGACTCCCGGAGGGAGTGATCGCCCTCCCGGAGGGCACGGTCAGGCTCCCCGAGGAGCTGGCCTCCCTGACCGACGACACGGTCAAGCTCCCCGCCGAGCTGGCCCCCCTGCCCGAAGGCACGGTCACCCCCCCCTCCGCCCCCCGCGCCGCCTACTGGGACATCGAGGGCAACCTCTACGACGAGAGCGGAAACCTCGTACAACGCGGCGACGAAGCCCACAAGGAAGCCGGCAAGACCGACACGGACACCCCGGACCACGCCCGCGTGGAAACCCCGGTGCAGCAGCCGGTACTGGTCGGCGCGGGGGCACGCGTGGGCGACGACCTGGGCGATGTCGGCCGGGCCGAGAACAACCTGCCCGGCAGCGGGGCACCCGACCACCCCTTGGGCGGCACGGCAGAGCACATGCCGAGCAACGCTTTGGGCAACAACCTGCCGGACGGCACGGCCGGCCACCACCTGCCAAGCAACAGTCTGGACGGCGGCGCACCGAACGGCACGGCCGGCCATGGACACGCGGGTGACGGCGGCGGCCATGGGGAAGGGCCTGGGGCTACAAAGCCGGTAAGGCCAGGTGATGAACCCGATCGTCTGGCGGCAGCCATAAACCGAGAAATCGACCTGGACAATCTGGGCATGCCCGTCGTCTGGCGCACGGACGACGTGCCCCTATATCGCAGCGACAACCGGCCTCCCGAGGACATTTTCGAGAGTGGCTTCGAGGCGCTGGACCCTTCGCGCGTCGACCTCGCCGAGTACGTTGAGAGCAGCGATCCCTCAGCGTTCGTAAGCACGTCGTGGCGCGATGACATCGGTGATGACTTCGGTGGAAAGTATACGTACGAGGTCGATGTACCCGGCGGGATCGATGTGAACGCTTCGATGGGTGATCATCCGCTCTCCTACGAGAAGGAGGTAGCGTTCCCCGGAGGCATTCGCGCCGAGTACATCAAGGGGGCCCGCCCCTACGATTACCGAACGGGCGAGGTTGGCGACCTCGTTCCGAACCCGAACTACCGCCCCGAGGTCGACCGTGTCCCATAATCCCGAAGTCCTGTACACGAAGGAGATCAAACTCGTCTCCAGTGAAGGTGTGCTGGCCGGAAGACTCGTCGGTGAGCACTCGGGGACTGATTACACCGTCCGCATCACCTACGGGAAGGGCACCTCGGAACACACCGCATGGAACCTCTTCGAGGCCTTGACGCAGGTGCGAAACGACCTGGAGCGGGAGGGCCTGAAGCCAGCTGTCGAGGGAGCCTGTCGGGACGTCTACCCCAGCAGAATGGCGTTGGAAATGGGCGGCGGCAGGAGAGCCTACCGATGGCCACCATCTGGTCGGCCAACAACCGTGGACATCTTCGACACTGTGCCAGCTGCATGCTACGCACGCCTCACCTCGGTGGTCGAACAAAGTGACCTGAACAAGCAACGCAGAAAGCGCGACAATGAATGACCCGAGAACACTGATACCGCCAGTGACCGAAGCGGTACGTGCGCAGGCAGCAGCCCGCCCGGGGTCTTGGGTCTATGCCATTGACCCGTTCTTCGACCCTGCCGGAGAGGTTCCCCCCTTCGGGATCATCGGCGCCTGGAAAGTCGACGCTCGCGGCCACCTCACGGGCGAGTTCAGACACAACTCCAAATATCGCCCTTCGCCGCAAAGCCTAGGCATGAAAAAGCCCCTCGATGCCGTGGATGCTGCGATTCAACTCGCCGCTACAGGGTACGCCGATGAAGCTGCTTTGCGAAACGTGATCTCGAGTTCCACCGTCTTCCTTATTCCCGGATCCGCCTTTGCGGAGCAAACAAATAGCGCTACAGGCCAGATCCTCACGGTATACACGAACGAATACTACGCACCGAGTTCGGTCCCGCAACTCCAATCAATTGAAGTAAGCACTCTCCTTACGAAACTCACAAGTCATACGGTACTGAAGTTCAATCCAGGCAGTTCGGCATCGGTACAGATTCCCGTCGCCGAACTTCGGCAAAACTGAGGTGCAAGCGAAGACGCAGGTAGGGTCCGACAACGCCGGGACTTCGCCCGAAACTACTCTTACGCCGGGCCACGAATCCGGAGCACTGCGAGGTGGATCAACCTGAAACTTATCCGGCGGCCCGGCAGCGGACAACGGCCCACCCCGCAGTCCCGGCGGCCCCAGCCGTCCCGCACCACCAGGCCGCGGAGGCTTCGATGGCCAGGCTGATGCGCCCGCCGCGCGAGTGCGGTTCGTGGTTCTGGAACCTGCACGGTGCGGTGGAGCCCGGCCTGGAATCCGCACTCAGGACTGCGGAGCGTATGAGCACAATCCTCCAGAAGCACGCCCTGCTAGGACCGGACTCACTCGAGTAGGACTGGTTTCAGGTCGGAGAGGACGGACTAGGCATCTACAGCCGCCTGAATCTTGTCTGGCGCTCTCTCCTCGATTCAAAATTGCCCGAGGACCTTCCTGCCTGCCGACCGAACGGTCATCCGCAGGGCAGAGATGGGCGATATTCTGGTTCTCAGATCCAGCACGTGGTTCGAGCGAGTGGAACACGTCATAACGAATATCGTCTGGTCGAACTGCTGGTGTCGCCCGATGAGATCGGCGCTTCGCCTCCGCACCTGCATTCCTGACGCTCGCACCAGCCCCTCTCGACGCGCTGGATGCCGAGGGGGAGATGACGTACTACGCGAAGATCAGCGACGGGTACCCTCGGCACAGCCCGCGCGGGATCGTCCGTCGGCGAGTCGACGATGATCGGACAAGGACATCGACCATGTCCGAATCACCGAGATCGAGGCTGCCGCATTCATTGAAGCGCTGACGAAGAAGCTCGTCGGCTCTCCATGTATCCGCAGACACGCTCTCCGCTCAGGCATTGGCTCCGGGCTCCTCCCACCGCTCAATCGGTCGGGCAGGAACTGATCGCCTTGAAGCGCGCCCCAGCTTTCTACGACCGATGTACGTCGAGCGGCGCACGGCCTGCACTCCAGGACGTAGCGGGGTTTCGTCGATGTGTCCTGCCGGGCAGCAAGCATTGGCCGAGTCCTCGATTCCGCACGCGCACCCAGGTGGGTTCCATCTCGACACCTTGGAACGGGACCCGTCCACGGTCCGGCCCGACGACCTCAAGCACCCGGACAAGGCCGCGGCCAAGCGCATGGCCGGCATGGAACTGACCAAGTGGGAGAAGCTCTTCGAGAAGGACCCAAGCTTCGCCAACGCATACGGGCTGGCCCATGCGCAGGAGAACTTCAACCTGCTCGGCGAGGGCGCGGCGAACAACAGTAAGCTCGGTGAAGCCCTTGGTGAGGAAGCTGCCCGCCGGCACATGCTCAGGCAGGTGGAGTTCGAAGGAGCTCGCGAGCTGACCGACCTCCCGGAGACTGCAAACGGCTCGAAGAGGTTCGACCAGCTCTGGCGGGACAAGGACGGCAACCTACTGATCGTCGAGGCCAAGAGCCCCAACGGAACCTTGGACTGGCGCCAGAGCAATGGCCATCCCAGCGGCGGCACTTTCATGGTCAAGCAGGGAAGCCTCGACTATGTGCGCACCATCGTGGCCGACATGAAGGACCGTGTACTCGAATCACCAGGTGAAGCCAAGTACATCCGGGAGATCGAGGATGCCATCAAGGACAAGACACTGCGTTACGTCCTCGTCCAGGCCTCTGAAAACACCGGTACGTATGTTGGAGCCGTACTCAAATACTTCAAGCTCTTCTGAGGAGAGTCGCCTTGACTTCGCGCATCCCCCGCCATCCCTTCCCCGTAGAGAACGCGGAAGTAGCGCTCGCCTCGCTCAAGGAGAGCGCGGAGCGGTGGATCAGTGGTCTGGAGGCCGATTCGAGTGGCTTGGGTGAAGCCTTGGACACCACGCTCATGGTGGCCAAGGTGCGCTGCCTGACGGACCCGCAGGGGTCAATCTTTCCCACGTGGGATGCCTGGGTGGACACAATGCAGGTTGGTTCGGCCGTGTTCGCAGCCGCGACCGCTACCGAGGGGCAGGTACGGTGCCGGATCGCGCACAAAGACCGTACGCTCCAGGCCACTGGCCCGCAGCAGTACGTGACACCGGGTACCTGGCTGACCGCCTTCTACCTGGCCGTAGTGTGCCGGGAGCGGGACAGGATCACCGCCCTGTGCCGGGTGCCACTGCCGCTGCTCAGGGACAACAATGCGCACTTCGACGAGTTCGAGTACGCCTGGATCGACGCGCTGCAGACCTACTGGCTCGGTGGTGACGGCCTCAGCGCGAAGCTGGTGGCCGCAGTCGACGGCACGGACCCGGCAGTCGCCACTCATCCGGAAGCTGCAGGCAAACTGATGTACCCGCCGATGGAGATGTTTCACCGGATCATTCGTGGGGACCACGCCGGCTTCGACCGGGCCCTCACCGCAGCCCTGGAGTGGCACAAGGAGTACTGGACGGAGGAGGGACGGGCAGCCCGTATCTCAGGTCTCGTCGCCCTTGCTCCGCTCGCCATGGCCTGTTTCGCCCGGAACGAGGGCATCCCGGTCGAGGTCGAATCCGAATACCTGCCCGCCACTCTCCTCGCCGGCAATTGGTGCGGCGAGTTCCCGACGTAGACGATTACCCCTGGCCAATTCAGCGGCACCGGATGACCTGACACCCCAATAGTCGAAAGGTGCCGCTGACCTGCAATGCCGTTGAGTTGGCCTCGCTCTTTCATGACGGGCTGCCAGCTTCTTTGTCGAAGCCTTTCGGCTGGCCGGGCTGATGGGGGCCAGGCTGATGGCCACACTGCGCGTCGGGTGGGCGCCGGGTTCCACGTCTCCGGTGAGGTGCTGCAGCCTCGTCAGGACGGGTGTGTTACCGGGGCAGTCGGGGTTCAGGAGAGCGTCGAGTCGCTCGATCGCGCCTGTGACAATGTCGACCAAGGGCCAGTGATGGGCGAATCGCACATGCCGACGGCGGGCGGTCGTGACGAGCTGGGCGGCGCGGTGAAGAGGCGGAGCCGCAGGCTGCGGGGCTCCCACCTGTAAATCTCGCGGTCAGGGCGAGCATGGGCATTCAGATGAAAGCCCCCGCCGACGAGCACGGCAACGCCGCAGAACGTGAGTCGGCCGCAGCGCCCTCCAGTGGCACACGGAGTACTGGACCGAGGAAGACCGCATGTACCGATCCCCCGGCCTCGTCGTCCTCGCGCCGCTCGCCATGGCCTGCATCGCCCACGACGCAGGCGTCCCCATCGAAGTCGAATCCGAGTACCTGCCCAAGCACCTCCTGCAACGCGGATGGCTCGGCGAGTTCCTTGCGTAAGCGATCAGGCCTTCAACTGCCCGTCCTCCAGCGCTAACTTTTGACCGGCCACTCCAGCGTTTCGCCGCTGCATCCCTGGGTGAGCTCAACGGCCTCCGCCTTCTCGCCCCTGGTGATGAGGAACGCCGTGCAGATCTTCGCCGACTCCCCCGAGTTCAGCTTCTTCTCGGAGTCCGGGGTCGGGCAGTTCGGCCAGGTGGCGTCGCCCATGAGGACGAAGACGGCCTTGGCGCGGTCCCCTCGGTCCGTCCTGATGACCAGGCTGTTGTCCATCTCATCGATCTTCGTGGCCGTCTTGCCTCTCTTGTGGGCGAGCGTGGACCACACGTACACGGGAACCCAACCAGGCCGTCTTCAGTGCAAACAAGCGATTATGCCAGAGCGGAACCGCCGGCCTGGCGGCGGTTGGCGGCGACTTTCACACTGCGCTCCGTCGGCGGTCGCGGCGCCGGCTGACAAACTGCTCGGCCGGGCGCCGTGCCCGCCAGGGGGAGGCCCCCCTGGCGGGTGCGCTGAGGACTGCCTACACCGATCGTCCGGTCAGCACCCGGTCCGGCCTCGCGTGACAGCTCAGCCCTTGTTGACCTTGATGACGACGGTCTTGCACACCTTGTCGGCGAAGGTCTGGTTCTTCTCGTCCCACAGCGGCCACAGCCAGCCGAGGTAGCAGGCGAAACTGTCCAGGAAATGCGCGAGCTTACGGACGAACGCCATGCCGAACCCCAGCGGCCTGCCGTCCGCCTCCCGGTGCAGGCTGATGCCGAGGACCTTCTTGCCGGTCGTCTGGCCGGTCTTGCCCTCCAGATAGAGCTGGAAGAAGGCCATGCCGAGGGCGTAGACCACGCCGATCGCGAAGAAGACTCCAGGCTCGGCAGTCGCCGGGTCATCGCTGCCCGCGAGATCGATGAAGCCGAGTGCGTACATCGGGCCGGCGATGATCAGCACATCCAGCAGGTACCCGCCCAAGCGCTGCCCCCAGTGGGCCAGCGGCGGCAGCCCTGCCCCCGGCATGCCGGGCGGCGGGTACGCCCCGTACTGCTGCTGCGGATAGCCGTACTGAGGAGGCACGCCCTGGGGCGCCTGCTGCGGGTAGCCGTACTGAGGGGGCGTTGCCTGCTGGGGGTAGCCAGGCTGCGGGGGCACGCCCTGCGGCGGGTAGCCGGGCTGGCCTTGCGGGGGCTGCTGGCTGTAAGGGTTGTTGGGATCGCCGAAGCTCATGGCGGAGCTCTCCAGTTTTGAGGTGGGGACGGAGCGACCTGAGCGGAGGACTGTTTCACGCCACGCGCAGTTGCCCCCCGTGCAGCCGCGATTGTGCGCGATCATCGTGTTCGTAGGACTGTCTGCTTGTCTAATCCGACCGGGACCTGTCCGGCCGGTCACTGACCCGTGGCTGAAGAGCACAGACAGGCGGGGCGAGATCGCGAAGAAGACGCCCCCGTCGTCGTCCTGGCCGGCGACGAGGGGCGGCTCATCGGCTTCGGGGGGCTACCCGGGCAGATACGCCTGGCCGGCACCGTTTTCGTCAGGTTTGAGGGACATCCTCACCAGTGTTCCCGACTCACTGATCAGCAGTTCCGGCACATGGTCCTCGTAGAAGCGGATCTGCCCGATGACGCCCTCGGTGCCGGAGTGCCGCGCCAACTGCTCCAGCAGCGGCCCCAGGTCGGGTAGACACTCCGCGTGCACCTCCTGGCGTGCGGTAAGGGCCCATCCGCCATCTGTCCGGTGCAGCTCACCCACCAGCAGGCCCCCGATGCGCGCCGCCGGTCCACGCTCGGCGAGGAGGGGGAACGCGTCGTCCGGTCCGGTCAGTTCTCCCGCGGGAGTATCTGCCGCCCCCTCCGCCCGCCCGGCGCCCGTACCGGCAGGAGTGCCGAGATGCCATACCAGCTCGTCCACGACCGCACTCGGCACCGTGGCGCGGAGATTCAGCGAGAGCTCGACTGCGTACATGTCACCCATCCCGGCAGCCTATGCATGCGCGCCGGGCGGTGAATTGGGAGGCAGCCCCGAGAACGGTCTGCTAGGAATACGAATTCCGCCCCATCCGACAGGAATTGGATGTCATGCCCCGCGCCGTCACCCTCATCCGTTCCACCGCCCTCTCCGACGTGGCCGAGTACGCCTACGCCGCCACCGCACCCGCCGACGCACGGCTGATCTTCCTCGCCGGGGCGTGCCCGCTGAACGAGGACGGGTCGACAGCGGCCGTCGGCGACTACGCCGGCCAAGCGGCGAAGGCCCTCGAGAACATGAAGACCGCACTCGCGGCGGCGGGGGCCGGTCTGGAGGACGTCATCAGTACACGCGTACTGGTGGCCTCCACGCGGCAGGAAGACCTGGTGACCGCCTGGGAGGTGGTCCGGGACGCGTTCGGCGACCATGACGTCCCGAGCACGTTGCTCGGCGTCACCGTCCTCGGGTACTACGACCAGCTCGTGGAGATCGAAGGCGTCGCCGCCGTGCTCGACGCCTGATCTGGCGGTCGTTGGGAAGTTACGGACAGCGAATGGCCCCATATGCCCGGGATGCGCGTCCGTAACTTCCCGACGACCGGAGTCACCGCGGCCCCTGCCGCGCCGCGTGCAGGTCAGCGCAGGGCCTGCGGGCCTATGACCGCGAGGAGGCGCAGCTTCTCGTGGCTCTCGCTGCCCGGGGCCGCGGTGTAGACGAGCAGGCGGTGCGACTGGTCCGGGTCGAGGAGGTTCTGGCAGTTCAGTTCGAGGGCGCCGACCTCCGGGTGGACGAAGCGCTTGACGTGATGGGGGCGGACGCCGACCTCGTGCCTGTCCCACAGGCCGCGGAATTCCTCGCTCCGGGTGAGGAGCAGCTCCGCGTAGCGCGCGGCTCGGGAGCCGGGGCCCCGTAGAGCGGCCACTTCACGCAGGCCGGACGCGAACATCCGGGAGAGGAACGCGTGGTCCTCCGGCGCGTAGAGCTCGCGGGCCGCCGGGTCCGTGAACCAGCGGTAGCCGATGCTGCGCGCCGGGCCGGTGTAGCGGGTCGTGTCGCCGGTGAGGGCTGCGCCGAGCGGGGTCTGCCGCAGCGTCTCCCCGAGCTCGGTGACGACCTCCGCGGGCGTGTCGTCCAGCCGGTCGAGGATGCGCAGCAGGCCGGGGCTGACGTGCTCGCTGACGGTGCCTGTGCCCCGTACGGGCGGGGCGTGGCCGGCCAGGCGGAACAAGTGGTCCCGCTCGTCGAGGGAGAGGTGCAGTCCCTGCGCGATCGAGGCGATCATCGGCTCGGAGGGCTGGGGGCCCCGCTCGCGCTCCAGCCGGGCGTAGTAGTCGGTCGACATGTGGCAGAGCTCGGCGACTTCCTCGCGGCGCAGCCCGCTGGTCCTGCGCCGCCGCCCGCGCGGGAGGCCGACGTCCTCGGGTTGCAGCAGCTCCCGGCGGCGCCGCAGGAACGCCGCGAGGCCGGCTCGGTCGATCTCCATGCGTTCTCTTCCTCTCGTACGGATCCTTTGTAGCGCGCGCACCCGTGCTCATCCACGGATCGTCGATCCCCCTCTGCGGCGGGGCGGGCTGTCGGCAGGCGTGTCCCCGGTGCTGTCTCTGCAGGTCAGCTCTAGTCTGGCCGCGCCGGCCGGGCATATCGGTGGATCGGGAGTCCCTGGATAGGTCCGGTCGTCGGGGTCACGGTGGGGGCAACGACTTCGTAAGGGAGTGCACTCATGCCACGTCAGGACATCGACATCACCGTTCCCGACCTGACCGGCCGGCGCGCCGTCGTCACCGGAGCGAGTGACGGGATCGGGCTCGGCATCGCCACGCGGCTGGCCGCCGCCGGCGCGGAGGTCGTCATGCCGGTCCGCAATTCGCGTAAGGGCGAGGCGGCAGCCGCCAGGATCCGTGAGCAGGCCCCCGGCGCGAACGTTTCGCTGCGCGCCCTCGACCTCTCCTCGCTCGCCTCCGTCGCGGAGCTCGGCAAGACCCTGCTGGACGAGGACCGCCCCGTTCACCTGCTCATCAACAACGCCGGCGTCATGACCCCACCCGACCGTCAGACGACGGCCGACGGCTTCGAGCTGCAGTTCGGCACCAACCATCTGGGCCACTTCGCCCTGGTCAACCACCTGCTGCCGCTTCTGCGAGCCGGGCAGGCCCGCGTGACGTCGCAGGTCAGTGTCGCCGCGAACCGCAACGCCATCCAGTGGGACGACCTGAACTGGGAGCGTTCGTACAACGGCATGCGCGCGTACAGCCAGTCGAAGATCGCCTTCGGCCTCTTCGGGCTCGAACTCGACCGCCGCAGCAGGGCTGCGGGCTGGGGCATCACGAGCAACCTCTCGCACCCGGGAGTCGCGCCGACGAGCCTGCTCGCCGCCCGCCCGGAGGTCGGCCGCGCCAAGGACACCCTGGGCGTGCGCCTGATCCGCGCTCTGTCCGCCCGCGGCGTCGTGGTCGGAACGGTGCACACGGCGCAGTTGCCCGCCCTTTACGCCGCCACGTCCCCCGAGGCCGTGGGCGGCGGGTTCTACGGACCGAGCGGGATCGGGAACATGGGCGGCGGCCCGGCGGAGCAGAAGCTGTACGGCCGGCTGCGCGGCAGGGAGGACGCGCAGCGCATCTGGCGGATCTCCGAGGAACTCGCGGGCGTTCGCTCCTGGGGATAGCACCGAAGGGGACGGGGCCGCCACTCCTCAGCCGGCCGGCACCAGGAAGGCAACAGCGGCGTTATGGCGAGTCGGGCCGTCCAGCATCAGTGGCGGCCCCCGCCGTGTGGCGCGGGTCACCGGAACTCGTCGGTCGGGCCGGAGAGGTAGGTGGTGTGAGGTGTAACGAGCAGGGAGATCGGGAGCGCATGCGTGCACGGATCAGGGCGGGCGACCGCGAGGCGTTCGCCGCGCTCTACGAGGAGTACGCGCGGGCGGTCTACAACCACGCCTACCGGCTGACGGGCGACTGGTCGACCGCCGAGGAAGTGTTGTCCGAGACCTTCCTGGCGGCCTGGCGCACCCGTCACGCCGTCGAACCGGAGGGCGACTCGCTGCGGCCGTGGCTGCTCGGGATCGCCACGAACAAGGCGCGCAACGCGAACCGCGGCATCGGGCGGCGCCTGGCCTTCCTGGCCCGCCGCCCCGCCCCGGAGCCGGTGGCGGACATCGCGGACGGCACGGCAGGGCGTGTCGACGACGCACGGCGGCTCGCCGCGGTCCAGCGGGCGCTGGGCGGGCTCCGCCGCCAGGAACGCGAGGTGCTGGTCCTCTGCGTCTGGTCCGGGCTGGACTACGCCGGGGCCGCCGAGGCCCTCGGCATCCCGGTGGGCACCGTGCGGTCGCGGCTGTCCCGTGCCCGTGCCCGGCTGCGCCGGCTCACGGACGAGGAGCTCGGCCGGGCGCCGGACGGGTCCGCGCGGGAGGCGCGAACCGGAGAAGCGGTCCGATCAGGCCGGGAACCCCGCCCCGGCCGCGGAGAGGTAGGGAGCAGGGCCCCGTTCGTGGCCCTGCCCATCCAGGAGGAAGCCCGATGAACGACCGTACCTCCGGCCCCGAGCGGGCCGAACGCGAGGAACTGGGCCGGCTGTTGCCGGCCCCGGCCGAACGGGATCTGCCCCCGGGCCGCCATCTCCACCACAAGGACACCCTGATGCGTCTGATCGACCAGGACGGCGCCCGCGCCACCGCTCGCCCCCGCCCCCGCCTCCTGCGCCCTGCCGTCCTGCTGCCCGCCGCCGGGCTGGCCCTGGGCGGGGTGCTGCTGACCACGCTCGCCGTGACCGGTCAGGACAGCGCTCCGTCACCGTCCGCCGCGGGCACCGCCTCCCACGCGCCGGCCCCGCGCGGCGCGGCCGTACTGCTCGACCGGATCGCGTCAGTCGCCGGGAAGAGCGACGAACGGACGGTCACCGGCGACCAGTTCGTGTACGTGAAGACACTCCAGACCGGTAACGAGGGGGAGTTCGGCGGTCCGTTGGAGCTGGGCAAGCCCCACGAGCGCGAGGTCTGGATGTCGCAGGAGCCGGGACCGGTGATCGATGAGGGCCTGATCCACGAGGACGGCTCCTACATCCCGATCGTCGTCGGGGTTCCGGACGGCGAGAAGCCCGTCGGCTACCCGGCCGGCCTCAACCGGCCGACGTACAACTGGCTGGCCTCGCTGCCCACCGACCCCGACGTCCTGTTGCGGCGGCTCACCACCGAGATCACCCGGGACCAGAACGCGCGCGACACCCCGGCCGAGGACCGTGACCAGGCCCAGGACGTCTTCGACGCCATCGGTGCGCTGCTGCAGGAGACGGTGGTGCCGCCGAAGACCGCGGCTGCTCTCTACAAGGTCGCGGCGAAGATCCCCGGAGTGACCGTGGACTCCGCCGCGGTGGACGCGGCCGGCCGGCACGGGATCGGTGTGGCCCGCGACGACACCCGGACCGGGTGGCGCACCGCCTGGATCTTCGACTCCACCACTCTGGAGTACCTGGGCAACCGGGTCTACCTCTTCAAGGACACCGACATGGGCAAGAAGGGCAACCTGCTCGCCGAGTCGGCGGTGCTGGAGCGCGCGGTCGTCGACGCCCTCCGCGAGAGGCCGTCGGCCGGGAAGCCCTCGGCCACCTGATCCCGCCGGCCTGCCGGGGCGCGACCACACGCCCCGGCAACGGCCTCGCACCTCCTTGTCACGCCCGGGTGCGGGTGGGCTTCAGCCGGAGTGCCGAGACGAGGAAGAACACGCCTCCGAGGAAGGCGTAGCCCGCGAGGTTCACCAGCGTGGGATCGCCGCTGCCGGCCTGCGTGATGAGCGAGGTGCCGGCGAGTACGGAGATGGCACCACTGATGATCATCGGCCACTGGCCGCCCAGGGCCCGGCGGACGGCACCCGCGACGAGTTGGACGAGTCCGGAGGCGACGGCCCAGGCTCCCCAGATCCGCAGGACGTCCGGAATGCCGGACGTGACGGCGACCGCCAGGCCGATGACGGCCAGCGAGCTGATCGCGATGTTCACGTGGAGGGCCGGCGCCGTACCGCCGTTCGCCTTGGCGGACCGTACGTCGACGATCGCTGCCGCCACGTCGAACAAGGGGTACACGAGCAGGAGCGCCACGCTCAGCGGTCCCAGCGTGTCGGCGGTCGCGAACAGGAGCCCGGCCCAGACCGCGGCGAACGCGAAGCGCCCGAAGTACAGCTTGCGCAGGGTCGCGGGGACGCTGGGGGGTGCGGTGCTGACGAGGGTGTCCACGGGAGGGCCTTTCGATGGTGTGACGGCGTCGTGATGCCGAATGAGGGAGAACGTTCGGTCTCATGCATTACAGACCCCCACGGCCCTGTCAAGACCGAACGTTCTACCTCAGGGGTTTGATAGCCTGGCCGCATGAGCCCCAGCCCAGAAGGCGGCAGCACGTCCGAAGCGCGGGCGCGGCTGCTCAGCACAGCGACGCGGATCTTCTACGCGGAGGGGATCCACTCCGTCGGCATCGACCGGATCACCGCGGAGGCGAAGGTGACCCGGGCGACGCTGTACCGCCACTTCGCGGGCAAGGAAGACCTCGTCCTCTCGTATCTGGACCAGGCCGACCAAGGGATCCGAGCGCAGGTCGCCGCCGCGCAGACGGGCAGCCGGTCGGCCCCCGACAAGGTCCGGGCCGTTGCCAGGTCCATCACGGAGGGCATCCGCTCCCCCGGTTTCCGCGGCTGCGCCTTCCTCAACGCGGTAGCCGAGTATCCCGATCCCGCACACCCGGTCCACCAGGCCGTCCTGGCCCACCGGGAGTGGTTCCTCAACACCGTCACGGACCTGCTGGCACGGACCGGCGACGCCCCCGCCGGGCCGGCCGCCCGGCACCTCGTCATGCTCCGGGACGGTGCCATGGCAGCCGGCTGCCTCTTCGACCCGGAGCTGATCTCCGAAACCTTCCTGCACGGCGTCGAGGGAATCCTGAGCTCTCGCGCCGCCGCGGAAGGCTGAGCGACGCGCCGTCAAGGCGCAGGCACTCCCCCGTCCGAGCGGTGAGCCCCGCCCCGCTAAGGTCCCGGCATGCGTGATGTGCAAGTGGTGCTGATCGGCGGCACGTCGAACGTCGGGAAGTCGGCCGTCGCCCGCGCGGTGGCGGACAGGCTCGGCTTCGAGTGCCTGTCGACGGACCACCTGGCCCGGCACCCGGGGAGGCCCTGGCGGACGCCCGACCGGGAAGTGCCCCCGCACGTCGCCGAGCACTACGGCGGTCTCACGGTCGACGAGCTGATCCGGTCCGTCCTCGACCACTACGACCGGCTGTGGCCCCGCATCGAAGAGCTGATCACCGCCCGTGCGGTCGAGGACGGTACGGGGCCGGGCCTGGTCCTCGAGGGTTCGGCGCTCCGGCCCGCGCCTGTCGCGAAGCTGGAGGTCCGGCGTACGGCCGCCGTATGGCTCACCGCGGACGACGCCGTACTACGCGCCCGGGTGCGCACGGCCGGCCGATACGAAGCGGCGACCACCGCGGAACAGCACCTGATGGACCAGTTCCTGGCCCGCACCGGGCGCTTCCAGGAGCTCATGC
This sequence comes from Streptomyces sp. NPDC102451, assembly GCF_044765485.1. Lineage (NCBI taxonomy): Bacteria > Bacillati > Actinomycetota > Actinomycetes > Kitasatosporales > Streptomycetaceae > Streptomyces > Streptomyces sp. NPDC102451. The sequence continues at coordinate 368,873 of NZ_JBIWKD010000005.1, read as the reverse complement.
TGGATGCCGTCGACGGACTGGGCCTGGACCGCCTCGACGCGGGCGCGGGGCATACGGTCGCGGAGTTGGCCGACCTGGTACTCGCGGCCATCGACACGCAGGCCACCGTGGGACGCTCACCCGGCGGGGGCTGATCCGACGTCGCACCCCACCGACGAGGGCCCCGCGCCGGGGCTCAGTGCGCCACGAGGTCCGCGAGCAGCTCGGCGGCGGGCTTCGGGTGGACGAGCCAGCGCAGGTGGCTCCCCTCGAGCGTCCGGACGTCGAAGGGGTTGTCCGGTGTGAGCGCGTCCGCTTCGCGGATCATGCGGTCCTGCACGGCGGGCGGAACGCTGGTATCGGCGGCCAGGCGCACATAGGTCCGGGGAATCCGGCCCCAGGTCGCGGCCTGCGCACGGTCGGCGGACGTACCGCCGTCGAGGTTCTCGTCGGGCTGGAAGGTGTTCAGGAAGTTCCGGAACTCGTCATCGGTGAGGTCGGCGGCGAACGCCTGCCTGAACGCGGCGAGCGCCACCGGGTCGGCGGTGCGGAAATTGACCCGCAGAAGGCCAAGTTCGGCCGGGTTGCCGACGAGGGCGGCAGCCAGGGCCCCCGGATCCACGTCCGCCATCTCCGGCTGGGCGTAGTAGTCGGCCACGTCCAGATCGACGGGGCACCAGGCGGAGACGTAGACGATCCGGTCGATCAGCTCCGGCCGGGCGTTGGCGACGGCGGTGACGGTGATGCCGCCCCTGCTGTGGGCGACGAGGATCGTGGGCCCGTTCCCCTTGGCCCGTTCGAGGGCTTCGATCACGCGGGCGACGTTGTCCGCGAGCGTGACCCCCTTGATGCTCCCCGGTTCGGCGGCGAGGGCGTCGAGGTCCTGAGGAGCCTGGTAGGGCCCGGGGAAGGTCGCCTCGAATCCATGGCCCGGAAGGTCGACCGCGGCCGACCGGTGCCCCAGGAGGGCGAGTTCGGCCTGCAGCGGTGCGAACGAGAACGAATTCGCGAAGGCCCCATGGACAAGGACGAATGTAGGCAGATTCTGCATGCCTCACCCTCCGACAGAACGGCCTCCGGAGCAATACCCGCATCAGGATCACCACCCCTCCGCCCGCCCGGAATGTCCGCCCTTCCAGCATGTGCAACCGGGGGTTGACCATCTTCTCCCGCGCCCCTAAGTTTCTCGCAACCTGCTGGTACATCGATTAACCACCCCGGTTTCACGTCCTGGTTGGAGACATCCCGCTGTGCGCTCACCCCTGAGTCGGCGCGGTTTCCTGGCTGCTGGTTCCGGCCTCGCCGCCGCTGCCGCGCTCCCCGCAATGTCCGGCTGCTCCACGCTCGCCTCGGCCGATTCCGACCCCGGCACCCTGCTCGTCCACACCCAGCTCGGGACCACCGCGCCGGGCTCCGCCACGTACACCGCCGTCGTGAAGGCGTTCGAGAAGGAGAACCCGGGGATCCGGGTCAAGAACCTCGTCAACGGCGACGACCTCCCCCAGGTGTACGAGACCTCGCGGCTGGCCCGTAAGGAGCCGGACGTCGTCATGGTCAACCTGTACGACAAGACGCTGGCCTGGACCGATGTCGGCGCCACCGTCGATGTGAAGGGCTATCTCGACGACTGGGGACTGCGCGACCGGGTCCTGCCCGCCGCCCTCACGGAGTGGACCGACGGCAAGGGCAGGCTCCGCGCCTTCCCGTACTTCGCCACCAACTGGCCCGTCGCCTACAACACCCACCTGCTCGACCGGGCCGGCGTCGGCTCCGTCCCCACCACCGGGGACCAGCTCATCGGCGCCGCGCGGAAGCTGCGGGCCAAGGGCATCGCGCCGGTCACCGTCGGCGGAAACGACTGGACGGGGCAGAAGCTGCTCGCCCAGATCATCCAGACCTTCCTCACCCCGGAGGAGGCCCGGCAGGTCTACACGACCGGGGACTTCAGCGGCAGCCGGGGAGCGCGCGCGGGCATCGACTACTTCGTGACCCTGCGGGACGCCGGTGTCTTCGCCGACAAGGCGCAGGGGCTGACCTCGGACACGATGACCACGCAGTACAACACGGAGGCGGCGGCCATCCAGTCCGCGATGTCCTCCGCGCTGGCCAAGGTCCCCGCGAAGGCGGCCGGGCACACCGAGATCGGCGGCTGGCCGCTGGCGCCGGGCGCCGCCCACGAGAAGCCGACCATCCTGCGCTCGTACACCCTGATCGGCTTCTGGGTCAGCCCCAACGGCACCAAGAAGATCTCCACCGTCGAGAAGTTCCTCCGCTTCATGTACCGCCCCGACGTGGTGTCCCGCTTCATCACCGAGAGCGGCCGTGACATGGCGCTCGTGACGGACACCGTCAGCAAGGACTTCCCGCTGGTGGCCGAGGCCCAGCAGCTCGGCGACCGGGTCGGCCAGGCGCTCCTGCCCGACCTGTACGTCCCCCCGACGGCCACCCAGCCGCTGATCACCGCGACCAGCACCGCCTTCACCCGGGGGACGAGCGCGGCCTCCGTGCGCTCCGCCCTGGAATCCGCCTACCGCACGGCCTGACCGCGCGCCCGAGTCCTTGCGAGTCCTCCTATGACGATGCTCTCGTCCGCCCCGGGCGGGGCCTCGGTCCACGGGCCGGTCCCTCCCCCGCCGTCCGCCTCCACCACCACCAAGCGCCGCACGCAGGGCGGGACCGTCCTCGCCGTGCCCGCGCTGGTCTGGTACCTCGTCTTCATGGTCGGCCCGCTGGTCGCCATCTTCGTCATCGCGGCCCTGCGCTGGCCCGGGATGCTCCAGCCGGTCTCCTTCGCCGGCACCGGCAACGTCCGCGCCGTCCTGGACGATCCGGTCTTCTGGGACGCGGTGAGCAACACCGCCGTTCAGCTCGCCGTGGCGCTGCCGCTGATGATCACCGGCGCGTACATGCTCGGTTACTACGTCGCCCAGAAGCCGCCGGGCCACCGTGTCCTGCGGTATCTGCTCTTCATCCCCGGGCTGATCTCCACCCCCGCCAAGGCGATGGTGTTCTACGCGGTCCTCTCCCCGGACGGCCTGCTCAACGGCGCCCTGGACAAGGCCGGTCTCGGCTCGCTCACCGACGCCTGGCTCGCCTCCCCGTCCACCGCGCTCGGCTCCCTCATCGTCCTCGACGTGTGGAGCGGCATCGGGTTCACCGCCGTGCTGTTCGCGGCCCGGCTCGGCAGCGTCCCGGACGAGATCGGCGAGGCCGCGCAGCTCGACGGCGCCGGGCACTGGCGGGCCATGTGGCGCATCCACTTCCCCGTCATCCGGGACTTCGTGGGCGTCGTGACGATGCTCCAGTTCCTCTGGACGCTGTTCGGCTCCGCGCAGAACGTCCTGCTGCTCACCCAGGGCGGTCCCGGCAGCTCGTCGACGACGCTGTCCTTCCTCGTCTACCAGAAGGCGTTCATCGCGGCCGATCTCGGCTACAGCCAGACCGTCGGCGTGGTCCTCTTCCTGGTCGGCCTCGCCGGGCTGCTGACCATCCGTCGCGTCTTCCGCCAGAACTACTGAATCGGAGCGGTCCCATGAAGTACGGGAAATTCGGAAGGTCCTGGCTGCCGGCGCACATCTTCGCGTGGCTGTACATGGTGCTGCTGGTCGTCCCCCTCTACTACCTGCTGGTCTCGGCGTTCAAGACGAACGACCAGATCTTCGGCAGCCCGTTCTCCCTGCCCACCTCCCTGTCCACCACCAACTTCACCGAGTCGTTCTCCTCCGCGCACCTCGGCCCGGCCGTCCTCAACTCGATGCTGGTCACCGTGCTGGCGCTGGTGCTCACGCTGGCCCTCGCGATACCGGCCGCCTTCGCCATCGCCCGTACGGAGGGACGCGTCGGGGCGCTGGTGGAGCGGGTGTTCTCGCTGGGCTTCCTGATCCCCACGTTCGCCGCGCTGTTCCCCACGTTCCTGCTGGCCGCCGCCACCGGGCTGTTCCACACCCGCGCGTTCATGGTGCTGTTCCTGCCGGCCACGGCGATGCCGCTGTCCGTGGTGATCCTGGTGCAGTTCATGCGGACCATCCCGCGGGAGATGGAGGAGGCGGCGCGCATGGACGGCGCGTCCACCTTCGCCGTCCTGCGGCACGTCTACACCCCCATGTGCATGCCGGGGATCGCCACGATCCTGCTGCTGAACTTCCTGACGTTCTGGAACGAGTACCTCTACTCGCTCGTCATCATCGGCCCCGACCCCGAGCAACGGACCGTGCAGGTCGCCCTCCCCACGCTCAAGTCCCTGACCGGTACGGACTACGGCATCCTTACGGCGGGCACGGTGCTGACCCTGGTCCCGGTCTGGGCGGTCTACACCGTGCTCCAGAAGCGGATGCAGCAGGCTCTCGTGAGCGGGGCGGTGAAGATGTGAACAAGCGTCTGGAGGGTCGTACGGCTGTACGTCCCACGATCAAGGCAGTGGCCGCCGCCGCGGGGGTGTCGACCGCGGCGGTCTCGCAGGCCGTCAACGGCACCGGCCGGATCTCGGAGGCCACCCGCCGCCGGGTCCTGGACGCGGCCACCGAACTGGGCTGGTCCCCCAGCGCCTCCGCGACGGCGCTGCGCCGGGCCCGTACCCGTACGATCGCGCTCGTCGTCCGGCGGCCCACCGATGTGCTGGGCTCCGACCCGCACTTCAGCGAGCTGATCACCGGTCTGGAGGGCGAACTCGCGCCGCGCGGTTACGGTCTGCTGCTCCACCTGGTCGCGGACATCGCCCAGGAGAGCGCGCTGTACGAGCGGCTGGTCGCGGAGGGCCGGATCGACGGCGCCGTGCTGACCGACGCCCGCGCCGACGACCCGCGCCCGGAGCTGCTGCGGGGCCTCGGGCTGCCCGCCGTGCTGCTCGGCTCCCCCGACGCCGCCTCGCCCGTGCCCCGGGTGGGGCTCGGGCAGCAGGGCGCGGGCGTGAAGGAGGCCGTGGCCCATCTGCTGGAGCTCGGCCACCGCCGCATCGCCTACGTCGCGGGCCCGGCCGAACTGCTGCACACCCGGCTGAGGTTGCACGCCTTCGAGGAGGCCCTGGCCGAGGCGGGGCTGGCGCCCGTCGCCGTACGGCACAGCGACTTCACCGAGCGGGCCGCCGTCGACGTCACCGAGGAGCTGCTCGCGCTGCCCGACCGGCCGACGGCCCTCGTGTTCCCCAACGACTCCATGGCCGTCTGCGGCGTCGGCACGGCGCAGCGCGCCGGGCTCCGGGTGCCCGGCGACCTGTCGGTGGTCGGTTACGACAATCTCTCGCTCGGCCGCTGGGTCCACCCCCGGCTCACCACCGTCGACCAGCAGGTGCAGCGCGTCGGTGCCGCCGCCGCCCGCACCCTGCTCGCCGGCTGCGGCGAGGACGTGCCCCCACCGGAGCTCGACGGCCGCCCCCGGCTGGTCGTACGGGAATCGACCGGCCCGCTGACACCCCCCACCTGAACCCGCCGCACCGACCGGCACCCCCGCACAGCGAAGAGGACCCAGAAACACCATGCGACGCCACAGCGCCCAGCTCACCCACGACTCCGCCGTCCTCCCGTGGCTCGGCACCAACTTCTGGTCCCGCACCGGCGGTCCGCTGATGTGGCGGAACTACGAGCCGAAGACGGTGCGCGAGGAGCTGGCCGTGCTCCGGGAACACGGTCTGAACATGACCCGGTCCTTCTTCTACTGGCCCGACTTCCACCCGGAGCCCGGCCGGATCGACGAGGAACTCTGCGACCGCTTCCGTGACTTCCTGGACGCCCACCACGAGCTGGGCATGGGCACGGTCCCCACCTTCATCGTCGGCCACATGTCGGGCGAGAACTGGGACCCGGCGTGGCGCGGGGACCGCGATCTGTACGAGGACGTGTGGCTCGTCGGCCGGCAGGCGTGGTTCGTCTCCCAGATGACCCGCCGCTTCAAGGACCACCCGGCCGTCACGGGCTGGCTGATCACCAACGAGATGCCCGGCTACGGCCGGATCTACCAGGTCGACCCGCCGTCGAGCGATGTCGTCACCGCCTGGGCGCAGTTCATGTGCGACGCGGTGCGCGCGGCGGGCGGCACCCAGCCGGTGTCGCTCGGCGACGGCGCGTGGGGCATCGAGGTGACGGGCCGCGACAACGGCTTCTCGCTGCGGGAGACCGCCGAGTACGTCGACTTCGTCGGCCCGCACGTCTACCGCTCCGACACGGACCGGCCGCGCCAGCACTACCGGGCCGCGTTCGAGTGCGAACTGGCCGCCGTCACCGGTCAGCCGGTCGTCCTGGAGGAGTTCGGGCTCTCCACCGACACGGTCTCGGCCGCGAACGCCGGGATCTTCTACCGGCAGACCCTGCACAACTCGCTGCTCGGCGGCGCCACCGGGTGGATGGCCTGGAACAACACGGACTACGACGACCTGTGGGAGCAGTCGCCGTACGACCACCACCCCTTCGAGATGCACTTCGGGATCACCGACAGCGCCGGGCGCCCGAAGGAGCCGCTGCGGGAGCTGGCCGCCTTCGCGAAGGTCCTGGAGCAGGTCGACTTCCCGCGCTGCCGCCGTACGGACGCGGACGCGGCCCTCGTGGTCCCGGCCTTCCTGGAGCGTGGCTACCCGTACAGCCGGCCCGCCGACCGCCCGCTGATCTTCACCTCGCTGCACCAGGGCTATGTGGCGGCGCGCGGCGCCGACCTGCCGGTGGCGTTCGCCCGGGAGGCCGACGGGCTGCCGGACGACGCCTCGCTGTATCTGCTGCCGTCGACCCGCCAGCTGACCACCCGCACCCGGCGCGCACTGGAGCGCCGGGCGCTGGAGGGCGCCACGGTGTACCTGTCGTTCTGCTCGGGTGAGTACCCGACGACGCGCGGGCCCTGGTTCCACGACCTCGACGGGCTGTTCGGGGTGGAGCTCCAGCTGTCGTACGGGGTCGCCGAGCCGATCGAGGACGACGTGCTGGAGATGACGTTCACCGAGGACTTCGGCTCGATAGCCGCCGGTGAGGTGCTGACCTTCCCGGTGGCGGGCAACGAGGACAGCCGCGCCTATCTGCCGGTCGTCCCGGACGGCGCGCGGGTCGTCGCCACCGACGCGCACGGCCGCCCCGCCCTTCTGCGGTACGAGACGGGCGCGGGCCGCACGGTCCTGGCCACCTATCCGCTGGAGCACATGGCGGCCCGTACGGCCCGTGCCAACCCGGAGCAGACCCACCGGCTGTACGCGGCGCTCGCCGAACTGGCCGGTGCGGCGCGCCCGGTGACGGTGGACACCCCGTACGTCAGTGCCGACGCCCTGGTCCGCGAGGACGGGGCGCGGTTCGTGTGGCTGGTGAGTCAGTCCGGCGAGGAGCTGACCGTACGCCCGTCGGCGGACGGGGAGCTGCGTGAGCTGACCGGCGGTGACCCGGTGCGGGACGTGACCCTCGCCCCGTACGGCGTGCGCGTCCTCGAACTGCGCTGACCGCCCGACCCTTGAGGAGCCACCCCATGCCCGAGCCCCTGTTCCGCGATCCCGGGGCGCCCGTCGCCGACCGGGTACGCGATCTGCTGTCGCGGATGACGCTCGCCGAGAAGGTGGGCCAGGTCAACCAGCGGATGTACGGCTGGGACGCGTACGAGCGCACCCCGTCCGGCCACCGGCTGACGGAGGCGTTCCGCGCGGAGGTGGCGGCCTACGACGGGATGGGCGCGCTGTACGGACTCCAGCGCGCCGACCCGTGGTCCGGGGTGACCGCGGAGACCGGCATCGGCGCGGCGGACGGGGCGGCGGTCTCGGACGCGGTGCAGCGGCACGTCGTCGAGAACACCAGGCTCGGCATCCCCGTGCTGCTGGTCGAGGAGATGCCGCACGGCCTCCAGGCCCTGGACGGGACGGTGCTGCCGGTGAACCTGGCGGTCGGCGCCACCTGGGACCCGGAGCTGTACGAGGAGGCTGCGGCGCTCGCCGCCGGGCAGCTCCGGGCGCGCGGCGGCCATGTCGCCCTGGTCTCGGCACTCGACCTGGTGCGGGATCCGCGCTGGGGCCGCGCGGAGGAGTGCTTCGGGGAGGACCCGTATCTGGCGGCAAGGTTCACCGAGGCGCTGGTGCGGGGTGTGCAGGGTCCGGCCGGGGGCCGTATCGGGCCGGACCGTGCGGCCGTCGTGCTCAAGCACTTCGCCGGGCAGGGGGCCACGGTCGGCGGACGCAACAGCGCGGCCACCGAGCTGGGCGCGCGGGAGCTGCACGAGATCCATCTCGTGGCGGCGCTGGCGGGCGTACGGGCCGGGGCGGCGGGCCTCATGGCGGCGTACAACGAGTTCGACGGCGTGCCCTGCGCGGCCAACTCCCACCTGCTGACCGGGATCCTGCGGGAGCGGTGGGGCTTCGACGGCGTGGTGATGGCCGACGGGCTGGCGATCGACCGCCTGGTGCGGCTGGCGGGCGATCCGGTGGCGGCCGGGGCGCTGGCGCTGCGGGCCGGGACCGATCTGAGCCTGTGGGACGACTGCTATCCCCGGCTGGCGGAGGCGGTCCGGCGGGGGCTGATCGAGGAGTCCACGCTCGACACGGCGGTCGGACGCGTCCTCGCGCTGAAGTTCCGGCTCGGCCTCTTCGAGCACCCGTACACCGGCGCCCGCGAGGCGGACCCCGTGCCCATGGAACAACTCAGCGAGCGCGTCGCCCGTGAGTCGGTCACCCTCCTCGACCACGACGGGGTGACGCTGCCGCTGGCCGGCCGCCGCATCGGGAGGATCGCGGTCATCGGGCCGAACGCCGACTCCGTGCCGCAGCAGATCGGCGACTACAGCGCGCCGCAGCGGCCCGGCACGGGCAGCAGTGTGCTGGCCGGCCTGCGTGCGGCGGCACCCGTCGGCACGGAGGTCACCTACGCCCGGGGCTGCGGCCTCGTCGGCGGCGACCGCTCGGGGCTGCCCGGGGCGGTGGCGTCGGCGGCGGGCGCGGATGTGGCGGTGCTGGTCCTCGGCGGGTCGAGCGCGCGGGAGTCCGGTGCGCGTTTCGATGCCAACGGCGCGGCCGTCGTCACCTCCGGGAACCCGGTGGAGATGACCTGCGGCGAGGGCGTCGACCTGGCCGAACTCGGTCTGCCGGAAGGGCAGTCGGCCTTGCTGGACGCGGTCGCCGCCACGGGCACCCCCGTCGTCGTGGTGCTGGTCCAGGGCCGGCCGCACGCCCTGCCGGACCTCACGGGCAGGGCGGCGGCGGTGCTGAGCGCCTGGTATCCGGGCCCGTGGGGAGGCAGGGCGGTCGCGGACGTGCTGTTCGGCGCGGCGGAACCCCAGGGCCGGCTGCCCGTCTCCGTGCCCCGCTCGGCCGCCCAGCTCCCGGTGTTCTACAACGGCAAGGACCACGGCTACCGGGGTTACGTCGACCAGCCCGCCACGCCCCGCCATCCGTTCGGCCACGGCCTGTCGTACACGACGGTCGAGTACGGCACGCCCCGGCTGTCCCTGCCGTCCGTGGCGGCGGGCCGCTTCGGTGACGGGGCGCGGCCGCTGAGCTGCACGGTCCGTGTCACCAACGCGGGTGGCAGGCCGGTGCGGGAGACCGTCCAGCTGTACGTGCGCCGGGTGCTGGGCGGGACCTCGTGGCCCCGGGTGCGCGAACTGCGCGGTTTCGTCCGGGTGGAGCTGGCGCCGGGCGGGAGCACCGAGGTCACCTTCCCGGTGGACGCGGGGACCCTGGCCTCGTTCACGTACGCGGGGGAATGGGCCGTGGAGCCGGGCGAGTTCGCGGTGGAGACGGGGCCGTCCTCCCTGCGCACCCGCGCGGCCCGGCTCACGGTCACGGCGTAGACCGCTCGCCCCCCGTCAGGCTGTCCCCGGCTCCACCTGCACGGTCCGGGCCGTGCCCGGCGCCCCTTCCTCCGGCGCGGGGGCCGCGGCCCCCTTCGACGTACGGACGCGGACGCGGTCGTTGCGGCCGCCGCCCCGCACCAGCAGCACGCTCAGGGCGGCCAGGAAGCCGACGACGGTGAGGCCGACGAGCCCGCCCTTCGTCGAGCCGGTGGTGTCCTCGATGATCCCGAAGGCGGTGGGGGCGACGAACCCGCCCAGGTTTCCTATGGAGTTGATCAGCGCGATGCCGGGGGCGGCGGCCCGTGCGTCGAGGTAGCTCTGCGGGATCGTCCAGAAGACGGGCGAGGCGGGCTTGAAGCCCACGGCGGCCAGACAGAGCGCGCCCAGGCCGACCCAGGGTGAGGCGAAGACCGCGAGCAGGGTGCCGCAGCCGCCGATGAGGAGCAGCACCACCAGGACCGGCCGCCGTTTGCCGATGCGGTCCGAGATCCGCCCGCTGACGTACACGGCGGCGATGGCGCAGATCCACGGAACGGACGTCAGGAATCCGACCTGGAGGTCGCTCAGGCCGCCGATGTCGTCGACGATCGACGGCAGCCAGAACGTCACCGCGTACAGGGCGACGTTGATCGCGAAGTAGATCCACAGGAAGAGCAGCATCTGGGGGTCGGCGAGCAGCTTCCAGCGGGAGACGCGGGCCTTGGTGCCGCGCTGTGCGTCCCGGGCGTCCTGTTCGGCGTCGATGGTGCTGACGAGGCCGGCCTTCTCCTCGTCCGTCAGCCAGGTCGCCTGCTCGATGCCGGAGTCGAGGTAGCGGTAGACGACGAAGCCGAGGACGACGGAGAAGACACCCTCGACGAAGAACATCCACTGCCAGCCGGAGTGGCCCCAGAGGCCGTGCATCTCCAGCAGGGCCCCGGAGACGGGGCCGACGATGACGGTCGCCGTGCCGGAGCCCATCAGGAAGACCGAGGTGGCGCGGCCTCGGTGGGAATCGGGCAGCCAGCGGCTGAAGTAGTAGATGACGGCGGGGAAGAAGCCGGCCTCGGCGACGCCGAGCAGGAAGCGCAGCGCGTAGAACATGCCCGGGCTGTTGACGAAGGCCATCGCGGTGGCGACGACGCCCCAGCTGATCATGATGCGGGTGAGCCACACCTTGGCCCCGAACCGCTCCATCAGCATGTTGGAGGGGACCTCGAAAATGGCGTACGCGATGAAGAAGATGCCCGCGCCGAGTCCGAACGCGGCGGCGGACAGCCCGACGTCGGCGCGGAGCTGGTCCTGGGCGAAGCCGAGGTTGACGCGGTCCATGTAGTTCGCGACGAACATCACGAAGAAGAGGGGGACCACACGGCGGAAGATCTTGTGGATCGCCGACCTGACGGCCGGTGGGTGCTGGACTTCGGGGGTGGGGGGAGTTGCGGGCACGAGCGGCACTCCTTTGTGCGGCCGGACCGCCGCCGCTCGCGCGGCGGCGGCCGCCCACCGTCGGGTGCGGTGGGGTCGGGGAGGTGGGGGGGAGGGTTACCAGCGGGGCACGGACGGGGTGGTCCACTGAGGGTCGGTGACGCGCATCGCGGCCGCGTCGTCGCGGTCCTTGTACGTGCCGTCGTCGTCGAGCCACCGCTGGTGGAGGAACGCCAGCTTTTCGCGGTCGAGTTCGACCCCGAGGCCGGGCACGTCGGAGACGGCGACCTTGCCGCCGTCGAAGGTGAGCCGCTCGGTGAGGACGTCCTCCGACTGCCAGGGGTAGTGGGAGTCGCAGGCGTGGTGGAGGTTGGGGACGGTGGCGGCCACATGGGTCATGGCGGCGAGGCTGATGCCGAGGTGGGTGTTGGAGTGCATCGACACTCCGACGCCGAACGCACGGCATATGGAGGCGAGTTGCTGGGTGTTGCGGAGGCCGCCCCAGTAGTGGTGGTCGGAGAGGACGACCTGTACGGCGCCCTGGGTGAAGGCGTCCTTGATCTCGTCGAAGGTCGTCACGCACATGTTGGTGGCGAGCGGTACGCCGGACTTCGTGGCGACCTCGGCCATGGCGGGGACGCCGGTGGCCGGGTCCTCCAGGTACTCCAGGACTCCGCCGAGCTCCTCGGCGACCTTGAGGGAGGTCTCCACGGACCAGGCGCCGTTGGGGTCGAGCCGCAGCGGGTGGCCGGGGAAGGCGGCGGCGAGGGCCTTGACCGCGGCGATCTCCTCGTCCGGGGGGAAGACGCCGCCCTTGAGCTTGAAGGAGGTGAAGCCGTAGCGCTCGGTGAAGGTGCGGGCCTGTTCGACGATCCCGGCGGGGTCGAGGGCGGCGCCCCACGGGTCGTCCTCGCCCCCGGGCCGCTTGTAGAAGAGGTAGGCGCTGTACTCGACGGCGTCGCGCACCTTGCCGCCGAGCAGCGCGTGCACGGGCAGGCCGAGTGCCTTGCCGAGGGCGTCGAGGCAGGCGACCTCGAAGGCGGAGACGACGGAGAGGCGCAGCTTGTCGGCGGTCTGGACACCGCGCAGCCCGCCGACGTCGACCTGGCCGGTGACCCGGGAGGCATCGACGGCGACCTCGTCGGCCGCGCCGAACAGCCCGTTGAGGTCGCTGACCTGGCGGCCGACCAGCTGCTCGGCGAGGGGCCGGGCCAGCTCCAGGTACTTGGTGTCGCCGTAGGTCTCGCCGAGGCCGGTGGCCCCGTCGGCCGTGACCACCTCCACGATCAGGCGCGGGGTGTACGGCTGGTGGACGCCCGCGGTGTTCAGCAGCGGCGGGTCCGCGACCAGGATCGGGGTCAGCGTCACGTCCGTGATGGTGAGGTCGCGGGTCACAGGGAGGCTCCTACGAGGTCGAGTCCGGTGCTGAGCAGGGTCGTGAGGTCGGCCAGGTCGGTGGCCGAGGGGTCGGCGAGCGGGGCGCGTACGGGGCCGACCGTGTACCCGCGGAGCCGGGCCGCGGCCTTCACCAGCGACACGGCGTATCCGGGGACGCGGTCCCGGAGTTCGACGAGGGGTACGTAGAAGTCGCGCAGCAGCTTGTCGACCGTGCCGGCGTCACCCGCGTGCAGGGCGGCGAAGAAGGCGTTCGCGATCTCGGGGGCGAAGGCGTGGACGGCCGAGGAGTAGGCGGGGACGCCGACGGTGGCGTAGGCCATGGCCTGGATCTCCGCGGTGGCGGCGCCGTTGAAGAACAGGAAGCCGTCGGGGGCGGCGAGGGTGAGGCGCTGGAGGCGGTCGAGGTCGCTGTGGCCGTCCTTGACGCCGATGACTCCGGGGATGCGGGCGATGCGGCGGAACGAGTCGGCGGTGTAGGCGACCTGGCCGCGCTGGTAGGCGATGAGAGGCAGCCGGGTGCGGTCGGCGATGTGCTGGAGCTGGGCGACCAGCCCGTCCTGCGGGGCGGCGGTGAGGTAGTGCGGCAGGACGAGGAGCGCGTCGGCTCCCGCCTCCTCGGCGATACGGGCGAACCGGGCGGCCTGCGCCCAGCCGTAGCCGGTTCCGGCGACGACCGGGAGACGGCCGGCGGCCTCCTCGACGGTGATCGAGACGACCTGGCGGTACTCGTCCTCGTCCAGGGAGAGGAACTCGCCGGTGCCGCAGGCCGGGAAGACGGCGCCGGGGGCGGCGGCGAGGCGCTGCGCCACATAACCGCGGAAGCCGTCGGGGTCGAAGGATCCGTCCTGGTGGAAGCTGGTCAGCGGGAAGGACAGCACGGCGTCGGCCATTCCGTTCCGCAGCCGTCGCGCCACGTCGGCTGCGGCCTCCGTGCCGGTGTCGAGACTCACGCCATCTCCCTATGTAGACGTCATCCATGTATGAGGATGGAGATTAGGGAGGCGGACCTCGGGGCGTCAATGGGTACGCAGGACCGTTCTCGTATCCGGCGCCGTTCTCGTATCCGGCGCCGTTCTCGTATCCGGCGCCGTTCTCGGGAGCGGGGCCGGATTACGATCGGCACATGCCAGACACAACGGAGGCGGGCGGCGTCCGCGAGGTGAAGTCCGCGGCGCGCACGGTCGAGCTGCTGGAGGTGCTGGCTGCACGCGGCGACCGCCCGGCGCGGCTCCAGGAGCTGGCGGACGAGCTGGGCGTGCCCCGCAGTTCGATGTACGCGCTGCTCCAGACCCTGATCTCACGCGGCTGGGTCCGCACGGATCTGACCGGTTCCCTGTACGGCATCGGCATCCACGCCCTGCTCACCGGCACCAGCTATCTGGACTCCGATCCCCGGCTGCGCGCGGTGCGGCCGTATCTCGACGAGGCGTCCGAAGCGCTGGGCGAGACGATCCACATGGGCCGGCTGGACGGGCGGGACGTGGCGTATCTGGCGACGCGGGAGTCCCATGAGTACCTGCGGACGATCAGCCGTGTCGGGCGTCGCCTCCCGGCGCACGTGGGCGCACTGGGCAAGGCCCTGCTGGCCGAACGACCGGACGAGGAGCTGCCCGAGGGGCCGTACGAGGCACTGACGCCGAACACCCACACACACCGGGACGCCCTGCTGGCCGACCTCGCGGAGGTCAGGGCGCGCGGCTACGCGGTGGACCGGGAGGAGGGAGTGACCGGGATCGTCGGCCTCGGGTTCGCCCTGCGGTACGACAACCCGGCGCAGGACGCGGTCAGTTGCTCGGTGCCGGTGGCCCGGCTGACACCGGAGCACGAGGAGCGGATCGTCGCGGTGATGCGGGAGATCCGGGCGAAGGCGGAATCGACGACTCCGGCCGTGAACGGGTCGGCGCACTGGCGCTGAGGCCCGTCACCGGGGCCCGCCCCCGCGTCATCGCACGCGCGGTCACTGCACGCGTGCGGACGAGCGCCTGCGCTCCTCCTCGTCCTCGTCGTCATCCTCGTCCGGGACGTGGACGTCGAAGACGTTGATGTTGATCTCGACGACCTCCAGACCCGTCATCGTCTCGACCGCGTCCGTCACATGGGTCCTGATCCGGTCGGCGAGCTCATGGATCGGTATGCCGTACTCCACCTCGATGTCGACGTCGACCGCGGTCTGCTTCTCCCCCACTTCCACCTTCACCCCGCGCCCGCCGCCTGAGGATGCTCCGGGCACCCGGCCCGCGACGGCACCCAGCGCCTTGGACGCGCCCCGGCCCACCGAGTGCACGCCTTCGGTCTCGCGGATGGCGATTCCGGCGATGGTGGCGACCACCCCGTCGGCGATGGTGGTCCTGCCGCGCCCGGACCGCTCCCCGTTCCTGTCTGTCGTTGAGCTCCCGCCCAGGGATCCGACATCAGCCATGACTGCCTCACAGAGGGTTCGTTGCGACGAGGCGACTCGTCCCTCGTCGGCTCCTCTCTCACTGTGCGCCTGCCTGCCGCCTACCGCCATCGGGGTTACGTACCGCTCGGCACGGCGACACTCCGCGACCGGGAACCGGCCGGTACGGGTGCCGGGCGTGCTCAGCATCACCCTGGACAGCCACCGTGACCGCCGGGTAACTTTTGACCAGGACTGAGCAAGCGCTTAGCCACCGCGACCGACGCTGAAGCTGACACCAGGAGGCATCCCGTGCGCCGTACGGTTTACAACGAGGACCACGAGGCGTTCCGGGAGACCATCCGCGCCTTCATCGAGTCCGAGGTCGTCCCCGTCTACGACGAGTGGTTCGCGGCGGGCCAGGCGCCCCGCGACTTCTACTACAAGCTCGCCGAGCTGGGCATCTTCGGCATCGAGGTGCCCGAGGAGTACGGCGGCGCGGGCGTCGAGTCCTTCAAGTTCGAAGCGATCCTGTACGAGGAGACCGCCCGCGCGGGCATCTCCTTCGGCGGCTCCGGCGTGCACGTCCTGCTCTGCCTGCCCTACCTCAAGGCGTACGCCACCGACGAGCAGAAGAAGCGCTGGCTGCCGGACTTCGTCTCCGGCAAGTCGATGTACGCGATAGCCATGACCGAGCCGGGCACCGGTTCGGACCTGGCCGGCATGAAGACCACCGCCAAGCTCTCCGAGGACGGCACGCACTACGTCCTCAACGGCGCCAAGACCTTCATCACCGGTGGCGTGCACGCCGACAAGGTCATCGTCTGTGCCCGCACGGACTCCCCCAAGGCCGACGACCGCCGCCACGGCATCTCGCTCCTCGTGGTCGACACCAAGTCCGAGGGCTACTCGGTCGGCCGCAAGCTCGACAAGCTGGGCCTGAAGGTCTCCGACACCGCCGAACTCGCCTTCGTGGACGTCAAGGTGCCCGTCGAGGACCTGCTGGGCGAGGAGAACAAGGGCTTCTCCTACCTCGGCCAGAACCTCCCGCAGGAGCGCCTGGGCATCGCCGTCGGCGCGTACGCGCAGGCCGCCGCCGCCGTGCGGTTCGCCCAGCAGTACACGCAGGACCGCACCGTCTTCGGCAAGACCGTCGCGTCCTTCCAGAACACCAAGTTCGAGCTGGCCGCCTGCAAGGCCGAGGTCGACGCGGCCGAGGCCGTCTGCGACCGGGCGATCGAGGCCCTGGACGCCGGTGAGCTCACCCCCGCCGAGGCCGCCTCGGCGAAGCTGTTCTGCACCGAGGTCGCACACCGCGTGATCGACCGCTGCCTCCAGCTGCACGGCGGCTACGGCTTCATGAACGAGTACCCGATCGCCCGTCTCTACACGGACAACCGGGTCAACCGCATCTACGGCGGCACCAGCGAGGTCATGAAGTCGATCATCGCCAAGTCCATGGGGCTCTGAGAGCGGCTACGTTTCTCTCCCATGAGCGCAGCACTTGAATCCCTGCTCGATCTGCTCGACCTGGAGCAGATCGAGCAGGACATCTTCCGGGGCATGAGCCGTTCCGCGGTCGTGCCCCGTGTCTTCGGCGGCCAGGTCGCGGCCCAGGCCCTGGTCGCCGCCGGGCGTACGGTCCCCGAGGACCGGGGCGCGCACTCCCTGCACGCGTACTTCCTGCGCCCCGGGGACCCGGGCGCGCCGATCGTCTACAGCGTGGACCGGATCCGCGACGGGCGGTCCTTCACCACCCGCCGGGTCGTCGCGGTCCAGCACGGCAAGCCGATCTTCCACCTCTCGGCGTCGTTCCAGGTGCACGAGGAGGGCATGGACCACCAGGCGGTCATGCCGGCCGCCCCGGACCCGGAGACACTGCCGACGGCCGCGGAGATGCTGCCCCGGTACGCGGACCGCTTCACGGACCCGCGCATGGTGGACCGGCTGCTGGAGGCCCGGGCGGCCGTCGACCTGCGCTATGTGGACGCCCCGCCGTTCGCCACCGCCGGCGAACCGCGCGAGCCGCGCTCCCAGGTCTGGTTCCGGACCAACGGCAAGCTGGCGGACGACCCGCTGCTGCACGTCTGCATGGCGACGTACGTCTCCGACATGACGCTGCTCGACTCGGTGCTGCTCGCCCACGGGCGCGGCGGCTGGGCGGTCGGCGACGTGGTGGGGGCCAGCCTGGACCACGCCATGTGGTTCCACCGCCCCTTCCGGGCGGACGAATGGCTGCTGTACGACCAGGAGTCGCCCTCCGCGTCCGGCGGGCGCGGTCTCGGCCAGGCCAGGATCTGGACGGCGGACGGGAAGCTGGCCATCACGGTCATCCAGGAGGGCCTGGTCCGCGTCCCGAGGGACTGAGGCCGCACATTCGGACATACTGCCCGTCATGAATGACGCCACGAGTGATGCCGCGAGTGACGCCAGGAGTGACGGGCAGACCGGCGGCGGCGGCGAGTCCACGTTCACCGTCGTCGTCGCGGCGGCCGCCAACCTCGGCATCGCACTGGCGAAGCTGGTGGCGGGGCTGATCAGCGGTTCGAGCGCGATGCTGTCGGAGGCCGCGCACTCGGTCGCCGACACCGTCACCGAGGTCATGCTCCTCACGGCGCTCAAGCGCAGCGAGAAGCCCGCCGACGAGGACCACCCGCTGGGCTACGGCCCCGAGCGGTACATCTGGGCGATGCTCGCCGCCGTCGCGACGTTCGTCGGCGGCGCGGTGTTCTCCCTGTACGACGGCATCCACACCCTGCTGCGGGGCGAGGAGCTCGGCGATCCGCTCATCTCGTACCTCGTGCTGGCGGTCGCCTTCCTGCTGGAGGGCTTCTCGCTGCGCACGGGTGTCCGGCAGGTGCGCGGTGCGGCCGCGCGGCTGCGGATGCCCGCGCCGCGTTATCTGCACCGCACCCCCGACACGGCGGTCAAGGCCGTGGTCATGGAGGACTCGGCGGCGCTGGTGGGGCTGCTGCTGGCGGCCGGCGGCCTGCTCGGCGGGCAGCTCTCGGGCTCCGGGGTCTGGGACGGCATCGCCTCGGTCCTCATCGGCGTACTGCTGGTGTACGTGGCGTGGGTGCTCTGCCGGTCCAACGCCCAGCTGCTGATCGGCCGGCCGATCCCCGCCGACATGCGGGCCGGGGTGCGCGAGGAGCTGCTGTCCGTGCCGCACATCGTCGAGGTGGTGGAGCTGACCACGCTGATCCAGGGCCCCTCGGAGCTGCTCATCGCCGCGAAGATCGATTTCCGGGACGCGGCGACGGCCGCGCAGATCGAGTGGGCGTGCGAGGAGGCGGAGCAGCAGCTGCGGGAGCGCTACCCGTCGATCCAGCGGGTGTATCTGGACCCGACGCCGGGACGCGCACAGCGGGCGGCGGCGCGCTCCGGCGACTGAGGGAGGCGCGGGGCACACGTGCCGTCGCGGACCGGAATGCGGGAGTAAGGCGAGAGGTGGGGTCCGCACACCCCGGGTGGGGTAGGACCCTGCCGATCTTTTCCCTCACCGAGGAGTACCGGCCGTGTCCCAGCCTCCTGCCCCCCTCGTCCTCGACCCCGCCGCCCACGACGCGGACGCCGAGCACGAGCTGTTACGCGCCCAGGGCCCCGCGGTCCGTATCGACATACTCGGCGTGGAGGCCTGGTCGGTCTCCGATCCCGCCCTTCTGAAGGAGCTTCTGACCAGCCCGGACGTCTCCAAGGACGCCCGGCAGCACTGGCCGGGCTTCGAGGAGGCGGTCCGGTCGTGGCCGCTGGCCCTGTGGGTCGCCGCCACGAACATGTTCACCGCGTACGGAGGCGAGCACCGCCGCCTGCGCCGCATAGTCGCCCCGGCGTTCAGCGCCCGGCGCATCGCCGCGCTGAGGCCGACCGTCGAGTCCCTCGTGGACGGGCTGCTCGACGGCCTGGAGAGCACGCCCCGCGGTGAGGTGGTCGATCTGCGCGACCGGTTCGCGTATCCGCTGCCGATCACGGTCATCGGGCGCCTCCTGGGCGTTCCCGACGAACAGGCCAACGAGTTCCGCGTCCTCGTCAACGACGTGTTCGCCACCACGCTGACCCCCGAGGAGGCCGCCGCCAACGCCGCGCAGCTGTACGGGATGCTCGACGCCCTCATCGCCGCCAAGCGGGCCGAGCCGGGCGATGACGTGGCGTCGGTGCTGATCTCCCTGGGCGAGGCCGGCGCCGACGGGGAGGGGCTGGCCGAGGAGGAGCTGCGCGACACGCTGCTCCTGATGATCAACGCCGGCTACGAGACCACGGTCAACCTGATCGACCAGGCCGTCACACTCCTGCTGACCGACCCCGCCCAGCTCACCCATGTCCGGGCGGGCCGCGCGTCGTGGTCGGACGTCGTGGAGGAGACGCTGCGCCACTCGCCCCCGGTCAAACACCTGCCCCTGCGGTACGCCGTCGCCGACGTCCCGCTGCCCGACGGGCGGATCATCGTCAAGGGCGAGGCGATCCTGGCCTCCTACGCGGCGGCCAACCGCCACCCCGGCTGGCACGACGATCCGGACGTCTTCGACGTCACCCGGATCACCAAGGAACACCTCGCCTTCGGGCACGGGATCCACTTCTGCCTCGGGGCGGCGCTGGCCCGGATGGAGGCGGAGATCGCGCTGAGCGCCTTCTTCGACCGCTTCCCCGACGCCGAGATCGCCCCCGAAGCGGGGGACATGGGACCGGTGGCCTCGCTGATCAGCAACGGCCACCGGTCGCTGCCCGTACGCCTGCGCCCCTGAGCCTGCCGGCCGGGCGTGGCCCACCCGCGTGAGCGGGCGGCGCCCTACGCCCGGTCGGTGGAGGGGAGCAGTCCGGCCGCGTCCAGCAGGTAGTCGGTCATCGGGTCGTAGTAGCGCGGGTCGGCGACGTGGTCGTCCAGCGGCACGGTGACCTGGAGCGTGCCCTCCGCCTCCCCGAGGAACAGCGCGGGGTCGTTGCAGTCCGCGTAACCGATCGAGTCGATCCCGCGCTGCCCGGCGCATCCCGCCCAGCCGTGGTCGGCCACCACCAGGTCGGGCTGCGGCCGGCCCTCGCGCTCCAGGCCGTCCAGGATGGCGGCCATCGGGACCGGTGAGTGGGTGTGCCACAGGGTCGCGCCGCGCTCCAGCACGGCGACGTCGGCGAACTGGAAGACCATGCCCTCGTCCGCCATCAGGCCGCCGGGGATCCGCACGATCTCGCATCCGGCGGCCCGCAGGGCGTTCGCGGTCTGACGGTGCACGTCGAGCAGCCCGCCGGGGTGGCCGGTCGCGAGCAGCACCCGCTCGCCGTCGGCCGCCGCCTTGCGCAGCCGTGCGGCCATCCGGTCGAGGGCGTCGACCGTCAGCTCCGGGTCGATGGTGTCCTGGCCCTGCCGGTGCTCCGGGTCGTCGTTGACGCCGCATCTCTCGGCCATCACGGCCAGCACGTCCTGCTCGTCCACCCAGCGGTCGCCGAGCTCCAGCCCCAGCCAGAAGTGGCGGTTGCCGTTGGCGAGCTGGCGGTAGTGGGAGAGGTTGTTGTCGCGTGGGGTGGCGACGTCGCCCGCGATGCGGGTGCGGACGAGGTGCTCGACGAGGGCGGCGCGGCTGGGTATCGGCATGCACCCATTGTGCCGTCGGCGACGCGCTGTGTGCCCGGCGTCTCGTACGGCGGAATTCCCCGGCCGGGAAAGGCGCCCGGGCGGCCCCCGGAATCTACGACGCCGCAGCCTCGAAGGCACCCCTCGCCAGCCGGTGCAGCAGCGCCGCCGTGGCCGTACGGTCCGGGAGCGCTTCGGGGCGGGTCAGGTGGGGGGTGGAGTTCAGCAGGCCGAAGACCGCGTGGACGGTGACCCGGGCCTCGCTCTCCGGGAGGGAGGGGTAGAGGGCGCGGACGGCCTCAACCCAGACCTCCACGTACTGCCGCTGGAGCTGGCGCACGCGCTTGCGGTCGGTGTCGCGCAGGCGGTCCAGCTCGCGGTCGTGCAGGGTGATCAGGGGCCGGTCGTCCAGGGCGAAGTCGATGTGGCCCTCGATGAGGGCGTCCAGGAGCGAGTCCGGGGAGCCGCTCGGGGAGGCGCCGCCCTCGGTGACGCGCAGCTTCCCGCCGGCCAGCAGGCGCTCGCTGATGCCGACGAGCAGCTCGGCGAGCATCGCGTCCTTGCCGGGGAAGTGGCGGTAGAGGCCGGGGCCGCTGATACCGACCGCCGCCCCTATCTCGTCGACCCCGACACCGTGGAAACCGCGCTCGGCGAAGAGGCGGGCGGCCTCCCTGAGGATCTGCTCGCGGCGGGTGGGAGCCGCGACACGGGCGGCGGCATGGGTGCTCATGAGGATTCATTCTAGACAGGCGGGTTAGCGCTCGTTAACCTGAGCGTCACGCGTTAACGCTCATTAACTCTGATCGACTACTGCGGTACGGGCAAGGGGGCTCGACAGGATGCAGCAGGCACCGGTCCTGGTGAGCGCGGCCGATCCCGCCTCGGAGGCCTGGCAGGCCAACGAGGCGGCGCATCACGCGCTCGCCGAGGAGCTGCGCACGCGGCTCGCCACGGCACGGCTCGGCGGGGGTGAGAAGGCCCGCGCCCGGCATGTGGCGCGCGGCAAGCTGCTGCCCCGGGAGCGGGTGGACATGCTGCTCGATCCGGGCTCGCCCTTCCTGGAGCTCGCGCCGCTCGCGGCCGAGGGGCTGTACGGGGGCGCGGCGCCGGCCGCCGGGGTGATCGCCGGGATCGGCCGGGTCAGCGGCCGGGAGTGCGTGATCGTCGCCAACGACGCGACCGTCAAGGGCGGCACGTACTACCCGATGACGGTGAAGAAGCACCTCCGCGCCCAGGAGGTGGCCCTGGAGAACCGGCTGCCGTGCCTGTACCTGGTGGACTCGGGCGGCGCGTTCCTCCCGATGCAGGACGAGGTCTTCCCCGACCGGGACCACTTCGGCCGTATCTTCTACAACCAGGCCCGGATGTCCGGCGCGGGCATCCCGCAGATCGCGGCGGTGCTGGGTTCCTGCACGGCCGGCGGGGCGTACGTCCCGGCGATGAGCGACGAGGCCGTCATCGTCCGGAACCAGGGCACGATCTTCCTGGGCGGCCCGCCGCTGGTGAAGGCGGCCACGGGTGAGGTCGTGACGGCGGAGGAGCTGGGCGGCGGCGAGGTCCACTCCCGTACGTCCGGGGTCACCGACCACCTCGCCGAGGACGACGCGCACGCGCTGCGGATCGTACGGAACATCGTGGCGACGCTTCCGGGCCGCGCACCGCTCCCCTGGACCGTCGAGCCCGCCGAGGAGCCGAAGGCGGACCCCTCGGGGCTGTACGGGGCGGTGCCGGTCGACTCCCGTACGCCCTACGACGTGCGGGAGGTCATCGCCCGGGTGGTGGACGGCTCCCGCTTCCAGGAGTTCAAGGCGGAGTACGGCCAGACGCTGATCACCGGCTTCGCCCGGATCCACGGCCATCCCGTGGGCATCGTCGCCAACAACGGGATCCTGTTCTCGGAGTCCGCCCAGAAGGGCGCCCACTTCATCGAGCTGTGCGACCAGCGCGGCATCCCGCTGGTGTTCCTGCAGAACATCTCCGGCTTCATGGTCGGCCGTGACTACGAGGCCGGGGGCATCGCCAAGCACGGCGCCAAGATGGTTACGGCCGTGGCGTGCACCAGGGTCCCGAAGCTGACGGTGGTGGTCGGCGGGTCGTACGGCGCGGGGAACTATTCCATGTGCGGCCGGGCGTACGGGCCGCGCTTCCTGTGGATGTGGCCCAACGCCAAGATCTCGGTCATGGGCGGCGAGCAGGCCGCCTCCGTGCTGGCCACCGTCAAGCGCGACCAGATCGAGGGGCGCGGCGAGGAGTGGCCCGCCGAGGACGAGGAGGCCTTCAAGGATCCGGTCCGCGCGCAGTACGAGCAGCAGGGCAACGCCTACTACGCCACCGCCCGGCTCTGGGACGACGGTGTGATCGACCCGACGGAGACCCGGCAGGTGCTGGGTCTCGCCCTGACCGCGTGTGCCAACGCCCCGCTGGGCGACCCCCAGTTCGGCGTCTTCCGGATGTGATGTGAGGACTTCCATGTTCAGCACTGTTCTGGTCGCCAACCGTGGCGAGATCGCGGTCCGGGTCATCCGGACGCTGCGCGAGCTCGGGGTGCGGTCGGTGGCCGTCTTCAGCGACGCCGACGCGGACGCCCGGCACGTACGGGAGGCGGATACGGCGGTCCGGATCGGCCCCGCACCGGCCGCCGAGAGCTATCTGTCGGTGGAGCGGCTGCTGGACGCCGCCCGCCGTACGGGCGCCGAGGCGGTCCACCCGGGGTACGGCTTCCTCGCGGAGAACGCGGGCTTCGCCCAGGCGTGCGCGGAGGCGGGGCTGGTCTTCATCGGCCCGCCCGCCCCGGCGATCTCGCTGATGGGCGACAAGATCCGCGCCAAGGAGACCGTGGCCGCGGCCGGGGTGCCGGTGGTGCCCGGCTCCTCGGGGAGCGGACTCACGGACGCCCAACTGGGAGAGGCGGCACGGGAGATCGGGATGCCGGTGCTGTTGAAGCCCTCGGCGGGCGGCGGCGGCAAGGGCATGCGACTGGTGCGCGAGGAGGCGCTGCTCGCCGACGAGATCGCGGCGGCCCGGCGTGAGGCGCGGGCCTCGTTCGGCGACGACACGCTCCTGGTGGAACGGTGGATCGACCGGCCGCGCCACATCGAGATCCAGGTCATGGCCGACGGCCACGGCAACGTGGTGCACCTCGGCGAGCGCGAGTGCTCGCTCCAGCGCCGCCACCAGAAGATCATCGAGGAGGCGCCCTCGGTCCTGCTCGACGAGGCGACCCGGGCGGCGATGGGCGAGGCGGCCGTGCAGGCGGCGCGGTCCTGCGGGTACGTCGGCGCGGGCACGGTCGAGTTCATCGTCCCGGGCAGCGACCCGTCCTCGTACTACTTCATGGAGATGAACACCCGTCTCCAGGTCGAGCACCCCGTCACCGAGCTGATCACCGGGCTCGACCTGGTGGAGTGGCAGCTGCGGGTCGCCTCCGGCGAACAACTCCCGTACGGCCAGGCCGACATCACCCTCACCGGGCACGCCGTCGAGGCCCGGGTCTGCGCGGAGGACCCGGCGCGCGGCTTCCTGCCGTCCGGCGGCACGGTCCTCGCGCTGCACGAGCCGCAGGGCGGCGGGGTGCGCACGGACTCGGGGCTCAGCGAGGGCGTCCCGGTCGGCAGCACGTACGACCCGATGCTGTCGAAGGTCATCGCGTACGGCCCCGACCGGGCGACCGCGCGGCGCCGGCTGCGGGCGGCGCTGTCGGACACGGTGGTGCTGGGCGTCCCGACGAACGCCGGGTTCCTGCGGCGGCTGCTGGCCCATCCGGCGGTGGCCGCGGGCGACCTGGACACCGGGCTCGTCGAGCGGGAAGCGGACGGCCTGGTGCCGGACGGGGTGCCGGAGGAGGTGTACGCGGCGGCGGCGCTGCTGCGGCAGCCGTCCCCCGCGCACACGGCCGGCTGGGTCGATCCGTTCTCGGTACCCAGCGGCTGGCGCCTCGGCGGCACCCCCGCGGAAACCTTCCACCACTTCCGCGTCCCGGGCCACGACCCGGTGCGCGTGGGTCTGCGTACGGGCGCCGGGGGCACGGCCGCGCTGACCTTCGGCCACGCCGGGGACCGGGAGGAGACGGCGGACGCATGCGGTCCGGTGCCGTCGCTGCCGGGCGCGGAGAGGTCGCGGCTGGTCGAGGCGGACGGGCGGCGTGTCGTCGTCGAACTCGACGGCCTGACGCATACGTTCAGCCGGGCCGTGTCCCCGGAAGGGGTCTGGCTCGGCCGTGACGGCGACACCTGGCACGTCCAGGACCACGACCCGGTGGAGGCGTCCCTCAGCGGCGCCGCCCGCTCGGGCGCCGACACGCTCGCCGCGCCCATGCCCGGGACCGTCACGGTGGTGAAGGTGGCGGTCGGCGACGAGGTCGTGGCCGGGCAGAGCCTGCTGGTCGTCGAGGCGATGAAGATGGAACACGTCATCTCCGCCCCGCACGCCGGGACCGTCACCGAACTGGACGTCACCGCCGGTGCCACGGTCGCCATGGACCAGATCCTGGCCGTGGTGGCCCCGAAGGAGGAGTCGTGACCGCTGCCGGACTGCCCATGACGGTGCCCGCGCCGGGGCTGCCCGCCCGGGTCCGTATCCACGAGGTCGGCGCCCGCGACGGGCTGCAGAACGAGAAGTCCGTCGTACCGACCGAGGTGAAGGCGGAGTTCGTCCGCAGGCTCGCGGCGGCCGGGCTCACCACGATCGAGGCGACCAGCTTCGTCCACCCGAAGTGGGTGCCCCAACTGGCCGACGCCGAGCAGCTCTTCCCGCTGCTGGACGGACTCGGGGAGGAGGTCGCCCTGCCCGTCCTCGTGCCGAACGAGCGCGGCCTGGACCGGGCGCTGGCGCTCGGGGCCCGCCGGATCGCCGTGTTCGGTTCGGCGACCGAGACGTTCGCCGCCCGCAACCTCAACCGCACGGTGGACGAGTCGCTCGCCATGTTCGAGCCGGTCGTGGCCCGGGCGAAGGCGGCGGGCGTCCATGTGCGCGGCTATCTGTCGATGTGCTTCGGCGACCCGTGGGAGGGCGCCGTGCCCGTCGCGCAGGTCGTCCGGGTCGCGAAGGCGCTGGAGGACCTCGGCTGCGACGAGCTCTCCCTCGGCGACACGATCGGGGTGGCCACCCCGGGCCATGTGACGGCGCTGCTGGCCGCGCTGAACGAGGCGGGGGTCCCCACCGGCACGATCGGGGTGCACTTCCACGACACGTACGGCCAGGCACTCTCCAACACCCTGGCCGCGCTCCAGCACGGGGTGACGACGGTGGACGCCTCGGCGGGCGGCCTCGGCGGCTGCCCGTACGCGAAGAGCGCCACCGGAAATCTCGCCACCGAGGATCTCGTGTGGATGCTCGACGGCCTCGGTGTCGACACCGGGGTCGATCTCGGCGCACTCACCGCCACCAGCGTGTGGATGGCCGAACAACTGGGCCGACCGAGCCCGTCCCGTACCGTCCGCGCGCTGTCCCACAAGGAGTGAAGCACCGATGTCCCTTGACCACCGGCTGACCGCCGAGCACGAGGAACTGCGCCGCACCGTCGAGGAGTTCGCACACGATGTGATCGCCCCGAAGATCGGCGACTTCTACGAGCGCCACGAGTTCCCGTACGAGATCGTGCGGGAGATGGGCCGGATGGGCCTGTTCGGCCTGCCCTTCCCTGAGGAGTACGGCGGCATGGGCGGCGACTACCTCGCCCTCGGGATCGCCCTGGAGGAGCTGGCCCGGGTCGACTCGTCCGTGGCGATCACACTGGAGGCCGGGGTCTCGCTCGGCGCCATGCCGGTCTACCGCTTCGGGACCGAGGAGCAGAAGCAGCGGTGGCTGCCGAAGCTCTGCGCGGGCGAGGCGCTCGGCGCGTTCGGGCTGACGGAGCCGGACGGCGGCTCGGACGCGGGCGGCACCCGCACGACGGCCGTGCTGGACGAGGCCACCGGCGAGTGGGTGATCAACGGCTCCAAGTGCTTCATCACCAACTCCGGTACGGACATCACCGAGCTGGTCACGGTCACGGCGGTCACCGGCCGCAAGGAGAACGGCGCCCCGCGCATCTCCGCGATCATCGTCCCGTCGGGCACCCCCGGCTTCACGGTGGCCGCCCCGTACTCCAAGGTCGGGTGGAACGCCTCGGACACCCGCGAGCTGTCCTTCTCCGACGTCCGCGTCCCCGCGGCGAACCTGCTGGGCGAAGAGGGCCGCGGGTACGCGCAGTTCCTGCGGATCCTGGACGAGGGCCGGATCGCCATCTCGGCGCTGTCGACGGGCCTGGCGCAGGGCTGTGTGGACGAGTCGCTGAAGTACGCGAAGGAGCGGCACGCCTTCGGGAAGCCGATCGGAGCCAACCAGGCCATCCAGTTCAAGATCGCGGACATGGAGACCCGGGCACACATGGCCCGGATCGGCTGGCGCGACGCGGCCTCGCGGCTGGTGGCCGGCGAGCCGTTCAAGAAGGAGGCGGCGATCGCGAAGCTGTACTCCTCGACGGTGGCGGTGGACAACGCCCGTGAGGCGACTCAGATCCACGGCGGGTACGGCTTCATGAACGAGTACCCGGTGGCCAGGATGTGGCGCGACTCCAAGATCCTGGAGATCGGCGAGGGCACGAGCGAGGTCCAGCGCATGCTGATCGCCCGCGAGCTGGGCATGGACGCCTGAGGCACACACGGGACCCGCGCCTCCAGCCGACCGCCGGCTGAGCCGGCCGCGCGGCAGCCGCCTTCCCCGGTCGGGGGGAGGCGGCTTTACGTTGCGGCTTTACGTTGCGGCTTTCCGTTGTGGCCAGTAACGGAACGGCCGCTCTCCCTTGCCCTCCCTGTCCACGATATGTGAGGTTAGGCTAGCCTTCCCTCGAATCGTCAGCGGGCGCCCTGGGGCGCGTACGAAAGCAGACCCACTCATGTCCAACCTCCGGACCAGCCCACTCTCCCGCCGCGGCCTGCTGGCCGCCGGTGGCGCCGTCGGTCTCGGTGCCGTTCTCGCCGCCTGCGGCGACGGTGACGAGAAGAGCTCCACCTCGGGTTCGGGCGCGGAGAAATCCGGCCCCTGGTCCTTCAAGGACGACCGCGGGCAGACGGCGAAGGCCGAGTCCGCACCGAAGAACATCGTCGCGTTCATCGGTGTCGCCGCCGCGCTCCACGACTACGGCGTCGAGGTCAAGGGCGTCTTCGGTCCGACGAAGACCTCCGACGGCAAGGCCGACGTCCAGGCCGGTGACCTCGACATCAACAAGGTCGAGGTGCTCGGCAACGTCTGGGGCGAGTTCAACGTCGAGAAGTACGCCGGTCTCGCGCCGGAGCTCCTCGTCACCGCCATGTGGGAGAAGGACGCCCTCTGGTACGTGCCGGACCAGTCCAAGGACAAGATCCTCAAGCTGGCCCCGAGCGTCGCCCTGTGGGCCGCGCAGACCACGATGCCGAAGGCGATCCAGCGTCACGAGGACCTCGCCGCCTCCCTCGGCGCCGACGTCAAGGCCAAGAAGGTCACCGACGCCAAGGCCGCGTTCGAGAAGGCCGCGGCCCGGCTGCGCGCCGCCGCCAAGTCCCAGCCGAACATCAAGGTCCTGATCGGCTCGGCCAGCCAGGACCTGTTCTACGTCTCGCTCGCCAAGACGTCCGCGGACACCCTGTACTTCCAGGAGCTCGGCGTGCAGTTCGTCGAGCCGAAGGTCAACGAGGCCGGCTTCTTCGAGGAGCTGAGCTGGGAGAACGTCGACAAGTACGACGCCGACATCATCATGATGGACAACCGTTCCTCGGCCCTGCAGCCCGACGCCCTGACCTCGAAGCCGACCTGGGCGCAGCTGCCCGCCGTCAAGGCCGGCCAGATCGTCCCGCGTACGACGGAGCCCATCTACTCCTACGACAAGTGCGCGCCGATCCTCGACGCCCTCGCCGAGGCCATCGAGAAGGCCAAGAAGGTCAGCTGACCCCTCCGGCCCTGCCGGGAGCGATTCCCGGCAGGGCCCTCGCCGTTCCGGTTCCCGGGAGGACCCTCGCATGACGACCGCCACCGCAACCGCCGTCGCCCCGTTCCGGTTCTTCGACCTGACGGTCCTGAGGACCAGCAGGCTGAGCCCGTCCATGCGGAGAGTCACGCTCGGCGGCCCCGGAAGCGACGGCTTCGTCGCCGGGGGCCGGGACCAGAGCCTCTCCATCTTCCTGCCGCATCCGGGCCAGGCCGAGGCCGTCGTCCCGGTCGACGGGAACGGTGAGTGGTTCCCGGCCTGGCGGGCCCTGTCCCCCGACGTCCGGGCGGTCATGCGGTCGTACACCGTCCGCGCCCAGCGGTTCGCCGAGGACGGCTCGACCGAGATCGACATCGACTTCGCCCTGCACAAGGACGGCGGCCCGGCCTGCCGCTGGGCGGAGGCCGCCGCGCCGGGGCAGCGGCTCACCGTGCTGGGCCCCACGGGTGCGGACAACAACGGGATCCGCTTCCAGCCGCCGCAGGACGCCACATCCGTGCTGATCTGCGCCGACGAGACCGCGCTGCCCGCCGCGTCGGCCGCGCTGGAGTGGCTGCCCGCCGGGGTCAGGGCCAGGGTCTGGCTGGAGGTCCCGCACACGCAGGACCGGCTGGAGATCCGCACCGAGGCCGACGCCCGCATCACCTGGCTCGTACGGGACGAGGGCGCGCCCTCCGCCGTGGAGGCCGTGCGCGCCGCCGAACTGCCCGAGGGTGACCCGTACGTCTGGATCGCGGGCGAGTCGTCCGGAGTGAGGGCGCTGCGCCGCCACTTCGTCCAGGAGAGGCGGTTCGACCGCCGCCGCGTCACCTTCGTCGGCTACTGGCGGCGTGGACTGAGCGAGGAACAGCTGAGGGAGGAAGCGGCACGGGTGGCCGCGTAACGCACCCGCGTCTCTTGTGGGGTTCCTGTGACGGGACCCAGGGGGACGAGGACCGCGAAAGTCGTCAGGTTAGGCTTGCCTAACTTAACCGTCGCGGCCCTCGTCCCCCCATTTTTCTGCCCGGAGGGCCGCGGCGACGCTCTACCCGGGAGGCCCCCCACATGCGTTCCCACCTGCTCAACCACACGACGGCGGAGGACTACCGTCGCTCCGTCACCGCGGGAGTCGAACAGGTCGCGGCCCGACTCGCTGCCACGGAGCAGCCGTTCAGCGGCATAGGCGTCGACGGGCTCACTCCCGTCATCGACGCCATCGACCTCGACCGGCCGCTCGGCGACACGGCTGCCGTCCTGGACGAGCTCGGCGAGGTCTACCTCCGCGACGCCGTGTACTTCCACCACCCCCGCTACCTCGCCCACCTCAACTGCCCCGTGGTCATCCCCGCCGTGGTCGGCGAGGCCGTGCTCTCCGCCGTCAACTCCTCCCTGGACACCTGGGACCAGAGCGCGGGCGGCACCCTGATCGAGCGCCGGCTGATCGACTGGACGGCCGAGCGCATCGGCCTCGGCCCGGCGGCCGACGGCGTCTTCACCAGTGGCGGCACACAGTCCAATCTGCAGGCGCTGCTGCTGGCCCGGGAGGAGGCCAAAGTCCGCCCCGAGGAGTTCTCCCGGCTGCGGATCCTGACCTCCGAGTGCAGCCACTTCAGCGTCCAGAAGTCCGCCAAGCTCCTCGGCCTGGGCCCCGACGCCGTGGTGTCCGTCCCGGTCGACCGCGAGAAGCGCATGCAGACCGTCGCGCTGGCGGCGGCCCTCGAACGCTGCGAGGCCGAGGGCGCCGTCCCGATGGCGGTCGTCGCCACCGCGGGCACCACGGACTTCGGCTCCATCGACCCGCTGCCCGGGATCGCCGCGCTCTGCGAGCGGTACGCCACCTGGATGCACGTCGACGCCGCCTACGGCTGCGGGCTGCTCGCCTCGCCCACCCGGCGCGGGCTCGTCGACGGCATCGAGCGCGCCGACTCGGTCACCGTGGACTACCACAAGTCCTTCTTCCAGCCGGTGAGTTCCTCCGCGGTGCTGGTGCGCGACCGGTCCACCCTGCGCCATGCGACGTACCACGCGGAGTACCTCAACCCCGAGCGGACCGTCCAGGAGCGCATCCCCAACCAGGTGGACAAGTCCCTGCAGACCACCCGCAGGTTCGACGCGCTCAAGCTGTGGATGACCCTGCGCACCATGGGCGCGGACGGTGTAGGCGAGCTGTTCGACGAGGTGTGCGACCTGGCCGCCGAGGGCTGGCGGATGCTGGCCGCCGACCCGCGCTTCGACGTCGTCGTGGAACCCAGCCTCTCCACCCTGGTGTTCCGCTACGTCCCGGCCCGCGTCAGGACGCCCGGCGACATCGACCGGGCCAACCTCCACGCCCGTAAGGCCCTCTTCGCCTCCGGTGAGGCCGTGGTCGCGGGCACGAAGGTCGGCAGCAGCCAGTACCTGAAGTTCACCCTGCTCAACCCCGAGACGACCGCGGCCGACATCTCCGCCGTCCTCGACCTGATCGCCGGCCACGCCGAGCAGTACCTGGGAGAGTCCCTTGACCGCGCTTCCTGAGCCCCTCGCCGCTCCGTACGACTTCATCGGGATCGGGCTCGGTCCGTTCAACCTCGGACTCGCCTGCCTGACCGAGCCCGTCGAGGAGCTGAACGGGGTGTTCCTGGAGTCCAAGCCGGACTTCGAGTGGCACTCCGGGATGTTCCTCGAAGGGGCCCATCTCCAGACGCCGTTCATGTCGGACCTGGTCACGATGGCCGACCCGACCAGCCCGTACTCCTTCCTGAACTACCTGAAGGAGCGGGGCAGGCTCTACTCGTTCTACATCCGGGAGAACTTCTACCCGCTGCGCACCGAGTACAACGACTACTGCCGGTGGGCGGCGGCCCGACTGAGCAGTATCCGATTCAACCAAACCGTACAGTCTGTTACGTACAGTGAGGGCGACGGGCTGTACACCGTCCGCACCGCCGACAGGGCCTTCCGCGCCCGCCGTCTCGTCCTGGGCACCGGCACCCCGCCGCAGATCCCGGAGGCCTGCGAGGGCCTCGGCGGCGACTTCCTGCACAACTCCCGCTATCTGCAGGAGAAGGCGAATCTGCAGGCCAAGAGGTCCATCACCCTGGTGGGCAGCGGGCAGAGCGCGGCGGAGATCTACTACGACCTGCTCTCCGAGATCGACGTGTACGGCTACCGGCTGAACTGGGTGACGCGCTCCCCGCGCTTCTTCCCGCTGGAGTACACCAAGCTCACGCTGGAGATGACCTCGCCGGACTACGTGGACTACTTTCACGCCCTGCCCGAGGACACCCGCTACCGGCTGGAGGCCGGCCAGAAGGGCCTCTTCAAGGGCATCGACGGCGAGCTGGTCGACGCGATCTTCGACCTGCTCTACCAGAAGAACCTGCCGGGCCCGGTACCCACCCGCCTCCTCACCAACTCGGCGCTGAGCAGCGCGCGTTACGAGGAGTCGACGGGGACGTACACGCTGGGTCTCCGCCAGGAGGAGCAGGGCAGGGAGTACGAGCTCGACAGCGAGGGCCTGATCCTCGCCACCGGCTACCGGTACACCGCGCCCGCCTTCCTGGAGCCCGTCACCGACCGGATCCGGCACGACTCCCGGGGCCGTTTCGACGTGGCCCGCAACTACAGCATCGACACCACCGGGCGCGGGATCTTCCTGCAGAACGCGGCGGTGCACACCCACTCGGTCACCTCGCCCGACCTGGGCATGGGCGCCTACCGCAACGCCTACATCATCGGCGAACTGCTCGGCCGCGAGTACTACCCGGTCGAGAAGTCCGTCGCCTTCCAGGAGTTCGCAGCATGACCAGCACGAAAACGATCGGGGCGTTCACCGTGCGCCCCCTGGACCCCTCCCCCGGCCGGCCGGGCCACCGGTCCGACGCCGAAGTGGTGCACGCCTGGGTCACCCACCCCAGGGCGGCCTTCTGGATGATGGGCGACGCCCGGCTGGAGGACGTCGAGCGGGAGTACATGGCGATAGCCGCGCACCCGCACCACGACGCCTTCATCGGGCTGCACGACGGGGTGCCCGCCTTCCTGATGGAGCGCTACGACCCCACCGAGGTCGAGCTCAAGGGGCTGTACGAGGCGGAGCCCGGCGACGTCGGGATGCACTTCCTGGTCGCCCCGCCCGAGAACCCGGTGCACGGCTTCACCCGGGCCGTGATCACCACCGTCATGGAGGCGCTGTTCGCCGACCCGCAGGTGCGCAGGGTCGTCGTCGAACCGGACGTCACCAACACCGCGGTGCAGGCACTGAACAAGACGGTCGGCTTCGAGGTGGTCCGCGAGATCACCAAGCCGGAGAAACAAGCCCTGCTCAGCACCTGCACCCGCGAGCAGTTCGAGGCCGCGACCACTGGAGCCGACCGATGACCACGTACACCGCCACCGCCGCAGCCGTCGGCCACCTGACCCCCGAGCGCTGGGCCGTCGCCAACCGGCTGCTGATCCGCAAGGCGCTGGCCGAGTTCTCCCACGAGCGGCTGCTGGCCCCGGCCCCGCTCGGCGACGGCCGCTGGAGCGTGCGCGGCGACGACGGGACGGTCGAGTACCGCTTCGCCGCCGGCCGCTTCGCCCTGGACCACTGGCAGGTCGACGCCGCGTCGATCACCCGGCACCGGCACGGCTCGGACCTGCCGCTGGACGCGCTGGAGTTCTTCATCGAGCTGCGCTCCACACTGGGGCTGTCGGCCGAGGTCCTCCCCGTGTACCTGGAGGAGATCTCCTCCACGCTGGCCGGAACCGCGTACAAACTGACCAAGGAACCGACCACCGCCGCCGAGCTCGCCGTGGCCGGTTTCCAGGCCGTCGAGACGGGCATGACCGAGGGGCACCCCTGTTTTGTCGCCAACAACGGGCGGCTCGGCTTCGGGGTCGACGCCTATCGCGCGTACGCCCCGGAGGCGGCGTCCGGAATCAGCCTGGTCTGGCTGGCCGCCCGGCGTGATCGCGCCACCTTCACGGCGGGCGCGGGGCTGGACTACTCCACGCTGATCGCCGGGGAGCTCAGCGAGGAGACCCGGGCGAGGTTCGGCGCGCGGATGAAGGACCTCGGGCTCGACCTCGACGACTACCTGCTGATCCCGGTCCACCCCTGGCAGTGGTGGAACAAGCTCGCCGTCACCTTCGCCGGCGAGGTGGCGCAGCAGCACCTGGTCTGCCTGGGTGAGGGCGAGGACTCCTATCTGGCCCAGCAGTCGATCCGTACGTTCTTCAACGCCTCCCACCCCGAGAAGCACTACGTCAAGACGGCGCTGTCCGTGCTGAACATGGGCTTCATGCGGGGGCTCTCCGCCGCGTACATGGAGGCGACGCCCGCGATCAACGACTGGCTGGCCGGTCTGATCGAACGCGACGAGCTGCTGCGCGGGGCCGGTTTCTCGATCATCCGGGAGCGGGCCGCCATCGGCTACCGCCACCAGGCCTACGAGGCGGCCACCGCCAAGGGGTCGCCGTACCTGAAGATGCTCGCCGCGCTCTGGCGGGAGAGCCCCGTGCCGTCCCTGGCCGGGGGCGAGCGGCTGGCGACGATGGCCTCACTGCTGCACACCGACGCGGAGGGCCGTTCGGTGGCGGGCGCGCTGATCGCCGAGTCGGGCCTCGGTCCGGCGGACTGGCTGCGGCGGTACCTGGACGCGTACCTGGTGCCTGTGCTGCACAGCTTCTACGCGTACGACCTGGTGTTCATGCCGCACGGCGAGAACGTGATCCTGGTGATCGAGGACGGCGTCGTGCGCCGGACGGTCTTCAAGGACATCGCCGAGGAGATCGCGGTCATGGACCCGGACGCGGTGCTGCCGCCCCAGGTCGAGCGGATCCGCGCCGACGTCCCCGAGGACATGAAGCTGCTGTCGGTCCTCACCGATGTCTTCGACTGCTTCCTCCGCTTCCTGGGGGCGGACCTGGCCACGGAGGGGGTCCTCGACGAGGAGACCTTCTGGCGGACGGTCGCGGCGTGCGTCAGGGGCTACCAGGACTCCGTGCCGTACCTCTCGGACAAGTTCGAGCAGTACGACATGTTCACGGAGGAGTTCGCGCTGTCCTGCCTGAACCGGCTGCAGCTGCGTGACAACCAGCAGATGGTCGACCTGGAGGACCCGGCGGGCGCACTCCAGCTCACCGGGAAGCTGCGGAACCCGATCGCGGAGTACTGAGCCCGGCGTCCGGCCCCGCCCGCTCCGGGCGGGGCCGGATGAGAACGTACGGGACATTTCCGCCATACTGGCCCCACTGGATGAGATTCCTGCCCGATATCGGGCAGATTTCTTGCGTAGCGACCCCGATCCACGCACTATCGACGAGTGCTCGAACGCCGCCCTACGCATGACGACCTCATCGACCACCTCGTACGCTCCACCGCGCTCCAGCGCGGCGAGGCCGCCCGGGTGATCCTCGACGTGCTGGCGTACTTCGACGAGACGACCGAGGACTTCGTCCGGCGCCGCCACCGCGAGATGCAGGCGGGCGGCCTGGTGAACACGGAGATCTTCGAGCGGATCGCAGCCGAGCTGCCGCACCGCGCGGTGGCGCCGCAGGAGCTCTCGCTCCGCCAGCTGCGCCGCATCGTCTACGGCTGAGCGGGACGGGCCGGGCACCGGACTTTTGTACGTCGATGGAGGGGCAGAGAATCCATGTGCGGGATCGTCGGTTACATCGGGAAGCGTGACGTGGCTCCGCTGCTGCTGGAAGGGCTGCAGCGGCTGGAGTACCGGGGGTACGACTCCGCGGGCATCGTCATCACGGGCAAGGCCCCGGCGGGGAAGCCCGGCGCCCTGAAGATGGTCAAGGCCAAGGGCCGGGTCCGCGAGCTGGAGGCCCGGGTACCCAAGCGGTTCGCCGGCACCACGGGCATCGCCCACACCCGGTGGGCCACGCACGGCGCCCCGAGCGACGAGAACGCCCACCCGCACCTGGACGCGGAGAACAAGGTCGCCGTCGTCCACAACGGCATCATCGACAACGCCTCCGAGCTCCGCGCGAAGCTCGTCGCGGACGGCGTCGTCTTCCTCTCCGAGACCGACACCGAGGTGCTGGTCCACCTGATCTCCCGCTCGCAGGCGCTCACGCTGGAGGAGAAGGTCCGCGAGGCGCTGAAGTCCGTCGAGGGCACGTACGGCATCGCCGTCCTGCACGCCGACTTCAACGACCGCATCGTCGTCGCCCGCAACGGCTCCCCGGTCGTGCTCGGCATCGGCGAGAAGGAGATGTTCGTCGCCTCCGACGTGGCCGCCCTGGTCACGCACACCCGCCAGATCGTCACCCTGGACGACGGCGAGATGGCCACCCTCAAGGCCGACGACTTCCGTACGTACACCACGGAGGGCTCGACCACGACGGCCACGCCGACCACCGTGGAGTGGGAGGCCGAGTCGTACGACATGGGCGGCCACGACACGTACATGCACAAGGAGATCTCCGAGCAGGCCGACGCCGTGGACCGCGTGCTGCGCGGCCGCATCGACGACCGCTTCTCCACGGTGCACCTGGGCGGGCTGAACCTGGACGCCCGCGAGGCGCGCGGGGTCCGCCGGATCAAGATCCTCGGCTGCGGCACCTCGTACCACGCGGGTCTGATCGGTGCCGGCCTCATCGAGGAGCTGGCCCGCATCCCCGCGGACGCGGAGCCCGCGTCCGAGTTCCGCTACCGCAACCCGGTCGTGGACCCCGACACCCTGTACGTCGCGGTCTCGCAGTCCGGTGAGACGTACGACGTGCTGGCGGCCGTGCAGGAGCTCAAGCGCAAGGGCGCGCGCGTCCTGGGCGTCGTGAACGTCGTCGGCTCGGCGATCGCCCGCGAGGCGGACGGCGGCATGTACGTCCACGCCGGCCCCGAGGTCTGCGTCGTCTCCACCAAGTGCTTCACCAACACCGTCGTGGCCTTCGCGCTGCTCGCCCTGCACCTGGGCCGCATCCGCGACCTGTCGGTCTCCGACGGCAAGCGGATCATCGAGGGGCTGCGCAGGCTGCCGGAGCAGATCGGTCAGATCCTGGAGTCCGAGGACGAGATCAAGAAGCTCGCCGAGGAGTACGCGGGCGCGCAGTCGATGATGTTCATCGGCCGCGTCCGGGGCTACCCCGTCGCGCTGGAGGCCTCTCTGAAGCTCAAGGAGATCTCGTACATCCACGCCGAGGCCTACCCCGCCTCGGAGCTCAAGCACGGGCCGCTCGCGCTCATCGAGCCGGCGCTCCCCACCGTCGCGATCGTCCCGGACGACGACCTGCTGGAGAAGAACCGCGCCGCGCTGGAGGAGATCAAGGCCCGCAGCGGGCGCATCCTCGCCGTCGCCCACCGCGAGCAGGAGAAGGCCGACCACACGATCGTCGTCCCGAAGAACGAGGACGAGCTGGACCCGATCCTGATGGGCATCCCGCTGCAGCTGCTCGCCTACCACACGGCGCTGGCCATGGGCCGTGACATCGACAAGCCGCGCAACCTGGCGAAGTCGGTCACCGTCGAGTAGCCGATCGAGCCGCGAAGACCGCCCGCCCGGCCACGGGCGGGCACACGGAAGGCCCCTGACGGCGCGTCAGGGGCCTTCCGGCGTACTCGGCTCGGGGAACTCGGGGAACTCAGGGAACTCAGGGGATGACGATGACCGGGCGCTGGGCGCGGCGCGCGAGACGGCCGGCCACGGATCCGAAGATGCGGCCCACGATGCCGTGCGTCGAGCCGACGACGATCGCGTCGGCCGAATACTCCCGGCCGACCTCCTCCAGCTCGTGGCAGATGTCACCGCCGCGCTCCACGAGGACCCAGGGCACCTCGGCGAGATAGTCGGCGCACGCCAGCTCCAGACCGAGGACCTCGGTGCGGTGGTCGGGGACGTCGACGAAGACGGGCGGCTCGCAGCCGGCCCAGACCGTGGTCGGCAGCCGGTTGGCCACATGGACGATGATGAGCCCGGAGCCGTGCCGGTGCGCCATGCCGATGGCGTACGCGAGGGCTCGTTCGCTCGACATGGAGCCGTCGAATCCGACCACGACACCATGCCGGAAGGCGGGATCGCAGGAAGGGCGCGACTCTCCGACCGTCTGCGGTTCCGACCCGGGGTCGGCTACCTGCTTGCGGTCTGCGGGTTCAGGGATTTCGTGACCGGCCATCGGTGTCTCGGCGAAGAGAGTCCTCGTGAGGAGGGAGCGGTTTGGAGGTGTACCTGCGAGCGGTGAAGCTGTGTCCGGGAAACATCTTCCCAACCCCCTACCCCCAAGGGTACGGCGCCACTCCTCCACTGCCCAGCCCTCGCACATCGCAGGCGGCGATGGAGGGAGCATGCCGGACTCCGCCCCCGTATGGCAATGCCGGTTGCGTCGTACATCCAGCTCGTGGACGCTGCTACGGGTTCCGGTCACCGTGTCCGGCCGGCGCCCGTGCCGGCCCCGCCGGGGCGGCCGAATGTGCCACCCGTCCCTCCGGAGCGGACCGTCACACCACGCCACCGCGCGACTGCACACCGTCCATCTCCGGAGTCCGGACGGCCGCGAGGGGCCCCAGAGGCGCACGGAGGCTCCTGGGGCCAGGGGGCGTGCGCCGGTCGTATGACTGGAATACGCGCACGCAACCATCGGTTTTCAGCCAACTTCGCCCCCACCCTTTTCCCTTGGTGCCACAGCCGCCCAACCTGTGTGCCACCAGGCAGGAATAGACCGCGCGGTACGCTTTGACCCTACGGAGCCCGGCCATGATCGCGATGCGCACTTCCCTGTGGGGCTCACGGGTGAAACGCTTCGTGATCGAACGCTTCGCGCCAAGTTGCCTTGTCGACATAGTGCCGGTGGGGGAACGTGTCACGTCGGCACCGCGGGACGCAGTAGATTCGATCATGAGTGTCGAGGACTGGGGACGCGTGCGAGACCGAGGGGAAACGTGCAGGAGCGACAGGCCCGTAGGGACCAGGAAGACGCGAACACCGAGGGGGGCTTAGCGTCATGAGCCAGGACTCCGCCACCGCAACGGAGGCCGCACGGAAACTGACCGGGCGGCGACGCCGGGAAGTCGTAGCCGTACTGCTGTTCAGTGGGGGCCCTATCTTCGAGAGCTCCATTCCGCTCTCAGTTTTCGGAATCGACCGGCAGGACGCGGGAGTTCCGCGCTACCGCCTGCTGGTCTGCGGGGGCGAGGAGGGACCGCTGCGCACCACCGGCGGCCTCGAACTCAGCGCGCCGTACGGCCTGGAGGCGATCAGCAGGGCCGGCACCGTCGTGGTGCCCGCCTGGCGGTCCATCACCTCCCCGCCGCCGGCAGAGGCCCTGGACGCGCTGCGCCGCGCCCACGAGGAGGGCGCCCGCATCGTCGGTCTCTGCACGGGGGCCTTCGTCCTCGCCGCGGCCGGCCTGCTGGACGGCCGCCCGGCCACCACGCACTGGATGTACGCACCGACGCTGGCCAAGCGCTATCCGTCGGTGCACGTCGATCCGCGTGAGCTGTTCGTCGACGACGGCGACGTGCTCACCTCGGCCGGAACGGCGGCCGGAATCGATCTGTGCCTCCATATAGTCCGTACCGACCACGGCACCGAGGCGGCAGGGGCCCTGGCCCGCCGGCTCGTCGTACCGCCGCGGCGCAGTGGCGGTCAGGAGCGCTACCTCGACAGGTCTTTACCTGAGGAGATCGGCTCCGACCCGCTCGCCGAGGTTGTGGCCTGGGCGCTGGAGCATCTCCACGAGCAGTTCGACGTGGAGACGCTGGCCGCGCGTGCCTACATGAGCAGGCGGACCTTCGACCGCAGGTTCCGTTCGCTCACCGGCAGCGCACCGCTCCAGTGGCTCATCACCCAGCGCGTGCTGCAGGCGCAGCGGCTGCTCGAGACCTCCGACTACTCCGTCGACGAGGTCGCGGGCCGCTGCGGCTTCCGCTCGCCGGTCGCGCTGCGCGGGCACTTCCGCCGCCAGCTGGGCTCCTCGCCCGCCGCGTACCGGGCCGCCTACCGGGCCCGCCGTCCGCAGGGCGGGGCGCTGGAGAGCGTCACCACGGTGCTGGAGACGTCCGTGCCCGCCCAGGGCACGGCGTCGTCGAGCCGGCGGGCCGCCGCGGCGTCCTCGGCCGGTCCGTCGCCGGTCACCGCGACGGCCGCTCCAGGCGGCCCCGCGGAGCGCCTCGGACCGGGTCCCGAGGCGTATGTTCCGGGCCGCCCGGCCCTGCCGGGGCAGCGCAGCGCCCCGTAGGGTGGGGCCCATGAACGACCGCATGGTGTGGATCGACTGCGAGATGACCGGGCTCTCGCTGACGGACGACGCACTCATCGAGGTGGCCGCACTGGTCACCGACTCGGAACTGAACGTGCTCGGCGAAGGGGTGGACATCGTGATCCGCCCGCCGGACGCGGCCCTGGAGACCATGCCCGAGGTGGTGCGGCAGATGCACACCGCCTCGGGCCTCCTCGACGAGCTGGCCGGGGGCACGACCCTGGCCGACGCGGAGGAACGGGTCCTGGCGTACGTCCGCGAGCACGTGAAGGAGCCGGGCAAGGCCCCTCTGTGCGGAAACTCGGTCGGCACCGACCGGGGCTTCCTGGCGCGTGACATGCCGTCGCTGGAGGGCTACCTCCACTACCGGATCGTCGATGTGTCCTCGGTCAAGGAGCTGGCGCGCCGCTGGTACCCGAGGGCGTACTTCAACAGTCCGGACAAGAACGGCAACCATCGGGCACTGGCCGACATCCGCGACTCCATCACGGAGCTGCGCTACTACCGGGACGCCGTCTTCGTGCCGCAGCCCGGCCCGGACTCGGCCCGCGCCAAGGAGATCGCGGCGCGCCACACGCCGGCCGCCGGCCAGTAGGCGCACACCCGCAGGTCACGGGCCCTCCGGGGCCCGTGCACCGTTCCTGAAGAACTGGGGCGCGAGCACCCGCTCGGACCCTGTACACTTTTTCTCGGCCGGTCAGGAAAGCGACCGGACGACATGGTGGGTATAGCTCAGCTGGCAGAGCACCTGGTTGTGGTCCAGGATGTCGCGGGTTCAAGTCCCGTTACTCACCCTTGAAGGGGAAGCCCCTGACCTGCGGAAACGCAGGTCAGGGGCTTCTTCGTGTCCCGAGCTGGCCAAACCACGGCTGAGTGCCGACGGTCACTGCCGCCCGCTGTCCTTGATTGTCACCGCAGGGCAGCGGGCGGACTGCACTCAGTTCATCCCAGTGCTGGAGAAGATCCGCGTCCCGAGGTCGGGGACGGGCAGGCCCCGCAAGAAGCCTGACAGTGTCGCCGCCGACAAGGCATACAGCAACGGACCGTGCCGCGAGTACCTGCGGCACCGGGGCATCCGACACACGATCCCGGAGAAGACCGACAGCCAGGCCGCCCGCCTGCGCAAAGGCTCACGCCGCGGGAGGCCGCCTGGCTTCGACGAGAAGCGCTACAAGAAACGGAACACCGTCGAACGGGCTATCAACCGGTTGAAGCAGCACCGGGCGGTAGCCACCCGCTACGACAAGCGCCATTACGTCTACCTCGGCACAGCCACCGCGGCAGCTCTCACGATCTGGCTCCGAGCATGATCGGCTCCGTGGCACTGAGCCGACAACATGCTCCTCGCTCCCCCCTGCCGTCAAGGATGTGCACCCTCACACCATCGGTCGAACCCTCGCTACGAGGGGCGGAGAACGGGATCGATCGCTGCAAGGGTTTCGTGCAGCCGACGGGCCCCCCGGGCAACCCGATCGTCGGTGTCGCCCGACATCTCCTCGCATAGCCGCAGTGTCTCGTCCAGATCGTCCGAGAAGATGCTGAAAACATCGACGATCGCGGTGTGGATGTAGTCGGCGTGGTTGTCGTTGGCGACTGCCAGTGCGGACGCGACTATCGCCAGTCCGACCCTGTCCTTTCGCCGAAGCAAGCCCTGCGAGGTCCGCCGGGTGACGAAGGTGTCACCGCGGTCAAGCACAAGGCTCAGCAGCGGCGCCACGGCCTCCGGCATCTCCGCGAACCCTGCCAGGCTGTGACCGGCATCCGCCCGGTCACGCCAGTCATCGCTTCGCCCAAGTTCGCCGAGCGTCACGACCACCGCACGCCGCAGGTCACTGTCCACGGATTCGCCCGTCCCTCCCGCGATTCCGGTCAAAATATCACTGAGGAGCCCTACCGGATGATCGCCAGGACAGGTCCTAGTCGGCTCAGCCCCCGCAGCCCTCGCCGTAGTGGACCTCGATGCTGGTCACCGCGTTGTCGTACTCGAAAAGAAGTTCCTGGATCTTGCCCGGCCCGATGCCCCAATAGTGGCCGCGGAAGTTCTCATCGGTCCAGACGCACACAAAACGATCAGTGCGATTCCACAGCGAACCGGCCCGATCGTTCCACGCCGCGCCGATGTTGCGGTTGTCCGCCGCACCGAGCTGCAGGATGTCCCCGGTGTTGTTGTGGCCGTCGTAGAGGCAGACCTTACCTGCCATACAGCTGCCCATGGGATCGTCAGCCGATGCGGTTCCCGGGCCCGCCAGTACGGCGGTGGCCGCGAGGACTGCTCCTATTGCCGCGGTTCTGACTGTCAGTTTCATGAATGTCCTTGATCGTCGTTTCCCGTGGAAGCGCGGTCATGGTCACCGCGTCCATCTATCACTGCTGGAGGGGATCCGGTCGTGAGACGGTTCCCAGCCGTGGTCTTCAGCCGTAGTTGATCCAGGCCCGGGTGGCGCCGTTCTGAGGGTCGACATCGAGGTAGTCGGCCCGGCCGTCGTTGTTGAGGTCGGCGAACTGGATGCGTGCGCCGTCGACGCCGACTCCGCTGGCGACCGTCCCGCCCGGGTGCCACAGCCAGTCGCTGCCGGCGGGTTCCTTGGGGTTGGGACCGCCGTTCTGCCAAACTTGAGCGGAGCTGTCGTAGTTCACGCCATCGCCGCTGCCCAGGAGGACGTAGTCGGCGGAGCGTGTCCCGTAGAGCGGCGCGAAGCGGACCCGAGTACCTGTCGCGCCGACTCCGCTGGCGATGGTCCCCTGCGGGTACCACAGCCAGTTGCTGCTGCTGCCGGTGGGTTCCTTGGGGTTGGGCCCGCCGTTGAGCCACGCCTGGACCGAACTGTCGTCGTTAACGTTCAGGTAGTCGGCCCGGCCGTCGCCGTTGATGTCCGCGAACCGG
>NZ_JBIWKD010000005.1:305058-326340 GCF_044765485.1 Streptomyces sp. NPDC102451 | reverse complement strand
AACGTTCAGGTAGTCG
The DNA here is from genome assembly GCF_044765485.1 of Streptomyces sp. NPDC102451. Lineage (NCBI taxonomy): Bacteria > Bacillati > Actinomycetota > Actinomycetes > Kitasatosporales > Streptomycetaceae > Streptomyces > Streptomyces sp. NPDC102451. The sequence continues at coordinate 326,324 of NZ_JBIWKD010000005.1, read as the reverse complement.
GCCCGGCCGTCGCCGTTGATGTCCGCGAACCGGATATGACTGCCTGTCGCACCGACTCCACTGGCAATGGTCCCCTGCGGGAACAACCCCTGGACAGGCCCCCCGACCGGGCCATCGCCCCCGCCAGGTCCCGCCAGCCAGCCGTCCTCGGCCGCGCTCAGGAGTCCGTCGTAGAACGCCGCCGCCATCTTCTGGTAGCCGAGGTTGTCAGGGTGCAGGCCGTCGGCCAGATTGGCGGTGGTGACCGCGTTCATCCGGACCAGCCGGACGTGTTTGCCCGCCGCCCGCCGGGCCTCCACGACACCGGGGATCGCCGCGTTGTACCTGGCGATCCGTGCGTTGGTCTCCGGAAACGCGGACGGCACGATGGTCGAGACGAGCAGCGTGACTTTGGGGTCGTTCCGCAGGATCTGATCGATCAGGCTGCCGAGCCGGGCCGGCGCGCCGTCGGGGTCGATGTTGTTGCTCATGTCGTTGGTGCCGATGTGCAGCAGCACCACGTTGGGCCGGTACGTCGTCAGAACGGAGTCCGCGATGCCGGCGATGTCCCCGATCAGCCAGCTAGGGTGCCCCTCGTGGGAGTTGGGCGAAAGCGCCGGCCCGGACCACTGCGAGCCGACGTACTCCACCTCGCCCTGCTCGTTCAGCTTGCTGTACAGCGTCGACCGGTACCCGGCTCCGCTGGTGCTGCCCGTGCCGTAGGTGATGGAGTCGCCCAGCGGCATGACCCGCAGGGCTACGTCCCTGGTGCCCAACCCTCCAACGCCCCGCCGGACGGCTTCGGTCACCCGTTCGGCCACGTTGCCGTCACGCAGTATGTTCGCAACGGCTCCGAGCGGGTTCCCCCAAGCCCCGAGCTTCGCCCCCCACTCACGCAGCGATTTCTGGATATTGAGGACCAAGGAGGTGGATTCGACCGTCACGAACTTCAGGAGCCAGCCGCCGGCTCCGCCGACGACTGCACCTGCCATCGCGCTGCCCAGCACGGAACCCCACACCTCCGCGTCAATCGGCTTGTCCTCCAGGGCGGCATTCAGCAGCTCGCCGACACCCCCCGACACGGCTCCCCCCACGGCGCCGCAGACCGCGCCAAGAATGGCCGCGCTCGCATTCAGGGCGATCAGGCACAGTGCGCTGGCCGCGATCCCGGCGGCACCAGCAACCAGGCCCGCGACAAACTTCTTCCAGAAACCGTCCGCGAAGCCCGCAGCGGCGATGTCGCCGGCCGGCACGACGAACACCAGGCTGTCACCGACGATCTGCACGCTGCCGTCATAGTCGGTGCTGTCGCCCGGCTGCTGGTCGTAGCCGATGCTGTTCCGTTCGGACTGCAGCGTGAGGGAATCGCCGAGGGAGAGCCCGTTGGCCTGGTCCTTCTTGGTGGTGTCGACCAGTTGTTGCATCAGCTCGTGCAGCTGCTCCGGCCGGTCCCCGGGATTGAAGTCAACAGCCGCCACCAGGTCGTCGTCACCACGCGCCAGCCCGCGGAGGCCTCCTGCGTCGCGGGCGCAACCCATGCGCAGGCCGGTAGTGCCCTCCTCCACCGGCGCGGTGGCGAAGGACGTGGCGTGCGCCGAGCACCCTGGGGCATCCGCCGCAGCGGCTTCCTGCGCGACACCGGGCAGCGCGGCTGCAGTGATCATCACCGCCACCGAGAGGAACAGAGTAAAGAGGCCATATCTCCCCGAGGACCTCCGTCTTGCCGAAAATAATGCACATACGTTGCTTCGCATGACTGCTCCTTCTGTTCGCTGGGCGGCAGGCCGCCGAGCAGATCGACACGCGCAGGGCCAGGGCCCCGGACCAGCGGGGCCCTACGGCAGGAAGATGGGGCGCTCGCCGGTTTGGTTCTCTTATCGTCCGCGTAGTCTGGGCCGGCCCAGAACTGGTCACCTGCCCGTTCTGCCTCGGCGTGTGGGGGCCACCGCGCTGGCAGCCGGCCTCCTGATGGCTCCTGCTCGTGCCACCCGCCCGGCCCGCGGCGCCCCTCGACGGCGCCGCGGCCCGCACCCGGGTCCTCAACGCCGACGCCTTACCACTGCCGCCCCATCGCCGGCGTCCTCATCGACAACGCCATCCCCGCCACAGCCGGCGATGACCGGCGACCGGCGGAGGTGTCAGGCTGACGTGGCACTCCGCGACCGGGCTGGACGCGCGGCTGCACCCGTTGGCACGCGACACCATCCGCCCGGCCCCCGGCTCGGACCTGCCGGCTTTTACGGAACTGGCCGCCCCCTGCTCAAGGCCGCAGCAGCAGCAGCCGCGGAGACCAGCAGGCCAGCCGGGCCTTGCACGAGCGGGCTGGGTTCCGGGTCATTGGTACGCGCGAGCGCATCGGCCAGTGGCGCGACGTGGTCCTGATCGAACGCCGCAGCCCGGTCATCCGCTGAGCTGCTGGGCGGACTGTTTTACTTCAACACGCTGGACTTGACAGAGAACCCGGGGGTCCTCGGTTTCCAGGTGACGTCTTGCCCGAATGACGCCGGTGCGGTCAGGCGCCGTTGGTGTCGGTCGGCGTTGCCTCGCCAAGCATGGCGAGGGTCAGCACGTTGCCGCAGATGCCCCAGCCGCCGTCGGCGACCTCTTCGACCAGAACCATGGTGTTGTTGCGGGCGCGCTCGCCGTAGATCTCGACGTACAGCTCGGTGGTGCGGGTGACGATTTCCTCCTTCTGCTTCGGGGTGAGGGTCTTCTCGGGGACCTTGAAGTTCGCGAAAGGCATGGCTGGTTGATCCTTCTCTCAGTGGGGCGTTCCAAGGGGTGTTACAGGGAGCTGCCTGTGGTGAGCAGGCTGTCCAGTCCGATGCGGCGGAAGAAGCCGGCGCGGAGGCGGTCGGCGACCGCGGAGACGACTTCGCTGCCGTCTCGGCTGGGGTCTATTTGGGTGCGCAGCGGCCGAGTGCCGTGTTTCATCGCGATCAGGTGCGCGACGGCTTCGGCGACCTCGGTCACATCGGCGTCCGAAGGGATGAGCGCGGCCAGGCGCTTGCCCAGATCGCCCACCAGGGGTCGGTGACGCTCTGCCCGCGCATCTTGGGCAGGGCGGCGCGGTTGACGCGCTGGGTGCCCAGGACATGCACGTCGTACAGGTCCGCGAACTGCTCGGTGGTGAACGCCTCGGCAGCGCCCAGGACCATGTGCCGCCGCGGTCGCGTTGCGGGTCGCGATCTGGCGGATGCCCGCGCACACGGTGTGACCGGCGAGGGCCGGAGCACGCACGGACAGTGCCCCGATGCCGCTGGAGGCCCCGGTGACGAGGATGACCTTCCCGGTCTCGTCGTTCTTCATGACAGGGCCCTTTCGTTTGGTCGATGGGGTGGCTGCGGGCGGTCTCAGATCATTCCGCCGTTGGCGCGGATGACCTGTCCGTTGATCCAGTGGCCGGCCGGGGAGGCCAGGAAGGCGACGAACTCGGCGATGTCGGCAGGGGTACCGAGTCGCTCCAGCGGGGGCTGGGCGGCCAGGCGGGCGATGGTCTCCTCGTCCTTGCCGTCCAGGAACAGGTCGGTGGCCGTGGGGCCGGGCGCGACGGTGTTGGCGGTGATGTCCCGGCCCCGCAGCTCCCGGGCCAGGATCAGCGTCAGCGCCTCGACCGCGCCCTTGCTGGCGGCGTACGCGCCGTAGCCCGGGAAGGCCAGCCCCACCACGGACGAGGAGAACGTCACGATCGCGCCGCCGGGGCGCACACGACGGGCGGCCTGCTGGACGACGACGAACGTGCCGCGGATGTTGGTGCGGTGCAGGTCGTCCAGGACAGTCAGGTCCAGCTCGGCGATCGGAGCCAGGTGCATCCGCCCGGCCGCGTGCACCACGACGTCGATGCCGCCCAACTCTGCCTCGGCCGCGTCGAACAGGGCCGCGACGGCGTGTTCGTCGGCGACGTCGGCGCGTACCGCGATCGCCCGGCCACCGCTGGCGACGGCCTCCTTCACGGCGGCTTCGGCCTCGTCCTGGTTGCCGGCGTAGCCGACCACGACGGCGTACCCGTCGGCGGCCAGTCGGCCGACGGTCCGGCGGCCGATGCCGCGCGAGCCGCCGGTGACGATCGCGACACGGGGTGAGGCGGAGGGCCGGGCCGGGTCAGCGGTCCCGTCGAGGGAAGTGGGGACAGGCATTACTGACTCCTGTGGTGGACGCGGGTCGGGCCGCGGTCTCGCCGTTGCCCTGCTGCGTCCTCCACGATCGGCCGCCCCCCCATCCCTAGCCAGGGCTGCGTTTACCCAGGGGATGCCACCCCCTGGCTGCGCTCCGGCGTACGAGCGACCATGAAGGGGTGAACCTTCCAGAACTCGGCGCCTTCCTCAGGACACGCCGCGACCGCATCCGCCCCGCCGAGGTCGGTCTCCCCCAAGGCCCGCGCCGGCGCGTCCCCGGGCTGCGCCGCGAGGAAGTCGCGCAGCTGGCCGGGCTGTCCGTCGACTACTACACCGAGCTGGAACGCGGCAGCGCAAAGAACGGCGTGCAGCCCTCAGCTCAGGCCCTGGCCGCCCTCGCCCGAGCCCTGCGCCTGAACGGCGACGAGCGCGACCACCTGTTTCACCTGGCCGAACGGCCGCTCCCCCCATCAGCACAGGGACCGTCGGCACACGTGCAGCCCGCGCTTCTCGGACTGTTGGACCGGCTGTCCAACACCCCCGCGCGCGTCATCACCGACCTGCACGAAACCCTGGTGGAAAACGACCTGGCCCGGACCCTGCTCGGCAAGTCCCCGACACACCGCGGCCCGACGGCAAGCTTCGTGTACCGCTGGTTCACCGACCCGCACGCGCGCGCGATCTTCCCGCCCGAGGATCACCCGCACCACTCCCGGGTGTTCGTGGCCGACCTCCAGGCAGCGGCCGCCCGGCGCGGCCGGGACAAGGAGGTCACGAAGATGATCGCCGTGCTACGCCGCCGTAGCCAGGAGTTCGCAGCCCTCTGGGACACCCACGACGTCGCGGTGCGCCGCATGGACCACAAGAAGATCGTCCACCCCATCCTCGGCGTCATCGAACTCGACTGCTACAACCTCCTCAGCGAGGACGGACGGCAACGCCTGCTGTGGTTCACCGCCCCGCCCGGAAGCCCGGGAGCCGAGCAACTGGAACTGCTGTCCGTCATAGGGACCCAGGAGCTGAGCGCCACGGAGGTCATGGCGTCTGAGAGGTCGTTCGCGACGCAATCCGGATCGCGGCGCTGACCCGCGCCGCGGAGGGAGGACCGCCTTCCCAGCAAGGAATGGCGGCCCCTACCCCCACAGAGATATGTTCTCCGGCCCGGAGCTCACGATCACCCCGTCCGGCAGTTGCGCCGAAACCGTTCCAACCAAGACCGGGACGGCCTGTCGGCTCGAAGAACAAGCACCGGGCCGGGCACCACAGCGTCGGCAAGACAGGAAAACGCGCCGAATCGATCAAGGAGCAGCGAGTTCAGCGAGGATAAACGCCACGCTCAGGCGGTGTGCTGGTAAACGGGGTATGTCAGGTAACCGTTTTGACAGACCCGCCCCTGACCTGGGAAAACGGGTCAGGGGCTGATTCTTTTTCTCTTCGGGGACGGTTCGGCGGATGGCCGGCGCCCAGAGCGCTCCTCCCTCCCGACGTCCTGTCCGGATGACTCCCACCACACCGCTCCGCGCCCCGCATGGAGAGCCACGGACCGGGCATCCGGCTCCTCGGGCCCTGCCGCGCTGTCCCCCGACGCGGCAGGGCCTCCTCGCGTCCACTCCGTGGTCCGTCCGGCGGCACGGGCCCGGTGACGGCGGCCCGGCCCGCTACGTGCCGAAAATCCGCAGCTGTGTGGAAGGTGTGCGGAGGGTTCACGCATACGTTCGGGTCTCATGGGCACGCGCACTGCATCCCGAACGAATGGCTGACCGAACGAAGCCGACAGGAAGCCGACAGAAGCCACGATGACGCGCGGCAGGTGAACACATGGCGACGACCGAAAACACCAAGAGCGATCACGGCGGCAGTGGCGGAAAGGGCCGGGTCGATGTCTCCACGGCAATGCGGAACGCGGCCGAACAGCTCGCCGAACTCCTCCAGCGTGAACCCGATTCGGTTTCTTCGCTGAATGCGACGGACGACGGCTGGACGGCGCACGTGGAAGTCGTCGAGATCGAGAAGATCCCGGACACCATGAGCGTGATGGCCTCCTATCGCGTGAGGCTCGACGGTCAGGGTCAACTCGTGGGCTACGAACGAATTCGACGGTACTCGCGAGGGCAGGTCGACCGCTGAGCCGATCTGCCGCCGAGCAGCCGTACCGCGTGACACCACTCATTGGAAGGAAGACCGACCATGAGTCTCGTACAGCAGAGCAACGCCTCCAACAGCAGCGGGGGCGGATCCGGAAATCTCTACGACGTTCTTGAGCTCATTCTCGACAGGGGGCTCGTCATCGATGCCTTCATTCGTGTCTCGCTCGTCGGAATCGAAATCCTCAAGATCGATGTACGTGTCGTCGTGGCCAGCGTGGATACGTATCTGCGCTTCGCCGAGGCGTGCAACCGCCTGGACCTGGAGTCGGGCCGCAAGGCCCCGGCCCAGCTCACCGACATCGTCGGGGACACCATGGAGAGCGGTGCCAAGGGCAAGTCCAAGGGGGCGCTGACCGGCGCGGTCGAGGCGTTCACGGACTCCTTCCAGGGTGGCCGTGACGACTCCGACGACGACAAGGAGAAGGAGAAGCGGCCGGCGCGCAAGACCTCCGCTTCGAGCAGCAGCCGCCGGACGGCCCAGCGGCGGGAGGAGTAACCCATGCCGACCTACATCTACGCCATCACCGCGGCCGATCACCCGCTGAGGCTGGACGGCCTGTCCGGTGTCGGGGAACCGGCGGCCGACCTGCGGACCGTCAGGACGCGGGAGCTCGGCGCGGTGGTCAGCGACAGCCCGGCCGATCTGCGGGCGAAGCGACGGGACCTCGTCGCTCACCAGAGCGTGCTGGAGAGGCTGATGGCCGACGGCGCGGCGCTGCCGATGCGGTTCGGTCTCCTGGGCCCCGACGACGAGCAGGTACGCGCCGCGCTCGATCACGGCAAGGACAGCTACACGGCCCGCCTCTCCGAACTGGACGGCCGCCTGGAGTACAACCTGAAGGTCTCGCGCGACGAGGAGAGCCTGCTGCGGGAAATCCTCACGGAATCGCAGGAGGCCCGGCGGCTCAGCGAGTACACCCGGGAGAATCCGGGTGCGCAGAACCAGAAGATGGCTCTCGGCGAACTCGTGTCGCAGGAGATCCAGGCCCGGCAGGAAGCGGTGGCGAGGGAGGTGGCGAACACGCTTTCCTCCGCCGCGGAACGGGTATCGGAAGGCGAGCCCACGAAGACACATTTCCTGAACGTGTCCTATCTCGTACGGCGCGACGAGGCGTCCGCTTTCTCCCAGGCGGTCCATGAAGAGGCCGAGCGCCGAGGTGAGGACTACGCGTTCTCCCTGAACGGCCCTCTTCCGCCCTACAGCTTCGTCTGAGGCACATCCCCTCGAAGAGCGGAGGCACTTTTCATGGGCCTCGTTACGCAACTGCTCACCCTTCCGCTGGCCCCGGTGCGCGGCACGGCATGGGTCCTCGACCAAGTGGTGCTGGCCGCCGAACGCGAGCATTACGACCCGGGACCCGTACGCACGCAGCTGGCAGAGCTGGAACGTGAACTGCTGAGCGGAAATATCGACGAGGAAGAATTCGACCGTCGCGAGGACGAATTGCTGGACCGGCTCGACGCGTGCGAGACCTACCAGCGACGTCTCAACGAAAATTCTTGATCGAGGAGATTGAGGTGCTCGACAGATGACCGGCAATGCGAAGATAGGTGCGGCCCTTGTGGGCGGATACCTACTGGGACGCACGAAGAAGGCCAAGCTCGCCATCGGCTTCGGAATGTTTCTGGCAGGCAAGAAGCTGAGCCTGGATCCGCGGCAGCTGGGCAGGATGCTGGCCGACTCGCCGCTCCTCGGCGGCGTCAACGAACAGGTCCGCAAGGAGCTGGTGGGCGCCACGAAGACGGCCGCCACCAACGCCCTCACGCAGCGGGCGACCGGCCTCGCCGACTCCCTGCACCAGCGCACCCTCGAACTCGAGGACCCCTCCGGCGCCCAGGCCAAGGACGACCGCTCCGATGACGACGAGGACGAGGGCGAGGGCGACGCACCGGACGCGCAGGACGACGAGCGCGACGGCGACAAGGACGACGAGGACGGCGGGGGTACGGAGGAGAAGCCGGCCCCGCGCCGTACGGCTGCCAAGAAGACGGCGGCCAGGAAGACGGCCAAGTCCACGGGCGGTGCCCGGAAGAAGGCCGCTCCGGCGACCCGTAAGGCCGCCTCCGGGGCCCGCAGGACGGCTTCGTCGAACGCGCGCCGGGACCGGGGTGGCAGCAATGGCTGACTCCGCGTTCAGCAAGCTCAAGGACGACGTGGCGAACAATCCCGCCACCGACCGCCTCAAGGAAGAGCTCCAGAACTACCTCAAGGCACGGACGCAGCACGCGGTCACCAACCTCGGCCACAAGCTGGGCGAGGGGGTCGGCCGGCTCGCGGACGGCAAGGACGCCCCTGGCGGTGCGGTGAAGACCCTCGCCAAGGGCGGTCAGGCGCTCAGCGAGGGCAAGTCACCGGCACAGGCCGCGCTCAGCGCCGGAGCCTCCCATGTGAAGGACGCCCTCAAGGACAAGGTCAAGGGGCTGTTCGGCAAGGGCCGCAAGGGCGGCGGGGGCAAGTCGAAGAGCGTCACGATCTCCGAGGACATCGACGTCGGTGTGCCGGTGCGCGAGGCCTACGACCAGTGGACGCAGTTCCAGGAGTTCAGCACCTTCGCCAAGGGCGTCGTCAGCGTCGAGAAGTCCGACGACACCAGCAGCAACTGGAAGGTGAAGGTCGCCAAGTCCACGCGCAGCTGGAAGGCGAACGTCACCGAGCAGGTGCCGGACGAGCGGATCACCTGGACCACCGAGGGTGCCAAGGGGACCGTCAAGGGAGTGGTGACGTTCCACGCCCTCACGGACGACCTCACCCGGGTCCTGCTCGTCATCGAGTACTTCCCCAAGGGGCTGTTCGAGAAGACCGGGAACATCTGGCGCGCCCAGGGCCGCAGGGCCCGCCTCGATCTGAAGCTCTACCGCAAGTTCATCATGATGCGCGGTGAGGCGACCGACGGCTGGCGCGGTGAGATCCGCGACGGGGAGGTCGTCGTGGACCACGACGAGGCCGTCGAGGAGGAAGAGGCGCGCGCCGAGGAGAACGGCTCCGAGGAGGCGGAGGAGTCCGAGTCCGGGAACGACGAGGAAGCCACCGCGGAGTACGACGACGAGGACACCGAAGACGCTGAGGACGGCGAACTCCCCCCGGAGGACGAGGCGTACGAGGAGGAGGACGACGACGCGGAGGAAGAAGCTCCCGCCGACGAATCCCGCGCCGACGACGCCTACGAGGACGAGGACGCGGAGGAGGAACCTCTTGAGGACGAGCCTCTTGAGGACGAGGCCGAGGACGCGGAAGAAGAGGCGGAGGAGCCCGCCCCGCGCGCCCGCCGCCGCCGTACCGCCTCCGCCCGCAGCTGACCTGCTCCTCCTACAGTACGGATGGGACTGATCCGACGTGTCCGATTCACTGGCCGGCCGTATGGGGGCCTCTTCGGCAGCGTCCCCGTACGGCCAGCAGCAGTCCTCCGCGAATCTGGCCGACATCCTCGAACGCGTCCTGGACAAGGGCGTCGTCATCGCGGGTGACATCCAGATCAACCTGCTCGACATCGAACTCCTGACGATCAAGCTGCGCTTGCTGGTCGCTTCCGTGGACAAGGCCAAGGAGATGGGCATCGACTGGTGGGAGCACGACCCCTCGCTCTCCTCCCGCGCCCGTCCCGCCCAGCCGCCACAGGCACATGGCGCGGCCCAGGACGATTCGGCGGTGGAGGCGGAGAACGCACGGCTGCGGGCCGAGATAGCCGAGCTGAGGGCGGCCGTGGGGCTGCCCGGTGCCTCGGCCGCCGGGGTGGGCCAGGACGCGCTGCCCGGGCGGGCCGAGGCGGGGACCGCGGAAGGTGAGGAGTCGAAGTGACTGCGGAGTTGGACCCGGCGACGGGTCCGGAGATGTCCTACGTCTACGCCGTCGGCCGGGCCGGAACCCCTCTGGGGACGGCGCTCACCGGCCGGCCGGGCCTGGAGGGCACCCCGCTGCGGACGGTCAGGGCCGGGGAGCTCGTGGCCCTGGTCTCCTCGGTCCCCTCCGTCGCGTACGGCACCGAGGGCGTGAAGGCGCAGATGGAGGACCTCGACCGGCTCGAAGTCCTGGCCCGTACCCACCACGCGGTCGTCGAGGCCGCGTACGAGCACGCGACCGTCCTGCCCATGCGCCTGGTGACGGTCTACCTCGACGACGGGCGTGTCCGGGAGATGCTCGGCGCACGCGAGCCGGAGTTCTCCGCGCTGCTCGGCCGCCTCGAAGGCCACGTGGAACTCGGCGTGAAGATCTACGCCGACCCGCGTGAGGCGGTCGCGGTGGGCAGCCGGGGGCCGGACACGGATACGGCGGCGAGCCCGGGGCGGGCCTATCTGCAGAGGCGCCGGGCCCAGCAGCAGAACCACCGTGAGACCTACCGGGCGGCGGGTTCGGTGGCCGCCGAGGTGCCCGCCCGGGTGGACGGCATCGCCAGGGCGCACGTCACGCACCGTCCGCAGCAGGGCGACCTCGCCCGGGCCGCGGGCGAGAACATCGTCAACGACGCCTACCTCGTCCCGGGCGCCCGGGCCGACGCGTTCCGCGCGGCTCTCACGGGGCTCGCCGACGACGTACCGGGCGTGCGCGTCGAGATCACCGGCCCGTGGGCGCCGTACTCCTTCGCGACGCCCGCGGCGGGCGGTGGTGACCCGCGATGAACGACGAGCTGAGCGCCGCCCTGCCCGGTGCGGGATTCGCCGGACCGGACGCCGGGCGTTCCGCGCCGCCCGACGACTCGGTCGAGTCCCTGGCGGGGCGTCAGGTGGCGCTCATCGACCTGCTGGACCGGCTGTTGAACGGAGGGGCGGTGCTCACGGGGGACCTGGTCCTCTCCGTCGCCGACGTCGACCTGGTGCACATCAATCTGAGAGCCGTGATCCGGTCGGTCACATCGGACGAACCGGCCCCGTGGTGAGGGCTGTTCACACGCCCCCGCACGGCAACGGCGAATGAGGGAGGAGCAGTCGATGGCCGAGGAACCCGGCGAGGTACCGCCTCGTACACAGGCGACGAGCCTCCAGGAGGTCGCACAGGCCGCGGCCCACGCCTTCGATCTCGTGCCCGCGGGACCCGACGACGGGCCGAGCACGCGCAGCGGACTGGCACAGCGCCTGGAGACGGACCCGGAGACCGTGGAACGCGACCTCATCAAGCTGGTGCTGACCATCGTCGAACTGCTGCGTCAGCTCATGGAGCGCACCGCTCTGCACCGGGTCGACGTGGGCGATCTCCGTGAGGACCAGGAGGAGCGCATCGGGATGACCCTGATGATCCTCCAGGACCGCATGGCGGAGCTCTGCGAGCGCTACGACCTGACCATGGAGGACCTCAACCTGGAACTGGGGCCGCTCGGTTCGCTGCTCCCACGGGATTCCGGCTGAATTCCACCGCTCCGTTTCGACCCACATCGAGAGGTAACACGAACACCATGACTGCAGAGAGCGAAGACACCAAGAAGGCAGACGGTTCTGCGGCGAAGGCCGGTACGGGTGCCAGGACGGCCGCCGCCAAGGGGCGACGGACCACAGCGGCGGCCGGCGACCACGCCAAGTCCGGCTCGGCGGTCGCAGCCACGAAGGCCAAGTCGTCCGCCCAGGACGCCGCCGCATCGGCGGAGACCGGAGTGCGGTCGGCCGGCCTGGCCACGAAGCGGGCCGCCGCGGCCGGCTGGGACACGGGACGGCAGACCGTCCTGGACACCGCCGGCAAGGTGACCTCGACGGCGACCACGGCGTGGACCGTCGTCAAGCACCGCAAGGCCATAGCGGTGGGCGCCGCCGCGGGGCTCGGCGGCCTGGTGGGCGGCGCGTTCGCCCTCGGGCGGCAGACGGCCAGGACCCACACCGGCCCGATCACCCGCCTCACCGGCGGCCGGATCTGACCGGACCGCGGAACACACCGAACCCCAGGAGGGCCGACAGAGCACTGTCGGCCCTCCTCTTCGGTGGCTCCGTCAGCGGGCGGTGTCGACCGCGCCTCCGGTACGGCGGGCTCCCCGCGCTTCGAGCTGAGCCATCACCGTTACGTGAACAAGGCCCGCCCACCCGCCGACGTGTTACGGCGTCAGACCCGGCAACAGCGGTCCCGAAGCTCGGAGATCACGGCGTTCTCGGCCGTGTTGACGTCACCGTCCACGGCGGCCACCTGCTCGGCCACGTCGAGGAGGTCGCTGAGATCCCCTGGCTCGGCGTCCACGCGTCGCCATACCTCGGCGCGGTCGATGTCGACGACGTGAGCGAGCTGCCTGTCGACCACTTGGTGCTGATCCCGGACCAGCCTCGCCAGGTGCCGGATCAACAACGCCTCGTCGTCCGCGATCTTTTCGTCCGCCAGGACGACGAGCCAAGCGACCCACAGCATCAACTGCGGGTGCCGGCTCCGCCCGGTCAGGCGCTCGGCGATCTCGATCACCCGCGCCTCGTTCCGGAAGACGGCTTGCGCGTGCCGTCCCGCGAGCAGCGTCGTGTAGCGGTTCAGCACCACCGCGAGGGGCACGCCGACCACGGGGATGCCGATCTTGATGACGTTGCGCTTCAGGAGGTACTTCCCGACGACGGGGAGCCCCTTGGCAGCGTTCAGCACCGCCCCGGAGTAGAAGCGCTTGATGACCGGTCGCACCATGGCCGGGACCGCCTTGGTCACGCCTCCCCGCACCGCTTCCCCGGTCTTGATCGTGAGGGCGACGCGAATGAGCTTCCACATGTCGTCGGGGTCGGACAGATCGAGCGGGACCCGGTAGAGGACGGCGATGTCGTAGGCCAGGCGGAGCTGGAGCCGGGTGATGAACGCGACGTCGACCATCATGGTCGCGACGGCGGCCGGGACGGTGGCCGGCGAGGCACCGCCGAGGCTCCCGATGGTGGCGGCGACGGCGGCCGAGTAGGCGCCTGCGGAGAGCCCGCCTTCGAGCGCGGCGTACCGGGACGCCATCTTGACCCGCTGATCGACGATGACATCTGCGGGGACGCCCTCGTAACGCTCCTGGAAGTACTTCCAGTCGACCTTGTCGGTGTAGGAACTCAGGGCCTGAGCACTGAGCTTGGTGAACCATCCGCCCGACTTGATGTCGTCCGGGCTGAGCCCCTTGACGAAGTCCTTTATCTCGGAACGCTCGTGCTCGACGAACTCCCGGTCGGCGTCATCGTCACCTGCGACGCCGGCAACGTCGGCTTCGACTTCGGCGTCCACCTCGGCTTCGGCTTCGGCTTCGTCAGCGTCGGCCGCCGGCTCCGGAGCCCGGGGTGCGGGCACAGTCGCCGACGGGGACGCGGCCTGCGGGCCGGGGCCCGTCGTCCTGGCGTCGCCCTCGATGTCCACCCCGAAGTCCGCCGCCAGGCCGGCCGGACCGGATGCGTATCCCTGGCCGACAGCGCGGAACTTCCACTCGTCGCCACGCCGGTAGAGCGCGCCGAAGATGAAGGCGCTCACGGCGCCCGCGTCCTCGATGGAGAACTGGACCAGGCTGTCACCGGAGCTGTCCGCGAGCGTCAGATGGAGATCGTTCAGATCCCCGAAACGGGATCCGCCGTAACGGCTCGCCGCCACCACGATCTGCTCGACCTCCGGCGGTACGGCGTCGAGGTCGAAGCTGATCCGGTCCTCGTTGCCGTCAGCCGTGGGGGTCTTCCCGAGCAGCTGCACACTGCCGTTGCCGGCGATCGGGTTGTTGTAGAAACAGAAGTCGGCGTCGCTGCGTACCTTGCCGTTGCCGTCCAGCAGCAGCACGGAGACATCGGCGTCGCCCTCCCCCGTCGGACTGCTCCACCCCAGGCTCATCATCACGGACCCGACGTCGTCGCTGAGCGCGGCCAGCCCGACGTTCGCGCCTTTGACCATCTTCTGCATGCGGCCCCCCAGATGCCCTGCCGGACCGGAGCGCACGCGCGGCAGAGTAGTGCGTGACGTTGTGTGGTGCGTCACACGTTCGCCGAACTCCGGGAACTTTATCGGCCGGGTGGATCACCCATGGAGGACTTGTGAAAACTTTGCCCATTACGTGAACAGGGCCCGCCGCCTCAGGACGACTCGCGCACCACCAGCTCCGTGGGCAGCACGATCCGCGGGCGCTCCTGGGTGACGTCGCCGGACGCGCGGTTCGCGATCTCCTGGAGCAGGACGCGGGTCATCGTGCGGCCCATCTCCTCGATCGGCTGGCGCACGCTCGTCAGGGGCGGGTCCATGTGGCGGGCCACCGCCGAGTCGTCGAAGCCGATCAGGGCCACGTCGTCCGGGATGCGGCGGCCGGACTCGCGCAGGACCTGGCGGGCGCCCGCGGCCATCACGTCGGAGGCGGCGAAGACCGCGTCCACGTCGGGGCGGCGCTCCAGCAGCTCCCGCATCGCACGGGCGCCGCCCTCCTCGCTGAAGTCGGCGGGTGCGATCAGCCGTTCGTCGGGGTCGAGGCCGGCCGAGGCGATCGCCTTGCGGTAGCCGTCGAGGCGGCGCTGGGCGCCGTAGACGTCCAGCCGGCCGGTGATCGTGGCGATGGTGCGGCGGCCTCGCGATATGAAGTGGTCGACGGCCGCGCGGGCGCCCTCGAAGTTGTCCGAGTCCACCGAGGGCAGCGTCTCCGCCGCGTGCCTGCGGCCGCTGATCACGGAGGGCATGCCGAGCTGTTCCAGGAGGTCGGGCAGGGGATCGTCGGCGTGGACGGAGACCAGGAGCACTCCGTCGACCCGGTGCGCGGTGAGGTACTGGGCCAGCCGGCGGCGCTCGCGGTCGTTGCCCGCGAGGGTCAGCAGCAGCTGCATCTCCGTGTCGGCGAGGGCCGCCCCGACGCCCCGCACGATGTCGGAGAAGTAGGGCTCGGCGAAGAACCGCGTCTCGGACTCGGGCACGACGAGCGCGATGGCGTCCGTCCGGTTGCCGGCGAGTGCGCGGGCCGCCCGGTTGGGCACGTAACCCAGTTCGGCGACCGCCGCCTCGACGGCCTCCCTGGTCTGTGCGCTGACCCGCGGCGAACCGTTGATGACGCGTGAGGCCGTGCCCCGCCCCACTCCGGCCCGGGCCGCTACCTCTTCGAGCGTGGGCCGCCCGCCACTCCGTACTCGCGCTGCCGCCATGGCTGCCTCCCGTTCGCGGTCAATTTCTCACAGCGGGTTGGCCAAACCAAGTCCCACCGGCCGATCCCCCGGCACCCGGCCCGACCCAGCGGTCACACTGTGGCGCCACCATTCTTGGGAGCGCTCCCAAGCCTACGTCGTCCGGATGACGAACATGTAAGGCGGACCCGGAGCGGACATGAGGAAAGCGGGGCCCGGCGGTGTGCCGGGCCCCGCTGTTCCTGCTGTTCCTGCTGTTCCTGCTGTCCGTCCGGGGTGCGTCAGACGGTGCCGGCCGGGGGCAGCGCGTGGCGGCGGATCACGTCGGAGTACCAGTGGGCGCTCGTCTTGGGGATGCGGCGCTGGGAGGCGTAGTCGACGTACACCGCACCGAAGCGCTTCGAATAGCCGTACGCCCACTCGAAGTTGTCCATCAGCGACCAGAGGAAGTAGCCGCGGACGTCCGCGCCGTCGGCGACGGCCCGCTGTACGGCGTCGAGGTGGCCGTGGAGGTACGCGACCCGCTCGGGGTCCTCGACCTTGCCCTCGGGCGAGACGTAGTCGTCGAAGGCGGCGCCGTTCTCCGTGACCATGAGCGGGAGGCCCGGGTGGTCCCGGTGGGTGTCCATGAGGAGGTTGTAGAGCCCGTCGGGGTCGATCGACCAGTCCATCGCGGTGCGCTCCTTCCCCTCGGCGAGGTGGAAGGCCACGTGCTCGGAACCGGGCCACGGGGAGTGGTCGCTGGCGCCGTGGGCGTCGCTGCGCGCGTAGTCCGCGCCTTCCACCGGGGTGGAGACCAGGGTCGGCGTGTAGTAGTTGATCCCGAGGGCGTCCACCGGGCGCGAGATGGTGGCGAGGTCGCCGTCCCTGACCAGCTTCGACCAGTCCACCAGGTGCGAGGTGTCGGTGATGAGGTCCTCGGGGTACTCCCCGCGCAGCATCGGACCGGTGAAGACGCGGTTGCCGACCGCGTCGATGCGGCGGGCGGCGTCCGCGTCGGCCTCGCTGTCGGTGAGCGGGCGGACCTGGTGGAGGTTGAGGGTGACCGAGGTCTGCGCGGAAGCGGGGAGTTGGGCGCGCAGAACCTCGATCGCCCGGCCATGGGCGAGGTTGAGGTGATGGGCCGCCTGCAGCGCCGCTGCGGGCTCGGTGCGGCCGGGCGCGTGCACGCCGGAGCCGTAGCCGAGGTAGGCCGAGCACCACGGCTCGTTGAGGGTGGTCCACATGCCGACGCGGTCGCCGAGGGCGCCCGAGACGATGGCGGCGTAGTCGGCGAAGCGGTCGGCGGTCACACGCTCGGGCCAGCCGCCGGCGTCCTCCAGCTCCTGGGGCAGGTCCCAGTGGTAGAGGGTGGCGACGGGCATGATGCCGGCGTCCAGCAGCTCGTCGACGAGCTTGCGGTAGAAGTCCAGGCCGCGCTCGACGGCGGGGCCGCGTCCGGTGGGCTGGACCCGGGACCAGGAGACGGAGAAGCGGTACGCCTTCAGCCCGAGCTGCTTCATGAGCGCGACGTCGTCGCGGTAGCGGTGGTAGTGGTCGGCGGCGATGTCGCCGGTGTCGCCGTTGCGGACCTTGCCGGGGGTACGGCTGAAGGTGTCCCAGATGGACGGCGTGCGGCCGTCCTCGGCGGCGGCGCCCTCGACCTGGTAGGAGGCGGTCGCCGCACCCCAGATGAAGCCCGTGGGGAACTGTGCCTCGGGCGCCTGCTTCGGGGTGGTGTCGGGTCGTACGGCTGTCATGCGGGAGCGCTCCCATGGGGGTGGAGGGACGTGGACGGGGAAGTGCGGGGACCCGGCAACCGTACGGCCTGTGGTCAGGTACAGGCCGTACGGGGCGGCCGGGTGCGGACCGCGACGGACGGGCGGGTCAGCCCTTGACGGCGCCGGACATGATGCCCCCGACGATCTGCTTGCCGAAGATCACGAAGACGACGAGCAGCGGCAGGGTACTGATCAGCGCGCCCGCCATGACGATGCTCTGGTCGGGCACGTAGGACGCGCTCAGCTGGCCGAGGGCCACCTGGAGCGTCGGGTTCTCCTGGTTCAGGGCGAGGTACGGCCAGAAGAAGTCGTTCCACGCCTGCACGAAGGTGAGCATGCCGAGCACCATCATGGCCGGTCGGGCGACCGGGAGCACGATGCTCCACACGATGCGGAGGTTGTTCGCCCCGTCCACCCGGCCCGCCTCGATGAGCTCGTACGGCAGCGCCTCGATCAGGTACTGACGCATGAAGAACACACCGAACGCGCTCACCAGGGTCGGGAAGATCACCGACTCCAGCTGTCCGCCCCAGCCGATGTCCGCCATCATCATGAACAGCGGTACGACGCTGAGCTGCGGGGGGATCGTGAGCGTGGCGATGACCGCTGTCATCAGCGCCCCACGGCCCTTGAAGCGCATCTTGGCGAAGGCATAGCCGGCCAGGGTGCAGAAGAACAGGGTCGCCAGCGTGATGCTGGCGGACACGATCACCGTGTTGACGATGGCCTTGCCGAGGTGGGCCTGCTCCCAGGCCGCCTGGAGGTTGTGGACCAGGTTGCCGCCCGGGACGAGCGGCGGGCTGGAGTCCAGGATCTCGTCCTGGGTACGGGACGCGGCCACGAGCGTCCAGTACAGCGGGAACAGCGAGCCGATGCCGACCACGGCGAGGGCGAAGTAGGCGAAGGGGCCCGCGTGGTGCTGACGGCCGGCGCCGGGCTTGAAGCGGCGGCGGCGCTGGGGTTCGTTGCCGACGGGGGCCTTGGAGACGCGGCGGTGGCCCGGCGCGGTGACGGTGCTGGTGGTGGTCATGTGTATCGCTCCCCGTCAGGCCGCGGACTTGCGCACGAAGCGCCCGACGAGCCAGTTGATCGCGGCAATGAGCAGCAGCAGGACGAGCATGGCCCAGGCGACTGCGGCGGACATACCGAGGTGCCCGAGGTTCCAGCCGTAGTTGTAGAGGTAGATGCTGAGCGTCTCGTACTGGTGCTCGGTGCCGCCCGTCGCGCCGTTGATGCCCCCCTCGAGCAGGAGCGGCTCCCCGAAGAGCTGCATCGAGCCGATGGTCGAGATGACGATCGTGAAGAGGATCGTCGGTCGCAGCGCCGGAATCGTCACGTTGCGGAACTGCTGCCAGCGCGAGGCGCCGTCGAGCGATGCGGCCTCGTACAGATCGGACGGCACGGCCTGCATGGCGGCGAGGTAGATCAGCGTGTTGTAGCCCGTCCAGCGCCAGATCACGATGACGGCGATGGCGATGTTGGACGTCCAGTGGCCGTTGACCCAGTTCGTCTCACCGGCGCCGAAGAACCCGAGGACCCAGTTCAGCAGGCCGCCGTCCGCCCGGAACACCAGGGCGAAGACGAGGGCCGCGGAGGCCACCGAGGTCGCGTACGGGGTGAGGATCACCGTGCGCCAGAAGGTGCTGGCGCGCAGTTTGTAGTTCAGCAGGTGGGCCAGGCCGAGCGCGATCATCAGCTGCGGGACGGTCGAGATGACGCCGATGACGAAGGTGTTGGTGACCGCGGTCCAGAACTCGGAGTCCTGCAGGATGGTGCTGAAGTTGCCCCAGCCGACCCATTCCATCTGGTCGAGGCCGGTCATCTCCACCCTGTGCAGGGCGATCCAGCCGGTGTAGATCAGCGGATACAGCCCGAAGGCGCCGAAGACGAGGAAGAACGGGGCGATGTAGGCGTACGGCGATGCTTTGTCGTCGAAGCGCCAGAGCCGGCTGCGCCACGCCTGGCGGCCGGGGGTCATGGGCTTCGGAGCGCGTCGGCCGCCCTGTGGGCCGTGCGCGCTCCGGGTGGGGGTCGTGGTTGCCACGGGTGGGAGTCCTTCCCTGGGTGTACCGACACCGCAGGGGCAGGCCCGGGCCTGTGCCAGGTCGGATGCGAGTGTCGGAGGGTGCTCGTGCCGGCGGGTGGACCGGCACCGGCGCGGGCGGCGGGGACGCGTGGAGGACGCGTCCCGCCGCCCGCACCGGCGGAGAATCAGCCGGTGATCTTGCTGATGGCTTCGAGGGCGGCGTCCCAGGCGGCGTCCGGCTTGGTGCCCCGCTGCTCCATGTTGTTGATCTGCTTGCCGAACTCGTCCTTGATGTTGCCGTCCTTCGGGCCGAGAACGGCGGCGGGGATGGAGTTGGCCTCGTCGGCGTAGATCTCACCGATGGGGGCGTTGTTGAAGTACTCCAGCTTGGCGGTCTTCACGTCGGGGAGGTCGTAGGCGCCCTTGTTCGACGGGAAGAGACCGGCGGCCTTGAAGACGGCGGCCTGCTGCTCGGGCGCGGTCAGCCACTTGACGAGCTCACCGGCCTCCTTGACGTGCTTGCCCTTCGCGGGGACGGCGAGGAACGAACCGCCCCAGTTGGCCGCGGTGTCACCCGGGGTGCGGGCGATGTCCCACTTGCCCTTGTACCCGTCACCGGAGTATTCGGCGATCTGGGCGGCCATCCACGCGGGGCAGGCGACGGTGGCCATGGTGCCCTGGCGCAGGGCGGCCTTCCACGGGTCCTGGAACTGGGCCAGGCCCTGGGTCAGCTTCTTGTCGACGGCCTCGGAGGCGAGCTTCCAGCCGGCCTTGACGCCGGCGCTCTCCTTGTAGATCGGGTCGCCGTTCTTCGCGTAGTACTGCTCCGAGTTGGAGCTGACCACACCGTTGTACATGGCACTGGCGGAGTCCATGAAGAAGGTGCCCTTGGGGGCCTTCTTCTGGTACTCCTCACCGAGCTTGAGGTAGTCCTCCCAGCCGCCGGTGAGCTTCGCGGCGACTTCCTCGCGGTCGGTGGGCAGTCCGGCCTTCTCGAACAGGTCACGGCGGTAGCAGATGGACATCGGGCCGATGTCGGTGCCGGCGCCTATGACCTTGCCGTTGTCGGTGGTCGCCTGAAGGGCCTTCCAGTTCACCCACTGGCTGCTGTCGACGACCTTGGACAGGTCGGCGAAGGCGTCCGCCTTGGTGTCGACGAGTTCCTTGACGCGACCGACCTCGATGCCGTGGACGTCGGCCAGGCCGCTGCCCGTGTTGAGCTGCTGGAGGAACTTGGTGTAGTAGACCGGCTCCTCGGCGGCGGTGTTCGCCTTGACCGTGATGTTCGGGTGAAGCTCGTGGTACTTCTCGAAGAGCTTCGCCTCCTTGTACCCGAACTGTCCGAAGTCGGCGACGGTCAGGGTGATGTTCCCGTCCGCGTCGGCCTCGTCGGAATCCGAGCCGGAATCGCCGCAGCCGGTCAGCAGCAGGGCGGCGGCCGTGAGGCCCGTGGTAGCCATGACGGCGGTTCTGCGGCTTCGACCTGCGACGGTGCGGGTGATGCGCATTCCACTACTCCTTGTTCCAGGGTGGGACTGGCGGTTCCAGGGTGGGACTGGCGTTCGATCTGCTCGGCATTCGCGCCGGTGGGTGCGGGTGCCGGTGGTACGGAGAGGACATGGGCGGTGCCGTCCCCGTACGAGCGAAAAACCTCGTTCGATATGGGAGCGCTCCCATGCGCTGATGCCGGAAGATTGCTGCCTCAAGGGGGTGGGTGTCAAGAGTTGAAGACGCTTCCGTTGCCCGAGTGTGTCCTGCAAGTCACGCGAACGTGTCCGACGGAGGTCTTGCGCGGATCGGTGCGCCCTGCATGCCCCATGAGCGAAGCATGGAATCGCCGCAGGTCAGGGGGTGTTGGGCGGTGAACCGTTCGCCCGGCGCCCCGGAACGGCCGGGACTTCGCACCGATTCACGCGCCGGGTTCGGGACGGTGCCGAACTCCCCGGCGGACCGGAAGACGCCCGCCGGAAGATGAACGGGGCGACCCCTTGAGGGAGCGCACAGGGGGCCACCGAGGGTTTCCGCGTTCTTTCCCCGAACTCCACTGCGGCCCGGGGCGGTTCCGCTTACGCGGCCGCCGCGAGCCGCGAGGGGAGGAAGAAAAGGGGGCGCGGGGCCCCGGCGGGGGGGGGGGGGGGGGGGGGGGCGGGGGGGGCCCCGGGCGGGGCGGGGGGGGGGGGGGGGGGGGGGGGGCCCCGGCCCCGGCCCCGCGGGGGGGGGGGTGAGGGGGGGAGGGGGGCCC
>NZ_JBIWKD010000005.1:0-305048 GCF_044765485.1 Streptomyces sp. NPDC102451 | reverse complement strand
CGGCCCCCCCCCCCCCCCGGGGGCGGGGGGGGGTCCGGCCCCCGCGCCCCCCGCCCCCCGGGGGGGCGGATACACCGGGGGGGGCGCCCCCGGGGGGGGGGGGGGGGGGGGGGCCCGCCGGGGGCGCCCGCGTCGAGGTGATGGTCTTTGGGGGCGGTGGCGTGGACTACCCGAAGGCGCCGAACGCCTTGGTGAAGGCCAGCGGTTCCTGGAGAATCGAGCTGCAGGTCGCGTCCGCGGTGGGCTTCTCGCCGTCCGCGCACTGCACGTCCCGGGTGCCCGACCACATCGCCAGTCGGCCGATGCCCTTCTCCTGAGCGAACTTCACCAGCTGCGTGGCGTCCTCGACGGTGAAGATCTCGGTGGCGACGTCGTTCACGCCGATCATCGGGGTGACCGCGACGGCCTTCCAGGCCTCCGCGTCGGAGAGGCCGAGCACGCCCTTGATCTGGGCCTGTGTGGCGGTGGCCGCCTGGGTGGCGTAGTCGCCCATGTCCCCGCTGTAGGCCGGCCCGTAGTCCATCGCCATGATGTCGACGGCGTCGATCGAGACGCCGTTCTCCTTCGCATCCGCGATGAGGTCCACGCCCGCCTGGGTCAGGCCCTCGGGCATCACGGGCAGCGTGAAGGACACGTCGAGCCCGGGGTGCGACTTCTGGAGCTGGGCGATGGCCTGCGAGCGGCGGGAGTTGGCGGCGGTGTCGGGCAGCGCCCCGCCCTCGATGTCGAAGTCGACCTTGGTCAGCTCGTACGTGTCGATGACCTTGCCGTACGCCGCGGCGAGCTCGTCGGCCGAGGAGCAGTGCAGCGCTAGCTCGGCGCCGGCCGCCCCGCCGAAGGAGACGCGTACGTCGCCGCCCTCGGCCCGCAGCGCGCCGATCTGGGCGGCCACCTGGTCGTCGCCGAGTCCGGTGACCCCGCCCCAGAGCGGCGCGCAGCTGCCTCCCGACGTGATGAACGCCAGGTTGAACTCCTTGACCCCGGTCTTGGAGGCGGTGTCCAGCAGGTCGTAGGCGGGGTAGAGCGACGTGTCGACGTACGGGGCGAATCCGGCCCCGCCCGCCGTGCCACCAGGCGTCCCGGGGGTGCTCGTCGGCTCGGCCGTCGCGGTCTCGGTGGGTGTCGCGGTCTGCGTGGGGGTCGCGTCCTCCGTCGGCGTCGACGTGGGCGCCGGGGTTCCGGTCGGGCGCCCGCTCGGCTCCGGGGTGGTGCCGCCGTCCGCCGAGCAGGCGGCGTCGTTGATCAGGCAGCCTTCCGGATCGGCGGCGGTGGCCGCGGAGGTGGTGACGAAGCCGACCGTCACGGATCCGCCCGGGGCGATGTCCTTGTTCCAGCTCGCGGGCTTCACGGTGACGTGGTTGCCGCTGACGGTGTGCTCGCCGTTCCAGAGCGAGTCGATCTTCGTGCCGGCGGGCAGGTCGAATTCGAGCGTCCAGCCCGACTGGACCTTTCCGGTGTCGTTCGAGACGACGTACTGCCCGGTGTATCCGCCGGTCCAGGCGCTGGCCCTCGTGTACGTGGCGCCGACGGCCGCCGCCTGTGCCGTTCCGGTGAGTGCGAAGACCGTGCCGCCCACGACCGCCGCGGCCACGAGGGCGCCGACGGCCTTCGTGCGGGTGCTCGTCGTGCGGCGGTGCGTGCTGGTGCCCATCGCGTGCCTCTGTCCTGCCGGGGGGTGATTGCGTCTGCACGCTAGCCGCCCCGAACCGGGCAAAAGGCACTGATGGGAACCGAGTTGATGTTCTTAGGGTTCGCTTAAGGAGGGCATCGGTGCCGGTTAAAGATTGGGCCCGGAGCCCGGGGCGCCACGGAACTCTGTGTTCCGGCCCCTCACTCCGCGTGGTCCCCGCCTTCCGTTACGGCGCCCCACCCGGTGCCCCCGGCGCGCGCGCTCGGCCGGACCGCCGTCGAGCCCTATCCAGATGCGCACCTCCGTGCCGCCGAGCATCGACCGGCCGATCCGCAGGTCACCGCCGGTGGATTCGGCGACCCTGCGGACGATGTCGAGGCCGAGCCCGGTCGACCCCACCTCGCCCCGCGCTCCGTTCCGTCCGCTGGCGCCCCGGGCCAGGGCGGATTCCGGATCGGGTATGCCCGGCCCGGCGTCCGAGACCAGCACGATCACCGCGTCACCGCTGTGGTGCACATCGACGGCGAAGGCGGTGCCTTCCGGGGTGTGCCGGAAGACGTTGCCGAGCAACGCGTCCAGGGCGGCCGCCAGTTCGGGCCTGGCCACCGGGATCCGTACGGTGCGGTCCACGCCCGCCAGCCGTACGGTGCGCCCCTCGTCCTCGGCCAGCGCCGACCAGAAGCCCATGCGTTCCCGGATGACCTCGGAGGCGTCGCACCCGGCGCCCGCGCCCGTCTGCCCGCCCTGGGTCTGCGGGCGCTGCTCCCGGGCCGTACGGATGATCGTGTCCACCTCGTGCTCCAGCTGTTCGACCGCGGCCCTGGTCTGCTCGGCGGCCGGGCCCTCCCCCAGCGATGCGGCGTTGAGGCGGAGCACGGTGAGCGGGGTGCGGAGCCGGTGCGAGAGGTCGGCGGCCAGTTCGCGTTCGTTGGCCAGGAGCTGGACCACCTGGTCGGCCATGGAGTTGAACGCGACCGCGGCGGAGCGGAGTTCGGTGGGCCCCTCCTCGGGGACCCTGGTGCCCAGCCTGCCCTCCCCCAGGTCCTGGGCGGCGCCCGCGAGCCGCTGTGCGGGCTCCACCATCCGTACGCCGAGCCGGTCGGCCACGGCCACCGAGCCGAAGATCAGCGCGATCCCGACGCCGGCGAGCACCAGCCAGGCCGTGCCGACCCCGTTGGAGACCTCGTTCTCGGGCACGAACACCTCGACGACGGCGATGCCTCCGGTGCCGAGCGCGGTGGGCTGGAGCAACGCGGAGCCACCGGGTACCTCGGCGATGGAGGCGCGCCCCGACTTCCGTACGGTCTCCAGGTCCTCGCGGGTGGCGCGCCGGGTGCCGATCTCCAGGCGGGGGCTGCCGCCCTCGGTGCCGGGTACGTGCACCGCGAGGCGCCCCCGGCCGCCGGGTTCGGTGGACAGGACGGCGCGGGTCAGCTCCGCGCGGTCGGTGGTGATGGTGAGGGTGGGGCCGATGGTGGCGGCCTGCCGTTCGGCGTCGGAGAAGGCGCGGTCGCGGGCCATCTCCTTGATGACGAGCCCGAGGGGTACGGCGAACGCGATGACGACCATGGCGGTGACGGCCAGGCAGACCTTGACCAGGGCCCATCTCATGCGGACGGCCCCGCGGCCGGCGGTTCGAGTTTGACGCCGACTCCGCGCAGGGTGTGCAGATAGCGCGGCCGGGCGGCCGTCTCGCCGAGCTTGCGGCGCAGCCAGGAGAGGTGGACGTCGATGGTCTGGTCGTCGCCGTAGGACTGCTTCCAGACCTCGGCCAGCAGTTCACGGCGCGGGACGACGACGCCGGGGCGGCCGGCGAGGAAGGCCAGCAGGTCGAACTCGCGGCGGGTCAGGTCCAGTGCGGCGCCGTCCAGTTCGGCCTGGCGGCGCAGCGGGTCGATGGAGAGCCCGCCGACCTGGAGGACGCGCGGGGGCGGGGCCTGGGCGCCCGGTCCGCGGGTGCGGCGCAGGACGGCCGCCATACGGGCGGAGAGGTGCTCCACCGAGAACGGCTTGGTCAGGTAGTCGTCGGCGCCGTCGTTGAGCAGCCTGACTATCTCGGCCTCGTTGTCCCGCGCGGTCGCGATGATCACGGGTACGTCGGTGATGGAGCGCAGCATCTTCAGTGCCTCGGCGCCGTCGAGGTCGGGCAGCCCGAGGTCGAGGACGACGACGTCGAAGCGGAAGTGCGCGACCTCGCGCAGCGCTTCGAGGGCCGTGCCGACGCTCCGTACGGTGTGCGAGGCCTCGGTCAGGTGCCGGATGAGGGCGGAACGTACGAACTGGTCGTCCTCGACCACGAGCACACTAGGCATGCGCCGCACCGTAGCCCATCCGGAGGAACTGGGTCCCCTCCAGGACAAGGCCCGGGCGGGTGGTGCAGGATGTGCCCGATGCAACGAGGACTCGTACACGCGATCGCGTGGTCGCTCGCCACGGGTGCGGCGGTCACCCTGTCGTGGTGGGGCGTGCACACGGTCATGTCGGGGACGGCGTACGACCCTCCGCGCGCCGTTCCGATCTCGGTGGGGGCGCGCGGCGGGCAGGCGACGAACGTGCCGGTGTCGTCGTCGACGCACCGCTCGCTGCCGTCGCCCTCGCCCAGTGCCACCGCCTCCCGTACTGCGGCGCCGAAGACCCCGAGCCCGTCCCGCAAGCCGTCCTCCCGCCCGCCGAGCGCGAGCCGGAGCCCGGCGAAGTCCTCGGCCCCGGCTGCCGCGTCGGGTGAGGTGAAGAGTTATCCGACGCGCGGCGGCAGGGTCGTCCTGGAGCTGGCGGACGCCTCGGCGAAGCTGGTCTCGGCGACGCCCGAGCCGGGCTGGTCGATGCAGGTGTGGACGAACCCGGAGTGGATCCGGGTGGACTTCAGCGACGGGGCGGGCGCGACGGTCTCCGTCTTCTGCACCTGGAACGGCCATCCGCCGATCGTGGAGGTCGTGGATCAGTAGGCCGTCTACGAGAAGGCGCCGGGCGGCGGGGCCGGTGAGGGCTTGGCGCCCGCGTCGGTGACGACGGCGGCGCCTCCGGTGAAGTCGGCGAGCGCGCGGCCCTGTTCGACGCGGCCGGGGTGGGGGTCGCTCGCGACCCGCCGGGTCAGTTCGGCGACCGCGATCGGCAGGTCGGAGGCGACCAGGACCGCGTTGCCGAAGCGGCGGCCGCGCCAGACGGTCGGATCGGCGGCCAGGGCCAGCTCGGGGAAGAGCGAGGCGGCCGTGGCGATCTGACCACGCAGATGCGCGAGCGGCGGGCCGTCGGCGAGGTTGGCGGCGTACTGCCCGCCGGGCTTCAGCACCCGGCGTACCTCAGCGAGGAATTCGGCGGAGGTGAGGTGCGCGGGCGTACGGGCCCCGCCGAAGACGTCGGCGATGACGAGGTCCGCCCAGCCGTCCTGGATCTTTCCGAGCCCGGCGCGGGCGTCCGCCGAGCGGACCCGTATCCGCGCCTGCGGGTCCAGGGGGAGCTCCCGCCGCACCAGCTGGACGAGGGGGCCGTCGATCTCCACGACCTGCTGGGTGGAGCGGGGGCGGCTCGCGGCGACGTACCGGGCGAGCGTGAAGGCGCCGCCGCCGAGGTGCACCACCTGGAGGGGCCGGCCGGGAGGCGCGGCGAGGTCGATGACATGGCCGAGCCTGCGCTGGTACTCGAACGAGAGGTACGCCGGATCGTCCAGGTCCACGTGCGACTGCGGGGCGCCGTCCAGCAGCAGCGTCCAGGCGCGCGGACGCTCACGGTCGGGCACGAGCTCGGCGAGGCCACCGTCCACCGTCGCGGAGACGGCCTCCTGCCGGCGCTCGGACCGCTTGCGGTCGCTCGCGTCCCTGGCCGCTCCTCGACGTGCCACGCGCGCTCGTCCTCACTCACCGGTTCGGGCCGGCCACCTGGACGGCCCGGCGACGGCGGAAACTCCGCCCCACCTGGCCATTATGGCCTCAGCGGCAGTTGTCGGCCGCCTCGATGAGCCGGGCCGCCTGGTCGAGGGCGGCCCGGAGCACGGCCGGGTCGGTGACCGGGGTCTCCGCGACGGGCGGCAGGAGCCAGCCCCCGCCGATGACGGGCGGCTCGGCGGGGACGCGCAGTCCACGGCCGTCCGTCCGCGTACAGGCGCTGCCGGGCACGTCCCATGCCTCCGCCGTGCCGGGTGGCACCAGGAAGCCGAGGACGGCGCAGGCTCCGTCGTGCAGGACCGGGCCGACGGTCTCGTCGTCCGATCCCCTGCGCAGGATGTCCACGGCCTCCAGGCCCTGACGTGCCGGGACGGTCACCAGGTCGCACGGTGTGGTCTCCGGGCCCGTGTCCATATGAGGCAAGGGAACCCCTCCTCTCGTCTCGACGAGACGGTGCCGCGCCCCGTCTCCTCATGGACCAACGCGCCGACGGCGTCAAGGGCTACGGCGGCACGCCGCCGCAAAGGGTGGCAGTTCATGGCGGATCACGGGCGAGATGTCCGGTTTATTGGCAAACGCTGCGTGTGCGACTCGTCACAGCAGGTACGTTCTTGCTCCGCCGGGACACCGGAAACAGGAACCCGGCTGCACCAGAGAGGGCCCAGCCATGGTGTCGACACGGGCAGTTCCCAACCTCGCCTTCCGGCGGCTGCGCGGACAGCGCTCCGCCGGGGAGTTCGCGGCCGCGGTCCGCAGGGCCGCGCGCGAGATCGGTGAACAGGTCGCGTGCGACGCCCGGTACATCGGACGCGTGGAGTCCGGCGAGATCCGCTGTCCCAACTACGCGTACGAACGGGTGTTCCTGCACATGTTCCCCGGGGCGAGCCTCGAGGACCTGGGCTTCTCGGCCCGCGAGAGCGTGCGCGGCCGGGGGGCCCGCACGACACACCTGCCCCCGCCCACCACACCCCCCGCGCTCGACAGCGAGATCCACGAGGAGAGCGACGTGCTGCGTCGCGTGTTCATGACCAGCGGTACCGCCACGGTGGCGGCCGCATCCCTGGGCCTGGGCGGCCGTGCCGCCGCGGGCCCCCTCACCGTCCCCGCACAGCGCCGGGTCGGCGAGGCCGAGGTGAGCGCCGTGGAGGAGGCGGTGCGCCAGATCCGGCTGCTGGACGACCGGCACGGCGCGGACGGCCTCTACCGGCGTGCCTCCCAGCCGCTCCGGGCGGCGTACGCCCTGCTCGACTCCGGGACGGCGACGCGGCGCAGCACGGCGGACCGGCTGCACGCCGGCGCCGGTGAGCTGGCGATCTCCGTGGGCTGGCTGGCCCACGACTCGGGGCGCTTCGACGACGCCCGCTCCCACTACGCGGAGGCGCTCGCGACGGCGCGGTTGGCCGGGGACGCCGCACTGGAAGCGCACGCGTTCTGCAACGCGTCGTTCCTGGCCCGCGATACGGGGCGGGCCCGTGAGGCGGTCCGCGCGGCGGAGGCCGGACAGCGGGCCGCCCGGCCGCTCGGCTCCCCGCGGCTGCTGGCCCTGCTGGCGCTGCGGGAGGCAGGGGCCAGGGCGTGGCTCGGGGACCGTACGGGGTGCGAGCTGGCGATCGGGCGGGCGCAGACGGCGTTCGAGCGGGGGCCGAGCGACGCGGACCCCGAGTGGATGTCGTTCTTCCGGGAGGCGGAGCTGGAGCTGCTGGAGGCGCAGTGCTGGTCGGCGCTGGGTGACTGGCCGCGGGCGGCGCGGCACGGACGGCGGGCGACCCGGCTGCAGGATCCGCACTTCACCCGGAACCTCGCGCTGTACCGCGCGCAGCTGGCCGGTGACCTGGCGCAGGCGGGCACGGCCGACGAGGCCGCGGCGGCGGGCCACCAGGTGCTGGACCTGCTGGACCGGGTCCAGTCCTCCCGGATCCGGGGGATGCTGGCGAGCGCGGTGCGGGTGCTGCGGCCGCGGGGAGGCCCGGAGGTGGCGTCCCTCCTGGCCCGCTACGAGGAGCTCCCCCCGACCCCCTGACGCGCGCCTTCAAGTTCTGGCCGGGCACATTCAAGCCCGTCCGGCGCTTGAGGACGGAACCCTGGCGTCGGGTTCGGCCGACTGTCCATGTGAGCCCGCACTGGAGGGCGCCTCCCGGACCACGCGCACGGGCTGGATGTGCCCGAACCGGGCGATGGGGCTGAGGCCCTACCGGTCCAGGTGGCCCGTGTCGTTCCAGCGTTCCAGCGCAGGCAGCCCGTACGCCCACCCCAGCACCGACAGCGACGTCGGCTCCAGCCGGATCCGCGCGGCGAACGACACGTCCTCGCCCAGCCACCGCGCCCCCAGCGCCCGCAGGATGTGCCCGTGCGCGAAGACCAGCACATCGCGGTCGGCGGACCGCGCCCACTCCACGACCTCGTCCGCCCGGGCCGCCAGTGAGGCGAGGCTCTCGCCCCCCGGGACCCCGTCGCGCCAGATGAGCCAGTCCGGCCGGTCCGCCTTGATCTGCGCCGGGGTCAGGCCCTCGTAATCCCCGTAGTCCCACTCCATCAGCGCGTCCCACGGCTGGGCACGGTCACCGAACCCGGCGATCGCACAGGTCTCCGCGGCCCGGACGAGCGGGCTGGTCCGCACCTCGACGCCGGGCAGACCGCCCCAGGGCTCCCGGTGCAGCCGTTCACCGAGGAGTTTCGCGCCCTCGCGGCCGGTGTCGAGGAGGGGGATGTCGGTCCTGCCGGTGTGATTGCCCTGGACGG
The DNA here is from genome assembly GCF_044765485.1 of Streptomyces sp. NPDC102451. NCBI lineage: Bacteria > Bacillati > Actinomycetota > Actinomycetes > Kitasatosporales > Streptomycetaceae > Streptomyces > Streptomyces sp. NPDC102451. Next base: position 296,798 of record NZ_JBIWKD010000005.1, on the reverse strand, counting down.
ACCACTGTGTCTGGCCGTGCCGGGCGAGCAGGATTCGCGGTGCCATGACGGCTCTCCCTGAAAAATACGGAGATCCGAAGATCCGGGGACCCTAGGATCTGGTGGGTCCGGGACGGCGGTGTCCGGGACGGCGACGGGGGCGACGGACGCGGGCGACCGGCTGGGGACCGGTGCGGGCACAGGCCCCGCTCCATCATCTCGCACCTGCGTCACGGGCAACCTGCGGGGCGGCGTCCGCGTCCCTCCCCACACATGACCAGCGCACGCCCGGCGCATGACCAGGGACGTCCGCGTGGGACGGGCCCCAAGGGGAATCAGGGCATACGACCACCGTACGGTTGAACGCCCGCCGTCGGCCGCATGAACAATGGGGAGAGCTACCGGATGCCGCACGCCACCGCCGTGACACCGTCCTCCGGTCATCGGCCCCGCTGGTGGACGGAGCTCCCGCTGATCGCGGTGGTGTACGGGCTGTACTCGATGGGCCGGCTGCTGGTCCACGAGAACATACCCGCGGCCGTGGACAACGGCCTCGCGATCCTCCGCCTGGAGAAGGCGCTGCACATCAACGCCGAGCACCCCCTGAACCGCCTGCTGACCGGCCACGCCTCACTCGGCATACCCGCCGACTTCGCGTACGCCTCCCTGCACTACCTGGTCACCCCGGCCGTCCTGGTCTGGGTCTTCCGGCGCCGTTCCGCGGCCTACCGGGCGGCCCGTACCTGGCTGATGACCTCCACACTCCTCGGGCTGGTCGGCTTCACGCTGATGCCGACCTGTCCGCCCCGGCTGCTGGACGCCCACCACGGTTTCGTCGACACGATGGCGCAGTACAGCGCGTACGGCTGGTGGGGCGCCGGCGCGAGCGCCCCGCGCGGGCTCAGCGGGATGACCAACCAGTACGCGGCGATGCCGAGCCTGCACGTCGGCTGGTCGGTGTGGTGCGGTGTCCTGCTGTGGCGCCACGGCCGTCACCCGCTCGTCCGGACGGCCGGTGTCGTCTATCCGCTGGTCACCGTGTTCGTCGTGATGGGCACGGCGAACCACTATTTCCTCGACGCCGTGGCCGGCGCCGCCGTGATGGTCGTCGGCGCCCTGCTGACCAGGCCGTTCATGCGGCTCGCGGACCGCGTCAAGGACCGGGTGAGGGCGGTGTTCGTACAGGTGCCCGCATCCCGCGTCCCCACGAGATCCACGATTGTCAGTGACGGATGCAAGACTTCCCCGGGTGAGCGAATACCCGGCCGGCGGACCGCCTCCGCAGATCCCAGCGACGCGCGCGCCCTCTCCGCAGTCGAGGCCGGCGACGACGCTCCGGCAGCGGCTCGCTGAGCTGCGCGGCCCCGCCGTCGCGCCGCATCCGCTCGACGCACGCGCGCTGGCCGCGCTCGCCGCGAACCCGGGATGCAAGCGGCGCGCCCTGCTCGACGGCGCGGGTGTCGACAAGGCAGTGCTGGCCACCGCGCTCGGCTCCCCCGCCGCGTTCGGCCAGTCGCAGTTCGCGTTCGTCCGGGGCAACGCCTTCGAGGCGAAGGTCAAGGCCGACGGCGGCACGGAGCTGCTGCGCCTCCTCGTCGAGCGGCTCGGCGGCGACGCCGAGGCCCCGGCCACGGCCGCGGTCCCCGATCTGACGGCGGCAGGCCCCGAGGGCCGCGCCGCGCGTACGGCGCTGGCGCTGCGCGAGGCCACGGCGGCGGGCGGCTGGGCGCTGCTCGACCATCCGATGCTGGCCCTGGAGGTCGCGGGCTCCCCCGCCTATCTGGAGCCGGACGCCGTGGTGGTGCACCCCGACGGCACCTGGACGGTCGTCGAGATCAAGTCCTTCCCCATGATCGACAGCTCGGCGGACGCCGCGAAGGTCGGTGCGGCGGCCCGTCAGTCCGCGGTCTACGTCCTGGCTCTGGAGCGGATCGCCGCGAAGACGGAGGGCGCCGAGGTTGCGCACCGGGTCCTGCTGGTCTGCCCGAAGGACTTCTCCAACCTGCCGACCGCCTCGGTCGTGGACGTCCGCAAGCAGCGCGCCGTCACCAGCCGCCAGCTGACCAGGCTGACCCGGGTCGAGGACATCGCGGCCGCCCTGCCCGAGGGCACCACCTTCGACCCGGGCTGCTCCCCCGAGGAGCTGGGCACCGCGGTCGAGGCGGTCCCCGCGGCGTACGCCCCCGAGTGCCTGGCCGCGTGCGAGTTGGCCTTCCACTGCCGGTCCAAGGCCCGCGCCGAAGGCGCGGTGGAGTCGCTGGGCCGCAGTGTGCGGGGCGAGCTCGGCGGCCTGACGACGGTCGCCGGGGTGCTGGCCGCCGCGGCCGGCAAGGAGGGCGACCCGGCCGACCCGACGGTGGCGGCGCTGCGCAGGGCCGCCGCCCTGCGCGCCGAGGCCCTGGCCGGGGTGGAGGGCGGCGGCCCATGTCACTGATCAACACCCTGGCCCGGCTGGAGGCGGTCGACAGCGGGCGGGCCCAGCCGCTGGCCACCGTCCGCCACCGGCATCTGACCGGCCGGCCGCTCGTGGTGGTGCCGCTGACGACCGCCGGTGAGGCCGGCGCCCCGCTGGGCGCGCTCGTGGGCACGGACCGTGCGGCGCCCCGGCTGCTGGCGGTGGCCCAGCCTCGCGACCGCGATCTGCGGTTCGCGTTCCTTGCCGAGCTGGCCGAGGCGGTGCTTCCGCACATCGAGGCGTACGCCGATGTCGTCGAGCCGGCCGAGCGCAACGAGACCGATCCCGAGACCGGCAAGAAGGTCAAGGTCGAGGTCGAGCTGTGCGCGGACGCGGCCCAGCTGATCGTGCCCAGCAGGGCGGGCCTCGACTTCGTACGGCTGCTCGGGCGTTCCATGCGGTTCCGGCGCACCGCCGAGGACGACCCGGACACCCCATACCCGGCTCCCGCGCGCGTCCCGCTGCTCGGCCGCTGGCTGACGCACTACGGGGAGCGGGCCAGGGTGCCGGGCTCCTCGCTGCTGCTCGCGGCGACGGACCTGCTGAACCGCCACTGGGCCACGGGGCAGAGCAGCCTGGAGGACCAGCACCTCGGGGCGCTGCTCGCCTGGGTCGATCCGCCGGCCGGCGAGTCCGGTGCGGAGGCGGCGCTGCGTGCGGAGCTGCAGCGGGACCGGGCCGGACAGCTGGTCTGCCCGCCGGCCGGGCCGGCGACGGACCCGGCGTTCGACAACAGGCTGCTGGCGCCCGCGATCGAGCGGTACGACCGGGCGCGCACGGCGCTGGCCGCAGCGGAGGACGGCATCGACGCCGACACCCGGCTCGGCGAGCTGAGCGCTGCGGAGCGGGAGATCAGGTCGCTGCTCGCGGGGGTGCTGCTCCCCACCTGGGACGCCGTGTGGCGGGGGCTCGACCTGCTGCGGGAGCTGCCGGAGGGGTCCAGGGCCGAGGACCGCTGGACCCGGGACCGCTGGTCGTTCACCGCGCACCGGGACCGGGTGCGGGCGGGCGAGCCCCCGCAGCCGCGCCGGGACGACGCGGTGACGGCGGCGCAGAAGCTGGCCTCGCGGGAGACGGCCCAGGCGCAGCTGGACGCCCAGGAGGCGCTCGACGATCCGCTGGTGCTGGCGGGGCGCAGGCTGGCGGGCGAGGCGTTCGTCGGGGAGGTGACGGAGGTCGAGATGGCGTACAGCGAGTCGAAGCGGCCCTCGCCGCGCCCCCTGGTGACGGTCCGGACCGGCGAGCGCCCGCATCTCGGTGAGCGCACCAAGGTGTACCGCTCGCTGGACGGAAAGCCGCAGAGCGCGGAGTTCGTGGCGTACGCCGCCGAGGACCCGGCGACGGGCGCGGTCGAGCTGGTCCTGCGGATCACGGACCGGATGGGCCGGAGCAAGGAGCCCGCGCCGGGTTCGGTGCCGGAGCCCGGTGACCGGATCGCCTGGACGCTGTTCGAGCACGACCAGCGGGGAGGTCCGAAGCTGCCCGATCCGGAGGACACCCCGTGGACGCATGGCGGTCCCCCGGGTGCCGGCGCCGGACCGACCGAGCAGCCCGATCCCGTGACCGCGGAGGACCTCCTATGACAGCCGTTCTCGACCCGGGTGCCGCAGCGGCGCGGGCGACCGACGCGATCCTCGGCGACACGTTGCGGGGCACGGCGCGCGGCATCGTGGTGGACTCCCCGCCGGGCGCGGGGAAGTCGACGCTGGTGGTGCGGGCCGCGCTGGAGCTGGCCGCGGCGGGGCGCCCGCTGATGGTGGTCGCGCAGACCAACGCCCAGGTGGACGACCTGGTGGTGCGGCTGGCCGAGAAGGCCCCCGAGCTGCCGGTGGGCCGGCTGCACAGCAGCGACTCCGATCCGTACGACAAGGTCCTGGACGGCCTGGACAACGTACGGAAGTCGGCGAAGGCGGCGGATCTGGCGGGCCTGGACATCGTCATCTCCACGGCCGCGAAGTGGGCGCACGTGAAGAACGTGGAGCCGTGGGGGCACGCGATCGTCGACGAGGCGTACCAGATGCGGTCGGACGCCCTGCTGGCCGTGGCGGGGCTGTTCGAGCGGGCGCTGTTCGTCGGGGATCCGGGACAGCTGGACCCGTTCTCGATCGTGGGCGCCGACCAGTGGGCGGGGCTTTCGTACGACCCGTCGGCGAGCGCCGTCTCGACGCTGCTCGCGCACAATCCGGAGCTGCCGCAGCACCGGCTGCCGGTGTCGTGGCGGCTGCCCCCGTCGGCGGCGCCGCTGGTCTCGGACGCGTTCTACCCGTACACACCGTTCCGCAGCGGTACGGACCACGGTGACCGGCGGCTGTCGTTCGGGGTGCCCTCGGACGGATCGGGCCCGGACCGGGTGCTGGACGAGGCGGCGGAGTCCGGCTGGGGGCTGCTGGAGCTCCCGGCCCGGCACACCCCGCGCACGGACCCCGAGGCGGTCCGGGCGGTGGCCCTGGTGGTGCGCAGGCTGCTGGACCGGGGCGGCGCGGCGACGAGCGAGCGGGGCCCGGATCCGGTCCCGGTGACGGCGGAGCGGGTCGCGGTCGGCACGGCCCACCGCGACCAGGCCGCCGCGGTGCGGGCGGCGCTCGCGGAGCTGGGTGTGACGGGTGTGGCGGTGGACACGGCGAACCGGCTCCAGGGCCGCGAGTTCGACGTGACGGTGGTCCTGCACCCGCTGTCGGGCCGGCCGGACGCCACGGCGTTCCACCTGGAGACGGGCCGCCTCTGCGTCCTGGCCTCGCGGCACCGCCACGCGTGCGTCGTGGTGTGCCGGGCCGGGGTGGCGGACCTGCTGGACGAGCACCCGTCGACGGAGCCGGTCCAGCTGGGCGTGACGGTGAAGTTCCCCGACGGCTGGGAGGCGAACCACGCGGTCCTGGCGCACCTCGCCGAGCACCGCGTGCATTGGGCGTCCTGATCCTGGGCAGCGCTCTTGTGCGGGGCTGGACAATGGAAGGTGGCCGTGCGGCCGTCCGGCACGTCCGAGGAAGGAACACCACATGGCACAACCCGAGCGGAACGAGCGGCAGAGGCTGCGTCCCGCACCGCTGCTCTTCGAGCCGTCGGAGGCGGCAGCCGATCCGGAGCACTTCTTCGACCTGGAGTCGATGGAGGACCCGAAGGAGCTGCTGGCCCGCGCGACGGAGCTGACGCTCGCCTTCCGGGCGGCGACCGACCGGGCCGTGGAGTTCCAGGCCGTGGCCGCCGCGCAGCTCGCCGATCCGCGCCGGTTCGACCGGCTCACGGCCGCGGACATAGCCGAGCGCGCGGAGTGGACCGAGGACTACGCCAAGAAGATGATCGAGTTCGGCCGGTCCCTGCTGAACGACCCGGCGCCCTGATCCGAGGCGCGTCCCGAAAACCCCGGCAGCCTCGCAGACCCCGTTCGTCACCGCGGGTACACCCGTGGCATATGCCGTCGGGCAAGATACTCCGCCTGGCCCCGCCCTGTCCGGCTTTCGGCAACTCTGGGGAAACGGAGCGTCACGGCCGGTAGACATGAGGTCATGAGCGCATGGCTGAATGACGAAACGACTCTGCGGACCGCCGCCGCCCCGCACCGCGGGGTCGACATCTTCGCCCTGCTGCGGGACCACGCCGACAACCGGGCCGACGACAGGGCCGCCCAGGTCACGGCGTCCGGTGCCGCCTGGCTCGCGGGCGCGTCGCCCTACCCCCGCAGCACGCTCTCGCAGTGGGAGGCGCGCCCCTGCTCCCCCGGGGTGCTGCCGTGCGGTTCCTCCTTCGACGTCGTGAGCGTGCCCGCCCTGTTCGGCAGGCGCATGCTGGAGCGACTCTGGGCGGAGGGCCCGGGCTCGGGCCCGGTCGCCACGCACCGGGGACGGATGCTGCTGTTCGCCTCCCCGGGTACGGCCCAGCGGCTGCCGTCCCTGCTGGCGTGGGAGGAGTGGGGCACGGGGTCCGCCGACGGCGTCCGGGGGCACCAGGGCGCCCTGTCGCCGGTGCTCTGCCACGGCACGGGGGACGCGGTCACGGTCCCGCCCCTGACCGGCGGCGCGGGCGCCGGCGGTCCCCGCTGGGTGGTCGCGCCCGACACCCGTAACCCGTGGCTCCCCGGGCCGGACGTGCTGCTGTGGGCCTGTGTGCGGGTGGGCAGGTCGGCGGCCCCGTCGACCACCGGGAATTCGATTTTTCCTCCCGCCGATCCGGGTGCTAATGTCTACGACGTCACCAGGCGCCGTTAGCTCAGTTGGTTAGAGCAGCTGACTCTTAATCAGCGGGTCCGGGGTTCGAGTCCCTGACGGCGCACCGACGGTAGAAGCCCCCTCGCGGAAGCGAGGGGGCTTCTTCGTGTGGCCTATGTCCCGGTGGTGACCCGCACGGTCCAGGCGCCCGACCGGGTCCGGTCGGCGACGTCGATGCGGATGCGCTCGCCGGGCACGGTGTAGCGCTCGCCCTCGCGGAGCGGGGCGTCCGCGAGCGGCGGGTAGACCGACCGGTCCCAGCAGGCGTCGGAGTCGGGGTGGGTGTCCAGCACCTCGACGGGGCCGCCGCCGGACGGCGTCGCGTTGCGGATGCGGTAGACGAGCACACCCTCGGTGCACGTGGTCCGGTCGTTGCCCGTGGCGCTGCGGGCCTCGATGGCCAGCGCGCTGTCCTTGCCGGTCCTGATGACCGCGAGCCGGGTCCCGAGGGAGGCGCCCCGGACGGGTACCTCGGCCATGGGCTCCAGGGTGAGGTCGGCGGCGCCCTGCACACACACGACCTCCTGTCCCCCGAGCCAGCCGAGCTTCCACTTGTGCCAGCCGAACAGGTCCGGGGACAGTCCGAACTGGCTTCCCATCACGTCCCAGTCGCCGACGTAGGTGTCCCAGTCGCCCTTCCCGTCCTCCGGCCGGTGGTAGAGGTCCGCCAGGTCGAAGACGTGTCCGGTCTCGTGCGCGAGGACGTTGCGGTCCGGCGGGTGCTCCTCGAAGACGGTGACCACGCGCCTGATGTCCGAGCCGTCGGCGCGCACCGGACGGTCGAAGTTGACGACCTTGGTGGCGTCGGAGTCGACACCGGGGGCGTCCGGGTCGGCGACGAGGTAGACGATGTCGTACGCCGAGAAGTCGGTCTGCTCGTCGGCGGCCTTGATCGCGTCGCGCAGGTAGGCGCTGCGGCGCTCGGAGCTCCAGTCGCGCTGTATGCCGTACCAGGTGGAGGGGTGCGGCATGGAGGTCCACCCGCGCTGCGGGTGGGCGCGCAGGGTGAACTTCCCGTACGAGGCGCGCTGGAAGAAGCGGGTGGTGGAGGGGAAGTAGTCGGCGGCGAGCACCTCGGGGGACACGACGGGCTCGGAGTCGGGGAACGACAGGAAGACCATGACCGCGTCGAGGCTCCGGTCGGGGCGCGGATAGGCGCCGTTCCAGGTGTCGAGGCCGAGGGAGTGGTGCGCCCCGGTCCGGGGCAGGGCGCAGGGTCCCGCGTCGCGCGAGGCCCCCACGGCGGGCCCGGCGACGAGCCCGGTGGCGGCGAGCGCCAGGAGGGAGGTCAGCGCGGCCGCCGCACTGCGCAGTCTCGGTCTCTCCGGCCCCCCGGGTCTGCGCTGACGCGGCACATCTACCTCCGGGTGGCGAATGCGGGACCTCCCCTTCACCCTGTGCCGGTTCGGCGGCGTACGCCCTGTTGTGCTGCCCCACTCGTGTCAGTGGGGGCCGGGGCGATCACGGGGAGAGGCGCGCCCACCCTCACGTAAAGTCACAATCGCTCACCCGGAAATTCAAATCAGCCAGATCAGCGCAATAATGATCATCTACGACCAAAACGCGTACGGGTGTGACGCGTGGGACAGGCGTGGCGTGAAGGTGGGCCAGGCGCGTGCCGTGCGCCCGAAACAGCGGGCGCGCTGGAACGGCCGACGCGCCACCCTCTATGCTTCACCTCGTTTTCCTGCGTGGTTCCCGCCTCCGGCGCGGCGCTCCACTCCACGCAGCTGCCCGGCCATACGTGTTCACGACAATCTGCACAGCGGGAGCGAGCGGTGAGCGGAACCTTCGAAGGGCCGGTGTCCCGGGCGGGCGCGGCCCCCGGCGCCGGACCATCAGAGGTGACGCAAAGTGATCATCCGAGACCGGGACTCTCCGAGCTGCGCGACTACCGCGCCGCATTCGCGGCGTCCGCCCTCCCCATGGCCGTCGTCGACGACCGCGGCCGGATCGTCAGGCCGAACGACGCGCTGGGCGGGCTGTTCGGCACCGACCCCGCGTCGCTGACCGGGCAGACCGCGGCCGACCTCGTCGGCCTCACCTCGGACGGTCCCACCTGGCGGGCGTACGACGAGGTGCTGCGCGGTGCCAGCCCCCGCTTCCGGTGCACCCGGCGGCTCAAGCACGCCGACGGCCGGCCGTTGTGGGCCGAGGTCACCGCCGTGCCGATGGGCGGCACGCCGTCCGGCGCGGCCCGGGTGCTGCTGTCCGTCGCCGATGTCAGTGACCGGCGGGAGCTGCGGGAGCGGCTGCGCCATCTGCGGATACACGACCCCGTGACCCGGCTGCCCAACCGCACGCTGTTCTTCGAACGGCTCACGGGCGTACTGGAGACCCCGCCGGTCCAGGACGGGCCTTCGCCCCCGCCCGGCCGGATCGGCCTCTGCTACCTGGACATCGACGGGTTCAAGGCGGTCAACGACACCCTGGGGCACCGCACCGGCGACCGGCTGCTCGCCGCCGTCGCCGGACGGCTCACCGATTGCGCCGAGGCCGACGGGCGCCGCGGCGGCGGTCATCTGGTGGCGCGCCTCGGCGGGGACGAGTTCGCGATCCTGGTCGAGGACTCCTCGGGTGCGCAGCAGCTCACCGATCTGGCCCGCTCGGTGCTCTCCGCCCTCCAGCGGCCGTTCGAGGTGTCCGGGCACCGCCTGTCGGTGTCCGCGTCGATCGGCGTGGTGGAGCGGCCCTCGGCCGGCACGTCGGCCACCGCCCTGATGCAGGCCGCGGACACCACGCTGTACTGGGCGAAGGCCGACGGGCGGGCCCGCTGGACCCTCTTCGACCCCGAGCGCAACGCCCACCGGATGACCCGGCAGGCGCTCTCCTCCACGCTCCGCCCGGCCGTCGAGCGCGGGGAGTTCACCCTGGAGTACCAGCCGCTGGTCGGCATGGCGGACGAGGTCGTACGGGGCGTGGAGGCCCTGGTCCGGTGGAACCACCCGCGGTTCGGACTGCTGGGGCCGAACCGGTTCGTCCCGATCGCCGAGGAGGACGGCACCATCGTCCAGCTCGGCCGGTGGGTGCTGCGCACGGCCTGCCGCCAGGCCCGCCGCTGGCAACTGGAACGCCCGGACGATCCACCGCTGTTCATCAGCGTCAACGTCGCCGTGCGTCAGGTCCGGGACTCCGATCTGGTCACCGAGGTCGCGGAGATCCTCGCCGAGACCGGGCTCGAACCCGGGCTGCTGCAACTGGAGCTGACCGAGTCGGCGGTGATGGGCTCGTCGGGCCGGCCGCTGCACGTGCTCCAGGCGCTCAGCGACATGGGTGTCCGTATCGCGATCGACGACTTCGGCACCGGCTACTCCAACCTCGCCTATCTGAGCCGGCTCCCGGTGTCCGTGCTGAAGCTGGACGGCTCCTTCGTACGCGGTTTCCGTTACGAGGACGGCGCGCACCCCAGCCCGGCCGACGAGACGATCGTCGAGGCCATGGTGCAGCTGGCGCACCGCCTGGGCCTGACGGTCACCGCGGAGTGCGTGGAGACCTCGGGCCAGGCGGAGCGGCTGCGCCGGATCGGCTGCGACACCGGGCAGGGGTGGCTGTACTCCCGCGCGGTGGCCCCGGAGCGGATCGCCGAACTGCTCGGCGCCAGGCCGCCGGAGGGCTGAGCGGGTCAGCCGAGCGTGGGCAGCCCGTAGGCGTCCGCGATGAGTTCGTAGCTGCGCAGCCGGGCCTCGCCGCCGTGGGCGTTGGCCGTGATCATCAGCTCGTCCGCGCCGGTGCGCTTGGCCAGGTCGTCCAGGCCGGTGCGGACCTCGTCCGCCGTGCCGTGGACGATGTCCTTGAGCCAGCCGTCGACGAACTCCCGCTCCATGGGGCTGAAGTCGTACGCCTCCGCCTCCTCCGGGCTCGGCACCAGGCCGGGGCGCCCGGTGCGCAGCCGGACCATGGACAGCGCGCCGGTGAGCACCTGGCGCCTGGCCTCGCGCTCGTCGTCGGCGGCCAGCGCCGCGACGCCGATGAGGGCGTACGGGGCGTCGAGGACCGCGGAGGGCTTGAAGGACTCCCGGTACAGGTCAAGGGCCGGCACGGTGTTGCGGGCCGAGAAGTGGTGGGCGAAGGCGAAGGGCAGGCCGAGGACGCCGGCCAGCCGGGCGCTGAAGCCGGAGGAGCCGAGCAGCCAGACCGGCGGGCGGCCCGGCGACTGCACACCGCCGGGCGAGGTGGCCTGGACCGGTCCGGGTACGGCGTGGATACGGGCGTAGGGGTGCCCGTCCGGGAAGTCGTCGTCCAGGAAGCGCGTCAGCTCCGCGAGCTGCTGCGGGAAATCGTCGGCGCCCTCGTTCAGCCGCTCCGTACGCCGCAGGGCCGCAGCCGTGGCGCCGTCCGTGCCGGGCGCGCGGCCGAGGCCGAGGTCGACACGGCCGGGGGCCATCGCCTCCAGGGTGCCGAACTGCTCGGCGATCACCAGCGGCGCGTGGTTGGGCAGCATCACACCGCCCGAGCCGAGCCGGATGCGCTCGGTGTGGGCGGCCAGGTGCGCGAGGATCACGGCGGGGGACGAGGACGCCACTCCGGGCATGGAGTGATGCTCGGCCACCCAGTAGCGGTGGAAGCCGCGGCTCTCGGCGAGCTTGGCGATGTCGACACCGGTGCGCAGCGCCTGGGTCGCGGTGCGGCCCTGGCCCACGGTCACCAGGTCGAGCACGGAGAGGGGTACGGAGGCCGTCCCGCCCGCTGTGCCGCGAATCTCGTCGCCTCGGTTCTCATCCACGTGTTCGGCCTCTCCGGTGCTGCGTCTGGGTACCGGAGGATGCCAACAGGAGGATGGCTCCGCTTATTCCCGTACGCCCGCCCGGGGCCGGTCCGGGGCCGGTCCGGGGCGCCTACTCCCGCACCTCGATGCCCCGGGGTTCGGCGGCGCCCAGCGGGGGCTCGCGGGTGGCGAACAGGGTGCCGAGGGTGGGGGCCCAGATGCGGCGCTCGGACAGCCGGAGGCCTTCCCAGACCGCCACCTGGTTGGCGGTGAGGACCGGCTTGCCCACCAGCTCCTCCAGCTCGGGGACGTACGCGGCGGTGTGCAGGGCGTTGTCGGGGAGCAGGACCACCTCGGCGTCGGGATGGTCCCCGGCCACGGTCAGTTCCTTCACGAGCTCCACGTCCGCGGCGGCCGACTCGGACGCCTTGATGATGCCGCTGCCCCGGGTGGCGGTCACCTCGACGCCCCCGGACGCCAGGAAGCCGGCGAAGAGCGCGGCGACGTCCTCGGAGTAGGTCGCGGCGACCGCGACCCGGGAGGCGCCCAGCTCGCGCACCGCCTGGACGAAGGCGATGGAGGTGCTGGAGGCGGGCAGCCCGGCGGCCCTGGCGAGTTCGGCGGCCTGTGTGTGCGCCCCGTCCCAGCCGTAGGCGAAGCTGCCGCCCGAGCAGGCCCAGACCAGCGATTCGGCGCCGGCCATGCGCAGTTCCTCGACACCGGCGCTCAGGCGGTCCGGCGTCCCCGCCGTGCGGAGGTTCTCGGCCCTCCGGTCGTCCTCGTCGATGTCGGTGTGGAACAGCGGCAGTCTGATGTCGCTGTCGAGCATGACCTCGATCCGCGGGAAGTCGTCCTCCGCGGCGTGGCCCGGGTAGAGAAGTCCTACGGTCGTCATGTCCACCCTTCCCGTGCGTCCGGATGTCCTGCCGGCGTTCGCGTCACCGTTGCCCCTGCCTGGGACAAGTATTCCCCTTTTCACCCCGTACCGCCGCCCGCAACGGGTGTGACCAGCGGTTTCTCCCACAGGGCGAAGGTGCTGTTGACGGGCGTGTTCCCCGGTGCGAACGTGGTCATTCCTGATGACCACTCCCGTGATCCTCGTCCTGGACACCGACCCGTCACCGCGCCTGGGCCGGCTGACCGGCCGGGCCGTCGTCCGGTACGCCGACGAGCGGACCCTGGCCGACCGGCTGCCGGACGCGGATGTGCTGCTCGTCTGGGACTTCACCTCGGACGCCGTCCGCGAGGCCTGGCCCGGCGACGGATCGCGCCCCCGCTGGGTGCACACGGCGAGCGCGGGGGTGGACCGGCTGGTCTGCCCCGAGCTGGCCGCCTCCCCCACCGTCGTCACGAACGCCCGGGGCGTCTTCGAGGTGCCGATCGCCGAGTACGTCGCGGGGCTGGTGCTCGCCTTCGCGAAGGACCTCCCCCGCACGCTGGAGCTCCAGCGGCAGCGCCGGTGGCGCCACCGGGAGACCCGGGGGCTCGCCGGCAGCCGCGCCGTGGTCGTCGGCGCGGGCCCCGTCGGCCGGGAGATCATGCGGCTGCTGCACGGCCTCGGCGTCCAGGTGGCGCTCGTCGGCCGTACGGCGCGGCGCTCGATCCACGGCGTCGAGGACCTGGGCCGGCTGGCGGCCGGCGCGGACTGGGTGATCTCCGCGGCGCCGCTGACCGAGGAGACGCGCGGGATGTTCGACGCCCGCTTCTTCGGGCTGCTCCAGCCCTCCGCCCACTTCGTCAACGTGGGTCGCGGCGCGCTGACCGTCGAGGAGGACCTGGCCGAGGCGCTGCGCAGGCACTGGATCGCGGGTGCGGCACTCGATGTGTTCCAGGAGGAGCCGCTCGGCCCGTCCAGCCCGCTGTGGGACGTACCCGGTCTGCTGGTCTCCCCGCACATGAGCGGCGACACGGCCGGCTGGCGGGACCGGCTGGGCGAGCAGTTCGTCTCGATGTACGAGGGCTGGGCGGCCGGTGAGCCGCTCCCCAACGTGGTGGACATACAGCGTGGTTACGCGCCTTCTCAGGACATCACGGACTGATGGTCCGACATGACGGACGCTCATGAACGTGCGCCCGCAGAGGAATACGCCCCGCACATCCGCGGTCGCCCTCCGCCCATGACGAGACACGGGAAGGTCACCCTCCGGCCACTGTTCGGTTACATGGCAGCGCTTCCTGCATAGACGTCCGGGATCGGGCAGGTGGTCACCCTGTCCGGACTGTTCGACACCCCGATTTCTCCAGGAGATTGCGAACCATGGCTGACTTCCCTCACCTGTCCCGTCGGGGCTTCCTCAATCGATCGGCCGCCGTGGGAGGTCTGCTCGTCGTCCCCGGCCTGCTCTCCGCGTGCAGCAAGACCGACGCCGGTTCCGCGGACGGTGAGGGCGCGCTCGACAAGCTCCGCAAGCAGGGCTTCGTCCGGGTCGCGTACGCCAACGAGGCTCCGTACGGCTACATGGAGGGCAAGGAGCTCAAGGGCGAGGCCCCCGCCCTGCACGCGGAGATATTCAAGGCGCTCGGCGTGGACGAGCTGAAGCCCACCCTCTCGGAGTGGGACGGCCTGATCCCCGGTCTGCAGGCGGGCAAGTACGACGTCGTCAGCGCCGGCATGGCCATCACCGCCGAGCGCTGCGCCAACGCCATCTTCTCGGAGCCGGAGTTCATCTCCCCCACCGCGCTGATGGTGAAGAAGGGCAACCCGAAGAAGCTCACCGACCTGGCGTCCGCGAAGGCGGCCGGGGTCACCGTCGGCGTGATGTCCGGCGCGGTCGAGGCCTCGTACGCCAAGGGCGCGGGCATCGCCGAGGGGAAGATCAAGACGCTGCAGAAGCCGCAGGACGGCGCGGACGCCGTGAAGGGCGGCCGGATCGACGCCTTCCTGCTGACCGGCATCTCGCTGCGCTGGCTGGCCAAGACCAACCCGGACACCGAGGTCACCGAGGCGTTCGTCCCAGAGCTGGACGGCGTGCAGCAGTTCTCCCCGGGCGGCGCGGTGTTCCGCAAGGGCAACGAGGACCTGCGGGACTCCTTCAACCGCGAGCTCAAGAAGATCGTCTCGGACAAGTCCCGCTATGTGGAACTCCTCCAGGCGTACGGCTTCGGCGCCACGGAGATACCGCCGGCCACGCTCAAGACGGCCGACCTGTGCAAGGGCTGACGAGGACGGACCCCACCGTATGAGTGACTTCCTCTCCATACTCGGCGAAGAGTTCCCCCAGGTCAGGTCGGGCCTGTGGGTGACGCTGGAGGCGACGGTCCTGGGCTCCCTGGTCGCCCTGCTGCTGTCGTTCGTCCTCGGCCTGGCGGCGGGCAGCAAGCTGCTGCTGGTGCGCGGGGTCTCCCGGACCGTCGTGGAGTTCTTCCGCGGCACCTCGCTCTACATCCAGCTGTTCTGGCTCTACTACGCGATGCCGCCCCTGACGGGCTACGAACTGACCCCGCTGGTCTGCGGAATCGTGGCGTTCGGCCTGAACTACGGGGCGTACGGCTCCGAGATCGTGCGCGGTGCGATCAACTCCGTGCCCCGCGCCCAGTACGAGGCGGCCGTGGCGCTGAACATGACGCCCTTCCACCGCATGCGGAAGGTGATCATGCCGCAGGCCTGGGTGCAGATGATCCCCTCCTTCACCAACCTGCTGATCCAGCTGCTGAAGTGCACGCCGCTGCTGTGGCTGCTCTCCGCGGCCGACCTGATGACCGCGATCGAGCACGTCCGCAGCCGGAGCGGTGAGACCCTCACCACCTATCTGCTGCTGCTGGCCGTCTACTTCGTCCTCGCGTACGCGCTGACGCTGTTGATGAACATGCTGGAGCGCACCGCCAAGCGGCGGCTGGGACTGCACACCGGTGCGGGCAGCCTGCTGAAGACACGCACGGCGGAAGCCGCCGCCACTGCGGGAGGTGCCCGGTGAACCAGTCGTTCCAGTGGGATGCCGTCGGGGACGCCTTTCCCCTGCTGCTCGAAGGTTTCAGGGTCACCCTGCTCGCGACCGTGCTCGGCACGCTCGTGGCGGCGGTGCTCGGGCTGGCCGTCGCGGTGGCGGGCCGTGCGCCCTCCCGGTTCGTGACCGTGCCGGTGAAGGCGCTGACGGAGTTCGTGCGCTCCACCCCGCTGCTGGTGCAGCTGGTGGGCGCGGCGGCCGTCTTCAGCTCCGTGGAGCCGCTGACCATCGGCATCGTGGTGCTGGGCATCCACTACGCCGCGTACACCTCCGAGGTCTACCGGGCCGGGATCGACGGGGTCCCCAAGGGGCAGTGGGAGGCCTGCCGGGCGCTCTCGATGTCGCCGAAGCGGACCTGGCAGGCCGTGATCCTGCCGCAGGCGGTGCGCAACGTGCTGCCCGCCCTCGGCAACTACGCGATCTCGATGTTCAAGGAGACCCCCTTCCTCGCCGTGATCACGGTGCAGGAAATGGTCTTCGAAGCCCGGAAGTACGGAGCCGACCACTTCGTCTACACCGAGGTGTTCACGCTCGCCGGACTCATCTTCCTGGTCGCGAGCTACCCCACCTCACTGCTCATGAGAAAGCTGGAGAAGCGCCTTGGCCACTGAATCCGCACCCCTCAAGAAGGAACCCGCGGACGCGGCTCCGGACCCCCAGGTGACAGGTGTCGAGCCGCTGGTCCGTTTCGACAAGGTCGTCAAGCGGTACGGCGACCATGTCGTCCTGGACGAGCTGGACTTCACCGTGCGGCGCGGCGAGCACGTCACGCTGATCGGGCCGAGCGGCTCGGGGAAGACCACGATCCTGCGGCTGCTGATGACGCTGGAGAAGGTCAGCGACGGCGTGATCTGGGTGGACGGCTCGCCCCTCTCGCACGTGCGGACGGCGTCCGGCGCGCTGAAGCCGGCGGGCGAGAAGCAGCTGCGGGAGTCCCGGAAGAAGATCGGGATGGTCTTCCAGCAGTTCAACCTCTTCCCGAACATGAAGGTGCTCCAGAACATCACCGAGGCGCCCGTCAACGTCCTCGGCATGGACAAGGACGAGGCGGAGACCCGGGCCCGGGAGCTGCTCGAACTGGTCGGGCTCTCCGGAAAGGTCGACGCCCACCCCTCCCAGCTGTCCGGCGGCCAGCAGCAGCGCGTCGCCATCGCCCGCGCGCTGGCGATGCGGCCGGAGATCCTGCTGCTCGACGAGGTGACGTCGGCGCTGGACCCGGAGCTGGTGGCGGGTGTGCTGGAGCTCCTCGGCGACATCGCGCGGAACACGAACATCACGATGCTCTGCGTGACCCACGAGATGAACTTCGCCCGGGACGTCTCGGAAAAGGTTCTGATGTTCGACGCGGGACGGGTCGTGGAGTCCGGTTCACCGGAAAAAATATTCACCGATCCCGAACACGAACGCACGCGCGAATTCCTCAACGCGGTGCTGTGACCTTGCCTTTGGCATGTCACTCATGACCTCGGCATATGCCAGGAGGGTGCGCCCCAGCTGACGGAGTCGGGGCGCACCGTCGAGACCGCCAACAGCCCCTCCCTATCGGCTGCTTGGCGACTATCGTGGGTCATGAGCTTGCGGTCACACCTGGCAGATGCCCTATGAGGGGGAACCGTGGCGTTGAAGCCTGAGCCGAAGGCGCCGTTCCATTCGGTGCAGTACGCCCTTCGGGTGCTCGAATCCGTGTCCACCCATGGCAGCGGGGTGACCGAGGCACGGCTCTCCCGGGAGACGGGCCTGCCCACGGGGCACCTCACGCCCCTCCTGCTGACGCTGCGCCGCGAGGGGTACGTCGAGCAGATCGCCGACGGCGCGTACATCATCGGCTCCTCACTCCTGGAGCTCGGCTCCGGCGCCGCCCGCAGGCGGGCCCTGGAGGCCAAGCTCCAGCAGACGCTGGTGCAGCTGCGGGACTCGGTGGGCGCGGCCGTCTACGTCAGCCGGTACGTCGACGGGGAGATCCGCGTCACACAGATGGCCGACGGCCCCCGCACGCCCGCGGTCAACGAGTGGGTGGACTTCCGCTCGGCGGCGCACGCCAGCGCCATCGGCAAGTGCCTGCTGACGCAGCTCGACCAGAACGGCCGGCGCGACCACCTGGCCCGGCACCGGATCGCCCGGCTGACGTCGCGGACGATCACGAACGAGAAGGTGCTCTTCTCGAAGCTGGACAGCCAGCCCGCGACGGTGCCGATGCTCGACCTCCAGGAGTACGCCGTGGGCACGGTGTGCGCGGCCGTCCCGCTGACGGCGGGCTCGTCGGCCGGATGTCTGGCCCTGTCCCTGCCGATCGAGCACGCGCACCGGCTGCGGGCCGCGGCAGCCACGCTGAACCGGCGCGCGGCACCGGTTCTGCTGTCGCTGGCCCTGTGAGCCGCACCCTGTAGCCCCGCCCTGTGGGATGCGCCACGCGCAGGGTGGCGCACCGGCCTCGCTCGGTATACATATACGGGTGCGGGCCCGCAGGTCAGGGGCGGGTCCGCACGCTCAGACGCGTCCTGCGGCGCCGTCCCGGGCAGGTGTCATCAGCACCCCTGAGGACCAGGTATTATTTTCGAGTCAGCAGGCGCCGTTAGCTCAGTTGGTTAGAGCAGCTGACTCTTAATCAGCGGGTCCGGGGTTCGAGTCCCTGACGGCGCACAGACACCACAGTGGGCGGTCTCCTTCCGGGGAGACCGCCCACTGTGCGTCGTGCTGTGCGTCGTGCCGTGCGGATCAGAACTTCACGTCGGAGCACGCGTAGAACGCGTTACTGGTGTCCGCGACGTTCCAGACGGCCAGGATGATGTGCTTCCCGGTCTTCTGGGTGGGGATGGTGCCCTGGTGGGTCAGGGTCGCCGGAGGCTGCTGGTTGCCGTACGGCACCGTCATGAAGGGCTGCGACTCCAGCGCCGCCCTGGTCAGCGGCTTGGTGGAGTCCCAGCCGTCCTTGGTGATGTAGTACCGGAAGTCGCTCGTGGAGTGCCGGGCGGTGAACTGCCAGCGGAAGCTGTAGCCCTGTCCCGCGGTGACCTGGGTGGCGGGCCAGTTGCCGCCGCGCGGGTCGTCGAGCTGGGAGAAGCTGCTGTTCCCGCCGGAGCAGATCGCTCCGTCCGCCGGTCCTGCCGCCGGGAAGCCCTTGGGGCCCTCGACGCTCTGCGGCTCCCACTGGATGTTGCCGCAGCCGGTGACGGTGCCGTTGGCACAGAGCTTCTGCCGGCTGATGGGTGAGTCCGTGTAGCCGTGGCTGCTGGCACTGCTGGTCGCGAACATGGAGACGCCCGCTATCGCCAGGCCGATGACGGCCGCGCTTGCCCTTTTCCGCATGCTGTGTCGCTCCTCGAGAACGTGGGGGATGTTCTGGGGATGATCCGAACTGTCGATCTGAGCTGTGCTGCGCGCATGCTGCGGTCTAGACCAAGTCCAGATTATTGACGCGGCATGAACATGTCCAGACCAATGTGGATCGGGTTTCAGCACGCCCTCCTGTGCAAGCGGAGGCGCTCAGGCCCCTTCCCTGCCGCTGCGGCCGGTGTAGAAGGCCACCGTCAGATCCCTGACCAGGGCCTTGTGTTCGTAGGCGTCGAGTTCGACGATGCCGCGCGCCGTGAGCCGGCCGACCGTGTCGTCCACCGCGTCGACCACGGAGGTCAGCACCCCGTCCCGGTGCTTCGCGTCGATGGCCGCCACCCGGCACCGCTGCATCGCGGCCGCGACCTCGGGGGCGTACTCGATCCCGGTCGGCTGTGCGGAGTAGACCTCGATGCCCGCGGGCGCGCAGTCCGCCTGCACCATGCGGGTCAGCGCGTCGCCCACCGCCTCCGCGTCGCGCAGGGTGCGGGTCTCCTCCAGGAAGGCATCGGCGGGGAGCTGCGAGAGGACCCGGGCCAGCGCCGCCTCCACCTGGTCGCGCAGGTAGTACTCGTGGTCCGCGACACCGAGCGCGGCCCGCGCGGTGTCCTTCACCCGCCAGACGACGAGGACCACGGCCCGCAGCGCGGTACCGCTCGCGTCCACGGCGGGCAGCGGCTCACTGCGCCAGTGCCGCAGGCGTACGTCGATCCGGCCCCGCCGCAGGAGCGGGGAGATCCAGAGGAGGCCGGTGCGCCGGACGCTGCCGCGGTAGTCGCCGAAGAGCGTCAGCACCGAGGCGTGCCCGGACCGGCCCCGTCCGAGGCCGAGGAGCGCGAACAGCGCCACCGCCACGACCAGCGCGAGCAGCGCCCAGGCCCCGATGCCGATGCCGTCGTACGGGTGTTCCGTGAGCCCGAGCCCGCCGGTCACGGCGGCGGGCAGCGCGCCCTGCCACCACAGCACGGCGACTCCGGCCAGGGCCCCGGCCGCGGCGGTGAACAGCGCGGTCCAGCCGGGCAGTACGGGGCCGGGCCGCTCGGTGAGCCGGGGGTCGGCGAGGGGCGCGGGCCGGGTGGGGGCCCGCATCGGGCGGGAGCGCGGGAGGGGCGGGCGCCGCTCCCCGGACCGCCGCACGGTGCCGGTGCCGGTGCCCGCCGTGGTGCCACCGGCGCCGACGAGCCTGCCGTCCTGGTCGTCGTCACGGAAGAGCAGGTGTACGGGGATGGGCGCGGTGGTCTCGGTGGCGATGACGGGCTGTCTGCGCCCGGCCCCCCACCAGGCGACCGGGTCCACGCCACCGGCGGTGAGCGTCACCGGGGCGCGCCCCTCGTCCCCGGCCCCGTCCTCGGGCGGCCGGACCCCGGCGGGCTCGGGTCGTTCCCCGGCGTCGGTCTCGGGCGGCCGCGCCCCGGCGGGCTCGGGCCGTTCCCCGGCCTCGGGCTTCCGGAGATCCGGCCGCCCGCTCACCCGGTCCGGGGCGGGCTCCGCCTCGGTGGCGGTGGCACCGGTGACGGGCTCCCCGGGCTCCGGAGCACGTACCGGCCCGGGCAGAACGGACTCGGGCAGACCGGACTCGGGCAGCCCAGGCTCCGGCGGACCCGGCTCCGGCTCCGGTTCCGGCTCCAGATGCAGGCCCAGCACCCTCGGGCCGGGTACCTGCTCCGGCTCCGCACCGTGATCCGGGCCGGGGAACAGGTCCGGATCCGGGTCCGGGTCCGCCGTGCCGAACACAATCTCCCGCTCAGGCTCCGCCTCCGTGAGCAAACCCCTGCCCAGGTCCAGCCCCAGGTCCAGATCCGCCGGGCCCTCGCCTTCGCCCCGGGCCGCCCGGCCCACTCCCGCGACGGCGTCCAGGGCCGGACCCAGGTCCGCCGGGATGTCGTCCTCCGCCGCCGGAGCCATGTCCACCGCACCCTCGGCCTGCGCCTCCCCCACGCCGGGACCGGGCACGATCACCCGCGTGTCCCGCTCGCCCAGCTCGTCCCACTCGCCCCGCACGTTCTCCGTTGATCGCATTCCCGCCTCCGTCATGTCCGTTCCGTCGCTTCACCCGTCACGCGAAGAGCCGTCGCCATGTCTCCGGCCCCGGATATCCGTCGGCCGCGCTCCCGCTCCAGCCCTGCGCGCGCTGGAACGCCTCGACATTGCGGCGGTCCGCCTCCGTCCAGCGCGGCCCGGGGCCCTTCATGTAGTGCGTGCCGTATCCCTTCTTCACCAGCTGCGTGCCGAGCCGGCGGACATGGCCGCTGGACCGCCCCGGCCGGAAGAGGCCCTTCCCCGGGTACGCCACGGCCCCGCCCGGGCCGGCGGCGGGGATCCGGTGCCCGGCGCCCTTGACCAGCAGGCTCCAGGTGCCCGGGCCCGGGATGCCGTCCGCGTCCTTGCCCTTCCACCCCTGCGCCAGCTGGAACGCCCGCGTCGCCCGCTCGTCCGCGTCGCTCCAGCCCGGCCCCGCGCTCTCCTTGTAGAAGCGCTCGCCGCCCTGTGCGATGAGCAGCTGCCCGAGCCGGGTCACGTGCGCGTTGTCGGCGCCGGGGCCGAACTGCCCGGACCCGGGGAATCCGGAGGCCGGTTCGCTGCCGCTCGTACCGCTGACGATGCCCGTGTAGCGGTAGGCCACGTACTTCGAGGAGTTGCTCCAGTACGCCATCGGCGTCGTCGCCTGCCGCGCGTTCGGGCGGGCCTGCTCGTACGCGAGGTAGTGACTGTGCGTGTGGTCGGTCCAGCCGCCGAAGACCGTGACGTGCGATCCCGTCGCGGGGTCGGCGGGGTTGTGGAAGAGGAGGATGTCGCCGGGCTGCAGGTCGGCCCGGGCGATCTTCGTCCCGAAGCCGGCGAGGCTGCCGGTCCACTCGTTGCTGCCGAGGTTCCAGGCCATCGACACGAAGCCCGAGCAGTCCTGCCGGTAGCCGTCCGACCAGTACGCGGCCATGTCGTACGGAACCTTCGCCGCCACCCACTTCTTGGCGCGGTTGATGATCTCGGTCCGGGTCGTCGTGCGCGCCGACGTGTCCGGGGCGGAGGGCGGCCCGGAGGCTCCGCCGCTGATCAGGGGCCCGACCTGGCCCTGTGGGGTAACCGGCTGGGGGTCGGCCGCCATGCCGCCACGGGTGACCCGCCCGGCGGCGGTCGCGGCGGCCTGGACCGCCCCGCAGGACAGGACCACCCCCGCCGCGGTGACCAGCACCAGCGCCCGCCGCGCACCGTGGGCGGCGGGGTGACCGCCGTGTCGTACGGGCAGCGCGGCGGCCGTACGGCGACGCCGCGCGCAGCCCGGACAACCGCAGTCGGCGGCGGGTTCGTACTCCTCGAAGACCGGCACAGTCATGCGACTCCTCTTCCTCTCGGCAGGCGTCCAGATCTTCCGTATCTCAACTTTCCCGGCATATCTCATGGTGACGGACTAAAGGGAAAAAACGACCATCCGACAGGCCGTACCGGAGAGGAATTGGTCAGGAGCACCCCCGGACATCGGGTAAAGTTCTCCAGGTCAGCAGGCGCCGTTAGCTCAGTTGGTTAGAGCAGCTGACTCTTAATCAGCGGGTCCGGGGTTCGAGTCCCTGACGGCGCACGCAACAGCGAGGCCCCTTCACCGAGCGTGAAGGGGCCTCGCTTGTGTTCCCGACGCGGAAGCGCCCCCGGAGCGCCTTTCGCCACCCCTGCGCGCCTCCTTCACGGTATTCCCTCAAATCGCACGTATGGCGGGTAAACAGCCTGTTTCGCCCTTGCGTTCACGCCGCGTATCGGACAACCTGACCTGGTGTCGTCCGAGGGATCCCTGGATCTCCCGGCCGGGGGAACGAGGATCGGCTTACTTGCGGGGTGGGGACCCCGTCGGCTTACGCACGGACAGAGTTCACGCAGCGTCGCTGCGTGCGGGGGGATGACCATGACGTCGACGCCGTCAGGCGACCGGCAGCAACACGACCCTGCCCACACGGTCCAGCTGCGGCTGCCTCCGCAGCCGCGTGGCAGAAGACCGAGGCGGCAGGCGAAGAAGGAACTGCCGCGCTACGACTACGAGCACTACAGCCGGCTCGCCGGGCCCCTGACCCAGCCCGACCCCGCCCGGCCGTATACGGTGCGCTACCGCTCGCTCCTCTCCCAGGAGACCCACCGGATACGCGCGGCCCTGCTGCTGGGCGCCGCGCCGCTCGTCTCGCTGGGCCTCTTCGCGTGGCTCATGCAGCCCGAGCACTGGACGGAGCGCGACCCGAACCTCCGCAACGACACCCTGCTCGTCCTCGACATCGTGATGCTGGTGTCGATCGGCCTCATCGAGCTCTTCCGCACGATGAACGTCCTGTCGAACGCGCACGCCACGCTGGTGGCCCGCGACCCGGTGCCCGTCATACCGGAGAGCGGCACGAAGGTCGCCTTCCTCACCTCCTTCGTCCCGGGCAAGGAGCCCCTGGAGATGGTGACGAAGACGCTGGAGGCCGCCGTCCGCATCCGGCACCGTGGACTGATGCACGTCTGGCTGCTCGACGAGGGCGACGACCCGGCCGTGAAGGAGGTCTGCGCCCGGCTCGGTGTGCACCACTTCTCCCGTAAGGGTGTCGCCCGCTGGAACCAGGCCAAGGGCCCGCACCGGGCGAAGACGAAGCACGGCAATTACAACGCCTGGCTCGACGCCCACGGCGACGCGTACGACTTCTTCGCCTCGGTCGACACCGACCACGTACCGCTGCCCAACTACCTGGAGCGGATGCTCGGTTACTTCCGCGACCCGGACATCGGCTTCGTCATCGGCCCGCAGGTCTACGGCAACTACGACACCTTCGTCACGAAGGCCGCCGAGTCCCAGCAGTTCCTCTTCCACGCGCTGATCCAGCGCGCGGGCAACCGCTACGGCGCCCCGATGTTCGTCGGCACGAGCAACGCCGTACGGATCTCGGCCCTCAAGCAGATCGGCGGTCTCTACGACTCGATCACCGAGGACATGGCCACCGGTTTCGAGATCCACCGCCACCGCAACCCGCTCACCGGGAAGAAGTGGCGCTCGGTCTACACCCCGGACGTGCTCGCCGTCGGCGAGGGTCCGACCGCGTGGACCGACTTCTTCACCCAGCAGCTGCGCTGGTCCCGGGGTACGTACGAGACGATCCTCAAGCAGTACTGGAAGGGCTGGTTCTCCCTCCCGGCGGGCAAGCTCTTCAACTACACGATGATGATCATCTTCTATCCGATGTCGGCCATGAACTGGATCCTCGCGGCCCTGAGCTGCGCCCTGTTCCTCGGCATGGGCGCCTCCGGCGTCCAGATCGACCCGGTGATCTGGATGATGCTGTACGGCAACGCCTCGGCGCTCCAGATCGGTCTCTACGTCTGGAACCGCCGCCACAACGTCTCGCCGCACGAGCCCGAGGGCTCCGGCGGCCTCGCCGGCATGGTGATGTCCGCGCTCTCCGCGCCGATCTACGCCCGCTCCCTGATGGACGCGGTGCTGCGCCGCAAGAGCTCGTTCGTGGTGACGCCGAAGGGCGACTCGTCCAGCCCGGACACCCTCTTCGGCACCTTCCGGATCCACCTCTTCTTCATCCTGGTCTTCGGCGGTTCGATCGCCGCGTCCTTCGTCCTCGGGCACAGCCATCCGGCGATGCTGACGTGGGCCTGCCTGGCGCTGCTGATCACCGCCGCGCCGATCGTCGGCTGGCGGTACACGGTCCGCGCCGAGCGGAGGAAGCGCCGCGGCGGGCCGCCCGCACCGGCGCCCGAGCCCGCGCCGCAGCCCGAACCCACCTGGGCGGGCAACGAAGACACCATGCAGATCGCCCTTGGGGGACGTAACCGATGAAGTACCGTCCGAGCCGCCGTACCCGCCGCCTGGCGATCGGTACGGCGGTGGTTCTGGCGCTCGCGGGGACGAACGGGCCGTGGCTCTACCGCTTCGGCACCGAGCGTTACCACACGTACGCCATCAACCAGCCGGATTACAAGGCGGAGAACGGCCACTGGGACTTCCTCGACGTCCCCTCCGAGTTCCGGATCAACACGATCCACGCCGCCCTGCTCCACACCGGCAAGGTGCTGCTCGTCGCGGGCTCCGGGAACAACCAGAAGAACTTCGACGCGAAGAGCTTCCGTTCGGTGCTGTGGGACCCGGAGGAGAACACGTACAAGAACATCCCCACGCCGAAGGACATGTTCTGCGCCGGGCACACCCAACTGCCCGACGGGAAGCTCCTCATAGCCGGCGGCACGAAACGGTACGAGAAGCTGGAGGGCGACGTCTCCAAGGCCGGCGGCCTGATGATCGTCCACAACGAGGACCCCGACAAGCCGATCACGCTTCCCGCGGGCACCCGCTTCACCGGCAAGGGCAACGGCAAGTCGTTCGTCTCCAAGGACCCGGTGCTGGTGGAGAAGGCCACCAAGGTCTTCGACAAGGAGACCGGCGCGTTCCTGCGGAACGAGCCCGGGCTCGGCCGGATCTACGTCGAGGCGCAGAAGTCCGGCGCGAAGTACGAGACGGGCACCGAGGACAACTACCGGGTCTCAGGGCTCTCCGGTTCCGACAGCCGCAACGTCTACGGCATCGCGCAGAAGCTGGCCCTCGACAAGAAGGACTTCCAGGGCATCAAGGAGGCCTACGAGTTCGACCCGGTGGCCGAGAAGTACATCAGCGTCGACCCGATGAACGAGGCCCGCTGGTATCCGACGCTCACCACCCTGGAGGACGGCAAGGTCCTCTCCCTGTCGGGGCTGGACGAGATCGGCCAGATCGTGCCGGGCAAGGACGAGATCTACGACCCGGAGACCAAGAAGTGGGAGTACACCGGCATCGTCCGGAAGTTCCCCACGTATCCCGCCGTGTTCCTGATGAACAACGGCAAGCTCTTCTACTCCGGTTCCAACGCGGGCTACGGGCCCGCCGACGTGGGCCGCGACCCGGGCGTCTGGGACCTGGAGACCAACACCTTCGAGAAGATCCCCGGCCTCAGCGACCCGGACAAGATGGAGACCTCCGCGACCGTACGGCTGCCTCCCGCCCAGGACGAGAAGTACATGGTGATCGGCGGCGGCGGGGTCGGTGAGTCCGACAAGTCCAGCGAGAAGTCACGGCTGGTCGACCTGACGAAGGACGACCCGCGCTTCACGGACGGCGCCAGCCTCTCCGAAGGCACCCGCTACCCGAGCGCGTCCCTCCTCCCCGACGACTCCCTGCTGGTCACGGGCGGCTCCAACGACTACCGGGGGCGCGGCGGTTCGGACGTGCTGCAGGCCCGGCTGTACGACGCGAAGTCCGACTCGTACAAGCGGGTCGCGGACCCGGCGGTGGGCCGCAACTACCACTCGGGGTCCGTGCTCCTTCCGGACGGCCGGGTCATGATCTTCGGCTCCGACTCGCTGTACTCGGACCAGGCGAACACCCGGCCCGGGACGTTCGAGCAGCGCATCGAGATCTACACGCCGCCGTATCTGTACCGCGACGGGCGTCCGGAGCTGACCGCGGGTCCCAAGCGCATCTCGCGTGGCGGCACGGGGCTGTTCACGACGCAGCACGCCTCGAAGATCACCTCGGCGAAGCTGATGCGCCCGAGCGCGGTCACCCATGTCACGGACACGGA
The DNA here is from genome assembly GCF_044765485.1 of Streptomyces sp. NPDC102451. Lineage (NCBI taxonomy): Bacteria > Bacillati > Actinomycetota > Actinomycetes > Kitasatosporales > Streptomycetaceae > Streptomyces > Streptomyces sp. NPDC102451. The sequence continues at coordinate 270,609 of NZ_JBIWKD010000005.1, read as the reverse complement.
CCAGCGGTCGATCGCCCTGGACCTGAAGAAGTCAGCCGACAGCATCACGGTGACGGTCCCGAAGAACCGGGCCCTGGTGCCGTCCGGCTGGTACATGCTCTTCGTCACCGACGCCGACGGCACACCGTCGGAGGGCATGTGGGTGGAGATCCCCTGACTGGGCCCTCCACCCCCGGGGCCGGCCCGCCTACTTCGTGGCGCGGGCCAGCCCCAGCGCGTACTCCGGCCACCAGTCGCCGGCCTTCGGCCCGCCCTTGCAGTCACCGTCCGACTCGCCGGGACGCTTGACCCAGAGGTACGCGTCCACCAGCTCGTCGCCCGTCTCGGTCGTCGGCTGCTCGCCGAGTGCACGGCCCGGCGGGTTGCACCAGTTCTCCGCGGGGTCGCCCCCGTCGTAGGGGCCGTTGCCGTTGCGGCTGGTGTCGATCACGAAGGGCTTGCCGCCCACCTTCGCCGACAGCTGCTTGCCGAACTCCGTGCTGGCCGCCGTCGTCTGGAAGTTGGACACGTTCACCGCGAAGCCGTCCGCCGCCGCGATCCCCGCCCGCTGCAAGGGCTCGAACAGCGCGTCGGGCGACTGCCATCCCGCGTTGCCCGCGTCCACGTACACCGTGGTGGCCGGCTGCTGCTTCAGACGCTCGACGGCGCCCTTCAGCAGGTCGTACCGCTCCTCGTGGAACTCCTGCGGGGTGCACCCGTCCACCAGGTGCAGCAGGGCGTCCGGCTCCAGGATCACCGTGGCCCGGCGGTCTCCGATGCCCTTCGCGACGCCGTCCAGCCATGCGCGGTACGCGTCGCCGTCGGCCGCCCCGCCCTTCGAGAACTGGCCGCAGTCCCGGTGCGGGATGTTGTAGAGGACGAGCAGCGCGTCACGGTCGGCCTGCTCGGCCGCCTCGGTGAAGCCCTTCGCCGCCTCCCGCGGATTCTCCGGGGTGATCCACTCCCCGACGGGCTGCTCCGCGATCTTCCGTATGAGCTCGGCGTTCTTCTTCTCGCCGTCCTTCGTGTAGGACGCGAGCTGCCGCGCGGCGTTTCCGTCGGGGTTGACCCAGTACGGATCGCTGCCCTTGGGCTGCTGGTCGATCGCGGCCGGCGCGTCCTTCCCTCCGTCGTCGGACGGGCCGTCGTCGGACGAGGAACACCCGGACAGCAGCAGGACCGCGGCCGCACCCGCCGCCGCACACGCCTTCAGTCCGGTGGAACTGCCGTACATCCACTCCCCCTTGCACCGATGCACTGCCGGTCGGATCCATCCTGGCACAGCGGCCGGGGCCCCGGCCGCCCCCGCCCGGATCCGGACATCCTGCCGAAAACCCTCCGAGGGCCGCGCGCCCTCGGCCTACAGTGTGCTGTCGGCATGTCAGTACGAACGACTCGACCTCCCGCGTCGTGCCCGGGCCACTCCCGCGGCCAGGACACCGCGGTGGAGGACCGGCCCGGCCGGCGACTCCGAGGGGGAGCGGGCGCCGGCCGGGCCAGGTAGCCCTGCCCGGAAGGCATCAGGCGCGGCTCTTCGCTGTGCTCTTCTCCGTGCTCTTCTCCGCCGTCAAGTACGCGGAGACGACGACGTTGGCCGTGTACGCGTGGGAGGCGTGGTCGTACGTGCCGCCGCAGGTGATCAGCCGGAGCTCGGCCCGGCCGTCCTCGCGGGGCCCGTACGCCTTCTGCGCGTCGAAGCGTTCCCGGGTGAAGACCTGGACGTCGTCGATGGTGAACTCGGCGACCTTCCCGTCGTCGCGGCTCACCCGGATCTTCTCGCCCGGCCTCGCGGTGCTGAGCCCGTAGAACACGGCGGGCTCGGTCTCGGTGTCGACGTGGCCGACGAAGAGCGCGGCGCCCTCCGTGCCGGGCTCGGTGCCCTCGCCGTACCAGCCGACGGCACCGGGCGTCGCGAACGGCGGGGGCTCGATCGCTCCCTCGTCGTCCAGCCCGCGCCGTACGACGGTCGCGTCGATCCCGATGGAGGGGATCTCGACGCGCTGCGGTGCGGCGCCGTCCAGCGGGTCGTGGGCGGGGGGCAGCGGTGCGCCCAGGGGGCGGCCGACCGCCGCCACGTCACCGGTCGTCGGGGCCGAGTTGCCCGCGGTGGCCGCACGGCCCCACAGCCACAGGCCGAGCAGGAGCACGGCCCACACGACACCGGTCAGCAGACGCCCGCTTCCCGCGGGACGGTCCGGGGCGGACATGTCAGTGCTGCGCCGGGCGGCGGCGTCGCGCGCTGCGGAACGCGACGGCGACAGCCGCGACGGCACCCAGTCCGAGGCCGATCACCGCGTGCGAGGCGCCGGGGCCCTCGTCGGCCGCCTCCTCGGCGAGCGCGGCGGTGCCTCCGCCGCCGGCCCGCACGGGGGCGACCGGCGAGGGACGGCTGTGATGGACGACGGTGACCGTGCCGGTGGCCCTGCCGTGGCCGTCCTTGCAGGTCACCCAGACCTCGTAGTCGTCGGGGGCGGCGTCGGAGCGGATCCGGGCCTCGGCGACGAGGCCCTTGCCGTCGGCCGGCTCGAAGCGCGCCTCGGAGGCGAAGGCCTCGGAGTTGCCCCGGGCGGACTTGCCCTTGCCGCAGACGTCGGTCCGGAGTTCCACCTCCCCGCCGGGGGAGACGCGGGACGGGCTGACCGACACCGTTCCGGTTCGGTCATCGCTCGCGGGAACGGCCAGGGCCGCGGACGCGGGAAGGGATATCGCCCCGGCCGCGAGTGCGGCACAGAACGTGAGGGACAGTGAACGCATCGTAAACCTCCTGAGGGAAGGTTCACGCGTGGGGCGGCATCCCGCATCCGCTGTAGCCCGGTCGGGTTACGGCACGGGAAGGTCGACCAGGTCGACGAGGTCCGCGATCGAGTCGACGACCGTGGAGGGCCGGAAGGGGTACCGGTCCATGTCGGTCTCCGTGGTCAGCCCGGTGAGGACCAGGAAGGTCTGCATCCCCGCCTCCAGGCCGGCGAGCACGTCGGTGTCCATCCGGTCGCCGATCATGGCGGAGGTCTCGGAGTGGGCGCCGATGGCGTTGAGCCCGGTCCGCATCATCAGCGGGTTAGGCTTGCCCGCGAAGTACGGCGCCTTGCCGGTGGCCTTGGTGATCAGCGCGGCGACCGAGCCGGTCGCGGGCAGCGGGCCCTCGGCCGACGGGCCGGTCTCGTCCGGGTTGGTGCAGATGAAGCGGGCACCGCCGTTGATCAGCCGGATCGCCTTGGTGAGGGCCTCGAAGCTGTACGTCCGGGTCTCCCCCAGGACGACGTAGTCGGGCTCGTGGTCGGTGAGGACGTAGCCGATGTCGTGGAGCGCGGTGGTGAGCCCCGCCTCGCCGATGACGTACGCCGTGCCGCGCGGCCGCTGGTCGTCGAGGAACTGGGCGGTGGCCAGGGCGGACGTCCAGATGTTCTCCACCGGCACGTCCAGGCCCATGCGCTTGAGGCGCGCGTGCAGGTCACGGGCGGTGTAGATGGAGTTGTTGGTGAGGACCAGGAAGGGCAGTCCGGAATCCCGCAGCCGCTTGATGAAGGCGTCGGCACCGGGGATCGGCGTGCCCTCGTGGATGAGGACGCCGTCCATGTCGGTCAGCCAGGATTCGATCGGCTTGCGCTCTGCCATGTGACGGGCTCCTGCCGTACGCACTGTGCACCGGGGTGCTGGACGCCGGCGGCACCGCGCTGTGCAGCGCCGACGTCCCGATATTAGGCCGCCCCGTCCGCCGTACGGAACCGGCTGATCACGGGGAACCCGTGCCACCTGATCAGCGGCGGCCCGTCCGCAGCCGCCTGGCGAGCATCACGGTGACGGCTCCGGCGAGGACGAGCGCCCCGGACGCGAGGCCGGCCCGGAGGGTGCGGGCCTGGCCCGTGCGGGCGAGTTCGGGCACGGGGTCGCCCTCCGCGTCCATGGTGCTTCCCGTGTCCTCGGGTGCGTCGAGTCCGCCCTCGACGATGGCGAAGGGGTACGCGGCCGACTCCCCCACCCAGTCCCCGTCGCCCGCCTTGCCGGCCTGCTCGGCCTGGTCCTGGGTGCTGCGCCGCTGGACGATGGCGGCGTGGGCCGTGACCTTGCCGGGCCGGGTGTCGGAGGTGAACGCCATCCGGACCTCGACCGTGACCGTCTTCTTCGCGGGGACGGTGAAGCCGGGGAAGTCGTCGCCCTGCTCCCCGCTGCCGAAGACCCCGATCTGCTCGTCGCGGTCGGTGGACTCCCAGCTCACCCGGTGTTCCTCGTCGGGGTGCGCCCGCTCGGTGAACTGCAGCTGGATCTGCTCGGGCGTCAGCGTCCGGTCCTCGTCGGTGAGCACCAGGACGGGGTGGATGGAGTGGCACGCCTCGGACGTGGTGTTGGTGAGGTCGAGGTACCAGGTCCCGTAGCCGCCGCCGGAGGCGTAGGTGTCGGGACCGCCGTGGATCCGGGTCTCGATGGGGAAGTCCTCGGCGTCCGGATCACCGCAGGCGGGGGGCGCCTCACCGGCGACGGCCACGGTGCCTGCCGCTGCGGGGGCCGTGACGGGGATGGCGATGGCGGCCGGGACGCCGAGGAGGCCGGCCGGTACGACCAGTCCTGCGGCGAGTCCGAGGCGCGTCAGGGCACGGCCGTCGCGCAGCCGTGCGGGGGGTCGGGTCGGCATGGGGTCACCCTTCGCTGCTCGCGAACGACCGGGGCCGCGGGTCACCGGCCGTGGCGGCGGCGCTCCCGTGTGCCGGTCGGTCTCAGTCCGTGACGCTGCCACGCGTGCGCGAGGGGCCGCCACCCGTCGGCGGCGTACACCGCCCGTTCGGGCGCCGTATTCCGCTCGATCGGGCGCGTCCGGTGGCGCCCGGACCTGATTCCGGTGGGCCCGTCGACGGCTCAGGCCCCTGCACGGCGGCCCGGTGATGCTCAGCCCCGTTCGCCGCCGTCCTCGCCTGCCCGGCCGAAGAGCGGGGCGAGGACCAGCTGGGCCGCGCCTTCGGCGACCGGGCGGTCGCCGCCCCCGGCCACGGTGACGGGTACGGAGGCGGTGACTCCCTCCCGCCTGGCGCGCTCCTCGATGACGGCGCGGACCCCGCTCAGATAGGCGTCCTCGTGGGCGGCGACCGTACGCCCGCCGAGGACGACCCGGTCGATGTCGAGCAGCCCGACGAGGTTGGCGGCGCCCGCCCCGAGGACCCTGGCCGCCTCGGCGACGTCACCTCGGGCGGCGGCGGCCAGACAGAGCGCCTCGATGCAGCCGCGCCCGCCGCAGCCGCACGGGGGGCCGTCCAGCTGGAGGGTCTGGTGGCCGAACTCCCCTGCGCCGGTACGGGCTCCTCGGTGCAGGGCGCCTCCGAGGACGAGACCGGCGCCGAGGCCGGTGCCCAGGTGGAGGTAGGCGAAGTCGGCCTCGGTGCGTTCGCGCAGGGCGAGGCCGAGGGCGGCGGCGTTGGTGTCCTTGTCGACGACGACGGGCAGCCCGGTGCGTGCGGCGAGGGCGTCGCGCAGCGGGTAGCCGTCCCACCGGGGGAAGCCGGTGACCCGGTGCAGCACCCCGCTGCGGTGGTCCAGCGGGCCCGGCAGGGCGGCGCCCACGCCGAAGACCGGCCGGTCCTCCGCCCGGGGGCCCTCTGCCCGTACCGTCTGCACCGCGTGGGCGGCCGTGGTGAGGACGTCGGCGGCGGGGGCTCCGAGGTCGAGCGGGAAGGTGCGGGTGGCGACCGTGGTGCCGGCGAGGTCGGCCAGGACGGCGGTGAGTTCGTCACGGTCCAGATGGAGCCCGACGGCGTGTCCGGCGTCGGGGACCAGCCGCAGGACGGTGCGGGGCTTGCCGCCCGTGGAGGCGAGGCGGCCGGCTTCGGCGGCGAGGCCCTCCGCCCGGAGTCTGGCGGTGATCTTGCTGACGGCCTGCGGGGTGAGCCCGGTGCGCTCGGCGAGCTCCAGCCGGCTGATGCCCTGCTCACCGGCGACGCGCAGCAGGTCGAGGACGAGCGACGCGTTGTGGTGGCGCAGGGCCGGCAGGTTGGCCCCGCCGCTCATGCTGTTGCTCCTGTTCACCACCCCATTGTCTCCATCGCTTGCACTTTGGCAACAGCGTTGCTTAAGTGGTTTGCATGACTGCCAACGCTCCACTCCGCGTCGGGCTCGTCGGCTACGGCCTGGCGGGTTCCGTCTTCCACGCCCCGCTGGTCTCCGCGACCGAGGGCCTTGTCCTCGACACGGTCGTCACCTCGAACGAGGAGCGGCAGGCCCAGGCCCGCGCCGAGTTCCCCGGCGTGCGGTGCGTGGCCTCGCCCGACGAGCTGTGGACGCGGGCGGACGAGCTGGACCTGATCGTGATCGCCTCACCGAACAAGACCCATGTCCCGCTGGCGAAGGCGGCCCTGGGGGCGGGGCTTCCGGTGGTCGTGGACAAGCCGCTCGCCGGTACGGCCGCCGAGGCCCGCGAGCTGGCCGCGCTGGCCGCGGAGCGTGGGCTGCTGCTCTCGGTCTTCCAGAACCGCCGCTGGGACAACGACTTCCTCACGCTGGCCGGTCTGATCGAGGACGGCGAGCTCGGTGAGGTGCAGCGCTTCGAGTCCCGCTTCGAGCGGTGGCGTCCGCAGCTGAAGGGCGGCTGGCGCGAGTCGGGCGACCCGGAGGAGATCGGCGGTCTGCTGTACGACCTGGGCAGCCATGTCGTCGACCAGGCGCTCACGCTGTTCGGGCCCGCGGTGCAGGTGTACGCGGAGTCCGACGTACGCCGCCCGGGTGCGGCGGCCGACGACGACACCTTCATCGCGATCACGCACGCCGGCGGGGTGCGCTCGCACCTGTACGTGAGCGCCACGACGGCGCAGCTCGGCCCGCGCTTCCGGGTGCTCGGCTCGAAGGCGGGCTATGTGAAGTACGGCCTGGACCCGCAGGAGGCCGCCCTGCGCGAGGGCCTGCGTCCGGCGGCCGGCACCCCGTGGGGCGAGGAGCCGGAGGAGCTGTGGGGCCGGATCGGCTCCGGCGAGTCCCCTCTGACGGGCGGCGGCGACCCGGTCCGTACGCTGCCGGGCGACTACCCCGCGTACTACGCCGCCGTGGCCTCCGCCGTGCGCGGCAAGGGTGAGAACCCGGTCACCGCGTTGCAGGCCGCCGCGGCCCTGGACGTCCTGGAGGCGGCCCGGCGCTCGGCCCGCGAGGGCGTGTCCGTGACCCTCCTCCCCCACCACGACCTCGACCGCCACGACCTTCCCCGCCACGACGTTTCCCGACACGACGAGGAGAAGCACGCATGAGCCCCAGCGCTCCGACCATCTCCGAGCTGATCGCGCAGGAGCGGCGGCTGACGCTGCCGCACTTCGGCTACGACGACGCGTACGCGCTGGGCGGACTGCTGGTCACCCTGGCCCGTGAGCGGCACGCCCCCGTCGCGATCGACATCCGGCGCGGCGGCCAGCAGCTGTTCCACGCCGCGCTGCCGGGTTCGAGCGCGGACAACGACGCGTGGATCGACCGTAAGCGCCGGGTGGTGGAGCGGTACGGCGAGAGCTCCTACCTGGTCGGGACGCGGTTCCGGGCGAAGGGCACCACGTTCGAGGAGTCCTCGCGGCTGGACCTGGACACGTACGCGGCGCACGGCGGCTCGTTCCCGATCGCCGTGGAGGGTGCGGGCGTGATCGGCTCGGTCACGGTGTCGGGTCTGCCGCAGGCCGAGGACCACGCGCTGGTGGTGGAGGCCCTGGAGCGGTTCACGACGCGCCCCCAGGCCTGACGGTGGCGGGGCGGGCCACCGGCAACCACCCGGCGGCCCGCCCCGTACCCCTCATGCGTCCTTGAGCTCCTGGCGCTGGCGCCCCAGTCCCGCCACTTCCAGCTCCACGACGTCCCCGGCCCGGAGGTACGGCTTGGGCTCGGGCCGGCCCATGGCCACGCCCGCCGGGGTGCCGGTGTTGATCACGTCGCCCGGGTAGAGCGTCATGAACTGGCTGAGGTAGCGCACGACCTCGCCGACCGGGAAGATCTGCTCGGCCGTGGTGCCGTCCTGCTTCAGCTCCCCGTTGACCCACAGTTTCAGCGGCAGCGCCTGCGGGTCGGGCACCTCGTCCGCGGTGACGAGCCAAGGGCCCAGCGGGTTGAAGGTCTCGCAGTTCTTGCCCTTGTCCCAGGTGCCGCCGCGCTCGATCTGGAACTCACGCTCGGAGACGTCGTGCGAGGTGGCGTAACCGGCGACGTGCCCGAGGGCCTCCTCGGCGGAGTCCAGGTAGCGGGCGGTGCGGCCGATGACGACGGCGAGCTCGACCTCCCAGTCCGTCTTCCGGCTGCGGCGCGGCACCAGCACCGTGTCCTCGGGTCCTACGACGGTGTCGGGGGCCTTGAAGAACAGGATCGGCTCCTCCGGGATCGCCGCCCCGGTCTCCGCCGCATGGTCGTGGTAGTTCAGCCCGATGCACACGATCTTGCCGATCCGTCCGAGGGGCGGCCCGATCCGCAGGCCGTCCGCGTCGAGCGGGGGCAGGACGTCGGGCGTCTGAGCCGCCTCCCGGACACGCGCCAGTGCCGACGCGTCGGCGAGGAGCTCACCGTCGATGTCGGTGACGAGGCCGGAAAGGTCACGCAAAGTCCCGTTCCGGTCCAGCAGTGCGGGGCGTTCCGAGCCCGCCGTACCCACGCGAAGAAGCTTCAACGGTCCATCTCCCCTTGATCGAGATCGAGCCCGTCGATGGGTTGCGGCCAGCGAAAGGCTCGGTCGATCCTCCAAGACATCGGATCACTCCGCAAGACCCTGTTCACACCCTGGACCCGCGCGCCCGGTAACGACAGCCCTACACCGCGGGCGCGACGGAGACCTCGGTGGCCGCCGTCTCCCGGTAGAGGTAGGCGCGCTCGACGGCGGTCCAGGTGGTGCTGGTGATGATGTACAGCGCGGCGGCGAGCGGCACGTAGGCGACGGAGACGAGGGTCAGGAAGGACATCAGCGGCATGACCTTCGTCATCGCGCCCATGCCGGGCACGGGCTGTCCGTCCGGGCCGGTGGCCGGCGTCATCGGGTTCGCGGCCATCTGGCGCTTGGTGCGTCCGTAGTTGAAGGTGGCGACGGCGGCGACGATCACGAAGAGCGCGAGGTAGACCAGCCCCTGCTGCCCGAAGACGCCGCCGTCGGCGAGCGCGTTGTGCCAGCGCTCGCCGAGCGGGGCCCCGAAGAGCTCATGGCCGAGGAGCGAGTTGGGGTCGCCGCCGATCCTCTGGCTGGAGAAGAGGTGGTAGAGCAGGAAGAAGGCCGGCATCTGGAGCAGGCTCGGCAGGCAGCCGGAGAGCGGCGAGACCTTCTCCTTCGCATGGAGCTCCATGAGCGCCTTCTGCATCCGGTCGGGGTTCTTGGCGTGCTTCTTGCGCAGTTCGGCGATCTGCGGCTGGAGCTTGGTGCGGGCCTTCTGCCCGCGCGCCGCCGCCCGTGAGAGGGGGTGGACGGCGAGCCGTACGAGCGCGGTGAACAGGACGATCGCGGCGGCGGTGGAGGCGCCCTGGAAGAGGGGCTGGAGCAGATCGGCGAACGCGCCGACCAGGCTCGCGAAAGCGGACATGAACGCGGACATGGGTGAGCCCTCCGGGGGTCTCGTCGTGCTGGGGAGTGGGACCGGTCGGTCCGGGTACTCAGCAGGACGATCCGCGCGGAAGGTCGTGGAAGGTGCGCCCTCTACGCGGCCGTCAGAAGGGCTGCCCCGGGCGCTCGGGGCCTGGTGCGTCCCCTGGCGTCGGGGTCGCGCTGCGGGAGGAACGCGGTGCGCTTCTCCCGGTCGCGGATCGCGGTGCGCACTCTCGTACGAGGCACGGGGCCGGCGCAGCGCGCGCTGATGACGGAGCAGACGAGGAGCGCCGAGCCGGCGGCCGCGGTGGCGGCGAGCGCGACGGCGGCGGAGAGGCTGCCGCCCTCGGCGAGGAGGACCTCGGTGAGGAACAGGACGACGAAGGCGGCGGGGCGGAAGAGTCGGGCGACCGCACGGCGCACACGGTTCATGTCGTCGTTCATCGGCCCCCCCCTTCGCTTCGCGTTCGGTCATGTCCTCCAGCCGTTATACACGATCGGCGTCCAGCGGCCGAAGGAGTCGCCGGGGGGTGAGCAGCGCACGGCTGACGGGGTCCTCGGGGTCGGGGTCGAGTCCGGGGCCGGGCCGCATCTCCACGTCCTCGGGCGGTACGCCGATGTTTCCGCAGGCGGGGCACTGTCCGAACGCCCCGAGTTCGGTGCCGCACTCCGCGTGGACGAAGGAGCGCATGGGGAGCGTGCCCTCGATGTGGTCGCGGCCCCAGAGACCGAGGGAGCGCAGGGTGGGCCAGAGGGCCTTGCCGCTGTCGGTGAGGACGTACTCGTCGCGCGGGGGCGACTCCTGGTAGCGCCGCTTGGCGAGGACCCCGGCCTCGGTGAGTGCCTGGAGGCGGGTGGCGAGGACGGCGCGCGGGATGCCGAGGTGGGCGAGGAAGTCGTTGTAGCGGCGGACGCCGTAGAAGGCGTCGCGCACGACGAGGAGGGTCCAGCGCTCGCCGATCACTTCGAGCGCGCGGGCGATCGAGCACTGCTGTGCCGCGTAGTCCTTGCCGAGAGCCATGCCGTCATTTTACGCCGTCGGTTCGGTGAATGAACCGATGCATGCTAGCGTGACGCACCTCATCAGGTTCATTCACCGAACCTACTCGTCCATGGGCCCGCCACGCACGGAACCCGCCCACGCATCGGACCTGCCCGCGCACCCGGCTCCAGGGGCCGGTCCCGGAGGGACGTCATGACCCAGCAGCCCGTACGGACCCGACTCGCCCCGGCGCGGAGAACCGGTCGCGTCCGGCCGCCGCACCGGCCCGGCGCGACCCTCGCCGTCACCAGCGGGGCCACCGCCGTCGCGCTGATGAACTACACCGCGCCGATGACGGCGCTCCCCACCCTCTCCGCCGCCTTCGCCACCCCGCCCGCCGCCCAGGCCTGGCTGCTGAACGGGGCTCCGCTCGGCCTCGCGGTGCTGCTGCTGGTCGCGGGCAGCCTCGCCGACGACTTCGGCCGCCGCAGGCTCTTCCTCATCGGCACCCTCGGCCTCGGGGTCACCACCGCGCTCGGCGCCCTCACCACGAGCACCCTGGGCTTCACCCTCGCCCGGGCCGGCCAGGGCGCCGCGAGTGCGGCGATCCTGGCCACCAGCCTCGGGCTGCTGGTCGGCGCGTACCCGGTCGGGCCCGCGCGGATCAAGGCGATGGGGGTGTGGGGGGCGTTCGTGAGCGCCGGGATCGCGCTCGGCCCGCTCCTCGCGAGCTCGCTCGGCACCCTGGACTGGCGGCTGACGTATCTCGCCCTGGGCCTCGGCGCCCTCGTCACCGGGGGCTTCGCCTTCCGCACGCTCACGGAGTCCCGCGCGCCCCGCGCCGGCCGCCCCGATCTGCTGGGCGCGGCCCTGCTGGGCCTCGCCATGACCGCGCTGCTGACGGCCCTGACGCTCGGCCGGGACGGCTGGCTGCGCGCACCGGTCGGCCTGCTGCTGGCCGCGGCGGTGGCGCTGACCGCCGTGTTCGCCGCCGTGGAGCGCAGGGCGGCGGCCCCGCTGATCGACCTGTCGCTGTTCCGCAGCCGCGCCTTCCTGGCGGCGGCCGTGGGCGGCCTGTTCACCGGGCTCTCGGTGATCGGCCTGTTCAGCTATCTGCCGACCCTGCTCCAGCACGCGCTCTCGCTGTCGGCGCTCGACGCGGCCTGGCTGTTCCTGCTCTGGTCCGGTACGTCGTTCGTCGTGGCGCTCCAGTCGCGGCGGCTGACCGGGCGGGTCACGGCCGGGCACCAGCTGGCGGCGGGCTTCGCGCTCCACGCGGTGGCGGTGCTGCCGATGCTGGGGGTCCTGAGCGGAGCACCGGGCGGCGCGGAGCCTTCGGTGTGGGCGCGTCTCGTCCCCGCCCTGATCGTGGCCGGCGCGGGCAGCGGTCTGATCAACGCGGCGCTGCCCCGGCTCGCCGTCGAGTCCGTACCGCCGGAGCGGGCGGCCATGGGGTCCGGTGCCAACAACACCGCCCGCTACCTCGGCTCGTCGGCCGGTGTGGCCGTGACGATCGCGGTGGCGACGACTCCGGCGGGCGCGGACGGGGCGGTGCTGCTGTCGGCCGCCATGGCGCTCGCGGCCACGGTGGGCGTCCTGCTCCTGCGGGAGCGCTGAGCCCTCCCGGACGGCCGCGGGCGTGCGGCCGTCCGGCCCCGCGCCGAGTGTTCTCCCCGGCGCCCTGAGGCCTTCATCACCGCTGCGGTCCGCGCCCTCTCACCTCGCACCCGACCCGCAGTACCGTGTGGCCATGCGCCCCGACACGCCTGCCGACCACATCACCGAAGCCGAGCGCCTGCTGCGCACCGCGGCGCAGTATCCCGAGGACCACGAACCGCTGTTCCTCCAGGCCGCGGCCCATCTGGAGCTCGCCGGTGAACGCGCCCGCGCGAGCACCCTCTACGACGAACTGCTCGGCTCCACCGAAACCACCGTCGAACAGCCGCACCTGGTCAAAGCCCTCAAAGCGTCCAACCTGTGGGAGTACGGCCACGAGGCGGAGGCCCGCGCGATCATCGACGGCATCCGCTCCGCCGGCCCGCTCGACGCGGCACCGTGGGAGATCGCCGCGGAGACGCTCGAAGCGCACGACGAGCTGGAGGCGGCCCACGACTTCTTCTCGACCGCGCTGACGCTGCTCCTCGCACCGGGCGAGGAAGTCCCGTACGCCACCCAGTCGCTGCTGATCGGGCGGCACCGGGTGCGCAGGCTGATGGGTGTCACCCACGACGCATGGGACGAGCTGGCGGACACGCTGCACACGGCCGCCGTACCCCTCGACGAGCTGCACGACCCGAAGCGCCTGTGGTCCCTGGGCTCCTCGGACCCGGGTGAGCTGCAGGCGGAGATCAACCGGCTCCGCGCCGAACTGGGCACCTACCGCAGCGCGTTGTCCCGCCCGTTCCCCGTGGCGGTGCTGCACTGGCCCGAGGGCGAGCTGCGCGAACTCCTCACGGCCTACCCGGGGCTGGCCCAGGAGTACCTCTCGCACGAGGACCATCTGGCGCGGCTGGAGGCGGCGTTGCGGGATCTGCACGCCACGGGTACGCCGAATCTCGGCATCGTGACGGGCACGGTCCCCTCCTACGAGGCGTTCGCCGCGTCGGAGGCCGCGTCGCCGTCCGACCCCGACCTGCTCCCCCAGTACGCCACGACACTGGCGGCCCGTGGCCGCGCCGTCCCGTGGCCCCCGGCGCGCAGTGCGGCGTGCTGGTGCGGCTCGGACCGTTCGTACCGCGAGTGCCACGGGGCGGGCTGACCACAGGCCTCTTCCACCGTCGCCTGCCCGCGAACACGTCCCGCAGGTCCCCACTCGCAGCACGCACAGGCCGCCCGCCTCGGGGCGCACAGCCGGACCGGACCCTGCTCGCGGAGGCCCCGAGCAGGGTTCCGGCATGCTCGTCCCGCGCGGGACGGATGCCCCGGAAAGGGAGCGTCCCGCCCGGGTATTCGCACCATGGACGAACGATCCGGGCAGGAGTCCGTCAGGTACGGCTGTGCACGCTTGCGTCGTCCGGTGAGGCCTCACTACGGTCGATGACGGTCACAGAAGTTCGAACCACAGGACAGCTGCAGGGCCTCCGGCCGACCGCGGAGGTGCTGGAGCCCCTGCCTGTCAGCACGGTTCCGGGGGGAAGCATGGGAGCACGTCCGCAGTCCGCGTCGGGGCCGGCGTGACGGTGGAAGCCGACGGCCCGGGCGGCCGGATGCGCAGCGGGCCACGGGACGGCCGTGTCACGCCTCGTCCGACGGGGGACGGACGCCGGCACCGCGCTCGGCGAAGGTGACGACGAAGTCCTTGAGCATCGCCAGGTCCGCGGTTTCGCCGGTCGCCTCCTGGCACAGCCGGCTGAGCTGTGGCATCACCATCGGCCAGGCGCCCAGTCCGATCAGGGTCAGCAGCAGACGTCCGCTGTCGGCCTCCGGGACGTCGGCACTCGCGGCCACGGATTTGGCCGCGTTCTCGTACCAGACGGACCGTCCGGAGGCGTCGGACGATCCGACGTATCCGTCCTGCAGTCCTTCGAAGATGAGCAGTCGCAACAGGGTGGGGTCGTTGCGGTGGTGGTCGAAGATCCGGCCGACGTAGTCGCCGATCGAGCCTTCGCCGGGACGCACCTCCTGTACGAGTTCGGCCATGGCCTCGGAGATGACGGCCTTGAACAGTCCCTCCTTGCTCTGGAAGTGCCCGTAGATGCGCTCCTTGTTGACGCCTGCGCGCTCCGCGATGCGGTTCACCCGGGCTCCGGCGATGCCGTAGCTGCTGAACTCCACTCTCGCGGCGTCCAGGAGTCGGCGCTTGGTCAATTCCGTGCCTGACATACGCCCACTGTAGCCCCATCCAACCCGTTGGTTGACACCCCCTCGGCCGACGTGCAAGCATCAGCAACCAACAGGTTGGATGGCTCTTGCGATGAAGCCCGAGTCTCCCTGACGCAGCGCCGCGACAGGCCGCCGAGGACAGCGGAAGTCCAGGTCCGAGCTCCGGCGCAGTCCCTCATCCGTCTCCACCGAAAGGCCATCAGGCGCGTGAAGATCGCAATCTCAGGTACGTATTCGGCCGGCAAGACGTCGACGGTCATGGCGCTGTCCCGCTACGCCGGGGTCCCTCGCACCCTTGCCCGCACGATCCGGGAGATCCTCCCCGAGGCAGTGCCCGGCAAGGCCCTCTCGGAGGTCACTCCGGCGGAGTTCCTCCAGCTGATGCTGCGGCGTCACACGGAGCGGGTCGCGGCCGAAGCCCTGCTCGGCGAGCACTTCATCTCCGACGGGTCCTCGCTCCAGGAGTGGCTCTACGGGGCGGGCCGTGTCATCCACGGGATGAACCCGAACGCGACCGCCGGCAACGCGGGCGGCCTCGCGGTCGTGCAGGAGGAGGAGATGGCGTTCTTCGCGAAGGTCGTCGACCAGTACGCCCTCGCGCTGCAGCAGCACGTGAAGAAGACCTACGACGCGTACGTGCACCTGGAGCACGAGCTCCCCATCGCCGCGGACGGACACCGGCCGATGAACGAGGGCTTCCGGGCGACGATCGACACGATGATGCTGCGGACGCTGGACGAGCTGGAGATCCCGTACCACATCGTCCGGGGCACGATGCCGGAGCGCCTGACGCACATATGCGAGCTGTTCGGCCTCGAACCCGTCATGGACATGGACGAGGCCATCGACCTCGCCCGCCAGGACTACGACGCCCAGGACTTCCGCCTGGAGACGGAGCGCCTCGCCCCGGCTGCCTGAGCAGGCCCACCGCCCGGCCGCACGGACACCACCGCACCACTCACCGGGAGGGGACCCCTGCCCGCCGCCCAGGCACACCGGGCGTCCCGTGGACCTGCGAGCGGTCCGCCGAGGAGCAAGCCGCACATCTCTCCGACCCACCCCCTCCCCTGGAGCCCACCAGATGAAGAACACAGCACTTCTCGTCCGAACCGGACTCGGTCCGGCCATCGGAGGCACCCTCTTCTACGTCGCCGCCCACTACCTGCCGCCCACTCCGTACTGGGACGGCTTCCTCCGCGTGCTGCCCGCCGGTCTCCTGCTGCTGGCGATCCGCCCCCGCATGCCCCGGGGCGACTGGTGGTGGAAGTCGTTCGTGCTGGGCGCGCTCAACATGGGCCTCTTCACCGTCTTCCTGCTGATCTCCGCCCAGCGCCTGCCCGGCGGCGTCGCGGCCACGCTGAACGCGATGTCCAGCCTGGTGGCCATCGCGGTCGCATCCGTGGTCCTCAAGGAGAAGATCCGGGCGCATCACTACATCGCCTGCCTGATCGGCATCACCGGCGTCGCCCTGCTCGTCCTCCGCAGCTCCGCGACCCTGGACGCGGTCGGCGTCCTGGCCGGCATCGGCAGCGCCACGAGCATGGGTGTCGGCAGTGTCATGGCACGCAAGTGGGGCCGCCCCGAGGGCGTGCACAGTCTCACCACCGCGGGCTGGACCCTGCTCGGCGCGGCCGTCTTCCTGCTGCCGCTCGCCTTCCTCTTCGAGGGTGCGCCCCCGAGCTTCACGGGTGAGCAGCTGGCGGGCCTCGCCTGGGCCGCACTCGTGGTCGGGGCGCTGGGCTTCGCCCTCTTCCTCTCCGGCGTCCAGCGTCTGCCGGTCTCACAGACCGCTCCGCTGCCCCTGATGAACCCGGTCACCGCGGCCGTCCTGGGCTGGGTCGCGGTCGGGGAACGGCTCACCGCACTGCAGGCCCTCGGCGGAGTACTCGTCTGCACCGCGATCGTCCTGGTCGCCAACCCCAACATCCTGGGCCGCTTCTTCACCAAGCCGGAACCGGCGCCGACGACGCCGGCCCCCATCGACGAAGCGACGAAGACCGCACCGTCGCCGTCCTCGTAGCCCCGGCACGGCTTGTTCTTGGAAACGGGAGAAGGCATGAAGAACTTCGACGTCGTCGTGGTCGGCGGCGGACCGACAGGGCTGGTCACAGCCGGCCTCCTGGCGCGGGCAGGGGTGAACGTGTGCGTCGTGGAGCGCAGGCTCCACCGCGGCGACCGGCCCAAGGCGGTCGTGCTGCACGCGCCGACCCTGGAACTCCTCGGGTCGTTCGGCCTGCTGGACGACGTGCGCGCCCGCAGCATCCCCCTCGACCGGTTCTCCTTCCGCGTCAGCGGGGCGGAGGCGTTCTCCGCCGAGATGACCGGAATGGACACCCACCTCGACGGCTACCGGAACATGCCGCAGCCGATACTCGAGGGTCTGCTCGAGAAGTACGCGCTCGAATACGGCGCGCACATCGAACGCGGCGTCAGTTATCTGTCGCACGAGGCGACCGGGGCCGGGGTGACGGTCCGCTTCGAGGGCCACGAGGACATCCACTGCTCGTACCTGATCGGCAGCGACGGTCCGCGCAGCGCCGTACGGGAGTCGTTGGGCATCCCGATGACCGGTCGCAGCCTGACGTCGAGCTACCTGCTGGTCGAAGGGGTCCCGGAGGAACTCGTCGGCCGGAGGGAGGTCGGCGTGCACGTCGGGGCGACGGGCATGGTCACCATGATGCCCATCCCTGGCGACCAGGTGCTCGTGGCCGGTCCGGCGGTGTCGGGGCTGTCCCTGGAACGCGGCGCGGAGATGGCGTGGGAGCAGATCGCCGATGCCATCGAGACACTGGGATTCGGCAGTCGCCTGAGGCTGGCAGAGGCTGTCCGCACGAGCCACTACTCCGTGGATCTGCGGGTCGCCGACCGCTTCGTGGCGGGAAACGTCGCGCTGGCCGGCGACGCCGCGCATCTGAACACACCGGCGGGCGGCCAGGGGCTCAATCTCGGCATCGGCGACGCCGTCGCTCTCTCCTGGCGCGTTCTCGTCGCACTGGACAACGCCGGCACGGAGGTACTCGCGGAATACGAGGAGGAGCGCCGCGCCTTCGCCGCGAAGGTGGGGCGGACGACCTTCCTCGCACCGCTCATCGAGCGGATCCGGTCCGCAGACGACGTGACGAGGACCGCGGTTCAGGACACGGTCGACGAACTGGCCCTGTGCTGGAGTCAGTTGTACCCGGGCGATGAGAACTGGGACGGCGCACGCTATGTGCTGAACGCCGGGGCGCGCGTTCCCTCCCACATCAGGACCGAGGAGGAACTGGTTCCGTTCCTCGCCCCGAGCGACCGCATCGACGGTTCGGCCCTGCTGCTGTTCGACGGTGCGGACCCCCGGACCGTCGAGACCGGGCCTTCCCTTCCCCCCGTGCGCGCAGTGCGCCGGCTCTCCCGACGGGCCATGAACGGCCGGGTCACGCTGCCGGAAGGCGCCGACGGACTCCTCGTACGCCCGGACCGCCGTGTCGCGAAGGTGCTGGGGGCCTGAGGGCCCTCCGTAAGACCTGGTGGAGCAGCTCCCGGAAGCGCTCCGCCCTCGTACACACACATTCCTTGTACACACCCGCATTCCACCCCTGGAGGGATCCTTCATGTCCACGAAGCCCCGCATAGCGATCGCCTACTACTCCGGCTTCGGCCACACGGACCTCATCGCCGACGCCGTCAGGAACGGGGCGAGCGACGCCGGCGCGGAGGTGACGCTGATCCGCGTCGACACCATCACCGACGAGCAGTGGCAGACACTCGACGACGCCGACGCCATCATCTTCGGCTCGCCCACCTACATGGGCTCCGCGGCCGGCAAGTTCCACGTCTTCGCCGAATCCACCAGCAGGCGCTGGGCAACGGCCGCCTGGAGGAACAAGCTCGGCGCCGGCTTCACCAACGCCGCCTGCAAGGCGGGTGACAAGCACTCCACCCTCGCCTACTTCGCCACCCTCGGCGCCCAGCACCAGATGAACTGGATCAACCTCGGCCTGCACCCCGGCTGGCACACCAGCACCGAGTCCGAGAACGACCTCAACCGCCTCGGCTACTTCAACGGCGCCGCGGCAAGTACCCCCGCCGACCTTCCCCCGGGCGCCGTCTCCAAGGCCGACCTCGCCACTGCCGAGCACCTCGGCCAACGCGTCGCGCAGCACGCGGCCGTCGTGAACGCGGGCCGGGAGGCCCTCGGCGTCACCGTCTGACCCTACGAACACGCCTCTGAGGAAAAGAGAGTTGGACCCACTGTGACCACCACCGCCACCCGCACCACCGGCGAGGCCGTCGACGCGTTCTTCGCCGCCTTCGGGGCGGGGGACTCCGAGTCCCTGCTCGCCCAGTTCGCCGACACCGTCGACTTCCACGTCAGCGGGGCGCCGAACGTTCCCTGGGCCGGATCCCGGTCCGACAAGGGTGAGATCGCCGAGTTCTTCGGGCTCTTCCCGCAACTGCTCGACGGCCCCGAGTCGTTCGAGATCACCACCCGTGTCACGGAGGGGCAGGACGCGGTGGTCATCGCCAACTGTGTCTTCGAGGTGACCGCCACGAAGAAGCGGTTCGCCAACCGGTACGCGCTGCACTTCACCGTCACCGACGGCCTGATCGTCCGCTACCACATGTTCGAGGACAGCTACGCGATCCACGTGGCCTTCACCCCCTGACACCGCTCGTACCGCACCGCTCCACCGACGTTCCGCAACCATCGAGGAGAAGTTCATGTCATTCCCGGCAATGCCCAAGGCCGTCCACCAGTTCTATGCCGGTTCGCTGGCCGCCGACGCCGAGCTCTGGGGCGCGGGGTTCGCCGAGGACGCGCTCTTCCACGACCCGGTCGGCAGCGAGCCGATCCGCGGCCGTGACGCGATCTTCGCCAAGCTGCGCAAGGTGATCCCCCTGTTCGACCCGTTCATCGGGATCACCCCGATCGAGGCCTACACCACCGGTGGCGAGACCGCTGTCTCCTGGCGCGGCGCCGTGGTGACCACCGACGGGAAGCCCGTCAACTGGTCGGGCATCTCGGTCTTCCGCCTCAACGACGAGGGCCTCATCGCCGAGGCGCGGCTGTACTTCCACCACGGGGTCTTCGCCGCCCAGGCACAGCTCGGCGACCACTGAGATCAACGGTCGCAGGGGCATGTGCGTTCGCCACGAGCGACCGCACGCCCCGGCTGCCCGCCCCGGCCCATCCGGCCGGGGCGGGCGGCAGTCATCAATCCATAGGGGGAGGATTACGAAATGCAGGCCAACGGCCTTGAACAGGAACTCCGGCTCGCAAGCGTCGATGACGTCCTGGGGGACCGCCACTCGCGGTTCTTCGGGGAGGGCTTCAAGCGGGTCACGTACTCACTGACCGGCATCACCGTCACACCCGGCACGCGGACCGCACCGGGCGAGGTCCGCGCCACGGCCGGTATCCATCTGCCGGACACCTGGTCACGCAAGGGGGAAACCCTCCAGCGGCCGCATCTGTCGACGCTGGACGGGATGCTCCTCGCCGCGCAGCTCACCGGTCTGTACGCCGCCCACACACAGCACCTGGACGCCGATGCGCCGTTCCGTGTCCTCGGCCTGCGCATCAAGGCCGGTCCTGCTCCCGACGAGGAGGGCCTCGAACACATCGGCGTATCGGCCGTGCACCGCTCGACCACCGCTTCGCCGGACACCGCCGGCCACTCCGTCACCACCATGGACTGCACGATCGGCTCGATGCGTCTGCAGGTGGAGGCCGAGCACCCCGCAGCGGACGAGCCCGGCCGCGCACCCGGCGTGTACGCCACGGCCGAGGACCTCGACGGCTCCTGGAACTCCGCCGCGTTCGGCGTCTCCCACCGGTTTCGCAGCCAGCACCTGGACGACGTGGTGGCCAACGTCTCCGACGGCACCGCGCACGCCCGGCTCACCCTCGTCGACGCCCCCGGCCAGGACCCGGCGCAGGACCCGCGTCCCACCGCGATCGACCTGTTCGTCTCCGCCCTTCAGCTCGGACAGGTCCTGCTCTACGAGCTCGACCGCCTGACGCGTGCGGAGTCCAACACGCTGTGGATGCGCAGCACCGTGTTCGCGCCCCACACCGAGGCGGAGCCCACCGACCGCTTCCGGGTGTCGCTCGGACGCGTCGCCGAACTGCCCACCGCCGAGGGCACCTGGCGTGCGGCGCGGATCACCGCTGTTCTCGGCGGCACCCAGCTGACCTGCAACGTCACCCACCTGCTGCCCTGAGCCCCGACGCCACCCCACCAGGAAGCGGTCAACGTGCACAAGCAAGCCGTCGCGCTGGTCGGCCTGGGCAGCTATCTGCCCCCGCAGCGCATCACCAACGAGGCTCTCTGCGAACGCCTCGACACCACCGACGAGTGGATCACCAGCCGGACCGGTATCCGTAGCCGGCACTGGGCCGGCCCCGGTGTCGCCACCGGTGATCTGGCCGTCGAAGCCGGTCACCGGGCCCTGAAGTCGGCCGGGCTCGCCGCCGGCCCCGACGCCGTGGATCTCGTCGTGCTGGCCACCACCACCCCGGACCATCCGTGCCCGGCCACCGCCCCGGACGTGGCTTCCCGCCTCGGTCTGGGCCCCGTACCGGCGTACGACATCGCGGCGGTGTGTTCCGGGTTCCTCTACGCCCTCGCGGCCGCGTCGGCGCACATCACCGCCGGACTGGCCCGCCGGGCCCTGGTCATCGGGGCGGAGACGTACTCCACCATCCTCGACCCCGCCGACCGCACCACCAATGTCATCTTCGGTGACGGCGCCGGCGCGGTCGTGCTCTCCGCGGCTCCGGGTGACGACGAGGACGGTCTGCTGCTCGGTATGGATCTCGGCTCCGACGGCGCCGGCCGCGACCTGATCACGATCCCGGCCGGTGGCTCACGCCAGCGGGCCACCCCGGGGACCGCCGTCGACGACGACCGCTACTTCACCATGCACGGCAAGCAGGTGTTCACCCAGGCCGTCAACCGCATGACCGAGTCCTCGCAGACCGTGCTCGACCAGCTCGGCTGGGAGGCCGACCAGGTCGACTGGCTCGTGGGCCACCAGGCCAACGTGCGGATCCTCAATGCCGTGGCCCGAGGGCTCGGCATCCCTCCGGAGCGCGCGGTCATCAATCTCGACCGGGTCGGCAACACCTCGGCGGCCTCGATACCCCTCGCGCTCGCCGACGCCGCTTCCAACGGCTCGCTGGTGTCCGGTGCCCGTGTCCTCCTCACCGCTTTCGGCGGAGGCCTCACCTGGGGTGCTGTCGCACTCACCTGGCCGGACATCACGGCCGTCTGACCGCCCGTCCGTAAGAAGTCCTGTGTTCGAGAATGTCCGAGAAAGGCTTATGTTCATGACCACCTCCATCCTGCCTCTGTCCGACGTCCTGCTGGACATCCTGCGCTCCGACTACGACGTCCCGGACACCACCGGCCCGGACACCGACTTCGAGAGCCTCGAGTTCGACTCCCTGGTCCTGGTCGAGATCGCCGTGGACCTCTCACGCCGTTTCGACATCGACGTGGCCGACAGCGAGCTCCAGGAAGCCGGGAACATAGCCGCCACGGTCGCGCTCCTGAAGTCCAAGGGCGTCCAGGGCTGACCGGATCCCGGTGCCTCTGCCCGACGCCGCGGTTCGCGGGTGCCGGGCAGAGGCGCAAGGCCCTCACAGGAGAGACGATGAGTCCGCAACGCCTTGCCTTCTTCGACGTGGACGGAACCCTCACCACGGGCACCACGCTCTTCCGTTTCCTGCGCTACTACCTCGCGGCGCAAGGACACGGCCCCCATGTGTACGAGCACCGGCGCCAGCGGCTGAAGGCCATGGCGGCCGTGGACGTCCCCCGCGAGGTGGTCAATCGCGCCTACTTCACCAACTTCCGTGATGCCGACGCGACGACCGTGACCTGCTTGGCCC
This sequence comes from Streptomyces sp. NPDC102451, assembly GCF_044765485.1. Lineage (NCBI taxonomy): Bacteria > Bacillati > Actinomycetota > Actinomycetes > Kitasatosporales > Streptomycetaceae > Streptomyces > Streptomyces sp. NPDC102451. Next base: position 248,442 of record NZ_JBIWKD010000005.1, on the reverse strand, counting down.
GAGCCTGGTTCGAGGCGGAGACGGCCCGTGGCGGCTTCCTCAACCCGAGCGCGATCGAGGCACTCGACCGCCACGCGTCCCGGGGCGAGACCGTCGTCATCGTCTCCGGATCCTTCCCCGCGGTGCTCCGGCCGCTCGCCGACCACCTCGGCGTGACCGATCTCCGGGCCACCGAGCCCGAGATCGTCCACGGCCGTTACACCGGAGAGCTCCTGGGGCCGCCGGTGATAGGCGAGGCGAAGACCGGTGCGGCGATGCTGGCGGCCGCGCTCCACGGGTCGGGCCTCTCCAGCTGCTACGCCTACGGGGACCATCTGTCCGACCTGCCGCTCCTGGAAGCGGTGGGGACGCCGGTCGCTGTCGCGGGCGATCCCCGGCTCGACCGTTACGCGCGCCGGCACGGCTGGACCGTCCTGCCGTGCGCCCCCGAGCCCCCGGAGATCCCGCTGGGCGAGTGCGTCGCGGTGACGGGTTCCTGAGGGCGCGGGCTCCACGAATTCCTGAGGGCGCGGCTCCACGGGTTCCTGAGGGCGCGGCTCTCAACGCCCGCCGTGGAGCGCCAGTACGCGCATGGTGTGCGCGGCGGACGCGAGAGTCATGTGCCGGTGCCACCCGCAGAACGACCGGCCCACGAAGTCCCGGGTACCCGTCCGGTCGGCGCCGATCCGCAGATCCAGGGCCACCTTGCGGGTCAGCTTGGTCAGCTTCAGCAGGTCTTCCGGCGCCGTGCCGGCCAGGTCGGTCACCCATACCTGGGCGGGTGTGTCCTGCCGGGGGCGCCACTCGCCGAAGAGCACGAGGGGCCGGTCCTGTCCGACGCGTTCCTCCTCGGGCAGCCGTACGCGAATGGTGGCCACCCATGAGGTCCGCACCCCGCCCGAGCCCCCCGGGTCCGCCCAGTCGACCCTGCGCCGGGCCGACTTGCCCAGGTCCAGGGCGCTCGCCGCGGACATGGTCAGTCCGCCGGAGCGGGGAAGCAGCGCGGGGTCGTCCACGACGAACCGGCCGGCCGCGGTGGTCCTGGCGAGCACGGGCAGGCCCGCGGTGACGAAACGCCGGACGGACTGCCGGTTCACCTCTCCCCGCAGATCCATGAGTACGGGCCGCCGCGGGGTCCCCCAGTCGCGCGCCGCCTCCAGTACGGCGTCGGCGGCACACTGCTCGACGGATCCGTAGGCGAGGGCGGGAGGGATCTCCGCGCGCTTCCGCACCGCCTCGTCCTCCATCCAGTGCCGCGGCATGAACAGCTTCCAGTTGACGGGCGCGCTCAGGGCTGTGGAGGCGTACCACGCTCCGAAGGCCCGCTGGCCCCGCACGATCCGGCCCGTCCGTGGATCGAGGAACCGGTCGACCCCCACTGTGTGTTCGCCGTCCTTGGGAATGGTCACGGGGTGCAGCACCCATGCCTCGGGCGGGCGCAGCCGGTCGAGGAACCCGGCATGGGCGGCACGCATGGGCGCCCAGTCCCAGGTCGATCCGCAGATGAAGTGATGCAGACGCTGCTCCTCGTCCGGAAGGCCGAGCGAGAGGGCGATGTTACGGACCGACTTGCGGCCCTCGGCGAGCATCAGACCCCGCAGGTAGTGCTCACCGCGCACCCGCTGGTCCCGCCTGGTGAGGGAGGAGAAGAGCCTCTCCAGGAGCTCCTCCCGGTTCCTTCGCAGCTCCTCCCCCCTGCGCTGCGCCTCCGGGACACGTCTGGAGTCACGCCTGATGCCGTGCTGTGAAAGTACGGACCTCGGGTGGACCACGGTGCTCATACAGCTCCCCCGTCTCGTGCCTGCCCCAGCCATGGTCGGGCCGGGGCATCCGCGAAAAATACAGAGTACTCGTTTTGTTTTTTTATACCACTCCGATCCCGCACCCCTGAAGCGCGACTGAAGCGCGACTGACGCACGCATGAAGCCCGCGTGGAACCCGCCTGCCGCGCGCGCCTACGCCTTGTCGCTCGCGATGCCCCGGCGGATCAGCAGCCACACGCGCGCGAGCTCCCCGCCCGCGCCGCGGCAGTGCCCCGCACGACGCATGCGCACCTCAGCCGCCGTCACGAGGCAGTCCACCAGGTCCGTCACCAGACACGGCTCGACCCCCGGGCCGAGTTCACCGCGTTCGTCCGCCTGCTCGGCCAGCTCGGCGAGCCTGGGCACCCAGGCGTCGCGCCAGTCGGCGGCGATGTCCGCCCGTTCGCGCGTCAGCAGGGCGGCCGCCCGGACGACGACATCCTGCGCCAGCAGCCGGGTGAGCACGGAAAGCAGCTCCTCCATCGCGCGCAGAGGCGATTCGTGCTGCACGGACGCGGCTTCCACGGCCTCACGGGCGATCGAGGCGCCGGCGTCGGCCACCGCTGCCGCCAGTCTGGTCTTGTCGTGGAAGTGGAAGGTCAGGGCGCCGATGGAGACGTCGCACGACTCCGCGATGGCGGTGAGGGTGGCGCCCTTGAAGCCCTGGGCGTCCATGCACACGGCAGCGCCCCGGATGAGGGCCCCACGGGTACGCGCGGCCCGGATCTGCACTGCCGTGCTCCCTCCTGGCGACCGCGCAATCCGGGCGTCACAGAATTTTAAAGTGATCGTTCGCTTTTTTTTACCACAGGGAGAGCCGAAAGGGGGCGCCCCGCAGGACGCCCCCTTCACCGCACGGCCGAAACTGATCAGTGGGTGGCGGTCGCACCACCGTCGGCCGGCACTGCCGCTCCGGTGATGAACGAGGCCCGGTCGCTGCACAGCCAGGCGGCCGCCCGGGCCACCTCCACGGGGTCGGCCATGCGCTTCTGGATGGAGGCCGCCGCGAAGACGTCCTCCAGCTCCGGTGCCTGGTGCAGGACTTGTTCCATCATCTCGGTGCGCGTACTGCCCACCACCAGTGCGTTGACGCGGATCCCCTGTGCGCCGTAGTCCGCGGCGGCGGCCTTGGTCAGGCCGATGACCGCATGCTTGGCGGCCACATAGGCCGCGGAGGCACCCGTTGCCGCGGTGCCGGCGACGCTCGACGTGTTGACCACGGCCCCGCCCCGCCCGGACGCGAGCATCGCGGGGGCCTGGTGGCGGAGGCAGTTCCACACACCCCGCACATTGACGTCCATGGTCAACTCGTAGGTCTCGTCGCTGATCTCGTGGATCGGCTGACCGGCCGTGGCGTAACCGGCGTTGTTGAAAGCCGCGTCGAGGTAGCCGAAGGTGTCCACCGCCCGGTCGACCGTTCGGGCCACGTCCTCGCCCTTTGCGACATCGCCGGGTACAGCCAGGGCGCGGCCTCCGAGCCCGCGTATCTCCTCGACCAGTGCGTCGAGGGGTTCCGCCCGCCGCGCCATGAGGACGACCGCGGCTCCCTCGGCGGCGAAGAGCCTGGCCGCGGCCGCCCCGATTCCGCTGGAGGCCCCGGTGATCATCGCGACCCGTCCGTCCAGCATGGTCATTCCCCCCACGTCCTGCCGGCCGCGACCTCGGTGTCGACGACGCGCAGGAGGCCCTCGTCGATCTCGTCGAGGCGGCTCACGATGTGGCGTGTTCCGGCTTCCCGCATCAACTCGCGCTGGAAGCCGTGCTCGAAGGGGCTCGGAAGCCCGACGAACGCGACGCCATGGGTCCTCGCGGCCTCGGCCACGCGGGCCACGTCGTCCACGAACAGCACCTGGTCGTGGGTCAGGCCGAAGACATCCGTGGTGATTTCGTGGACTCCGGGCCGGAAGCCGTTCGTGCACACGTACCCGGGCCCGTCGAACAGCTCGGCGTGAGCACCGAGGAACGTGTCGAAGTGGGTCTTCGGCAGCCCGCCGTAGCAGACGGTGCGCAGCCCCAGTCCACGCAGGCGCCGCAGCAGTTCCACCGCACCGTCCGCCATCACGACGGGGTGGCGCGCGAGGTAGCCGTCACGTTCCTCGAAGTAGGCGGCCAGAGCCTCCTCGCCCGACATCGTGCCGCCCACGGCCTCCGCCATGCGCTGCCCGGCGATGTGCTGGGGCTGCGAGAAGATGGCGCGCTCCGTCGCGGCGGTGTACTCCCCGCCCCGGCTGACGATGAAATGGTGAATGACCGGACTGAAGGTGTCGTTGAGCAGTACCCCGTCGATATTGAGCGCGACCAGGCGTAGCTTCTCGAGTTCCCGTCCCATGTTTCCCCTCCCGCATACGGTGCTTCCTGTCCTCGGGCTCCCGAGCTGCCCCGCGCACACGGCGGTGCGCGGGGAGCTGCCCGTGCGTCGTTGCCCCGGGCAGACTTCGGCGGCAGTCACTGATCGCGCGGATCACCGGGCCGCCGACGTGCGACACCCGGCCAGACAGGCGAAGTTGCTTCGGGAAGGGTGCCATAGGCCGCCGCTTTCCAGCGGTCCGGATCGATCTTGATCCGGACCGCGAGGGAGGGAACAGCGACACCGGGGATCAGCAACTCCCACATGCGCACGGCCCGTTGAGGCAGGTCCGCCCGCCCACTGACTGCGGAGGCGAAGAGCTGCATGCCGGTGCAGGCCTCGACGACGAACTCGGCCAGCTCCTTCGGGGCCACCCCGGCCTGCAGCTCACCCCGCTCCTCGGCTCGCACGAGGCAGCTCTCCATGATCGCGGCCCAGTCCTGGTAGGGGGTCGCGGCGTCCTCCATGCCGAACGCGCTCCGCTCCGTCGTCAGTCGCACACCGGCCCGGAGCAGCGTGTTCGTCTGCAGCTGGTGGGACCAGATCATGGTGAGGTCCACCAGTCGCTGGAGCCCTTCGGCGGTCAACAGCGGGACTATGGTGTCGGACTGCGCCTGCATGACGGCGCGGGCGAGGGCTTCCTTGGACTCGAAGTGGAAGTAGAGGGCGCCCGCGGTCACGCCCGAGCGTTCGAGTATGCGGTTGATGCTCGCCCCGGCGTAACCCGACTCGTCGAAGACCACCGCCGCGGCGTGCAGGATCGCCTGCCGGGTCTCCACAGCCCGTTGCTGCTTCAGTTGCCTCACGCCGCCTCCAAAAACAGAACAGTCATTACATTATAGTGCTATGGGGCCTTTGCCCGAGCATGCCGTCCTGACCTGGCAGCCCGGCGGCCCGACGAGAGCACCAACAGCCGCCCCTTGGCATCCTATTGGGGATCTCTTTACTTTCCAGTGAAGTTACGTAACCGAACGACCTTTATTTTTATAAGCCTGACTTGTCCGCGAGGTCAGAGCTGATCAACATCAGGGGGATTCGCGTGTCCAGTACCACCCAGTTCGCACCGGACGTCACGGCCGGCGTTCCGGTAACCGCCAGATATGTCCACAAAGTAGACGCATCCGAGGTCCTGCTCAGGGAATGGCAGGCCACGGGGGACGATACGTACCGCGTCCTGGCCCGCTGGCCGCAGGCACACGGCTTCTACAGCTCCCGCCACGGACTGCACGATCCTCTCCTCTTCACGGAGACGGTCCGGCAGATGGTGCCTCTGCTCAGCCACGCCGCCTACGGCGTGCCGTTCGGCCATCGCCAGGTGTGGAGCAGTCTGAGCTACTCCCTCACCCCTGCGGCGCTGACCGTGGGCGAGTCCGGCACGGCTGTCGAACTCCGCGTCGCCTGCCGGGACATCGTTCGCCGTTCCGGGCGGCTCGCCTCGATGAACATGCAGGTCGAGATCGTGCAGGACGGCGTACAGGTCGGGGTCGCCCGGACCCGCTTCGCCAACTACGCACCGGCACTCTACGAGCGGGTGCGCGGGCCCTACGCCGACATCGCCCGGTCCATCGGCCGCGCGCTCCCTCCGCCGGCTCCGATGGCGCCCCTGCGGGTCGGGCGTGACCGCGCCGCCGACGTGGTCCTCTCGGCCTCCGACATACCGGGCCGCGGCCAGTTGCGGATCGACCTCGAGCATCCCGTCCTGTTCGACCATCCTGTCGACCACGCACCGGGCATGCTGGTCCTGGAGGCCGCACGCCAGGCAGCCCAGGCCGTGACGCATCCACGGCCCATGACGGCCGTCGGCATGGACGTGGTCTTCGCCCGTTACTGCGAGTTCGACGGACCGTGCTGGATCCACGCCAGCCTCCTGGAGTCGCCCGGCCGGGGCCCGGCACGCGTGATCGTCTCCCTGGTGCAGAACGACATGTGCGTCTTCTCCGGTGTCGTCACCCTGCTGGAGACCGGGGCCTCGTAGAGCCGGCGGGCAGCACGAGGGGCGCGTCCGTACGGCCGGGCCCTCATTCCTCGGGGATCTCCTGCTCCGACCACACGGTCTTGCCGTCGGGCGCGTACCGGGTGCCCCACAGCGAGGCGAGCTGGGACATGATGAAGAGGCCGCGCCCGCCCTCGTCGACCGCCCCGGCGTACTTCATGTACGGGGCGGTGGTGCTGCCGTCGCGGATCTCGCAGGTCAGCCCCCGGTCGAGGATGAGGCGCAGCTCCACCGGCGGGCTGCCGTAGCGCACGGCGTTGGTCACCAGTTCGCTGACGATCAGCTCGGTCGCGTCACCGGTGTCGCCGTCGACGTGCCAGCCGGCCAGCGTGCTGGACGTGAGACGGCGCGCGGTGGACGGCGCCGTCCTGTCGTACGGCAACTCCCAGGCGGCGTAACGGTTCTCGGGCATCGCGCGGGTCCGGGCCAGCAGCAGGGTCGCTCCCCGGAGGTCGACGGAGTCGGGCAGGGTGTAGGCCACCGCGTCGCACAGCTCCCGCAACGGCCGGTCCGGATGGGCGAGCGCCTGGTGCAGCGCGCCCTCCGGGAGTGCGGCGTGGCTCCGCAGTGCGCTGCTGTGGAGCGCGAGCAGGCTGTCCTCCTGGACCGGGAAGGAGGCCGCCGCGACGGGGCCTCGGTCCCCGGAGCCGAGCGGCGGTCCCTGGATCACGCTGACCGTGGTGGATGTGCCGTCGGGTGCGACGAGCAGGGGAGCCGGGTGCCCGGCGGAGGCCATGGTGCACGTCGCGGTGAACGGGTCGTACACGACGTACGCGCAGGTCGCCAGCAGCGGCTCCCGGTGCAGCGGGTCGCTCTCCGGCAACTGGGAGCGCTCCTCCGCCAGTCGCGCCACGGTGTCGTACAGCCGGGCGAGCAGCTCGTCCGGTTCCAGGTCGAGCGCGGCGAGGGCGTGGACCACGGTGCGCAGCTGTCCCATGGTCGTGGCGGCCTGGATGCCTCCCGAGGCGACCTCCCCGACGACGAGGGCGGTACGGGCCCCGGGCAGCGCGATCGTGTCGAACCAGTTGCCCGCGCCGCCGCCCGGGATGAGCAGATGGTCCGTCTCGACGGCGGGCTGGGGCGACGGCATCTGGGGCAGCAGCCGGCGCTGGAGGGCGCTGGCGATGGTGTATTCGTGCACGTAGCGGCTGGCGTTGTCGATGCCGAGAGCGGTGCGGGAGGCCATCGCCATCGCCACGGGGATGTCCGCCTCGGTGAACGGTTCGGAGTCACCGCAGCGGTAGAGGCTCACCAGCCCGAGGACGGCGCCGCGCAGCGTCAGCGGTACCAGCAGGAGTGTGTGGGCGCGCTCCTCCTTGATGGAGTGGGCCCGCGCGGGGTCGGCGTCGGCCCAGGGCGCGTCCTCGACCGGGACGACGCGGGCCCGCAGGTCGGACAGGCCCCGCTGGAACGGTGTCCCGGGCGGCACGGCCCGCACGTCGCCGACCGGGTGCGCGGGGTCGCCGCCACCGCCGTACGCGGCACGGCGCAGCGGTACGTCGCGGCCGAGCGGCCCGGGCTGCGGGGTCTCACCGCGCAGGACCGCGTCGACGATCTCGACGACGCCGACGTCCGCGTAGTCAGGGACCACCGCCTCGACGACGTCCCGGCAGGTGGCCTCGATGTCCATCGTCCGGCCCACGCTGTCGCGGACCGCGGCGAGCGCCGCCTCCCGGACCCGGCGCCGCACCCGTTCGGTGACGTCGACCACGGAGACGACGACCCCCAGGACGGTGCCGTGACCGCTCTGCCGCACCCCGTGCCCCTCCTGGAGCCGGAACGCCGACAGGGAGAGGGTGCGCCGTCCGCCGGCCACGTCGCCGCGGGCCGCCCGGAAGGAGCACTCGACGCCGGGGACCCCGGTGCGCAGGACCTCCCGTACGTACGCCTCCACCCGCTCCGGTTCGTGGAAGGCGCACACCTCGCGGAACGGCCGCCCGCGCAGCCGCGCGGTCTCGTCCGTGTCGGGGTCCAGGGAGGGGTCGCTGATCCTCAGGAGGCGGAGTTCCGGGTCGAGCACATGGATGCGTACGCGTTCCTGCGTGAACATCACGTCCAGCAGCGCCTTCCCCACGGCATACCCACGCCTGGAGCCTCCGTCGGCCTCCCAGACGGCCCAGCCGTCCCCCGCGAGCGGCTCCAGCCGCAGCCCCGCACGCGCGTCGTCGTCCCCGTCAGCACGCAGGGAGTCGCCCGCGAGTACGTCCGTCACGCGCAGGCCCAGCACATCGGTGGCCGCCTGGCCGAAGCGCTGCTCGGCGGCCCGGCTCCACCCGGTGACCGCTCCGGCGCCGTCCACGACCATCAGGGGCGCATCAGCCATGAGCCCAGCTCCTTCGCCCCCCTCACGGGACCCGTAACCGGGCCCCCGTACACGTGGACACGTACGCAACCAGCATCGGTCCCAGGCTCACAGCCCGCTACCGGAGCGGGCGGCGACCCCGTCGGCGGGGCCGTGTGCCGGTGCGGGCGGCGGCGTCCCGCCCACCCCGCGCAGGAGACCGACCGACAGCGCCCCCGCTCCGGCCATCACCACGGCCGCGCCGACCGCGGCGATGCCCAGCCCATGGGTGAAGGCGTCACGCGCGGCCGACAGCACGGTGTCCGCCGTCGCGGCGGGCAGTTCATCGGCGACCGCCGCGGCGCCGCCCAGGGTCTCGCGTACGGCGTCGGCGTGCGGCGTCCCGGCGGGCAGGGCGTCGGCCATGTCCCGGCTGTAGACCGCGGCGCCGATGGAGCCGAGGATCGCCATGCCCAGGGCGCCCCCCAGTTCCTGGCCCGATTCGAGGACGGCCGCCGCGGATCCGGCGCGCTCGGGCGGGGCGGCGCCCAGGGCGAGTTCGTTGGCGAGGGTCATGGCGGCGACCAGCCCGCCCGCGTAGACGGCCCCGCCGGTGAGGGCGACCCACAGGGGCGAGTCGGTGCGCAGCTGCGAGAGCCAGAGGAATCCGCAGGCGGCGACGGCGAAACCGCCGCCCACCACGTACGCACGGTCGGTCCGCTGGGCGAGCGCGGCACCGGTCGGCGCCATCAGGGCCACGCCCGCGGCCGGCACCAGGCTCCAGAGCGCGGCGGTGAGGGGGCCCTGGCCGAGCACGGACTGGAGGTACTGCGTGAAGAAGACGGCCATGCCCACGGTGGCGAACATCGCGAGCAGATTGGCGAGCACCGGACCGCCGAAGGCACGCCGTCCCAGGAGTCCCAGGTCGATCATCGGGTGGGCGAGGCGCCTCTGCCGGCGTACGAAGACGGCGCCGAGCAGCAGACCGGCGGCGACGCAGAGCGCGGGCAGGGGCTCGTACCCGTGCCGGGCCCACTCCTTGATGCCGTAGATGACCGCGAGGAGGGCGCCGAGCGAGAGCACGGCGCTGAGCAGGTCGAACCGGCCGCGCGCGGTGGTCACGGTCTCCGGCACCAGGAAGGGCACCAGCACGAGCAGCAGCACCATGGCGGGCAGATTGATGAGGAAGACCGAGCCCCACCAGAAGTGTTCGAGCAGCAGCCCGCTGACGACGGGCCCCAGCGAGATGCCGGTGGTCATGACGCCGGTCCAGATGGTCACCGCCTTCCCGCGCTGCTTGGCGTCGTGGAAGAGGTTGCGGATCAGGGCGAGGGTCGAGGGCATCAGGGCGGCACCGCCGAGCCCCAGCAACGCGCGTACGCCGATGAGCACTTCGGCCGAGTGCGCGTACGCGGCCGCCACCGAAGCTGCCCCGAAGACGGCGGCCCCCGCGAGGACCAGGGCGCGCCGGCCGATGCGGTCGCCGAGGGCGCCCATGGCGATGAGCAGGCCCGCGAGGACGAAGCCGTACATGTCCAGGATCCACAACTGCTGGGTGGCGCTGGGCTCCAGGTCCTGGCTGATGTACGGGATCGCGAAGTAGAGGACGGATACGTCCATCGAGACGAGCAGCAGCGGCAGCATCAGGACGCCGAGGGCGGTCCATTCCTTACGGCCCGCGCGGGGACCGGGTGTGTTCTCCATACGCAGTACGGAACCGCCCCTCCCCGTACACCGCAAACAGCTGCCTAGTGCACCTGCCAAGCTCCCCAGCTGAACCGGGATCCGTCACCTCAGGTGCACTAGTACGCTCACCTCATGACCACGGAACCGCCCTACCTCCGTATCGCCGGGGAGATCCGCCGCCGCATCGCCTCGGGCGAACTCGCCCCGGGCGACCCGGTTCCCTCCACCCGCCGGATCACGCAGGAGTGGGGCGTCGCGATGGCCACGGCGACGAAGGCCCTCGGCGCGCTGAACCAGGAAGGGCTGGTGCGGCCGGTGCCCGGCGTCGGCACGGTGGTCGCGGAGAGCGGCCGGGAACGCGCCACGCCTCAGGCCCGGCAGCCGCAGCTCAGCCGCGAACGCGTCATCCGTACGGCGATCGCGCTCGTGGACGCGGAGGGCCTGGCCGCACTCTCGATGCGGCGCATCGCGACGGAGTTCGACACCTCGACCATGGCGCTGTACCGCCATGTCCCGAGCAAGGGCGAGCTCGTCCGGCTGATGTCGGAAGCGGTCTTCGACAGCGGCCCGCCCGGCCCCCGGCCCACGGGCTGGCGCCCGCTGCTGGAGCAGGAGGCGCGCTGGCTGTGGAAGCAGTACGAACAACACCCCTGGCTGGCCCGCGCCCTGGCCGGCCTCACCCGCCCGACGGCCTCCCCGAACGCGATGCGCTACACGGAACGCGTCCTGGCCGCCCTGACCGGCCTCGACCTCACCCCGGAACAGATGCTGCACATCCACCTCACGGTGCTGGGCTACGCCCAGGGCATCGCGATGGCGGTGGAACTGGAGTCCCAGGCACGGCAGGACAGCGGCATGACGGCGGACGAGTGGATGACGGCGGTGGAACCCCGCATGGACGCGATCCAGACGACCGCCGCCTACCCGGTGCTGTCCACGCTCTTCGACGACGGCAGCTTCGACCTGAAGCTCGGCACCCTCTTCGAGTTCGGGCTGGGGCGGGTGCTGGACGGGGTGGAGGTGCTGGTGGCGGGGGCGACAGCGCCACGATGCCCGGGCGACCCGCCATGAGGCCCGAAGTGCCGAACCAGCTCCCGTTTGTCGGCCGCACTCACCCGATCGTCCCGGGCCGCCGACGGCACGCCACCCGCAGCCCAAGGGGCGCCTGGCCCCCACCCGCTCCCACGATCTCCGCGACCCTCCACCGACGGCCGGCGTATGAAATCGGGGGCGGTTTCGGACAGTCGGCCTGACGCGACGCGAGGCGGGGTGGGGTACTGGCCGGATATCAGGCCGTTGTCTCCCAGCAGCGGGCGGAGGAGCCTGGTCCGCTTCCGTACGATCGATTCGAGCAGGAGGAATTTCGCCGTCATTGATCGCGAAGACGGCTGAACGTAGGAAACTGGGCAGTGATGAGCACTGCCAAACCGTCCTCCCCTGGCGTCTCCGCCCGCATGAGCCGCCAGGCGCGCCGCGACACCGCACCCGAGGTGGCGGTCCGGAAGCTGCTGCACGCCTCCGGTTACCGCTATCGCCTCAACGAGCGTGTGCCGCATATGCCCCGGCGCACGATCGACATCGCTTTCACACGGGCCAAGGTGGCCGTTTTCCTTGACGGGTGCTTCTGGCACGGCTGCCCCGAACACGCCACGCAACCGAAGTCGAACGCAGAGTGGTGGCGTCAGAAGCTGGCTCGCAACATGGCACGGGACGTCGAGACCACGGAGCACCTGACCACCGCAGGGTGGACGGTCCTACGTTTCTGGGAGCACGAAGCTCCGCTTCGAGTGGCCGAGCAGGTGGCGAAGGCGGTCGATCGAGAACGCCTCGATCGCGGACAGCGGGATTCGAGTGGGGACCTGTGAGCGGACTCCGGTTCGTGGACGTGTGCGCCGGTGCCGGCGGTCTGGCTCTGAGCCTGGAGCGGGCGGGCTTCGATCCGGTGCTGTTGTTGGACAACAGAACGGTGGCCTGCCAGACGCTGCGCCTGAACCGCCCGGCATGGGACGTGCTGGAAATGGATCTTCTGGACTTCGTACCCGACGACTACCCGAAGACCTACGACGTGGATCTACTCTCGGCAGGGCCACCCCGGGTGAAGTCCAGCGCGACCGCGGCAAGGGCGGAGACCGAGGAGGAGCAGCGCCTTCTGGAGGCCTCGGTTCTCCTCGCCCATTCCATCCAACCGCGCGCCCTCCTCCTCGAGAACGTGCCAGGACTCGTGGCAGCTCCGGAATTCGAGCCCCTACGCACATTCATCCGCAAGGAGCTGGAACACCTCGGGTATCGGCTGCACTGGTTCGTCCTGAACGCGGCCGACTTCGGCGTCCCGCAGGATCGCAAGCAGGGCGTGCTGGTCGCCCTGAAGAAGCGGTACTCCGATCACTTCCGGCCGCCGTTGCCGACGGTCGAGGAGCACGTATCGGTGGGCAAGGCCCTCCATCGCTCCATGGCGGCACGCGGCTGGGTCGGCGCTGACGCATGGGCGACTCAGGCGTTCAGCGTGGCCCCGACGCTCGTAGGCGGCTCGGACAAGCGCGGCGGTGCGGATCTGGGACCGACAGGGACGAAGAAGGCCTGGGCACGCATGGGGGTCAACGGGAGCGCGCTCGCCGACGAGGTCCCAGGGCCTGATCTCGACGGCTCCTCCGAGATGATCAAACTGACGGATGCGCAGGCCGCGCTCCTGCAGAGCTTTCCGCGTGAGTGGCAGTTCGCAGGCAGGAAGACCGCACGCTACCGGCAGATCGGACACGCTTCACCGCCGCCGGTCGGCGAGGCCCTGGGCAACGCCCTCGCCAAAGCTCTGGGAGCTTGACCACTCACACATCAGCCTTAACTCCACTGCGAGTTGATCTTGATTGGCCGGCTACACTTCGCCCATGACCCATGCACTCCATTCACCACGACTACCTGCGGATTTCCGCATCGTGGATCTTTTCGCCGGACCGGGCGGCCTCGACATCGCGGCCACGGTGATGGGACTGGAGAGCATCGGAGTCGAGTGGGACGACGCGACACGGGCGACGCGCGAGGCTGCCGGACTGCTGACCACCACGGAAAAAGATGTGGCCGCACTGAATCCGCGCGATGGGCAGGTGCGAAGCGCGAATGTCCTGACTGGCGGACCACCGTGTCAGTCATTCTCCGTGGCAGGTAACCGGAAGGGCCACGAAGCCCTTGAGGATGTCAAACGCCTGGCCACTCGCCTGGTCGGTCACAAAGACCTCATTTCCTTCCAAGCCGCCTGGAAGGGCGTCAAGGACGAGACCGACAAGATGTCGGACGAACGCACCGGTCTCGTTCTTCAGCCGCTGCGATGGATCATGGAAGCCGAGCTCGAGCAGGAGAAGAAGCGGTACGACGTAGTTGTCCTGGAGCAGGTGCCCACCGTCCTGCCCGTATGGAAGCACTACGCCAAGCTCCTGAGGCAGGTCGGTTACGCGGCCGATGCCCACGTGCTGCACGCCGAGGCCTTCGGCGTCCCACAGACACGCCGCCGTGCCGTCCTGATCGCCCAGTGGGACCCGGAGAACGTAGGACGGCACGTGGAGTTTCCCCGCGCCACCCACCAGCGCTACAGCAAGGGAGCCACTCGCCTCCGCGAGCAGCACGCCTCGGAGCACGACCGGGAGGACCTGCTGTTCTCCACACCTCGAAAAGAGAAGACTCCGGTCAAGCCCTGGGTTGCCATGCAAGACGTACTCAGTGAGCGCCCACGCGACTTCGAGGTGGTCTCCAACTACGGATCAGGTGGCGACCCCAAGAACCGAGGCCGCCGCACTTCTGACCAACCCGCGGCGACGATCACCGGAAAGGTACGGCGCAACCGCGTCTTCCGCCTGAAGGAGACCACGTCCGGGACCAAGGAGATCGGCGAGGAGTTGGAGCGGCTCACGTTCGAGGAAGCCGGCCTTCTCCAGTCGTTCCCCAGGCGGTACCCCTGGCGGTCCACCGATGTGGCCCAACAGATCGGCAACGCCATTCCGCCCCTCCTGTCCCTGCACATCCTGAGCAGTGCGCTCCGACTCGGCGCGCCGAGCGAGGATTTGATCAACAAGCTGGCGACGTGGGAACCGAAGCACTCGGATGCCGCATCGGATGAGGTTCTCACCCAGGACGCGTGAGCTGTACGGGGCCTGCCGTGACGGACCGAATCCGGAGCACACTCGGACTTCAGTCCTGTGCAGCCCCGGAGCGAGCCCTGTCACGCAACGGCGCCTTCGCAGCGAATTGCCCGAACATCCGCTTCAGCACCTCGACAGAGGAGCGCCGGGCGGTGCCGTCGTCCGGCCCTTCGGGGAGCCTCTCCCACGGCACGGCGGGCGCCGATTCCGCATCCGCGATCCACTCGGTGCGCGCGTCGTGACGGGGTGGATCGTCCGGCGCGATCACCTCGTACATGAGTGTGCTGCCGGCCACGTTGACCGCCGTGCACAGCGCGTTGACCCGATCCCCGAGACGCGTGGCTCCTTCGCCGGTAAGTCCCTCGAGAACCGATACCAGGGCCAGAGCAGTGGGTTTGTGATCGACGGCTGCGAGCCGGAGAGCTGTATTGATCATGTCCTGATTCCCGCAGGCGATCTCCGCGGGCGTGTAGTCGGGCCCGTCACGGAACATCTCGGCCGACCACCAGAGCCGAGCAAAGGCCTGGCTGTAGTGGGGGCCGACGAACCTGGCACTGTTGATCTTCCTGGGAGCGCCGTCGTCCGCCGGGCCCAGGGGTAGGTGTCGCCACAGGACGAAGTCGGGTGCCACGGCCAAGGCGAGGAAGTTCCAGAGCCCTGCATCCGCCGCTTCCGCCCGCGTCAGCCGCAGGGTCGCGTGCAGCCGGGGCGCCAACCAGGCGTCGGCCTCGGTCCTGACCGGGCCGAATCTGTGCATCGCCTCCTCGACGATCTCGCGTACCGGGTCGACGTTCCACCGGGCCGAGTCGTCCTGGATCGGCGCGCACGCACGGAGGACCGCCACATGGGGCAGCGCTTCCTGGCCGGCGCGCACCCCGTGGGTGAGGAAGCCCGTGGCGCGGTCCCCCGCGAGGAGGGCGAGACGAGCAGGCATCTCCGTGTGTGCCCGGTTCATGAGCGCGCACCTTCCTGGGATCGGGAAACGACGCGGATGGTCGCCAGGAGGTTCCTGGGCAGCTGACCGCGCCTTCCGGCTGCGATCTCGACGCGTGACTGGACCTCCGCCCATCCTCGGCCGTCTGCGCGACGGTCGTGGGCCTCTCTCAACGCGTCGGGGATCGGGAGTCGAGGAAACACCTCCGGCAGCATGGAGCGCAGTACCGCACCCCTCCAACCGGCGGGAAGGTGGGGGGTTCCGTCCTCGTCGAATTCGAGGTTGCTCAGAGCGGACTGGAACATGGTCGCCCACGCCTCTCCCGCCACCTGGGCGGCCACGAGTCCTGCGGTCGCCTTCTCCAACGGGCTGCGTGCACCGGTCAACAGCGCGGAGAGGCCCTCGAAGGAAGTGTTCAGCAGAATGGTCGGTAGGTCCCCCGATGTGTCGACCAGCCAGGGCGCGTCCGCGAACGGGCGCAACCACTGCTGCTGCCCGTCCCGGAAATCCTCTTCCACGATCTCCAGGTCTCGTTGCCTGGCAGGTGTACGGGCCAGCAGGTCCACCACCCACGGGGCGTCCGTCTTCCCGAGGATGCGCCCGTCGACACCACCGTGGCTACCGACGACGCAAATATCGAGCAGCGCCCGTGCAGCATGGGTGGAACGACGCACCCGGACATCGCCCCGCCAACGCATGTCGTCCCGACGACGTTCCAGGCGAGTCACCACCCGGGTGTTCGTGGCTCCCTCGGTCAGTACCGCGACACAGCTGACCCCGGACCACGGGCCGTCGGCCAACTCTTCGACGGGCAGGGAGACTTCCAGGTCTAGTACTCCTTCGGTCCAGTTGTCCCGCTCGACCTGATGGAGGGCGACGACCTGATCGCGCTGCGAGATCAACGAAAGCTGCAGAGGCTTCCCGTCTATGCTCGCCCCTCGGACAGTGGCCTCGATCTTCCCCACCAAGGTCGGGTAGGCGTATACAGCGCTCATGCCGAGGCCTCCCCCACCTGCTGGATGTCCACGATCACACCGGCCATGGCCGCGGCCACCGGATGGCTGCCCACGGCAGTGACACCGCCGAAGCGCGCGGACCTCACATCCGGATCGATGACCAGCCTGCCCTCGACCACTTGACAATTCTCCTTCGGGGACAGCTCCGCCCACTCGAGCGAAGGTCGTCCGCCCGATCGCACGTCGAACTTGACCACCGGTAGCAGTTGCCAGCCGGTCTCTCGTTGTGGCACGTCCAGTGTCACGTCCAAGGTCCAGGCCCCGGCCGCATCCACCCTTCCGACCACCCGGTCCACGAGCGGATGACGACGACGGCCGCCGGCCGTCGCCGGCAGCTCGAGGCGTAGCAATTTTCGGAGGATTTCGTGGCCGACCGAGCTCTGGCCGACGGTTCGCCGACCGATCACGCTCCTCAGCGCCGTGTCCATGGCCGTGTTGAACTCGGACAGACGGCGAGGAGCGTTGAGGTAGGCGGCAGTGAGTTCCTCGGTCACCCCCCACCTGTCGTGCTCCGGCGGCTCGGCGGCGCGCAGGAACTCTTCTGCGGCGTGGGTCGCCGCGCTGTCGTCGCCCGTGGCGAATCCGGCCAGCAGAACGGCTTGGAAGGGATCCACCGCGATCCCCAGGTTGCGTGGAGGGCGTGCCGTGACGGTCATGCGGTTGCCCCGCATGCACACGATCCGGCTGTGCTGTTCGTCCCTGTCCGCAGCCGGAGTGACCAGAAGTACGGCACGGTGGGTGCTGCCCGCAGCTCTGCGTCCGGCTGTCCGCAGCGGTGGGACGGTGAGAGCAACGTCCGTGGCAGCGACCTGTCCGGCCTCCGTGAGCTCGTCGACCGTCTCCCCGTCGATGTACGCCCGGAGCGCGTGCACAAGCGCCGGGTGCCGGTCGAGCGGGTCGACCCGGCGTTCTCCGCCCACCGCTTCACCATTGCGAAAGGCCCGTACCGATGCCTCGAGCAGGGGCGGTGTCGACCGACCTGACGTCATGGCGGCCCAGAAATTGTCGGAGAGCGCCTGCCCGAGAGCAGCGTGCAGGTCCTCCAACGTGTCACTGCCACCGGCCGCGTCGTGGGCACCGACGACGAGGAACGAGGTCCCAGGATCGTCACTGTCCCGGTCGAGCCACAGATCCGCGACCACGCGTTCATCAGCCCACCAGGATCGGGAGACCCCCTCGTGCGCCTTCTCTGTGTCCGGCTCGCCGAGCCATGCGGGCCCGGCGTATGCGACACCCTCGACCTCACGCCAGGGAAGGTCCAGCCGCCCGACCACCCGACGAGCGGTACGCCCTTCGTGCGCCTCGGACAAGGTGCTGTTGATCAGCACCATGCCGAGCCGGCTGGCTGCCCACAGTGTTGCTTTGCCCAGCCCGTAGGAGCCGCCCGCCCGATCGTTGCTCTTGTGACTGTCCAGCTGACGGCGGACGACTGCGGCGTACCGGCCGTCCCCGTACTCGGGCCCGGTCAAGCCTGACGCGTTGTAGTCATCGATCCGAAGAAGCAGGAGGGAGGCGTCCTCGCGCAGCGCCCGAAGGCCCTCGGCCAGGACCCGGCCCGCCTTCTGCCCGGACTGTGAGGCCGCCGTGTAGTGGGGTTCCAGCTCGTCCCACTTCAGTGCGGTGAGGAAGGAGTGCAGGTGCTCACCGGTCAGCTCGTGCAGGGTGAAGCGCACGCGCACCGAGCGTCGTGGGTCGAGCCGCTCGTCCAGCGCGTTCTGCGTGACCTCCCGAGCCAGCACGGACAGGTTGGCGTCGAACGCGAAGGCCGCTGCGTTGCCGTACTCCCGACCTCCGTCGTGGTGAGCGAGCCGGTGGTACCAAGCGGTCGGCCGGTCCGATCCGGCGTCGGCGTCCCTGGTGATCAGAGTCGCCACATCCGTCTCCAGGATCTCGGCGATCTTGACCATCACCTCCGGCCGCGGCCGGGCTCTACCCGTCACCCACGCCGACACAGCTGCACGCGTCAGACCCAGCTGCTGGCCGAGCCCCTGCTGCGACAGACCCTTGCGACGGAGCTGCCGCCCGAGCCAGACACCGAAGTCCTCGCTGTCCTCCATTGACCCCACTCCCTCTTCATGCCGAGCGGGGACACACGGTAGCACCGCAGTTGACATCAGCACTTCGTCAAATGTCGTTTGACGCGCACGGCCGGTCCGGGCGCCAGCGAGGGTTGTTTTTATTCTTCCCTCTTCTGATCGGCTCGCCGATCAGCGCGTGCTACTGTTCATCTCGGCAACTCCCAACCCGGTCAGGGCCGTTGAGGGATACGCCTCCTGGAGGCAGGAGAGCTCTGCCCTCATGTTCGATCACAAAGCGGTCTTTACGTGCACTAACTGGTCAAGAGCACTCGTTGGCGCACCTATTGGGAGGGGAACCCACATGATCGATGACGACGACGCTTGGATGGCCTGGTTCATCCGCAAGTACGACGAGCTTGAGGACCCGGAGCTCCGGGCCGAGCTCCTGATGCAGCGCGGCATGCACCCCCAGATCCTGGCTGCGGAGCGGCGGCGCCTTGCCCGCCTCGAGCGCACCACCGCACGCACGGAGAAGGTCGCCACCCCCTCCGACCCTTCCGTGCGCCGCACCTCTCGGGCCACTCGGCGCCCCACCACCCCTCGGCGCGCCGGTCGCCCTCGCACCTACCAGGTCACCCGCACCCGCCGCATCCGGACGAACGGGCGGAAGGTGACGGTCGTGACGACGACCGTCACCGTCACCACGGTCACGACCACCGACATCTGAGCCCTTTGGCTGCACCCTCCACGTAGCAGCTCCACGTCGTACCCGTGGGGTGCCGGCATGAGCGCCGCCCCCCCACTCCCCCCGCGCGTCCTCGGTTCGTTCTCCACTAGAGACAGGTGTCTCATGACCGACCGGCAGTTCGCCGACTCCTCGCTCCCGCCCGTGATCGAGACCGTGATCCAGCAGTCCGCCACCGTCCTGAAGACCTACCAGGTCGATCCAGGTCTGGTACAGGAACATGCCAATGGCGAGCGTCGCATCACCCAAGGCGGCTACGGGGAACGCCAGTTGTACGAGCTCGTCCAGAATGCGGCGGACGAGATCGCGGCTGCGCCCGGCGGCAAGCTGCATGTCGTCCTCACCGATGACTACCTCTACTGCGCCAACGTGGGCAGCCCTGTCACGCCGGAGGGAGCGGAGACGATCCTGAGAATGGGTGTGTCCCGGAAGCGCGGCGGGCAGATCGGCCGGTTCGGCGTCGGCGTCAAGTCCGTGCTCTCGGTGAGCGACTCACCCCAGTTCTTCAGCGGGAACGGCGCCTTCGGCTTCGGCTTCGACAAGGAGTGGTCCGCTGCCGAGATCGCGCAGACCCTCGGGTGGCAGGGCGATCTCGACATGGCCACCCCTGTGCTTCGCATGGCCCGCCCGCTCGATGTCGAGCAGGAACGCGCCGATGACGACAACCTGGACAAGCTGCTGCGTTGGGCCACCACCGTCGTCCGCCTGCCTCTGGTAGAGGGCGCTGCTGCGCGTCTCTCCCGCGACATCGTCGGCCACAAGAGTCGCAATGGGCGCGAGACTGAGGCCTTCCCCTCCCACTTCCAGCTGTTCTCACCTCATGTCGGCGAGCTATTCCTGCACGACCGGCGCTCGATGCCTCAGGTGCGCCGGGAAATCTCAATCGAGCACAAGGACAACCGTCGAACCCTCAAGGAAGTGGCGAGCGGCGCCAAGCAGGCGACGGAAGAGTGGAAGGTGTTCTCCACCACCTACACTCCCGCCGGTGAGGCCAAGGACAGCGCGGGTGAGCTTCATGGTCGGCCCGTCCTCGAGGTCTCCTGGGCCATGCCCGAGTACACCGTGCGCAACGGCCTGCACACCGTGCCCGGCGGCAGGGGCTCCTTCTGGGCCTTCTTCCCTACCAAGTACGAGTCATCGTTGACTGGCATCCTCAACGCGCCGTGGAAGACGAACGAGGACCGACAGCACCTCCTGGATGGCAGCCCCTTCAACCGTGAACTCCTGGAAGTTGCAGCGCGGTTGGTGGTGCACACCCTGCCCACCCTCGTGCCTGAGGAGGATCCCGCCGCCTACCTTCCCCTGCTGCCGGGGCGTGCCAAAGACACGAAGCTCAACTGGGCCGACGAGTACTTCCTGCGACGCGTGTGGGAGTACGCCGCCGAAAGCCCCTCCCTTCCCGATCAGGACGGTGTGCTCCAGCGACCTCGCGAGCTCTTCATCACGCCGCCCAACCTCGACAAGGAATGGGTCAGGATCTGGGCCGAATACAGCGGTCGCCCGGCCGGCTGGCTCCACCCGTCCGTCGACGCGTCCGACACCACTGTCCGGCGCGGCAAGATGAATCACATTTTGGAGCAGGCGGGAATCGCTTCCGAGAGCGTCAAGGACTGGCTCGAAGCTCTCGTTTCCGACGGCTCCGCAGAGGCCTCGACCCATGCCATCGAGATCCTCTCCCTGATGGTGCTCAAAGACCAGGCCGGACGGCTGCGCGGCGACTCGGAGATCACTGCCGCAGCTCGGCGGGCGAAGATCGTCCTGACCGAGGAGCATGGGATGGTCGCGCCTGTCGCCGGCGAGATCTTTCACCGGACCTCCGCCGACGCTCTCCGCGACGACATGGTCTACGTGCACCCATCGATCTCCGAGCGACCCGAGATGTCCAGGCACCTGCACAACATCGGCATCAGGGTCGCCGACGCGCAGGGACGGTTCGAGGGCGTCCTCGACCAAGGATTCGCCACCTACGACACCGACGCCTGGTCCAACTTCTGGGTTCTGCTCCGGAGTGCCGGGGGAAGCGCGCAGACCGAACGCATCCGTGCGAAGGTGCCGAAGCCTCTGGAGACGCTGCGCGTCCGCACCCTGGACGGCCGGTATCGAGCGATGCGCGACTGTCTCCTGCCGGGCCCGGTGGTACCCGCCGACGGACGTCGGGACACCGGCGTCACCGTCGACATGACCTTCCACGACAGCGATCGTCCGGTGTTCCGCGACTTGGGTCTGTTCGACCGACCCACCGGCGGCCACAGGCCACAGGGCGAGACCTGGTTCGAGGAATATCGGCAGGCTGTGCACGATCAGCACCTTCGTAGCCTGCCGAGCACGTCACCGCGCCCCAACATCTCCCGTCTCGTAGTGGAGGGTGCCCCGACCCTGGGGCCGCTGCACCTACTGCCGGTTCTGTCCGACGAGGGCCGCGCCGCCTTCGTAGGGGCCCTGCCCCCGTCCGACATCTCGCAGCACTGGCAGATGCGATACGGAATCAACAGCAACACGCAAAAGACCGTGGTGTCTCCGCTGCGCTGGATGATCTCCAAGCACGGCCTCGTGCGCACGTCCATGGGGCTGACCCGCGTGCTCGATGCCGTCGGTCCCCAGCTCAAGAGTTTCCACTCCGTGCTGCCCGTCGCCGAGGTCTCGGACGAGGCGGCACGGCGGCTGGGTATGCCCACGACCACGGATGAAGTTCCCGCCCGGCGCTGGGGCAAGCTGCTGGACCTGCTGCTGCAGAGCGAGGACGACGCGTTCATCGGGCATGCCTACGCCATCCTGCATCGCGTCGAGTTCGAGTTCCCCGAAGATGTACTCACCCGATGCCGTGTGGGGAGCTCCTGGGAAGGGCGCCCGGACAACGAGATCGCCGTGGCGACGAGCACCCCCGAGTTCAACGAACTCGTCCGAGAAGGGCTCCCCGCGCTCCTTGTCTCCGACAAGGCCGACGTCGCCTCCGCCAAGGCGATGATCGAGGACTGGGGAATGCTCAAGGTCTCCGACGTCATCAGCCGAGAGATCGACGCGGTGAAGATCGGGCGGGCCTCGTCCCTCATCGAGGAGTTCCCCACGGTCAAGGCCCGCCTCGGCCAGGCAGGAAACAACTACAAGATCCAGCGCTGTTCCGAGCTCACGCACGTCATGCGTACGCCCATGGGAAGCAAGCGGAAGGCCCTCACATTCGCCAGGAAGGGGCAGACCCTCTTCGTACTGGACTCCTTGGACCGCCTCCAGGTGCTCGAGGCCGCCGACGAGGAGTTCAAGTGGGGCTTCGGACGCGCGGGATGCAGCCAGGCGCTCGCCCTTCAGGAAAGGCAGGAGCACGATCAGGCTCTGCTGAAGAGGCTGCGCGCGGTCCGGGAGGCCGAGAGCGTCATCGACAAGATCGCTCTGCTCATCGGTGAGGACGCCCTGCGCGGCGGACTTCCTCCTGGGCTGATGGAAAGCGAGATTCACGAGCACGGAAGCGAACCCAGCGCTCGACGCGTCGCCGAGATGGCGTTCAACGCCCACGGCGAGGCGATCCTGCGGATCCACTCCCACGATCTCACCCTGAACTTCCCCACCAAAGCTCCCGCTTCCTTCAGCGGTGGTCAGAAGGCCTTGCTCTTCGTCACCGACCTCGGGTTCCCTGACTCCTTCGCCGGCGCCCAGGTGCCCTCCCTGGAAGCACGCCTGGAGGTTGAAGGCCCGACCGAATTCCCCGCTCTGCACCCGTATCAGGAGGACCTCGCTCAGGCTCTGCTGGGTCTGCTGGAGAACCCGATGCCCCAGCGAGGCATGCTCAGCCTGCCGACGGGGGCCGGTAAGACACGTGTCACGGCGGAAGGCGTGATCCGCTGGATTCGGGATCGCGAGGACCTTCCGGGCCCCGTCCTGTGGATCGCGCAGACAGAAGAGCTGTGTGAGCAAGCCGTGCAAAGTTGGAGCTTCGTCTGGTCGAAGGTGGGCCCTGAGCACCCCCTCGTCATCAGCCGGCTGTGGGCGTCGAACGAGGCCACTCCGGTCGACGGGCGACCTCACCTGGTCGTCGCGACCGACGCCAAGCTGGACCGCTGCCTGATGGATGACAAGTACACCTGGTTGCGGAAGTCCGCTTCGCTCGTCATTGTCGACGAGGCGCACACCGCGATGTCCAAGCGCTACACACGCCTTCTCGAGCAGCTCGGCCTCACGCACCACCGGACCAGCCGTCACCTTGTCGGTCTGACGGCGACCCCGTACAAGAACAACGCGGAGCTGACCCGCCTCCTGGTCCAGCGCTTCGGCAACCGTCTGGACACCGGGGTCTTCGACGGCGATCTGTCCGTCGCCATCAAGTCCTTGCAACGCCTCGGCGTGTTGGCCCAGGTGAAGCACCGGGAGCTGCAGGGTGCCGCGATCGCCCTGACAGCTGACGAGCGTGCCCAGTCCGAGACGTTCGCCACCTTGCCCAAGGGTGCGGAACAACGGCTTGCCGAGGACCACGACCGTAGTCAGCGCATCGTCGACGAGATCGCCGCCATGCCCTCCGACTGGCCGGTTCTGGTGTTTGCCACCTCCGTCGCCCACGCCAAGCTGCTCGCTGCCAAGCTGGGTGACAGGGACATCAAGGCCGCAGCCATCGACTCGAGCACGCCTACCAGCGAACGCCGCCAGCGGATCAACGACTTCCGCAAAGGCAGGACCCAGGTGCTCACGAATTACGGGGTGCTGACCCAGGGCTTCGACGCGCCGGCCACCCGTGCGGTCGTCGTCGCCCGCCCGACCTACAGCCCCAACATCTATCAGCAGATGATCGGACGTGGTCTGCGCGGCCCGAAGAACGGCGGCAAGGACAGCTGCCTGATACTGAACGTTCGGGACAACATCACCAACTACGGTGAGGAGCTCGCGTTCACCGAGTTCGAGTACTTGTGGGACGAGGCCCGGTGACTTCCGTCCTTCCCGCCGATCACCGGCTCACAGCAGCGCAGCAGGCCGTGGTGGACCAGCCTTGGGACGCTCGGGTCCTGGTCACGGCCGGCGCCGGCGCCGGCAAGACGTACACCCTGGTGCGACGGCTCGACGTACTGGTGGAACGCGAAGAACTGGAGGCGGGCGAGATCCTGGTTCTCAGTTTCTCCCGCGCCGCTGTACGCGAACTCACCGAGCGGATCGAGCGGGACGCCACCGCCGCCCAGCGCATCCGTGTTCAGACCTTCGACGGCTGGGCCTCTGCTCTGCTCCACCGCGCCTACCCGGACGTGGACTGGGGGGCGTACACCTTCGACGGACGCATCGAAGCCGCCACCGAGGCGATCGACAGGGGAGCGGTCGAAGGCGGAGAATACGTGCCGGCCCATGTGGTGATCGACGAGGTTCAGGACCTCGTAGGCGCCCGTAGGGAGATGGTCGAGGCGCTGCTCGACCGCTTTCAGGAAAACAGCGGATTCACCGTGGTGGGTGATTCGGCTCAGGCCGTGTACGGGTTTCAGGTGTCCGATCCGGTACAGCGGGCCGAGGAGACCGACCGCTTCCTGGAGTGGGTGCGTGCCACGTTCGGCGAGGACCTGGTGGAGCTTCACCTGGGCGACAACTTCAGGGCCCGCAGTGAGGCGGCACGGATGGCTCTGCCTTATGGAGCCCAGTTGCAGGCGTTGCCTCGCGATCGGGCCACGGTCGCCGACGAGGCGGAGCGAATTCACGGTGACCTGCGAGCGTTGCTGCTGTCGACGCCGAATTTCGGAAGCCTGGACGACGAGTTCGTGCTGGCTGCTCTGCGCGACTATCCCCACACCACTGCCGTCCTGTGTCGTGACAACGGCCAAGCTCTGACCCTGTCCGGCATCCTGGCCGACGCCGACGTCCCTCACACATTGCAGCGTTCTGCCCGCGAGCGCTCCGCCCCTGTATGGATCGCCCAACTTCTCGCTTCGACCGGTTCGACCAATCTCACTCAGGAACGCTTCGAGGAGCTGCTGGTCGACCTGCGGATCCCGATCGGCTCCGTGCCGGAAGCACTGTGGCGGTCGGTCCGCAAGGTGGCACGAGGCCGCGGCAGAGGCACCGTCGATGTCGTCGCACTGCACCGCGCGCTCGCCGAGGGACGACTGCTTGATGAGCTCACTGCGGCTCAGCCGTCCTCTCTCGTGATATCGACCATGCACCGGGCCAAGGGCTTGGAGTTCGATCGGGTCCTGATTGTCGAACCACGCGTCCTGAAGGAACCGGCCCCGGTCCGCAAGAAAAAGCGCGACTACGACCCGGCTGCCGAAGCCCGTTTGCTCTATGTGGCCATGACCCGGGCCCGGGACGACCTCTACGTGCTGGACGCACCCAACTCGTGGCTCATCCGGAAGGACAAAAGGATCGACCGCTGGTACTTGGGCGGCCGAAGCGCCTGGGCCCGTAACGGGATCGAGCTGATCGGTTCGGACGTGTCCCACGAGCAGCCTCCTGGCACGGAGGGATTCCAACACGACGCCGAAGATCTCCGGCGTCACTTGCTGACTGGTGTCGCCGCCGGCACCGAGGCGGAACTGGTCCTGTTGCACGGCATTCCTGTTGCCTCCGACCAGTCTCCTCCGTACGCGGTTGTGGCCGGTGGCCGTCAGGTGGCAGTGGTGTCGGAGCGTTTCCGGACCGACTTGTACCGGATGCTGTGCCGCTCCGCGCACTCCGTGGTCGACCGGTGGCCACCGCTGATCACCGGCCTCCGGATCGACTGTGTGGAGAGTGTGGCGGGCAGCCCCGCCGCCACGGAAGCCGCGGGCCTCGGTGCGCACGGCGCGTGGGTCGCACCTCGGCTGTGCGGCCTGGGACGCTTCCACTGGTACGCGGACGAAACCGAGGGGGACGAATGAGCGGGCATACCCACCAGGCGCACTACGAGTTGCGCGACTCGCTCGTCGATGCCCTGCGCGAGGATCTGCTCGGGCCCGTGGGTGGCGCGGAGGAGGTGCTGACGGACGACGCACCGATCACCATGTATCCGGTGGGTGTGCTCTTCCCGCGCCCCCGCCCGGACCGGTCCGACAGCTCGACCCGGACCGGGGCGGCCGAGCAGGGCGAGTTGGAGTCGGAGCGGGACGGGGTCGACACAGTACCGCTCGGCGTCCGGCGGGACGCCGAGGAAGGGCCAGGCGATCTGGGCGTCTCGCTGGCGAACGTCCGGATGCCCTCGTCCATCGGCCTGACCTTCGCCGTGGATCCGACCGTGTCCGCATGGGTCCGGTTGACCGCACGCGCTGCCGTCTACATCCCCGAGGACGCCGAGGGGAAGCCCGTAGCCGCGAAGCGGACCGAGGCGCGCAGCACAAAGGCGCAGCGGGAGCACTGGCGGCGCTCGGCCCTCCCCATCGAGCCCGTCGATGTGGATGTCACCCGGCCAGGGCTGCTCGATCCCTTCGTTCTCCACCCAGGGCTCGAACTACGTGTGCTGGTCCGTCCTCGATCCGCCGTGGACGGGACCGTGACCCTGACAGTCACCGTCGTCAACAGCCTTGTGATCGGCCAGTTCGATCTACGCGACGCGCATTGCTTCTACCAGCCGCAGCTGACTGCCACGGCGAGGGACGGCCATAGCCCTCTGTTCGTGGTGCGTCCGGCGACTCTGGGGGCAGTCGACTCGGAGCAGGCGCTGAGCAGGCTCCTGCACCGCCACGTTCCGAGTTTCGCCATCGGCCACGGTTGCGCCGCGCATTGGGATTGGACACCACCCCCGGTGGGTTCCGTTCCGGTCGAACGTCCGACGGTTGACGCTCTACGGACCGAGTTCATCCCCTCTCATGAGGTGCTGCTGACCGATTCCAACCCTGGGATCGACGACAAGCCACTCACCATGTACGGGTTGGGGACCGCCCCCGCCGATGAGGTCGTATCAGCTCTTCGCACTCTGCTGGCAGGGTACGAGCGGTGGATCGAGACTCAGGAGGATCAAGCCCGTCTGCTTCGCGGCACCGACCACGGCGAGGCTGCGGCGGATCAGGTCCTGCTGTGCCGCCGCGCTCTGCTCCGGATGCAGGAAGGCGTGGATCTGCTGGAGGACGCCGATCGACCGGACGTCATGCACGCGTTCCGGCTGGCGAACCTCGCGATGGCCGCCCAGCGGGCTCGTACCGTCTGGATCAAGGGGGGCAGGGCCGATCTGCCGGACGAACAGGCCGGTCGGTGGCGCCCCTTCCAGCTCTCTTTCATGCTGCTCTGCCTCGCCGGCATCGTCGACCCGGAGCATGACGACCGCGGGATCTCCGACCTGCTGTGGTTTCCCACGGGCGGTGGTAAGACAGAGGCGTACCTCGGGCTCATCGCTTTCACCACCTTCCTCCGACGGCTGCGGGACGGGGCCGCCGGGGCAGGAGTCACGGTACTCATGCGGTACACGCTCCGGCTGCTCACGCTCCAGCAGTTCGAGAGAGCCGCAGCACTGATCTGCGCCATGGACCTGCTACGTGCGGCCGACCCGACGCGGCTGGGACGCGAGGAGATTTCCATCGGCATGTGGGTGGGTCGCTCGGCGACCCCCAACACGCTGGCGGCCGCTGAAGCAAAGCTCGCCGACCTCGTACGCAACGAGACCCTCCAGTTGCAGACGGAGAACCCGGTCCAACTGCGCAATTGCCCATGGTGCGGAGAGCCATTGCGCCCTCGTGACTACGCGGTCGACAAGGACGCCAAACGCATGACGGTGCGCTGCCCTTCGGGCACCTGCGAGTTCCGCCGAGGGCTGCCGGTGCACCTCGTCGATGAGGCCGTGTATGCCCATCGCCCGACCTTGGTCATCGCAACGGTCGACAAGTTCGCCTCAATGCCCTGGCGGCCCGCGTCAGCGGCTTTGTTCAACCGGGACGTCGACGGAGTCCGGCCGCCCGAACTCATCGTGCAGGACGAACTGCACCTCATCTCGGGCCCACTCGGGACTCTCACCGGCCTGTACGAAACCGCCGTCGACGCACTGGCCGAGCGTCCCAAGGTCATCGCCTCGACCGCTACCATCCGACGAGCCGGCGAGCAGGGCACCCGACTGTTCGACCGTGAGGTGGAGCAGTTCCCACCCGGCGGCCTCGACGCCAGGGACTCCTGGTTCGCGGTCGAGACACCTCGTGAGCGCAAGGCCGCTCGCTGCTACATCGGTCTGCTGACTTCCAGCACCAGCCAGGCCACCTTGCTGATCCGGGTGTACGCGGCTCTGTTGCACCGGGCGCAGGCCCAAGACGCTCCACCCGAGGTGAAGGACGCCTACTGGACCTTGGTCGGCTACTTCAACAGCTTGCGACTGTTGTCGGCGGCGGAGCTCCAGGTCCTCGACGACGTTCAGGAACGGCTGGGTCACCTGGCGGCTCGTGACGGCCTCAAGACACGTCGGGCGGACGCCCTCACCGAACTGAGCAGCCGCGCGAATGCCAGTGACATCTCTCGTCGGCTCAAGGACATCGAACGACGGCTCCCCAGCCCGGAGACTCTGGACGTACTGCTCGCCACCAACATGATTTCCGTAGGGGTCGACGTCGATCGACTCGGGCTCATGGCAGTGATGGGGCAACCGCAGACCACTGCCGAATACATCCAAGCGACGAGCCGAGTCGGCCGACAGCACCCGGGGCTCGTTGCGGTGATGCTGAACTCCACAAGATCAAGGGACCGTTCACACTACGAGGACTTCCAGAGCTTCCACTCCGCGCTGTACCGCGAGGTGGAGTCCACGAGCGTCACCCCCTTCTCCGCCCGGGCCCGTGACCGCGGCCTGCACGCCGTCGTGGTGGCCCTGGCCCGCTTGATGCTGCCTGCCGCACGAGCCAACGAATCGGCAGCAAACGTGGAGTCCTTCCTCGCTGATCTCCATGGCCAGGTCGGGAAGGTCCTGCTCGACCGGGTCGCGGCGGTCGAGCCGGATGAACTCGTCTCCACAACCGCAGCCTTCGAGCAGTTCGTCGAGTGGTGGCGTGGCGAAGCCCACGACCGCCCGAATCTTGTGTATGAGGCTCCACGTGGCCCCCACAGCCCCGCTCTGCTGGCCAACTACGACGAAGAGTCGGTCAACGTGTCGCCGTGGAAAACACTGTGGAGTCTGCGGGACGTAGATGCCTCGTCCACCGTCTTCGAGGAGCGCTGAACCATGGGACCTGCACCGCACCGCGCCCGCCGCCGAGGCCTCCCCTCGGCCGCGGCTCGCAGCGCCCGCAAGCTCGGAGAGATCCGTCGCGCCCAGCTGATCACCACGTACGGCGTCGGAGCAATGATCGCTGTCGAGAACGAGTCCTTCCTCATCCGCGGTATCGACTCGTGGGACGTCTCGGAGGCGCCTTACATCTCGGAGCCCCGCCTGGCCAGGCAGTTGGGCGTCTCGGGATTCCGCATGCCTCCCGCTCCCGATGCCGACTCGGCCCGGGACGGAGTACGCGCGGTGCGCTTCCCGGAGATGTACTCATGCCCTCACTGCCATCAACTGCAGCCTTTTCGTAGGTTCAACTCACCGGCCGGTCGAGCTGAGTGCTCGACATGCCAGGAGAGCCTGGTCCCCTCCCGCTTCGTGATGGCCTGTACGCACGGTCATCTGGAGGATTTCCCCTACTGGAAGTGGGTCCACCGGGGAAACCGAACAGGCTCCGGTAGCTGCGGGGGGCAACTGACCTTTCAGGCGGACGGCTCGACCGCGTCCCTGCGTGCTGTGCTGATCGGTTGCAGTTGCGGCGTGGAGAGGGTTTCCATGGAAGGCTCGTTCCGTCGTCAGGCCCTCAGGGACCTCGGTATCCGGTGCAGTGGTCGTCGCCCTTGGCTCAGGGATGCTCCGGCCGAGAGCTGCCAGGAGCCGCCGCGCACCCTCCAGCGTGGTTCCTCCTCGGTCTGGTTTCCTGTCATGCACTCCGCCCTGTCCATCCCGCCGTACAGCCAGGGCATCGCCAAGCTTGTAGCGCCGTTCTACGACGGCTTGAAGGAGGAGAGCCCCGCCTCGATCAAGACGTTCGTACGCGTCATGAAACTGCTGCTCCACCACCCGAAATACACGGACGACGACGTGGTGGCCGAGGTCGAGCGGAGACGTGAGGCCGAGATCGCCGCCACTGAGCAGGCGAATGACACGGAATCCGCCAAACGTTTCGACGACTACCGGCGGAAGCTCTACGAGGGCGAGTACCGGAGCCTGTCCACACCTCATCCCGAGGATGCCGAGGAGGATCAGGAGTTCGTCTGCGAACCTCCCTCCGTCTCGATCGATACCCTCCGCTCCTCCCACGGGTTGGCGCAGGTAATGCTGGTGAAGCGACTTCGTGAGGTACGGGCACTGCAGTCGTTCCGACGTGTCGAGGAACCGAGTCCGGCCGACTCCCAAATGCGCCAAGCAGTGATCTCGTTGACGAAATCGAGCTGGCTCCCGGCGTTCGAAGTGAGCGGGGAAGGTGTCTTCCTTCGTCTCGCCCCCGAGCGGCTTCGGGCCTGGGAGGAGCACCCGGAACAGGTCACTCGTGCCAACCGGATCCGCGAGAACCACGAGAGGCTGCTTTCAGCCCGGGCAGGCGAGTCGGACAAGCCGATTCCTCCGTCGCCCGCCACGCCTCGATTCCTCCTTCTGCATGCCTTGGCCCACGCGCTGATCAACGAATGGAGCCTGGACGGCGGGTACCCGGCTGCTTCCCTGCGGGAGCGGCTCTACAGCGACGAACACATGGCTGGTGTGCTGATCTACACAGCCACCAGCGACTCCGCTGGCAGTCTCGGCGGCGTCGTCGCGCAGGGTGAGCCCGACCGACTCGACGCCTCCATCAAGGCCGCTCTTCACAGAGCCAGTTGGTGCTCGAACGACCCGCTTTGCATGGAGTCGGAGGCGAGCGGCGCGGACAGCCTGAACATGGCCGCATGTCACGCCTGCCTTCTCCTCCCGGAGACAAGCTGCGAGAACAACAACATTCTGCTGGACCGCGCTGCCTTGGTGGGGAGTCCGGATGGTCGGGTGCCGGGCTTTTTCACGCCTTGACCCTCAATCGGTCGGGCGGTCGGGCGCAGGCAACGGTCCGGACCGCCTGGGCACCGTCATGCAGTTGGAGGAGGGAGCCCCCTCGGGTTCGAAGTCTGCGCAGAGGCGGTCGAGCCACGTCTGGATCAAGCTCGGAGGTCACTGGTGTGCCTGCGCGCGCGCCGCGCCCCTCAGAGCCGGGAGCCGGCAGCAAGTACCGTGAACGCCGACCACGCGCGGGGAGAAACCGTCAGGGTCTGACTGCCTGTGTCCTTCGAATCCCGGACCAGTACAGCCTCAGGACCAACAGCGATCTCCACACAGTTGCCGCCGCCGCCACCGCTGTAACTGCTCTTGAACCAGGCAAGTTCGGTAGTGCTCATAGCGCTCCTCGCATCTGCTCCAGCAGACTCGCGGTGGCTTGATGGCTCAGAGCCTGCGAGCGCATCTTGCCATAGCGCTGAAGCATCGCGCTCGCGGCTTTGGGGTCGGTGATCAGCATGCTGCTGTCGTGGGCTTCGACGTATCCCACCCATCGATTCTCTGCCGTCTCAGCCAGGGAGAGCGGTCCTTCAAAACCGGCGTGATCCTCCTGAATCAGCGGCATGGCTTGAATCTCTACATTGCGTAGGCGACCTGCTGCGAGCAGATGATCGATGAGTGTCCGGGTGACCTCGACGCCTGCCATGCGTCGCTCCAGCAGCGCCTGTTCGATGATGAAGCTGAAGGTTGTGTTCGGCCGCTCCTCCAGGAGACGCTGCCGCTCCTGACGGGCAGCGACCTGCTGCTCGAACTGCTCCTCCGCAAGTGGAGGAAGGCGTCGGTCGAAGAGCGCGCGGATATACGACTCGGGTTGCAAGAGGCCTGGAATCACGCTGGACTCGTACGACAGGAGCGAGACCGCGTCCTCCTCGACAGCCGCCCACTGCAGGAACCACGACGCCAACCCCACCTTCCGCGTCAGACTCCCAGCCGCAGCCACCAGCACACGGGCCGGAGTTGCCCCCAGCACGGGCTCCGAGCGGTCCAGCAAGTCCCTCGGCGGGAACCGCCTTCCCTGCTCGATCTTGGCGATGTATGCCGTTGAGTACTGCACCGACGTCGCGAACTGTTCCTGCGTCAGGCGGGCTTCGTCGCGCAGCGCCTTGAGTACCGCCCCGAAAGTCCTGAGGCTGTCCGAAAACTCCGGCTCACCAGAGTTTCCGCTACCCCCGCCACCGCCATTGTCAGACGCCATTCGCGGCCGCCTCTCTCTGTGCCGGGCCCATTCACAGGCCCACCCATGCCATTTCGCGCTTTCGCGCGCAACCGCCCCGACCAACCCCATCGTCACGGCACGTGACCACCCCAGTCCAGAGCGTGAGCCGGTACAAGCCGATCTGTATGGGCTCCGTGCCTGCCGTCGGGCTGCTCGCCCCGCCAGGTTGGATCCCATGCCGACCCCTCACAGCCAACCCGCCGTCGACGTCCACGTGTTCGCCCAACGCTTCTCCGCCACCCGACGCGGAGCCCGTCTCGCGCGCCTGCTTGCCGGGCTGCAGTTGGTGGAGTGGGGGCATCCTCGCGGCGGCGGTGTGCACGACACGGTCATGTCCGTGGTCGCCGAGCTTGCCGCGAATGCCGTACTCCACGGCCGCGTGCCCGGGCGGGACTTCGCCCTGCTCCTCCGTTACGACGGCGGCCGGAGCCTCGTCCGTATCGAGGTGTCCGACACCCACCCGGCCCGCCCCGTCCCTGTCGCGCCGGCCTCCGACGAGGACCACGGCCGTGGCCTGGTCCTCGTCGGCGCTCTCTCCACCCGCTGGGGAGTCCACGACCGCGTCGGCCCCGGCAAGACGGTCTGGGCGGAGTGCGCCCTGGCCACGGGGGCCGGGAAGCCCGCGTAGGGGGAGCCGACCGACAGGGCCACGCCTGTGCCAGCGCCTCTGCGGTGACCTGCCCGATGGCCGGTCGTGAGTCGAGACCCGGGAGTCGAGACCTGGGAGTCGAGACCCGGGATCCGGGGCCCGAGTGCCGGGGTAGGGCTTCACTCGTTCGTGGGTACGAAACGGAGGCCCCGCCGGGCGCTTGAGCTTCGGGATCCGAGGGCCGGGATCCGAGGGCCGGGATCCGAGGGCCGGGATCCGAGCGGTGCCTTTATCCGGTGGGTAAAAGAAGGCTGGGAAGAACCTCCCCGCCCTCCCCGACCCGTCACGGCCAGCAAGTATGACTAATCGTGACCGACTTGCAGCACTGAGTCGCAGCCGCTTACCGTGCCCTCAACGAAACGACCCCGACGAGGTGTTGGCACACCAGGCCGGGGTCTCACCTCAAGATCGAAAGAAGCGATCTCGTGGCTACCGAGCAGACTAGCTCCGCCTTGTGCGCACCCGCACGCCCCTCCCGCGCCTCCCGCCCGTACCGCAAAGCCCACAACGGCTACGGCAAGCGCTCCGCGCCGGAGCAACGTCCGGCCGGTTCCTCCGATTTCGCGCTGCTGCCCGAGCGTGAGCGGTACATCGCCGGATACGTCGACCTCCTGCCCGACGGCGCGGCCATGGACATCAAGTCGCTGGCCAAGGACCTTCCCCTGTACGGGCAGATGGCGATCGGCACCGCCCTGCGGGCCCTCGGAGTGGCCGGGCACCTGCGCCATGTGCGCTGCCGGGTGGAGCACCTCGGGCAGCACCGCTGGGTCACTCTCACCTTCTGGTCGCGCACCGCTCGCGACAACGAGTGGTGGGCCGCCCACCTCGACGCCGCAGGCGACCGGGCCGCGCCGACAGCGGCCACGACGGCTCCCCCACCGCACCCGGCTCCCTCGGAGCCCGTCCGGGCAGCCGAGGCCCAGGCCGTCGCCTCCGTACCGCAGCAGCGGGCTCCGGAACCGGCGCGGGGCAGCGGCCCCTCTCCGGACTCGGCGCGGGGCAGCGGCCCCTCCCCCGCGTATCTCGCCCTGGCCCGACTGGGCCGTACCGAGCCGCGGCTCGCCCTCTCCGCCGCGGACTGTGGCGCCCTGGAGGATCTGGCCGCGGCCTGGTTCACCCGGGGTGTGAACGCCGACTACCTCACCCGGGCGCTCGCCTCCGGGATCCCGGACCAGATCGGCTCCCCCGTCGGATTCGTACGCCGCCGACTCCTCGACAAGATCCCGGCACACCTGCCCGCCGCTCCCGCGCCGGGCTCCTCGCCGGGCGTCCCGGCGCGGCGCCTCCTGGTGGAGTGCACCGAATGCGGTCGCCCCGGGCCCGCCGGGTCACTCCCCGACGGCCTCTGCCGGCCGTGCCGCACACCCTCGGCGGACACCGCTCCGGCGGCAGTCGGGGGTGACCCGGACGTCCCGGACGGTCTGCCCGCCGCACGTGATGTCCGCAGCTACGTCGACGTGCTGCGGAGTAAGCACCGCATGCCCTCCTAGCCTCCAGAAGCCGACCGACCCGAGGACGCCGGCCTGAGGCCGGACCCCGGCCCGGATCTCTCCGGGGCCGGTGTGCCGTCCCCCGGGCGCTCAGGGCGTGTACAGCGACTGCAGTCGGGTGATGCGGCCCTCACCGTCGAAGCTCACGTCGTATCCGAGGAGCATGGGTGCCTCGGCGGACGACCGCGCCTTCAGTCGGCTGACGAAGTCCGCCTGGGAGTACGACGCGGGATGCTTCGCGTCGCCGAGCGGGACCGACAGCAGCACCGTGGCGTCCTCGGCCATGGGCACCTCGGTGTAGGGCCCGTTGCCCGGGACGATGACCCATGCCTCGAACTGGGGGTGGGCCTTCTTCTGCGCGGGTCGCACCGACAGGTACGTCCGGCCGTCGGTGATCCGGGCATCGTCGATCTGCACGAACTGCTTGGTCCCGGCCCACGGGGCCGCGCTGGTCGACGACGCGGCAACCGGGTCCGCATCACCGGCCGAAGCGGAGGCCGAGGCCTCGTCGCTGCCCGGCGCGGGCGTCGAGGCCGTCCCGTCGGCCGGTGCGGAGGGCGTCCCGCTGTCCGATGCGGCGGGCGTCGCCGAGGCCGCGGGCGCGGTGCTGACCGACTGCCCGTCGTTCTCACCGCCGCACGCGGTCAGGGCCATGAGGCTGAAGGCGAGAGCGGTGAGGCTGCGCACGGTGGCGCTGCGGTGCGAGACGCGCATGATCAAGTCCCCCCAAGGACGGCTGTGTTCTGGCTACGTGCTCTCTACGCGGCGGCCCACCCCGCAGGTTGCACCCTGGCCGCATTCTTTTTCAGCGGGCACCGGAAGGCATCGGTGGGCATCCCCGGATCCGCGGGCGGCCTCACCCGGAGAGCCAGTAGGCCTCCCTCAGCGACTGCACCCGGCCCTCGCTGTCGTAGTCGATCGCGAACACCCACCGGGGCCCGGCGCCCAGCCTGTCCGCCAGTTCGCCCAGTTGCGTGTCCGCCGGCTTCCCGTCGGCCAGCTGCCGCACCTCGACCAGCGTTCCCCTCGGCAGTGTCAGCGTGTGCACCACACCCCCGGGAGTTGCGGCTCCCCGCGCCGTACGGGCCTGTTCGACGGTGACCCGCACCGTGTCGCCCTTCGCCACCGCGCCGTACACATAGCCCAGTTCGGTGGCGTACTCGGCACCCGGGCCGGGGGTCGGCGGCACGAACGGCGATGCGGCCGGTGCCGGTCCGGCGGCAGGCGGCTCCGATACCCCTCCAGGGGCGCGGACCAGCGACATTCCTCCCACGGCCAGCACCACGGCCAGCAGTGCGCCACCGGAAGCCAGTGCGGCCCGCCTGCGGCGCAGGCGCTGCTCGGCGCGCGCCCGGATCCCCTCCGCGGCGAGCGGCACCACATGCCGCCTGCCCGACTCCGCGAGGTCGGCCAGACAGTCCCTCAGCCCGGTCTCATCAGCCATGGCGCACCTCCGGCAGGCGGCTCGTCGTCCGTGGGTCCAGCTCGGTGTCCGCCAGCAGCCGTGCCAGCGCCGCCCGGCCCCGGCTGAGGTGTGCCTTGACCGTACCGACAGGGCAGTCGGCCTCGACAGCCACCTGTTCGACCGTCAGGTCACACAGGTGGTGGAGCACCACGGCCCGCCGCTGAGCCTCAGGGATCTGCCGCAGCGCCTGGACCAGCAGCACATGGTGTGGTTCCGGCGGCGGTACGGCGGCCGGCGGGCCCTGCCGCCGGGCGAAGGCGAGCGCGGTACGCACCTTCCGCCACCGGCTGACCGCCAACCGCCAGGCCACCGTGCGCACCCAGGCCTCGGGGGCACCGTTCAGGTCCAGCTCGGACCGGCGTTCCCAGGCGCGGATGAAGGCCTCCTGGACCACGTCCTGCGCCTCGGAGAGGTCGCCCGTCATCGCGTACAGCTGGCCGACGATCCGGCCGACACTCGCGGCGTAGAAGGCGTCGAACTCGTGCTCGTCCACGCCTCGCCCGCCGCGTCGGCCCTCCGGTGGTGACATGCCTCTCCTCCCACCGCCGCACGCGGCGCCACGTGGCGGGCCCGCGACTGCGGCGACCGGCAACTCCCGCGCTGTCGCCGGTGATTCCGAGGGGACCCTATCCAGCGGACCGGAGCCGCTACCCGGATGTGGGAAGCGGTGTCACTGCTGTGACAAAGTCCCGGCGTTCGACCTCTGCCTGTTGCTCCTCGGCCGTGTCCGTGAAGAGGTCCAGGTGGAGGCGGGGGCGGGGCTCTGCCGGGGAAGCGCTGTGCATCAGGCCGAGGGCCCGGCCGGAGCCGTCGGGGTGGATGAGCGTCCGCCATGTGTCGCTCGCCCAGTCCTCGGTGGCGACCAGGTTCAGCGCCTCGGTCCAGAAGGCCACTGCGCGGGGGATGTCCGTGACACCGATGACAGGGATTCCGAGTCTCAGCATGGGGCCAGCGTAGGACCTGCCCTGTAGATGATCTACGGTCCGAGGGCCCGTGGCCCCGCCGGTCATATCAGCGGCTTGCGGTAGCGGACGTACTCGTTCCGGCGCTGGAAGCCCACACTCCCGTAGAGGTCGTAGGACCGGTGCGGGTTCGCCGTGCCCGTGAAGAGGCGGGCGGTCGTGGCGCCGTGCTCGCGCAGGCTGCGCAGGCCGTCCAGCAGCAGGGCCCGGCCGATTCCGAGCCGTCGCTGGTCCGCCCGGATGCTCAGCTCCTCGACCTCGCCCATGGTTCGGTCGTACGGGCGGAGGGAACAGAGGGCGACCCCGACCATGTCCGGCCCGTTCCATGCCGCCCGCCAGCATGCCGGGTCGGCGGTGGCGGCGAAGTCCTGGAAGGGCCATTCCTGGGTGAAGCCGGTGCCTGCGTACGAATCCACTACCGTCCGCCAAGCCGCACGGTAGTGGCTTGCCTCGATCGGCCCCGTACGCATCCCGGCCGGGAGTTCGGCGACCCGCTCGGGCAACCGGCTCAGGTCGCCCAGCTCCAGCTCGACCAGGCTGAAGACACGTCCGTAGCCGGAGGTGAGCAGAAGCTCCGTGGCGTCCTGCTCGGAAGCCGTGGCGTTCGCGCCGATCACCGCTGTGCGCGCCGTTCCGTGCTGGACGACGAGCCGGCGGATCCGCTCCTCGGCCCAGCTCAGCATCGCCGAGCCGACGCCCTGCCCGCGGTGCTCGGGCAGGAGGTAGCCGCGGTGCAGGTAGAGCCATGTGCCGTCCCGCTCCCGCCACCACCGGATCGTCGCGTAGCCGACGACGCCCGCGTTGCGCACCACCAGGATCTGGTTCCTGGACGGCTCCTCCAGCTCGGCGGAGGCTTCGGCGATCTCGGTCGCTGTCGGGAGCCCTTCCACAACCGAACGGGCATCGACCCCGTCCCGTTCGGCACAGCCCAGCCGCACCGCAGCCATGGCGTTGTGGTCCTCGTCCCCGTCGCGATACGGCCGGAAGCCGTAGTCGGCCGGAACGCCCTTACCCGGAACGCCCTTACCCAGTACACCATTTGACATGACCGGATGATCTCGCAAGGCGGGGCTCCCCCGCCTCCTCATTCAGCCGCCGCTCAGCGGTGAGCCCCCTGCGGATCCGTGCCGGGGCCCATGGATGCCGGCTACGGCGTCAGCACGATCCTGCCGAACACCTCGCCCGCGTCCATCTTCCGGTGTGCCTGCACGGCCGCGTCCAGGGGCAGCACCTCGTGCACCACCGTTTCGATCTCGCCGCGGCTCGCTGCGGCGAACTGCTCGCGTCGTACGGCGTACCGCTCGGCCTCGGGGACGGTGGCCGCGCTGAAGGCGGCGAAGGACATCGACTTCTGGAACGCCGCCATGATCCTCGTCCCGAAGTCCGCGGGCGGCTGACCCGCGACCGCGCCCACGGCCACCATGCGGCCGTTCGGATTGAGCCTGTCGAAGAACGACGGCATGTCCTTCCCTGCCACGACGTCGATGATGACGTCGTAGCCCGCAGGGGCCCCTTCCCCTCCCCCGCCGGAACGGTCCAGCACGTGGGTCGCCCCGAGTCGGCGCAGCTTCTCCCCGCGCTCGGCCGAGGACGTGGTGACCGCCACCGCGCCCGCGCCACCACGGACGGCGAGCTGCACCGCCATGATCCCGATGCTTCCGGCCGCGCCGCGTACGAGGACCGTCTCCCCGGGAGTGAAGTGGGCGTGGCGGAGCCCGAAGTGGGCCACCACACCGGCGCTGCCGAGCGTCACCGCGTCGACGGCGGACAGTTCCTCGGGGAGGGGGACGATGTCGCCGACCGGCACGGCGGCCTGTTCGACGTAACCTCCGCCGGTGCCGGTGAACGCCCACACCCGCCGGCCCGTCCATGCGGCGTCGACGCCGTCGCCGACGGCGGTCACGGTGCCCGCCACTTCGCCGCCCGGGACGAAGCCCTCCGCGAAGCCGTAGGCGGCCAGGGCTCCGCTCCTGATCACCGTGTCGACACCACCGACGCCGATCGCCTCGGTGGTGATCAGCACCTGCCCGGCGGCGGGTGCGGGGGCCGGCAGGTCGACGGCGACCAGGCCCTCGGGGCCGCCGTACGTCTGGATCGCGAACGCCTTCACTGTCTCGTCTCCCGTACGTACTCCAGGACCGCTGGGGCGCGGTCGTGCGCGATGCCCGCCACCGGTCCTCCACCTGCGCGGTCCACCCGCAGGGGAACCGGCGCGACGCGAGCTCCTACGTTCCGGACGCTAGCGGACGCCCCCGTCCGTTTAGCTAAAGTGAGAGCATGAGCGAGCGTTTGCCTCACACCCTGCGTTCCGACGCGCTGGACAACCGCGCAAGCATCCTGGACGCGGCCCGGGCACTCTTCTCCGCCGACGGTCTGGACGTGCCGATGCGGGAGATCGCGCGGCGCGCCG
Source organism: Streptomyces sp. NPDC102451 (assembly GCF_044765485.1). NCBI lineage: Bacteria > Bacillati > Actinomycetota > Actinomycetes > Kitasatosporales > Streptomycetaceae > Streptomyces > Streptomyces sp. NPDC102451. The sequence continues at coordinate 209,375 of NZ_JBIWKD010000005.1, read as the reverse complement.
GGGTCGGGCCCGCGACCTTGTACCGGCACTTCCCGGCCAAGCAGACGCTCATCGCCGAAGCCTTCGCGGACCAGTTGCACGCCTGTCGCACCATCGTCGACGAGGGGTGCGCGGATCCCGATCCGTGGCGTGGTCTGCGCGGGGTGATCGAGAAGATCTGTGAGGTGCACGCCCTCGATCGGGGCTTCACCGAGGCCTTCCTGTCCACCGTCCCCGGGGGCCTGGACCTCGCGGGCCGTGCGTACACGCTCGGAGCGCTCGCCGGGCTGGCCCGGCGGGCCAAGGACGCGGGGGGTCTGCGGCCGGACTTCGTCCTGGACGACCTCGTCCTCGTCCTCATGGCCAACAAGGGGATCCACACCAGATCGGCCGCCACCCAGATCGCGGCCTCCCGACGCTTCGCGGCGCTGGCGATCCAGGCACTCGCGGCCGATCCTCAGCGGTCGCCGCTGCCCCCGGCACCCCGGCTGGCGGCGGCGGCGACGGACGGACCGGCCGCGAACAAGCCTGTCACCGGCCACTGACACGGCACGATCAGGAGCCGAGGGTTCTGGGGCGTCGTCCTCGTCCTCGCCAACCTCCTCAACGCCTACGTCGTCTACTGCGCACTCGTGATCCAGCCCCAAGGGGTCTGGGACGAGCACACGCTGACCGGGATCGAGGTCGCGTCAGCACTCGCGATCATCCTCGGCGTCGTCATCACCCTGCTCGCCCTGGTCCCCGTCCGGCAGAAGGTGCTCAGCCGCTGGTGGCCGGCGCCCTCGCTGATCTTCCTCGCGGTGGGCGCAGCACGCTGGGCGTACATCGTCCACACCTATCCGATGGGCCCCGGCCACTGAGGGGCGCGGCGGTCCGAGGTGCCGCAGGGGTGCACCGGGTCTCCCGGCGTGATCACACCGGCGACGAGGGCACGGGTGCGAGACTGCCGTCATGGCCCCTCACCTGATCTCCGTCATCGGGAGCAGCCCCGGCGTCGGCAAGTCCACCCTGTGCCGTGCCGTGTGCGAGTGGCTCACCGGTGCCGGTGCGTCGGTCGACCACTTCGAGGAGCCCGACATCCTGACGCGGCCCGCGTTCCGCCCCGTTGCGGAGGAGTTCGCCGACGGCGCCGGCTCGGTCCGGCCCGCGACCCTCGTCGCGTGCACACGGGCCTACGTCGCGGAGTCGACCGGGGCGGGCAGGGACTGCCTGGTCACGGATGCCCTTCTGCCCTTCATCCCGTCCCTCGTGGCATGGGGCCACGACGAGGAGGTCCTCGTCCAGGTCATGGATGAACTGACCCGCGCCGTGGAGCCCGCCGAGGTCACCGTGGTGTACGTCCATGACGACCCCGGTACGGCGTTGCGGCGCGCCATCGAGCGGGAGGGGGACGCCTGGGGCGACTGGTACGTACGCAAGCTCGCCGGCTCCCCCGGCACCCGGGCCGTCCACGACCTCGCGTCGGCCGCCGACCACCTCCGTCGCGAGGCGGAGCTGACCCGCCGCCTACTGGCACGCTCGCCCTGGCGTGTCCTGACCGTGGATGTCGGGACGCTCGACGCGCACGAGGCCGCCGACCGCACTCGGAGCCGGCTGGCGGACGTACTGGGAATCCCGGAAGCCCCGGCCCCGGCGCGGTAGCCCCCCGCCGGGGGCGAGCCGGCTGGGTCACGGGTGCCTCGGGCCCCGCTGCGCCGGCCCGAGGGCGGGCGGCCACAGGCCGTCCCCGGAGGGGCCTACGTCGCCGTCCTTCCGGCCGGGGTCGGAGGCGCAGGGCCCGGTGGCGCCGCCCATGAAGTACTCCCGGTCCGGGAACCAGGTGAAGGACATCCGCTCGTCCCCGCCGTCCCGCTGGACGAACAGGTCCCAGTCACCGGCCGTGCCGCCTTCGCGGTAGGACGTCACCTCCCAGCCCTCGTCCGCGAGTTGCCGGTGCAGCCGGCGAAGCCCGGGGACGGCCCGGCTCGCGGGTACGCGGTCCAGCGCCCAGCTGTGGCTCATCCGGTAGGCGCCGTCCACGGTCTCGTCGAGGTCGAGCAGCCCTCCGCCGTAGCAGTGGCCGGAGCCGAGCGTGTTCTCCGTGCTGACGCCGATGTCCTCGACCCCTGGCTCGACGGTGCGCGTGAAGCCCATGACGTCGTACGCCTCCTGGGAACGCTGGAAGGCACGGTCCGCCATCTCCTCGGGAGCGACGCGGGGAAAGTCCGTGGTCGAGCCCCAGGCGAGAGCGACCAGAGCGCATACGACGACGAGCGCGGCACTTCCGCATCCGAGGATCGCGAGGACGGACGAGCGGGAGCGTGACGTGGTCGACGCAGGGACGGCTGGTGCGGTCTTCTCGGGCATACGGGGACGCTATGTCCGAGGCCCGTGCGGCGGATGGGCTCGGCTACCCCGCAAGGAGTAGGTAGCCGTACTCACCGGCAGTCTGCGCTATTTCTCCGTGACCGGCTGCTGGTCGGGGGCCGGGACGGGGCCCGTCACCGTTGCCCTCCGGGTGCCGATGGCCGGGGCGAGGAAGACCGCCACCGCGACGAACGCGAGGACGACGATCATGGCGGACCGCAGCCCGTAGTGGTCGCCGAGGAAGCCGAGCGAGGGCGGTCCCACGAGGAACGCGATGTAGCCGATCATCGCGACCAGGCTGACGCGGGCCGCCGGGTCGGGGCCGGAGTCGCCCGCCGCGGAGAGGGCGACGGGGAAGCCGAGCGAGGCTCCCAGGCCCCAGAAGAGGACGGCCGCGCCGGCGAGGACGGGTGAGTCGGCGAAGATGACGAGGGCGAGTCCGAGGGCGGCGGACAGTGCGCTGGCCCGGACGACGGGGGCCCGGCCGAAGCGGTCGATGAAGAAGCCGCCGCAGAAGCGGCCGAGCGTCATGGCGGCGGCGAAGCCCGCGTAGACGGCCGATCCGAGGGCCGGGTCGACGCCGTGGCCGTCGACCATGAGCAGCGGCAGCCAGTCGTTGGCCGCTCCCTCGGCCAGTGCCATCGCGAGGATGATGCCGCCGATCAGCAGCAGGCGCCGGTCCTTCCAGACGGCGGGGCGGGCCGGTGCGGTGCCGCCGTCCGCCGGGTTCGTCCTGGTCCTGCCGACGCCGGCGGGGATGGCCCGGAAGGCGTACGCGAACATCCCGGCCGTGACCGCGGCCATGGCACCCAGGTGCCACAGCACCGGGAACTCGACGGCGGTGCAGAGGATGCCGAGCGCGGCTCCGACGACGGTGCCGAGGCTGAAGAAGCCGTGCAGGGTGGGCAGTACCGTACGGCCGATGATCTGCTCGACCTCCGCGCCATCGATGTTGACGGCCACCTCTCCGCCGCCCATCCCGGCCCCGAAGAGGAACAGTCCGGCGGCGACGGTGGGGGCGGAGGAGAGCGGCGTACCGCAGCCGATGACCACCGCGCCCGCGATGATCAGCGCGGTCCCCACACCCATGACGGGCCGGGTGCCGAACCGTGCGACCAGCGCCCCGGAGCTGAGGATGCCGAGCATGGAACCGACGGACAGACCGAAGAGCACCAGCCCCATCTGGGCCGTGGACGCACCGAGTTGGTCCCTGATGTCGGGCGTGCGCGTCACCCAGGAGGAGATCGACAGGCCGGGTATGAGGAAGAAGAGGAACAGTGACGCCCGTCGGCGACGTGTGGCCAGGTCCATCAGTGACGCGCTCTTTCAGGAGTGCAACGGCCGGGCGGACGCCGCCCCCGGATGAGTATGTACAAACGTACACTCCTCTGTGAGCGCTCTCCAGGGTCTTTCGGAGCCAGCCGTGCTCCGGGGTGTTTCAGAGCCAGCCGTGCTCCCGGGCGATGCGGGCGGCCACGTGGCGGTTCTCCGCGCCGAGCTTCGTCGCGGCGGACGAGAGGTAGTTGCGTACGGTCCCGATGGTGCCCAGGTTCCCCGTCTTCCTCGTCCGTGCGCCCGCGTGCTCCACGGCGCTGTCAACCGCGCGGGCCCCAACGGAACCACTGCCGCACCCCGAGGGCCGCCACACCTGTCCAGGCCAGGGCGGCGAGCAGCAGGCGGATCTGGTCCAGGCCGCCGAGGCTGCCCGACCAGCCGCCCTGGAGGAGGTCCATCACCGGTGAGAAGGGCAGCCAGGCGCTGATGTCGCCCGCCACACCCGGCAGTACGCCACGCGGTACGAACATCCCGGAGCCGACCATGCTCAGCAGCCAGAACGGCAGGAAGGTCAGCTGCGCGCTCTCCGCCGTCCGGGTGACCGCGGCCGTCAGCGCGCCGGCGGCTACTAGCAGCGCCACGCCCACCAGCAGGCCGAGGACCACCAGGTGCGGTGCCGCGGGCGCGGGTGCGTCCAGGACCACCGTCAGGCCGATGATCAGCAGGACACACTGCACCAGCGCCAGCATCAGAGCCGGGAGCGCACCGCCCGTGAAGATCTCCCAGTCGCGCACCTCACCCGTACGCAGCCGCTTGAGCACGAGGCTCTCCCGGCGCGTGACGTACACCCCGACCAGATTCGAGTAGACGGAGAAGAACAGCGCCAGCCCCAGCGCACCGGGCAGCAGGACGGTGGCGATCGACAGGCCGGTGCCGCCCAGGTCCAGGCCCTTCACCATGCCCCGCATCGAGAAGGCCGTGACGGCCGGCACGAGGAGTGCGGTGACCAGCGCGGCCCTGCTGCGCATCAGGAGTGTCAGCTCCGCGCGGCCGAGGGCGGCCAGCCGGGCGGTGGCACCGCTCCGCGCGGGCGCGGTCGTCCCCGGTCGTGTCACGCTCGCGGTCGTCGTCATCGTGTCTCCTCGTTCCCGATGTTCCCGACGTGCTCGACGTGCTCGGCGTCGTCGAAGCCCTTGGCGATCTCCATGAAGGCCTCTTCCAGCGATGCGGAACGCGCGTCGAGCGCGTGCAGCGCGACGCCCGCGTGGTGGGCCCAGGTGAGCAGTTCGGTGGTCGTGCGCTGCAGCTCCCGGGTCTCCAGCCGCACGGTCCCTCCCTCGTCGGAGTGCCGGGTCACGCCCATCGGCGCGAGCGGCGGCAGTTCACCGAGGAAGCGGTCCTGCGGCAGCCGGAAGCTGATCCGGGAGGGCCGCTCGGCCACCACGTCGGCCACCCGCCCGGTGGTGGCGATCAGCCCCCGGTGCATGATCGCCAGCCGGTCGGCGAGCTGTTCGGCCTCCTCCAGGTAGTGCGTGGTGAGCAGCACGGTCGTGCCCTGGGCCTTCAGCTCGCGGATCAGCTCCCAGGTGTCCCGGCGGGACTGGGCGTCCAGGCCGGTCGTCGGCTCGTCGAGGAACAGCACCTCGGGCCGCCCGAGCAGGGCCAGGGCGAGGTCGAGGCGGCGGCGTTCACCGCCGGAGAGCTGCTTGACCCTCACCGCGCGCCGGTCGGTCAGCCTGGTCAGTTCGAGGGCCTCGCCGGCGGGGCGGGCGCCGGTCGTGCAGCCCGCCCACATCCGTACGGTCTCCAGGACGGTCAGCTCCGGCGGGAAGCCGCCCTCCTGGAGCATCACCCCGATGCGGTGCCGCACCGCCGTCCGGTCGCGGAACGGGTCATGGCCCAGCACCCGGACGCTCCCGCCGGTGGGGGTGTCCTGGCCCTCCAGGAGTTCGAGCGTGGAGGTCTTGCCGGCGCCGTTGGTCCCCAGCAGGGCGAAGAGCTCCCCCCGGGCGACCGTGAAGTCGACACCCCGTACGGCCTCGAACCCCCCGTAGCTTCGTTTCAGTCCGATGGTTTCGATGACTGCGTTCATGTCCCCCACACTCCCGGCGGCAGAGGCCGGACGGCAGTGCGGTGTGTCATCGGGTCCGTATGACGCCTGTCATGGGGGCGCATGACAGGCGTCATACGCCGAGCACGGAAAATCCCCGTTCCGGAATTGCGGAACGGGGATTTCCTCACGTATATTGAGTGGTTCTGTGTGCCCACAGAAAAGACCCCTCACCGGGGGCCACTAGAAACACCATATCCGGCAGGGAGCGATTTTGTCAACTCGCGAAAACGTCGAATTGCAGAAGGAACAGGAATTCATCGACCGGCTCTACGACCGTGTCGACGCGCTGCGCGGGGTCACCGCACAGCGCGTCGAGGACGCGTTGACCCCGGTGGGGAACAACCTGCAGGCCCGGCTCGAACGCGATGTGCTCGTCTCGGAGCGTTCCGGACTGCTGGCCGCCCTGAATGCGGTGGACGGTTCGCTGTGCTTCGGCCGTATCGATCTCCGCGACGGCACCGCGCACCATATCGGCCGTATCGGAATTCGGGAGGACGACACCGAGCACACGCCCCTTCTGATCGACTGGCGGGCACCGGTCGCCCGGCCCTTCTATCTCGCGACCGGGCATACGCCGATGGGGCTGCGCCGACGCAGACACCTCACCACCGAGGGCCGCACGGTCACCGAACTGCACGACGAGATCCTCGACCTGGGGGACGACGAGCGCACCGGCTTCGAGGATCCCAGCGGTGACGCCGTGCTGCTCGCCGCGCTCAGCTCCGCCCGCACCGGCCGCATGGGCGACATCGTGCGGACCATCCAGGCCGAGCAGGACCGCATCATCCGCGCCCCGCACCGCGGTGTCCTCGTCGTCGAGGGCGGCCCCGGCACCGGGAAGACCGCGGTCGCGCTGCACCGGGCGGCGTTCCTGCTGTACGAGCACCGCGAGCTGCTGGCCAAGCGCGCGGTCCTGGTCGTGGGCCCCAACCCGGCCTTCCTGCGCTACATCGGCGAGGTGCTCCCCGCGCTCGGCGAGACCGGCGTCATGCTCGCCACCCAGGCCGAGCTGTTCCCCGGTGTCCACGCCCGCGGCACCGACACCCCCCGCGCGGCAGCAGTGAAGGGCGGCGCGGGGATGGCGGAGGCCCTCGCCCTCGCCGTACGCGACCGGCAGGACCTGCCCGAGCCCGGCGCGCCCGTCGTCATCCCGCACGACGACGGCGACCTCGTCCTGGACTGGGAGATCGCCTACGAGGCCCGGCAGGCGGCCCGCGAGACGCGGCTGCCGCACAACCTCGCCCGCCCGTACTTCACGTTCCACATCATCGACGCCCTCACCCGGCAGCTCACCGAACGCATCGGCGCCGACCCGTACGGCGGCCCCAACTTCCTGGGCCCCGACGACGTCGCCCAGCTCGGCAAGAGCGTCGCCGCGAGCGAGGAGGTGCACGCCGCCGTCGGTGAGCTGTGGCCGCTGCTCACCCCCGAGGACTTCCTCGCCGACTACCTGACCGAGCCCGTGTACGTACCGGACGAGGACGCCGAGGCCATCCGGCGTGCTCCCGGCGACGAGGAGTGGACGCCGGCCGATGTCCCGCTCCTCGACGAGGCGGCCGAGCTGCTCGGCTCCGACGACAGCGCCGAGCGGGCCGCCGCCGAGGCGGTGCGGCAGGAGCGGGTCGCCTACGCGCAGGGCGTCCTGGATCTGTCCCGGGGCTCGGAGACGTACGAGTTCGAGGACGAGGAGGACTCGGAGGTCCTGGCCGCCCACGACATCATCGACGCCGAGCGGATGGCGGAGCGGCAGGAGGAGGCCGACCACCGCAGCGCCGCCGAGCGCGCCGCCGCCGACCGGACCTGGGCGTTCGGCCACATCATCGTGGACGAGGCGCAGGAGCTGTCGCCGATGGCCTGGCGGCTGCTGATGCGCCGGTCACCGACCCGCTCGCTGACCCTCGTCGGTGACCCGGCGCAGACCTCCGAGGAGGCGGGCATCGGCTCCTGGGAGAGGATCCTGGAGCCGTACGTCGGCGACCGCTTCGAGCATGTGACGCTGCGGGTCAACTACCGTACGCCCGCCGAGATCATGGAGCTGGCGGCCAGGGTCGTACGGGCCGAGGACCCGTCGTTCGAGCCGCCCGGGTCGGTGCGGTCCACGGGTGAGACACCGTGGACGCGGGACGCCGGCGCGGACCTCGCGGGCACGGTGGCGCGGGCCGTGGAGGAGCTGACGCCCGAGGAGGGGCGCCTCGCGGTGATCGCACCGCGTGAGCTGCACGAGGAGATCGCGGCCCCGCTCGACGGGATCACGCCGGGCGCCGAACCCGACCTCACCCGGCCCGTGGTGCTGCTCGGGCCGCGCGAGGCGAAGGGGCTCGAATTCGACCATGTGCTGGTCGTGGAGCCCGGGAGGTTCGGGACGAGCGACCTGTACGTGGCGCTGACCCGCGCCACGCAGCGCCTGGGCATCGTGCACCGGGAGGAGCTGCCCGAGTCGCTGCGCTGACGCGTGGTCCGGGGGTGGGGTCGCGGCCCGCCTCACTCGGCCAGGAGTTGCTCCAACAGGTCCGGCTCCTCCGTGTACTGCTCCTCCAGGTCCGCGATGCCCTTCGCCACGACGTCCGCCAGATGGACCGGGCAGGCCAGCACCTCGGACCCGAACTCCTGGCCTGCGGCCGCGGCTTCGGCCTCGGCCTCCGCGTCGGGCTCGTAGAGGCGTGCGACGCGGGCCATGAGGTCCTGCGTGCGCTCGCCCCGGCGCGCGTGGCCGTCCGGGTGGGCGCACGCGCCGTCGACGGGCGGTGTGGTGGCGGCGCGGAGGATGCCGAGGAGCTCCTGGGCGATGCCGGTCGACAGCTGCAGGGACGTGGCCGCCTTGGCCATCAGGAGCAGCAGGACGGTCCGGTCGGCGGCGGGTCCGCCGGGGCCGAGCGCCTCGTAGCGCCGGGCGGCCCAGAGAGCCGCCTCCTCGGAGGCCGTCTCGTCCTTGAACGGGACGTGCCGCGCGGTCAGCGGCCCGATGTCGAGGCGGCCGTCGGGGCGCAGGTACACCGGGTCCAGGTGGTCCGTCCGCCGGGTGCCGAAGAGGGTCTCGACCGCCGCGCGCAGGTGATCGCGCGCCTCGACGGCGAGGGGGCGCAGGAAGGCGGTGCAGGTCCACACCTCCAGCAAGGACCCGTCGCCGGCGCCGGCGCCGTCGTCGTACTCGTCGCGCAGGACGGCCCGGCCGCCGGGGCTCTGGAGGTGGATCCCGTCGCCGGCCTGCTGGTCGGCGCCCCCGTTCAGGGCCGGGTGCTCGCCGGGCCCGTGGGCGCAGGGTGCGTCCGGCAGCAGCGGCAGGACGGACTCCAGGCCCTCGATCATGTCGTCGAGGAGCGGCCGCTGACTGATCCGGCCCGATCCCATGTACCAGCAGCACGCGCGGGCGACCACGACATAGCCCGCCAGAGCGGCCCTGGAGAGCCGACCGGTGCTGGGCGGTGTCGTGTGGATCTCCAGGTCCCAGCGGGGATCGCCGTTCGGGTAGTCGTTGAGCACGCGGTCCAGGCTGTGGATGCTGCTCTCGTGATGGCTCGGGACGATCTCCGGTATGCCGCCCACGCACCCCGGGAGAATCACGTCGGCGGCCGTACGCGCCCATGCGGCGGCGTTACGGGGGCAGGCCTCGGCCTCGTCCCAGTCGCCGATCGGAATCCGCGTGTCCGGTGCGTCGTGCAGCCCGTCGGCGTCCGTGTCCCACTGCTCCAGGACCTTGGTGTGCGGATGGTCCGCGTGGCCGCAGTCGTCGGTCTCGGGAAGCCGCGCGTCCAGGGCCTCGGCAGCGGCGGCGAGGGCGTCCGCCGAAGCCTGCTCGACGGGGGCCCCGCGCCGCCCGATGACGTACGGCGCCATGCCCACCAGCCCGAAGGCCAGCAGGACCGCCTGCTCACCGCCCGGTTCGGCGGCGAGCAGGCGGGCGCACTCCAGGACGACGGGGTCAGCCTCGGCGGGGTCGGCGCCCGGCGTGACACCGGCCCACGTCTCGATCAGTTCGTTCATGCTGAGAAGAACGTCTGCGCCGTCCCGGCAGTTGCACCGACGCCGAACTTCTGGGAGGAGAAAACCGGTGGGGATGTGCGTCCGGTCGGGTCTATATTCACCGGGTTCACGATTCGTCCGTACGTTCAGAACGAGGTGTGTTGATGACGGTCCGAGCAACGGCGGCCGGCTCCGGTCGGCTGTCCTCCGCAGACGTCATGACCTCATCGAACGTAAGGAACACCTCTCGTGGATCTTCCACGCATCTTCACCGTCCGCGAAAGTAGCCACCGCATCCACAACCCGTTCACCCCGGGCAAGCTCGCCACCCTGGGCCAGGCACTGCACCTGGCCCCCGGGACGCGCATGCTCGACCTCGCCAGCGGTTCGGGCGAGATGCTGTGCACCTGGGCCCGTGACCACGGGGTCACGGGAACGGGGGTGGACATCAGCACGGTGTTCACCGAGGGGGCCCGCGCCCGCGCCACCGAACTCGGTGTCGCCGACCGGGTCACCTTCGTGCACGACGACGCCTCCGGTTACGTCGCCGACGAGCCGGTCGATCTCGCCGCGTGCATCGGCGCGACCTGGATCGGCGACGGAGTCGCCGGGACCGCCGAGCTGCTGGGCAGGAGCCTCCGCCCCGGCGGCCTGATGCTGATCGGCGAGCCTTACTGGCGCCGAGAAGTGCCGGACGAGGAGACCGCCCAGGCCTGCCACGCCGGCAGCAAGGACGACTTCCTGCCGCTGCCGGAGCTGATCGAGCAGTTCGGCGAACTCGGGTACGACGTCGTCGAGATGGTGCTGGCCGACCAGGACAGCTGGGACCGGTACCAAGCGGCACAGTGGCTCAACCTCCGCCGCTGGCTCGACACCCATCCCGATGACGAGCTGGCCGCCGAGGTACGGACCGAGCTCACCACGGGCCCGGCCGACTATGCGCGGTACACGCGCGAATACCTCGGCTGGGGCATCTTCGCCCTGATGGCCCGCTGACGGTACGGACAGGGCGGGTCCGGGCAGCAGCGCGCCGCCCGGACCCGTGCGTTCCGCTTGCGACTTCATCGCCTGGGGGCCGCCCACGTTGGAGTGCAGCGCCTGTTCTCCGAGGATCACGTTGGAGATGCGGTTGCCCTCGTACAGGTACCGCTGTCGTTCCAACCGCTTGGCGGCTTCGGCATCCGCGTCATCGTCGCGCCGGTCCGGGATTGTCGGCGCCACTCAAGCCACAGCTCGTCGCCGGTGGAACGGTCCCGGGGCTCGGGACTCGGGGCTTTGGGTTCGAGCTTCGAGGTGGGGGGTTCACACCTTCGGGGGCGGAATCAGAGCTTCCGGTCGGTGCTTGAGCTTCGGGATTCGGGCGTCGGGGTTCGAGGGCCGGGATTCGAGCGATGCCTTCATCCGGGAGGGAAAGAAGGGGGTTTGGGAAAACCTTCCCTACCTCCCCGACCCGTCACGGCCAGCAAGTATGACTAATCGTGACCGACTTGCGGCGGAGCGTGGCGACTGCTTACGGTGCGAGAACCAAGCGACCCCGACACGGTGTTGACCGCACCAGGCCGGGGTCTGACCGCAAGATCGACAAGGACCGATCCCGTGGCTATCCAGCACCCTAGCTCCGCCCCACGCACCCCCGCATCCTCCCGCCCGTACCCGATGGCCAACCCCGGTTACGGCAAGCGCTCCATGCTGCATCAACTCCCGCGCCGCGCCGATGACTTCGCCCTGCTGCCCGCCCGCGAGCGGTACATCGCCGGGTTCATCGACCAGCTGCCCGACGGCGCCTCGATGGACGTCAAGAGCCTCGCCAAGCAGCTCCCCCTGTACGGCCAGCAGGCCGTCGGCTCGGCCCTGAAGGCCCTGGCGACCGCCGGATATCTGCGCCGTGTACGGTGCCTCGTCGGCGACCTGGGTCAAGTGCGCTGGGTTTCCCGGACGTTCTGGTCACGCACCGCCCGGGACAACGAGTGGTGGGCCGCCGCCGAGGTCACCACCCCCGCAGCGAACCCGGCTGCAACCGCCCCAGTAAGTGCCGCAGCGAGTGCCGCAGCGAGCGCCGCAGTAAGTGCCGAAAACGCTCTCGAATCGGCCGCCGTGGCGCCGCCGTCCCCGGCTCCCGAGGCCGCACCGGAGCCGATGGCCCCCGCGCCCCCCGCGCCCGCCGCGACCCCCGAACCCGCCGCGCCCGAGGCTCCCGCCGTGCCCCCGCAGCGGACGCCGAAACCCGCCGGGCCCTCCTCCCCCGCCTACCTCGCGCTGGCGCAGCTCGGCCGTGCCGACTCCCGGCTCGCCCTCTCCTCCGCCGACTGCGCGGTCCTGGAGGCCCTGGCCGCCGCGTGGTTCGCCCGGGGCGTCGACGCCGACTACCTCACCCGGGCCCTCACCGCCGGGCTCCCCGCGCAGGTCGGGTCCCCCGTCGCCCTCGTCCGCCACCGCCTCACCGAGAAGATCCCGCCGCTCGTGCCCGCCGCCCCGGAGCCGCCCGCGCCGGGAGCGCCCGTACACCGCGTGATGCTGGAGTGCACCAAGTGCGGGGTGCCGGGCCGCCCCGAGGCGCTCCCCGACGGCCTCTGCCGCCCGTGCCGTACGCCCGGGCGGGACGACACACCCGAGGCGGTCGACCGGCCCAGCGAGCAGGACGTCCGTACATTCGCCGCCGGGCTGCGGGACCTGCTCAAGTCCCCCTGAGACCCGGGCCGATACGGGCGGTCAGCCCACCAGAAGGTCCCGCTTCAGGTCGCGGATGTCCTTCGCGTCCAGGCCGAGCGCCTTCTTCTCGTACGCACCGAACGACCCGAACCGCTTCCCGACCTCGTCGAAGCCGGAGTTGAGGTACTCGGGGCGTACGTCCAGCAGCGGCTTGTACACCGCCGCCTGCTCGGCCGGCATCGAGGCGAGGGCCGCCGCGTTGGCCTCGGCGCGGTAGTCGTTGGAGGCCAGGTAGTCCGCCATGACCGTGGAGCGCGGGACGCCGAGGGCCGTGAGCAGGGCCGCGTTCGCCCAGCCCGTACGGTCCTTGCCCGCCGTGCAGTGGAAGACCACGGCGCGGGAGTGGTCGTCCGCCACGCCGCCGAGGACCGTGCGGTAGGCGGCCTTGGCCGTGGCCCCGCCGACCATGAACTTCTCGCCCTCGACCATCATCGCGACGCCCTCCTCCGGGGTCGTCGGCATCGCGGTGAAGGCCGGTGATCCCGCCAGCACATCGGCCACGACGTGCTGGGCGCCTGCCGGGACGCGATCGGGTGCGGCGGAACGCTCGGACTCCATGCGCAGGTCGAAGACCGTACGGACCGACAGCCGCCGCAGCTTCGCCAGATCGGCGGTGGTGAGCTTGTCCAGAGCGTCCGAGCGGTAGACCTCGCCCATCTTCACCCAGTGGCCGTCAGCGGTGCGATAGCCGCCCGCGTCACGGAAGTTGACGGCCCCTTCGAGCGCGATGAGCCGGTCGGCGAGGTGCAGGGAGCCGCCGCGCTCGGGCACCAGGTCGAACCACTGGCGGTCGGCGGCGGGCAGCCCCCGGACGGTGACCTTGCCGCTCGCCCCGCCGGAGGCCACCGTACGACCGGCCACCTTGACGGCGACGCGGCGTATGCCCGGGGCCTTCCATTCCACCGTGTACGAGCCGCCGTCCAGCGCGGTGACCTCGGCCTGCGTGAACGGGATGCGTGCGTGCGACCCGTGCGCGGGGTGGGCGGGGGCGCTGTGCGCCGAGACTGCGGGGGCGGTGATCCCGACGAGGAGCGCGGCGGTCAGGGCGCAGGAGGAGGCCTTTACACGAGTCATGTGCGTCATGGGGTGATCGTCGGAGGACGCGGCGAGGGTCGTCGTAATGGCCGGTGAACGCGGAAGGAAGACGGGCCGAACAACCACGTCGGGGCCGGTCCCCACCCCACCGCATCGGGCACAGGATGTCGGGTCCGGCAGGGTGGGTCCTTCCTAACGTGAGGGCGAAAGGGAAGGAGTCCGGGATGCTGGACCGGCTGAACCAGGCCATGGAGCACATCGAGTCCCACCTCGACCAGCCGGTCGACGTGGCCGGTCTCGCGCGCGTCGCGGTGACGTCGGAGTACCACTTCCGGCGGATGTTCTCCGCGCTGGCGGGCCTGCCGCTGTCGGAGTACATCCGGCGCAGACGGCTGACCGTCGCGGGCGCCGAGGTGCTCGCGGGCGACCGGACGCTGCTGGACATCGCGACGCGCTACGGCTACGGGTCGGGCGAGGCCTTCGCCCGGGCGTTCCGTGCCATGCACGGCGTGGGCCCGGGCGAGGCCCGCCGGACCGGTGCGGTCCTGCACTCCCAGCAACGGATGTCCTTCCGCCTCATCATCGAAGGGAGCAGCAGCATGCGATACAGGATCGTCGACAAGGACGCCTTCCGGGTGGTCGGCAGGAAGGCCCGCGTACCGCTCATCCACGAGGGGATGAACCCGGCGATCGCCGACTTCATCCGGGGCATCGCCCCCGACACGCTGCGGCGCGTCGCCGCACTCGCCGACCAGGAGCCGAAGGGGATCGTCGGGGTCAGCGACCAGCTCGACCCGAGCCGGGCGGAAGGCACCGAACTCGACTACTACCACGGGGTGGTGACGGGAGCCGAGGTACCCGAGGACCTGGACGCCCTCGCCGTCCCGGCCGGTCTGTGGGCCGTCTTCGCACACTCCGGCCAGTTCCCGCAGGCCCTCCAGTACCTCTGGCGGGACGTGTTCACGCAGTGGTTCCCGTCGAATCCGTACGCCGGCAGGCCGGGTCCCGAGATCCTGAGCGTACGGCTCTCCGAGGACGGGGCCCAGGCGGACGCGGAGCTGTGGATCCCGGTGGAACGGACCACCGCCTGAGGGCTGTTCCGCGCGGCGACCGCTGGGGGACGCGGTGGCAGGAGGACTCCATGTGCCCCTACCGGACACCACCGCCCAGCTTCTCCCGGATCCACGCGAGGCCGAAGTCCACGACCTCTCCGGCCTCGAACAGGTGGCTGTCGGCGGCTCCGACCGTGCCCCGGCGCCCGATTCCGGCGGCCAGCATGTCCCGGACGATCGTCTCGAACGGGTCCTGGCCGCCGGGCGTCACGGAGGAGTAGTCGAAGGCCCCCTTCGACGAGTCGATGTCACGGAAGCGGCGCCAGACCCGCCGCCCGCCCTCCAGCACCGGCTGCTCGTACTCCACGAACCGCTTCCCGGGCGCTTCCGCGAGCGCCTCCGCGTGGTGCAGGAGCGTGAGCGTCTCCAGCGGCGCGCCCAGCATCAGCACCCGGCCGCCCACCTCGACCAGCCGGGCCAGCGGGCTGCCGGGGCCGTGCGGGTCGTCCCACGGGTGGTCGGCCATCAGCTCTGCGGCCCCCACCCCGAGCGCGGCGAGGCTCACGTCTGGATGCCGGCTGCGGACGGCCCCCGCCCGGCGGCGCAGCGCCTCCGGGAGACGGCCCTTGTCCTGGTCCGCCTCGCTCGACTCCGGTTCGAACGCCGGGTGTTCGGCGCGTACGGCGTCCCGCCAGGGCCCCGGCCAGCCGGCGAACCCGTACGGCAGGGCGTCGCGCCATCCGCAGCTCACCATCAGGGTGCCCCGCTCGCCCACGACATCCTGCAGGGCGCCGATGAGCGTTGCGGGGCCCCCGGCGACGTAACCGATGGCGGACATCCGCGTGTGGAACATGACGGTGTCGCCCTCGGCGAGCCCGAGCGCGACCAGATCACGGACGAGCCGGCCACGGGTGACGGGGCCGTCGGCGCGCGCGAGCAAGGCGGCGGTCGGGTCCGGGGGTGATGCGTCCATGCGGGGACGGTACCGGCACGGGGCCCGCGGGCGGCGGGGAGAAGCGAAGGGAGTTCGGACGGAACGGGCATCCGGCGGCGGTCCGAAGTGCCGAAATCCCACCGGGAACCGCCCCGCCCGGTTCAGCCGCCCTCGGCGCCGCACGGCCGCCGCCGTCGAAGTGTGTGCGATGTCTTGACGTGCCCCTGCCGAGGTGGCTTTATGGGAGCGCTCCCATAAAGCCATCCGATGTTTGCGTCACCCGGCACCCACTTTCTGGAGTCGCAGTGAGATCAGCAACGAACACGGCGCGGAAGAGCTCACGGAAGAGCCCCCTGACCGCCCTCGCGAGAAGCACCGCCTTACTGAAGGGCCTGGCCGCCCTTCTCGGAGTCGTCCTGCTGGGCGCGCTCGGCCCGGCCGCGGCGCAGGCGACGCCCGCGCGGGCGGAGGCCGCGGCCGCCACCGGCTTGCACATCAGCAACGGCCGCCTGCTGGAAGGCAACGGCAACGACTTCGTCATGCGCGGCGTCAACCACGCCCACACCTGGTACCCGGGCGAGACGCAGTCGCTGGCCGACATCAAGGCCTTCGGCGCGAACACCGTCCGCGTGGTCCTCTCCGACGGCCACCGGTGGACGAAGAACGGCCCCGACGAGGTCGCGGGCATCGTCGAGGACTGCAAGGCGAACCGGCTGATCTGCGTCCTGGAGGTGCACGACACCACCGGTTACGGCGAGGACACCGCGGCGGGCACCCTCGACCACGCGGCCGACTACTGGATCAGCCTCAAGGACGTCCTCGCGGGCCAGGAGGACTACGTCATCATCAACATCGGCAACGAGCCCTGGGGCAACACCGACCCCGCCGGCTGGACCGCGCCGACGACCGCCGCCGTCCAGAAACTGCGCGGCGCGGGCTTCGCCCACACGATCATGGTGGACGCACCCAACTGGGGCCAGGACTGGCAGGGCGTCATGCGCGCCAACGCCCAGGCGGTGTACGACGCCGACACCACGGGCAACCTGATCTTCTCGATCCACATGTACAGCGTCTACAGCACGGCCCAGGCGGTCACCGACTATCTGAACGCCTTCGTCGACGCCGGACTCCCCCTCCTCATAGGCGAGTTCGGCGGCCCCGCCGACCAGTACGGGGACCCGGACGAGGACACCATGATGGCCGCCGCCGAGCAGCTCGACCTCGGCTATCTGGCCTGGTCCTGGAGCGGCAACACCGACCCGATCCTCGACCTGGCCATCGACTTCGACCCGAGCCGGCTGAGCTCCTGGGGCGAGCGCATCTTCCACGGCGCGAACGGCATCGCCCAGACCTCCCGGGAGGCCACCGTCTTCGGCGACAGCACCGACCCGGACGACACGGAGGCCCCGACCGCCCCCGGCACCCCGACCGCCTCCGCGGTGACGGCCACCTCCGCCACACTGACGTGGCCCGCGGCATCCGACAACGTTGCCATCAGCGGTTACGACGTCGTACGGGTCAGCGGCACCACCGAGAGCAAGGCCGCCTCCTCCACCACCAACAGCGTCACCGTGACCGGCCTCTCCGCGGCCACCGCGTACGAGTTCGCCGTCTACGCCCGTGATGCGGCGGGCAACCGCTCGGCCCGGTCCGCCACGGTGGGCGTCACCACCGACGACAGCGGACCCACGCCGGGCGTGGGCTGCTCCGTGGGGTACCGGGTGACCGGCGCCTGGCCCGGCGGCTTCCAGGGCGAGATCATCATCCGTAACACCGGCACCGCCGCGATCAACGGCTGGAACCTCGGCTTCGCCTTCGCCGACGGCCAGACCGTCTCCAACATGTGGGGCGGCACCCCCACGCAGAGCGGCGCCACGGTCAGCGTCGCCCCGGCCGGATACACGGCCGCGATCGCCGCGAGCGGCTCGGTCACGCTCGGCTTCACCGGCACCAGCGGAGCCACCAACACGGCCCCGTCCGCCTTCACACTGAGCGGCAGCACCTGCACGACGGCCTGATCCGGGCCGCCCCGGCGGCCGGCAGGGCGCCCACCCCTGCCGGCCGCCGGACTCCCGTACCCGCCCAGGGCGCCCGGCCACGGGGCCCCGCCGTACGGACGCCATCATGGCGGCATGACCATTCACACAACTCCCGCGCAGGCGGTCCTCGTTGTCGACGTACAGCAGGCTTTCGTCCGCGGGGACGGCGCACTGCCCGAGGCCGCGCGCCTCGTGGACCGGACGGCCGGCCTGATCGCGCGGGCCCGGGCCGCCGGGGCGCTCGTCGTCCACGTCCAGAACGACGGGCCGGCCGGCGCCGACGACGAGCCCCGCACCGCCGGCTGGGAACTCCACCACCCCGTCGAGGCAGGGCCAACGGAAGTGGTGATCCGCAAGACGCACGACGACGCGTTCCAGGAGACCGCGCTGGGGGGCCTGTTGACCGCATCGGGGGTGCGTTCGCTGGCCGTCTGCGGCCTGATGTCCGAGATGTGCGTGCAGGCGACGGCCCGTACGGCCGTGGCGCTCGGCTACCGGGTCGTCCTGCCGTACGACGCCCACGCGACGCACGACATACCGGCGGAGCCCGGCATCAGCGCGGCGGTTCCGGCGGCCACGGTCTCGCGAGTAGCCGCGTGGCCCCTCAGCAGGGACGCCGACGTCACCAGCCGCGCCGCGGACGTCACGTTCACCGCCGCCCCGTTGCGCACGGGCTCCTGACGCCCTATCCGGAACGTGCTCGCGGCCGGGGGTGACAGCGAAAGTTTTCGAAGGTTTCGGAGCATTGACCGAAATTTATCGGAGCGACTAGCCTGCCGCTCGAATCCCCGGACGTCAGTCAGGACGCCGTCCACATCCATGGATTCACCCTGCTTCCCCCACCCAGCCCGAGGGAGCACCATCGTGATCCGAAGATCGTCGATCCTCAGCCTGTTCGCCGCCGCCGCGCTCACCGCCGCCGTGGTCACCCCCGCACTCGGCGCCGGGGACGGCCACGGGCCGGGCAGGTCACCCGCGCCCGGCGAGCGCAACGCCCGCTGGGTGAGCACCTGGACGTCCATGCCGCAGCTGACGGAGCCGGGCAACATGCCCCCGGCGCCGTTCACCCAGGACGACGCGGTCCTGACGGACGCCACCCTGCGCCAGACGGTCCACGTGTCCGCGGGCGGTGAGCACATCCGGCTCCGCTTCTCGAATGCTTTCGGTGGCGCCGTGCTGCCGATCACCAAGGTGTCCGTGGCCCTGCCGCTCGACGGCAGGGCGGGGACCAGCGCGGTGGAGGCGGGGACCACGCGGCCCGTGACCTTCCAGGGCCGCTCCTCGGTGTCGGTCCCGGTGGGCGCCCAGGCGGTCTCCGACCCGCTGGACTTCACGCTCGCGCCTGGCTCCGATCTCACGGCGACGGTGTACCTGGCGACCGGTCAGGCCTCCACGTCCATCACCTCGCACCCCGGCTCCCGTACGACGTCCTATCTGCGGGCCGGGGACCACGTGAGCGACGCGGACCTGCCCGGGGCGACACCCACCGACCACTGGTACTTCCTCAGCGGCGTCGAGGTCTGGTCCAGGAGCACCACCTCGGCGGCCATCGTGCTCGGCGACTCGCTCACCGACGGCCGGGGCTCCACCACCAACATGAACGACCGTTGGCCCGACCTGCTGCAGAAGCGGCTGAGGGCCGGGGCCGCGACGTCGAAGGCCGCCGTCGTCAACCAGGCGGCCGGCGGGAACCGGCTGCTGAACGACGGTCTGGGCCCCAACGGCCTGGCCCGGCTCGACCGTGACGTGCTGGCGCAGAGCGGTGTGGACTGGCTGCTGGTCTTCGAGGGCATCAACGACATCGGCACGGCCGAGGCCGCCCCGGCCGCCCAGAAGCAGGTCGCGGCCGACGTCATCGCCGCGTACGAGCAGATCATCACCCGGGCCCACACCCAGGGCATCCGCGTGTACGGGGCGACCCTCACCCCGATGGGCGGGAACACGCCGTACGACGATCCGGACGGGTACCGCGAGCAGGCCCGGCAGACCGTCAACACCTGGATCCGTACGAGCGGGCGCTTCGACAGCGTGATCGACTTCGACCGGACCGTCCGCGACCCGCAGGCGCCCCGGCAGCTCCGGGCCGCGCTGGACACCGGCGACCACCTCCACCTCAACCCCTCGGGCTACCGGGCGATGGCCGACGCCGTTCCCACCCGGCTGTTCCGCCAGGCCCCGCTGCCCCGGGGCTTTGGCTACAACTGACGGCGGCTCACGGCCCGTCGGGGCGCCACGCCCCGACGGGCGGCGTATCGGACACCGTTCGGTACGGTCACGGATCGGCAACATCGCCCGAGGCGCCGTCCGGAGAGCCGTCCGAGGCGCCGTCCGCCGACCGTTGAGGCGGGGGTGCGCGCCCTGTCACACGTCACCGTCGAGCCTGCTGACGACACGTCGCAGCTCGCGGGCCCCGCGTGGCGACAGCGCCCCCATCACGGTGCCGAGGAGCTCCCGCGCCTCCCGTGGATCGCCGCAGCAGTCCCAGTGGGGGCCGCCCAGTTCGTCCTCGCGCCACAGCACGCTCAGCGGCCGCCGCCTGTGAGCCTTCCAGATGCGCACGGCCACACCGACGTCCCCGGGCGCAAGGTAGTTACGGTCCAGCTCCAGGCGGGCGATCTCGGCGAGCGTGCGCGCGGACAGGCCGTCGATGACGGTGCGCGTGGCATCCGGCCGGCGAGCGTGCGCACGGTTGCGGCGGAGGTGTCCTGACCGGCTACGCGGCATGGACCTTTCGGTTCGTCGTCATACGCACATGCTGCCAGGCGTACGCGCGACCGTCCTGTCATTTCCGGTGACCCGGCCCGTGTGCGGAGAGCTCCGATCACTTTCGGGTCTGAAAGGCTGCGGTCATGGCCTCTTTGCCCCGGTTCGCCCCCATGCTCGCCACACCCGGCCGCCTGCCGCCCGCCGCCACCGACGAGCAGTGGGCGTACGAGGTGAAACAGGACGGGCAGCGCGCCCTCGCCTATCTGCCGGGGGACGGTTCGCTGCAGCTGCTGGCCAGGTCCGGGGCCGACATCACCCCGGCGTATCCGGATCTGGCGGAGCTCGGCACCGCACTCGGCGGCGTACCGGCGGTGCTGGACGGTGAGATCGTCGCGCTGGACGACCGGGGCCGCAGCGACTTCGAGCGGCTCCAGTCGCGGATGGGGCTCTCCGGGTCACCCGCGAAGGCCGCCCGCACGGCGCAGCGGGTGCCGGCCCACCTGGTGCTGTTCGACGCGCTGTTCCTGCGCGGCCGGAGCCTCGTACCGTCGCCGTACGCCGAGCGCCGCGCGGCCCTGGAGGAGCTCGGGCTGGCCGGGCCGCGCTGGTCGACGCCCGCGGTGGTCGTGGGCCACGGCGAGGAGGCCCTGGCCATGACGCGGGAGGCCGGTCTCGAGGGTCTGATCGCGAAGCGGCTGAACTCGGTGTACGAGCCGGGGGTCCGCGCCCGTACCTGGATCAAGATCCGCCATGCCCGCACGGTGGACGTCATCGTCGGCGGCTGGGTGCCAGGACGCGGGCGGCTGGGCGGACTCCCGGGCGCGCTGCTGGTCGGCGAGCGGCACCCGGGCGGTCTGCGGTACGCGGGCAGCGTCGGTACGGGGTGGAGCGACGCCGAACGGACCGGGCTCGCCGAACTGCTCCGCGTCGCCGCGGTCGACACCTGCCCCTTCGACGAGACGCCGCCGGTCGCCGGTGCCCACTGGGTGCTGCCGCGGCTGGTCGGCGAGGTGCGGTACTCGACGCGCACGAAGGCGGGGCGGCTGCGTCATCCCTCCTGGCACCGGCTGCGCCCCGACCTGGCGCCGGACGACATCGGGTGACGACGCCGCCCGGACGGCGGCCCGAACGCTCCGGTCCGGAGAGGCGTTCAGGAGGCCGTCCGCTTCTTCGCCGCCGTCTTCTTCGCCGGCTGCTTCCTGGCCGCCGTCGTCTTCTTGGAGGCCGCGGAGGCCGTCTTCTTCGGGGCTGCCTTCTTCCGGGTGCGGGGCTTGCGCGGTGTCATCTCGTGCACGGTGGCGTCCTCGCCCCGCGTCTCCTTGGCCGCCTTCACCGACGCGTTCAGCGCGGCCATCAGGTCCATGACCTTCCCCGACTCCTCTTCCTCTTCGCCCGCCACCGCCGGGAGCGCCTTCCCCTCGGACTTGGCCGCGAGCAGCTCCTCCAGGGCCTCCCGGTAGCGGTCGCGGAAGCCGGAGATGTCGTCCAGGGCCATGCTGTCGGTGAGCTGGACGGCGCGGTCGATCTCGTCCTCGTCCAGCTCCGTCTCCCGGGGGGCGAGTGACTCCGGGCTGCGGATCTCGTCCGGCCAGCGCATCGAGTGCAGCACGATCGCGTCGTCCCGCACCCGCAGCAGGCCGAGCCGCTCACGGTTGTGCCAGGCGAACTTCGCCACGGCGACCTTGTCGCTGCGTTCCAGCGCCTTCCGCAGCAGGGCGTACGGCTTCGCCGCGACCTGGCCGTCGACCGCGAGGTAGTAGCTGTCGCTGATCCGTACGGGGTCGATGCTGTCGGCCTCGACGAACGCGACGATCTCGATGGCCTTCGCCGTCGGGAGCGGCATCCGGTCGAGTTCCTCGTCGGTGACGGGCACGGTCCGGTCCTTGGCGACCTCGTACCCCTTGCCGATCTCGTCCGGCGAGAGGACCTTGCCGTCGAGCTCGCACACCTTGCGGGTGCGGATCCGGCCCATGTCCTCCTGGTGGTACTGGTGGAAGGAGATCGAGTGGTTCTCGGTGGCGGAGACCACCTTGATCGGGATCGTGACCAGCCCGAAGCTGATCGCTCCTGTCCACAAGGGCCGCGGCATCCGGTACCTCCAGACCCCCCTGACGGCTTGGCCGGGAGGCGGACCGGAGCGCCTGGAAGGGAGAACCGACCCGAGAGGGCCGAGGCGCGGCCCGGGCCACCGCCCGTAACCCCGATCCTCGCGCCCCCGCCCCCGGACCGCATGTGGATCACCCGGGGGCAGGCGCGCACCGTACGGGCGCACCCGCGCGCCGGGGTCACGTCACCAGGCGGCGGGGCCCTCGGCGTCGAAGAACCCGCCGGTCGGGCCGTCGGCACCGATGAGAGCCATGCGGACGATGATGTCCGCGCCCTCCTCCACCGTCTTGGGGCCGGAGTGACCGTTGAGGTCGGTGGCGGTGTAGCCGGGGTCGACGGCGTTGAACCTGATGCCGGGGTAGGCCTTCGCGTACTGCGACGTCACCATGACCAGTGCGGTCTTGGACGAGTTGTAGTCGAGGGCCGCCACGCGGAACTCGACACGGGTCGGGTCGTTCGTCGCCGCCAGCGAGCCGAGGCCGCTGGACACGTTCACGACGACCGGGTCCTTCGCCGCCTCCAGCAGCGGCAGGAACGCCCTGGTCACGCTCACGGCGCCGAAGACGTTGGTCTCGTACGTGTACCGCATGTCCGCCCCGGTCACCTCGCCCACCGGCTTGCGTACGCCGACGATCCCGGCGTTGTTGACCAGGACGTCCAGCCCGCCCGCGTCCTTGCGGACGAACTCGGCGGCGGCCGCGACGGAGTCCTCGTCGGTGATGTCGAGCTGGACGAAGCGCGCCCCGAGCCGCGCCGCCGCCTCTTCTCCGCGCCGGGGGTCGCGCGCCCCGGCATAGACGGTGTGGCCGGCCTCGATGAGGCGGCGGGCGGTCTCGAAGCCGAGGCCCTTGTTCGCTCCGGTGATGAGGGTGGTGGTCATGGTGGTGCTCCCGTGTTCGGCAGGCGATTCGGTGATGCCTTCACGGTGCCCGTCCCCCCGGCGGACAGGGAGTGCCCGCCTCAGCGGGTGGACTGCCAGTACCAGGCTGTCCGTGTTCCGGAGCCGGATACTGGAGGGGTGAGCGCACCCGAGGAGACAGCACCGTCCGGGGCCCGGTCCGAGGCCTCGGGCACCAAGGACCTGGGCAGGGCCCTGCACGGCTGGCGGGACCGGATCGCCCCGGCCACCGTGGGTCTGCCCGTCGGCGGGGTACGGCGGGCGGCGGGGCTCCGGCGCGAGGAGCTGGCCCAGCTCGCCGCCCTGTCCGTCGACTACATCACCCGCCTCGAACAGGGCCGGGCCACCTCCCCGTCCCCGCAGGTCCTCGCCTCGCTGGCCCGCGCCCTGCGCTTGTCGGCGGACGAACGCACCTATCTGTACCTCCTCGCGGGTCAGCCGGAGCCCGGCCCCGGCCACATCTCGGATCACATCCCGCCCGGGCTCCGCCGGCTGCTCGACCAGATGAACGGCGCCCCGCTGAGCGTCCACGACGCGGCCTGGAACCTCGTCGAGTGGAACCGGCCCTGGGCGGCCCTGCTCGGCGACCCCTCCGCGCTGCGCGGCCGCGAACGCAACATGATCTGGCGGCACTTCACCGGCCTGCCGGGCCGGGTCCGCCAGACACCGGAGCAGCTGACCGGCTTCGAGGCCACGATGGTCGGCGACCTTCGCGCGGCCACCGCCCGCTACCCCGCCGACCTGGGACTGCGCTCCCTGGTCAAGGACCTGCGGGAGACGAGCGCCGTCTTCGCCGGCCTGTGGGACTCGGGCATCGTGGGCATCCACCGGTCCGGCGCCAAGACCATCGTCCACCCCGAGGTCGGCCCGATCACCCTCGACTGCGACGTCCTGATCGCCGCGGGCAGCGACCTGCGGGTCGTGGCGTACACCGCGGCTCCCGGCAGCGAGGCGGCCGCGCGTCTGGGTCTGCTCGACGTCATCGGCACCCAGGCGATGACCTGACTTCTCGGCGGCCGACGACCGCGTGACCCTGGGGGACGGACGCCGCGCTCCTGGACACGTACGAGCCCGCCGAGTTCACCCTCACTGCGGAGAGCCCCACGCCGTACGGGCCGCCGGGGCCGCCCCCATCCACCGGGGCGATCCCGGATACGGATCCCACCTCGACCGCGACGGTGACGGGGTCGCCTGCGAGTAGCCGCGCCCCCTTTTCCTCCACCTCAACAGCCGCCTCCGGCCTCGCCGGGGGCGGCTGCTCTTTTCCATCCTGCTTCAAACGCGCTATAAATGAGCAACTTCGAGCACCATTCGCCTGGATTCACGCAGCCCGCACTCGCGAAGGAAGCCCATGCCGCTCATATCCACCGGTGTCATCACGCACGGCGCACGGGCCGGCGCGACCGGCGTCGGGGCGTTCAACGTCGTGCAGATCGAGCACGCGCAGGCCATCGTGAGCGGGGCGGAGACCGCCGGGCTGCCGGTGATCCTCCAGGTCAGCGAGAACACCGCGCGCTACCACGGCGCCCTCGAACCCATCGGGCTCGCCTCGCTCGCCGTCGCCCGGGCCGCGGGCGTACCGGTGGCCGTGCATCTCGACCACGCCGAGTCGGCCGGGCTGGTGCGGGAGGCCGTCGGGCTCGGCTTCACGTCCGTCATGTTCGACGCGTCGGCCCTCCCGTACGCCGACAACGTCGCCGCGACCCGGGAGATCACCGCGTACTGCCACAGCCACGGGGTCTGGGTGGAGGCCGAACTCGGCGAGATCGGGGGCAAGGACGGGGCGCACGCCCCCGGTGTGCGCACCGATCCGGACGAGGCGCGGGCGTTCGTCGAGGCCACCTCCGTCGACGCGCTCGCCGTGGCCGTCGGCAGTTCGCACGCGATGCTGACCCGCGACGCCGCCCTCGACTTCGCGCTCATCTCCCGGCTGCGGGACGCGGTGGGGGTCCCGCTCGTCCTGCACGGCTCCTCGGGGGTCGGGGACACGGGCCTCGCGACGGCCGTCGGTGCCGGCATGACGAAGGTCAACATCTCCACGCACCTGAACAAGCTGTTCACCCGGGCCGTGCGCGGATATCTGGACACCCACGCCGAGGCCGCCGACCCGCGGAAGTACCTCGGTCCGGCCCGTGACGCGGTCGCCGCGGAGGTGGCGCGCCTGCTGGATGTCCTGGCCCGGCCCGGGCGATAGGGTTCGCTGGGTTCGCTGCGAGCAAGGAGGACCTGGTGGCGGCACACACACGATGGACCCGGCTGCTGGAGATCCTCAGCGACCAGGGCCATCTCGACGTACTCGACGCCGCCGAACAGCTCGGCTGTTCGGCCGCCACCGTCCGCCGCGACCTGGACGAGCTCGCCCGGCAGAACCTGCTGACCCGCACCCGGGGCGGCGCGGTGGTCAGCGCCGTCGCCTACGACCTGCCGCTGCGCTACAAGGCGGCCCGCAGGGCGGACGAGAAGCAGCGCATCGCGAAGGCCGCGGCCGAGCTGATCCCGACGGGCTCGACCGTCGGCCTCAACGGCGGTACGACGACGTCCGAGGTGGCCAGGGAGCTGGCGCTGCGGCCGGAGCCCTCGGGCGGGGGCGTGGCGCTGACCGTCGTCACCAACGCGATCAACATCGCCAACGAGCTGGCGGTCCGCCCCCAGGTGAAGATCGTGGTCACCGGCGGGGTGGCCAGGCCGAATTCGTACGAACTCGTCGGCCCCCTGGTCGACACGCTCCTGCGCGGCCTCGCGCTGGACTACACGATCCTCGGCGTGGACGCCGTGCACTCCCGGTTCGGCGCGGCAACGCACGACGAGTCCGAGGCCGGCGCCAACCGCGCGCTCGCGGAGTGCGCGAACACGGTGATCGTGGCGGCCGACTCCTCCAAGCTCGGGCGCCGGGCCTTCGCCCAGGTCTGCGAGACCGCCGCGGTGTCGGTCCTGGTCACGGACCGGGACGCCCCCGTGGACGTCGTCGAGGAGTTCACCGCCCTGGGGATCGACGTCCTGCGGGTGTGACCTCGGCGGAAGGACCGCACGAGGTCAGCGGTAGTCCTCGGGGTGGTCCTGCATCCAGGTGTTGATGCGGTCCCGGGTGCCGATCAGCTCCGTACGGTTCTTCTCCAGATTGTCGGTGGAGAAGTCGCCCGCCAGCGCCGTGCTCAGCGTGCCGATCCAGGCGATGGGCTCCTTGAAGTGGCCGGGGCCCTGGCCGTCCGCCTTCATCGCCTTGTCCAGGCTGTTCAGTTCCTCGTTGACCCGGCCCAGGAAGTAGGCGCAGTTGCTGCCCCCGGGGGCGCAGCCGTCCTGGTAGGTCGCCTGGAGCCCGGCGAAGGCGTCGCGGACGCGTTCCGGAGCGTCCAGGTCCGCCTGGCTGAACGTGGGCGTCGGTGAGGACTCGGGCTCCGGCGACGCCTGTGCCTTCTCGGCCGCCGCGGCGGCCACCGACGGGTCGACGTACGGCACATCACCCCCCGGCCCGTCGGTGGTGGTCGCCGCGGTGCAGCCCACCAGCAACGCCCCCAGAACCACGGCCGGTATCGCGGCACGCAGGCCGGTCCGGATCATCAACATGAGGCCCCCCTCGTCGTGTTGGACCAGACCTTATCGCTGTCCCGGCGGGTCAGCCCTCCACCAGGCTCTGCAGCGCCGGGGCGTACAGGTCCGCGAGGTGCTCGGCCGTCGCACGGGAGCCGGCGCCCTCGCGGTGGAGGCTCAGGGTGGCGCCCAGCCCGATGAGGTGCCCGGCGATCAGCTCGGCGCGCAGGGCGCGTTCACGGCCGGGGAGCCGGTCCGTCAGGCGTGCGGTGACCTGTTCGTGGAAGCGGTCGCGGAGCAGGGAGCGCTCGTCGTGGTTGCCGAGGGAGAAGACGACCCTCAGCAGCGGGTCGCCCTTCTGCTCCCTGCGCCGGTGTACGAGCGTCAGCACCATGTGGCGGCCGAGCCCGTCGAGCGGGGCGTCGAAGAGCTCCTCGGCGGCCGGCCCGAAGTCGGCGACCGTGTTGAAGAGCTGCTCCTTGCGGCCGAAGTGCTTCACCACGAGGGACGCGCTCACCCCCGCGTCGGCCGCGATCCCCCGGATCGTCACCTCCGCGTACGGGCGCTGGGTGAACGCCCGGCGGGCGGCGAGCAGGATGGCGTCCCTGCCCGTCGCGGCCGCCCCGGGTGCGGAGGTGTCCGGGGCCGTCGCGGCTGCCCCGGGTGGTGCGGCTGCGGTGACTCGGGTGGTCATGCGCCTCCCTGGATCGGCATCGCCCGTGTACGGCCGCTGCTCCGGCGTTTCCCTTCGACCGTACCCGTACCCGCGCGGCCGCCCGGGAGGCACAGGGTCACCGCGAGGGCCAGCAGGGCCGCGCCCGCCGCGATCAGGAAGACCAGCTGGTACGCGCCGAGCGTGGGGGCCCGGCGGCCGGCCGCCAGGAACGTCATGTTGGCCAGGACGGCGGCCACCGTGGCACTGCAGAACGCCTGGCCGATCGAACGCATCAGGGTGTTCAGTCCGTTGGCCGCGCCCGTCTCGCTGACGGGGACGCCGCGCATCACCAGCGCCGGGAGCGCCGAGTACGCGATCGCGGTACCGGCCGCGACGACCGTGGCGCCCGCGATGATCAGCCAGAGGCTGTGGCTGGTGAAGTACCGCACCACATAGCCGACGGCGATGATCCCGGCGGCCAGCGCCAGGCTGGTCTTCGGCCCGCGGGCGGCGGAGATCCGCGCCGACACGGGCGACAGCGCCACCATCGTCACACCGCCGGGCAGCAGGCACAGTCCGCTGACGACGAGCGAGGCGCCGAGCCCGTAACCGGTGGCCTTCGGCTCCTGCACCATCTGGGCGGTGACCAGCGAGTTGGCGTAGAAGGCGAAGCCGATCAGCAGGGCGGCGACGTTGGTCAGGAGCACGGCGGGGCGCGCGGAGACCCGCAGGTCGACCATGGGGGTGCGCACCCGCAGTTCGTACGCCCCCCAGACCAGGGCGATCACCACGGCGGCGGCGAGCAGCCCGAGGGTGCGCGCCGAGGTCCAGCCCCAGCCGCCGCCCTGGGTGACGGCCAGCAGCAGGCAGACCAGCGCGGCGGTCAGACCGAGCGCGCCCAGCGCGTCGAACCGGCCGCGGGAGCGGAGCGGGGACTCCGGTACGAAGCGGAGCACCAGGAGGATGTCGAGGAGGCCGATGACGCCGGAGACCCAGAACATGGTGTGCCACTCGAAGTTCTCGATGACCACCGCCGCGACGGGCAGTCCCACGGCGGCGCCGATGCCCAGCGTCGAGCTCATCAGGGCCACCGCCGACAGCACCCGCTCGGGCGGCAGCTCGTCGCGCAGGATGCTGATGCCCAGCGGGACGACGGCGATGGCCGCCCCCTGGAGCGCGCGCCCGGCGATCAGTACGCCGATGTGGGAGCTGACCGCGCACAGCACGGAGCCCACGACGAGGACGCCCAGCGAGGCGACGAGCACCCGGCGCTTGCCGTACATGTCGCCGACCCGGCCGAGCACCGGGGTGAACACCGCGCCGGTGAGCAGGGTGACGGTGACCAGCCAGCTCGCGGCGGCGGGGGTGGCCCCCGTGAGCTGCGGTATGTGCGGGAGCAGGGGGACGACGATGGTCTGCATGATCGCGACCACGACGCCGCAGAAGGCCAGGACGCCGACGGCGAAGCGGGGGTGGTCCGGGGCGGCGGCGGGCGCGGGTGCGGTCATGGGGTCTCCGTACGCAGAGGGGTGCACAGGCGTTCACCCTCAGGGTAAACGCCTGTGCACCCCCCTACTCCCGCACCGCCGGAACCGGCCCCGCACGGACCCCCCGCCGCCATTTGCATATACATACAATCGAGTGCATACTCTTCCTATGTCTAAGGTTCTCACCTCCCTGCCCACCGGCGAGCGCGTCGGCATCGCTTTCTCGGGCGGCCTCGACACCTCGGTCGCGGTCGCGTGGATGCGCGACAAGGGTGCCGTCCCGTGCACCTACACCGCCGACATCGGCCAGTACGACGAGCCCGACATCGCGTCGGTGCCCGGCCGCGCGAAGGCCTACGGCGCCGAGATCGCGCGCCTGGTCGACTGCCGGGCGGCACTGGTCGAGGAGGGCCTGGCCGCGCTCGCCTGCGGCGCGTTCCACATCCGCTCGGGCGGCCGTGCCTACTTCAACACGACACCGCTCGGCCGCGCCGTCACCGGCACCCTGCTGGTCCGGGCGATGCTCGAGGACAACGTCCAGATCTGGGGCGACGGCTCCACCTTCAAGGGCAACGACATCGAGCGGTTCTACCGCTACGGCCTCCTGGCCAACCCCCACCTGCGGATCTACAAGCCGTGGCTCGACGCCGACTTCGTCACCGAGCTGGGCGGCCGCAAGGAGATGTCGGAGTGGCTGCTCGCCCACGGGCTGCCCTACCGCGACAGCACCGAGAAGGCGTACTCCACCGACGCCAACATCTGGGGCGCCACCCACGAGGCGAAGACGCTGGAGCACCTCGACACCGGTGTCGAGACCGTCGACCCGATCATGGGCGTCCGGTTCTGGGACCCCTCGGTCGAGATCGCCACCGAGGACGTGACCATCGGCTTCGAGCAGGGCCGCCCGGTCACGATCAACGGCAAGGAGTTCCCCTCCGCCGTCGCCCTGGTCATGGAGGCCAACGCCATCGGCGGCCGCCACGGCATGGGCATGTCGGACCAGATCGAGAACCGGATCATCGAGGCCAAGAGCCGCGGGATCTACGAGGCGCCGGGCATGGCCCTGCTGCACGCCGCCTACGAGCGCCTCGTCAACGCCATCCACAACGAGGACACCCTCGCCCAGTACCACAACGAGGGCCGGCGCCTGGGCCGCCTCATGTACGAGGGCCGCTGGCTGGACCCGCAGGCGCTCATGGTCCGCGAGTCGCTGCAGCGCTGGGTCGGCTCGGCCGTCACCGGCGAGGTGACGCTGCGGCTGCGGCGCGGTGAGGACTACTCGATCCTCAACACCACCGGCCCCTCGTTCAGCTACCACCCGGACAAGCTGTCCATGGAGCGCACCGAGGACTCGGCGTTCGGCCCCGTGGACCGCATCGGCCAGCTCACCATGCGCAACCTCGACATCGCCGACTCGCGCGCCAGGCTCGAACAGTTCGCGAGCCTCGGTCTCGTCGGCACCCAGCCCTCGCTGATCGGCGCCGCGCAGGCGGCGGCGACCGGGCTGATCGGCGCCATGCCGGAGGGCGGCGCCCAGGCCATCGCCTCACGCGGCGAGGTCTCCGGCGACGACGAGCTGCTGGACCGCGCCGCGATGGAGTTCGGCACCGACTGACGGACGCACGGGCCGGTCGGCCGACCTGCTGACCGGCCGCACGGCGTGGGAACTTATCCTCGGATTCCCGGCGGACACGCCGACGGACACGCAGGAAGAAGAAGGTGGCGGCAATGGCGAAGGTCCCGGCAGCGGCAGTGGCGGCGGGCGGTCTCGTCGGCGGGTACGGAATCGCCCGCTGGACCAGGAAGCGCCCGCTGGGCGGCGTCGCGCTGGCCGCCGCCGGCTCGGTGGCGGCGTACGAGTGGAACCGGCAGGCAGGGCCCCGCGCGGCGACCGGACTGACCGTCGCCTACGTCGCCGCCTTCGCCGGCTCGCACCCCCTGGCCAAGAAGGTCGGCGCCTGGCCCGCGGTCTTCACCGTGGCGGGCGGCATCGCCGCCGCGTCCTGGGCCGTCACCCGGCTCAGCGCCCGGTAGCACGACGTACGAGCGCCCCCTCGTCCGAGAAAGTCCGGCCCCGGGGATTGAACACGGGCGCCGCGGGGTGCGTACTGAAGAGCAACTCCCCGCGTGACCCGGGGGCGTGCCCGTACGACAGGACGGGCACGTCTCCGGTCAGCCCCCCAGCGCGTGGGACACCGCATAGATCGCCAGGCCGGCCAGCGCACCCACCACCGTGCCGTTGATCCGGATGAACTGCAGGTCGCGGCCGATGTGCGCCTCGATCTTCTGCGACGTCTGGTCCGCGTCCCAGCCGGCCACCGTGTCGCTGATCAGCGAGGTGATCTCCGTACGGTACGTCGTGACGACATACGCCGCCGCGTCCTCCAGCCAGCCCTCCAGCTTCCCCTGCAGCCGCTCGTCCGTCGACAGCCTGGCGCCCAGGGAGATCAGCGACGCTCTGGCCCGCATCCGCAGCTCGCTCCGCTCGTCCTCGGCCGCCGCGAGGATCATCGTGCGGACGGAGGACCAGGCGGAGGCGATGACGTCCTGCACCTCACCGCGCCCCAGGATCTCCGACTTCAGCCGCTCCACCCGGGCCCGGGTGTCGGAGTCCGTCTGGAGGTCGGCGGCGAAGTCCGTCAGGAACGTGTCGATCGAGCCGCGCGCCGGATGGCCCGGCATGTCACGCATCTCCGTCACGAAGCGCAGCAGTTCCTTGTAGACCCGCTCCCCCACCCGCTTGTCGACGAACCGCGGCGTCCAGCCGGGCGCCCCGCCCTGCACCGCGTCCATGACGGACTCCCCGTGCAGCACCAGCCAGTCGTGCGCCCGTACGCAGACGAGGTCGACGACCTTGCGGTGGCCGCCGTCCGAGACGATCTTCTCCAGCATCTTGCCCATCCCCGGGCCGACCTCCGCCGCGTCCGCCCGCCGGGTGATCGCCTCCCCGACCACCGCCTGCACGTCGGAGTCCCGCAGCACGGTCAGCGCCCCGCGCAGCGCGGTCGCCAGCTCGGCGGTGACCCGGTCCGCGTGTTCCGGCTCCGCGAGCCACGCCCCGAGCCTCGAACCGACCCGCAGAGCGTGAATTCGGTCACGAACGACGTCCCCGGAGAGAAAATTCTCCCCGACGAAGGAACCGAGTGATGCCCCCAACTGGTCCTTCTTGGTGGGAATGATGGCGGTGTGGGGGATCGGCAGACCGAGCGGGCGCCGGAACAGCGCCGTGACGGCGAACCAGTCCGCCAGCGCACCGACCATCCCCGCCTCGGCAGCCGCTGCGACGTAGCCCGGCCAGCCGCCCACACCCTCGTTCTTCGCCCAGGTGGCAAGGACGTACACGAGCGCGACGAGCAGGAGCAGACCCGTGGCGGTGGTCTTCATACGGCGCACACCGCGCCGCTTCTCCTCGTCCGCGGCGGTGTACGCGAACCCGACCGGCGCCGGCCTCGGCCGCCCGCCCGAACCACCGGGGCGTCCGGAACCGTGGCCGTCCGGCCCGGATGCGTCCTCCGGCCCGGATACCGTTCCCTGTCCCGCGTCCTGTTCCATCCGCTCCACCCGTCCGCGTACGCGTCATGCCGTGCCGTACGCATTGTCCCTACCTCACCTACTCCTGGGCCGCACGTCGAGTTCCCCAGGCTCTGCCGCATCATGAGAGCAACACGAGCAACGGGCCGGACAACGGACCGGACAACGGACCGACCACCGAACCGAACACCGGGCCGGACACCGCAAGGAGAATCACCACAGATGCCCAGGCGCCAGGGGTATGCCCTGCTCATCGCCCTCGTAGCAGGCACCGTCGCGCTCGCCGCCGCCGTCGCGTTCGGCACGTCGCTGATCGCCGACAAGCGGCAGGCGCCGCTCAGCGGGTCCCAGACGCACGCGTCGGCCCGCAACCCCGCCGCACCGGCCCACTCCACCGGCACCTGGGTCGCCACCTGGACCGCGGCCCCCGTCAGCGCGGAGCCGGATGCCCGGCGCGGCTACCCCGGCAGCACCATCCGCAACATCGTGCACACCAGCGTCGGTGGGGACGCCGCCCGGATCACCCTGTCCAACCTCTTCGGCACCGCACCGCTCGTCATCGACCAGGCCACCGTCAACACCCGCCCGGTGACCTTCCGCGGCCGGCCCACCGTCACCGTCGCCGCCGGCCTCCAGGTCGTCAGCGACCCGGTCGTGGTGCCCGTCGCCCCCGACGCCGACCTGGAGGTCACCCTCCGCACCCCGTACGCCACCGGGCCCGTCACCCAGCACCCCAACGCCCACCAGACGTCCTACCTGGCCGACGGACAGGGCACCTGGAGCACCACCCGGTGGCGCTACCTGACGGCCGTCGACGTCCGCAACGAGGCGTCACCCGGCGCGATCGTCGTGATCGGCGACTCCCTCACCGCGGGCAGCGGTTCCAGCACCGACGCCAACACCCGCTGGCCGGACGTCCTCTCCGACCGGCTGCGCCACGCCTACGGCATCGCCAACCAAGGCATAGCGGGCAACCGGCTGCTGAGCGACAGCCCGCTCACCGTGAGCGGGGTACGGAACATCGGCGGCCGGAGCGCGGCCCACCGCTTCGAGCGTGACGTCCTGTCCGTCGCCGGAGCGCAGACCGTGATCATCGCGCTCGGCATCAACGACGTACAGCAGTACCCCCAGGAGCCCGACCCCCAGCGCATCACGGCCGGGCTCCGCGCCCTGACCGAGCGCGCGCACGCCCAGGGGCTGCGGGTCGTCGGAGCGACGCTGACGCCGTTCAAGGGCTACAGCACCTGGACGCCCGCGAGCAACAGCGTGCGTCTGGCCGTCAATCAGGAGATCCGCTCCGGCCGGGTCTTCGACGCGTACATCGACTTCGACCGCGCCGTACGCGACCCCTACGCGCCCCACCGGATCCTGCCCGAGTACGACTCCGGCGACCACCTGCACTTCAACGACGCCGGCTACCGCGCGCTCGGCCACGCCATCGACCTCGGCGCCGTGGACGGGACACCGAAGGCCGACACCTTCTGACCCGCGCGACGGGCGGGCAGGTCACGAAGGCCGGACGAACCACCGGCCTTCGCGACCCGGCGGGATCAGCCCAGCTCCTTGCGCCCGTCCCCCGTGTCCGGCTTCTGCAGCCGCAGCCGCTCCTGCTCCTGCAGCCGCCGCTTCTCCGCCTTGCTCCGCTTGCGCTCCACACCGACCCCGCCCATCAGCGCGAAGCCGGTGACCTTCACCCGCGGTGCGTCCGGAGCGGGTTCCGGCTCGTCGTCGAGCTTGGAGTGCTCACCGAAACCGCCCATGATGCCGAGGCCGCTGACCTGGACGTTCAGGTCCGGGGGCACCGTCACCTGCATACCGCCCATGATCGTGAAGCAGCGGATCACGACGTCGCGCTCCGCGAAGTTCGCCTCGCGCAGGTCGATCTCGCCGCCGCCCCACATCGCGAACGCGGTGAACTTCGGGCCCACCGTCCAGCGGCCCTTGCGGTTGAAACCGCCCCAGAAGGCAAAGGCTCCCGACGAGGTGGGCGTGCCGCCGATCCGCGCCGGCCAGTTCGCGGACGACCCCTTGCGCTCGGCCACCGCCCCGGTCACCGGCTGTACGACACCGCCCGGCACCGGCAGGTCACGCACGAGCGGCACCAACTCCCCGTGCGTACGCGCCTTGAACGTCGCGTCGAGCCGCTGCTCGAACTCGTCCATCTCCAACCGGCCCTCGGCCACGGCCTCCCGCAGGGTCTCCGCGACCCGCTCACGTTCCGCGTCGGAGGCACGCATGTCCGGGCTCTCACTTGTCATACCGGCACCCTATAGAGCAACAGCCGGACCAGCCTAGAGAGCCGGATCCGACACGTACATCTTCGCGATCACGGACTCGATGTCCGGCTCCCGCACCGACAGATCGACCAGCGGATAGTCCGCCGCGATACGCGCCACCAGCGCCGCGGCCGACGCCGACGCCGGGAACGCCAGCCACTGCCGGGGGCCTTCCACCTTCACCACCCGCACCGAGGGCTCCGACCCCAGCTCGATCGGCGGAAGCTCCCGCTCCAGATCCACCACGAGCGTGCGCTCGCCCTCCCCCGCCTCGTGCAGCCCGGCCAGCGCACCGTCGTACACCAGACGACCGTGGTCGATCACCATCACCCGCTTGCAGAGCTGCTCGATATCGGTCAGGTCGTGCGTGGTCAGCAGCACCGTCGTGGACCGCTCCGCGTTCAAGTCCCGCAGGAACCCACGCACCTTGGCCTTGGAGACCACATCGAGCCCGATCGTCGGCTCGTCCAGGTACAGCACCTCGGGATCGTGCAGCAGCGCCGCCGCGATGTCGCCCCGCATCCGCTGCCCCAGCGACAGCTGACGCACCGGCACCTCCAACAGGGCCCCGAGGTCGAGGAGTTCGACGCACCGGTCGAGGTTCTCCCGGTAACGGTTGTCGGGGATCCGGTACATGCGGTGCATCAGCCGGTACGAGTCACGCAACGGCAGGTCCCACCAGAGCGTCGTACGCTGCCCGAACACCACACCGATGCGGTGCGCCAGCTTCGTACGCTCCCTGGAGGGATCGATCCCCGCGACCCGCAGCCGGCCGCCGCTCGGCGTGAGGATGCCCGTCAGCATCTTGATCGTCGTCGACTTGCCCGCACCGTTCGGGCCGATGTAGCCGACCATCTCACCGCGCGGCACCCGGAAGCTGATGCCGTCCACCGCCCGCACCTCACGCCGCTCACGACGCATGAAGCCCGTTTTGCGGCGCACGTCGAAGACCTTCTCGACGCCGTCCAGCTCGATGAAGTCCATGTCGTCCACGCCCACTCCTCAGCTTCCCGTACTGCGGTACGACCGCAGCCCCATCCGCCACGCCAGCCCCGCGAGCACCCAGCACCCCACGGCCACCAGCGGCGGCAAGAACGCCACCCACCGGGGCAGATCGACCGGATAGTCCCGGCCCAGCACATACAGCGCCGGCAGCCAGCTCACGAACGCCAGCGGCACCACGAACGTCACCCCGCGCACCAGGTCCTTCGCAAAGATCCCCGGCGGATACTGCAGCAGCGTCGTACCCCCGTACGTGAACGCGCTCTGCACCTCCGACGCGTCCTGGGCGTAGAACTGGAACGCCGCACCCGCCACGAACACCGCCCCGAAGATGGCCGCCCCGCTCAGCACCATCATCGGCAGCATCAGCGCCTTCACCGGGGTCCACGCGATGTCCAGCGCCACCAGCGCGTAGACCAGGACCAGCAGCCCCTGCGTGACCCGCCCCAGCCTGCGCAGCGCGAACCGGTCCGCCGCCACCTGCGCCAGCACCGGCACGGGCCGCACCAGCAACGTGTCCAGCGTCCCGTCCCGCACCCGCCGCCCCAGCCGGTCCATCGACCCCAGCACCAGATCGGACAGCCCGAACGCCGTCGCCGACGTGCCGTACAGCAACGCGATCTCCGGCAGGGTGAACCCGCCCAGCACATCGACGTGCGAGAACATCAGCATGATCGTGACGAAGTCGAACGCCGTCGCCACGAAGTTCCCCACGGCCGTCATCACGAACGACGCGCGGTACGCCATCGTCGAGCGCAGCCACATCGCCACGATCAGCCCGTACGCCCGCACCCCCTCGACCAGCCGCGACCGCTCGGCGAACACGATCGCCGGCGGCGCGGCCGTCCGCTCGGCCTGGATCTCAGCCACCCTGGACCACCACCCTCCTGGTCGCCACCGACTGCAGCAGCCGGCCCGCCAGCAGCAACGCCACCGCCCAGCCGGCCTGGAACGCGTACGCGCTCAGCAGCTCCCAGCCCGCGTACCTGCCGAGGAACACATCGGCCGGCACCTGGAGCAGCGACGACCACGGCAGGGCCCGCGCCACCTCCCCCAGCACGCCGGGGAACAACGGCAGCGGCAGCAGCATCCCGGAGAAGAACAGCCCGGCCAGCCAGGCGATCTGCATCGCCCCGGCCCCGTCCATCAGCCAGAACGCCGACAGCGCCACCAGGAAGCGCACCCCGAAACTCACCACGACGCCCAGCCCCACCGACACCAGGAAGGCCAGCCAGGTCCACGGGGAGCGCGGCATCGCGAGGTCGAAGGCCAGAGCCCCCAGCACCATCGGCACGATCCCGCGCCCCAGCAGATGGAACACCGCCCGGCCCAGGTCCCCCGCCAGCCACCACAGCTGCAGATCGGCGGGCCGGTACAGATCGACCGCGATGTCACCCGTGCGGATCCGCTCCATCAGCTCGTCCTCGAAGCCGCCGCCCATCATCGCGCAGGTCATCAGCAGCGCCTGACCCAGCCACACATAGGTCAGCGCCTGCGACATGTCGTACCCGCCGAGATGCGGACGCTCGTCCCACAGGGCGATGTAGGTGTAAGCCAGGATGAAACCGAAGACGGTGTTGGTGAACACCCCAGCGAACGTCGCCACCCGGTAGGTGGCATACCGCCGGAACCCACCGGCCGCCACCACGGCATAGAGCCGCACCTCGCCCCCCTCATTGCGTCAAAGCGCACGACCCTAGTCCACTGCATTCGGCCGCCGCGACCCCATTTCCGTGGAGGGATCCGAGGGTTATCCGCCCGAAAAGTGCACTATAGGAAAATCATCCGCAGTCGAGGAGCCTCCACAGTCATGAGCGACGAGCCACCGCAGCACGGCGGAGACCCTGGTCAGCAGGGCTCCCAGGGCTGGGCCCCCCGAGACACCTCGGCCGCGGCCCCCACCCCCGACCCCGATCACCCGGACGGCGCACCAGCGGCCA
The DNA here is from genome assembly GCF_044765485.1 of Streptomyces sp. NPDC102451. NCBI lineage: Bacteria > Bacillati > Actinomycetota > Actinomycetes > Kitasatosporales > Streptomycetaceae > Streptomyces > Streptomyces sp. NPDC102451. The sequence continues at coordinate 171,804 of NZ_JBIWKD010000005.1, read as the reverse complement.
AGGGGCGCACGAAACGCCCCAAACGGCCCAAGCGCACCGGCTGGCGCCGCGCCATCCCCACCTGGCGCATGGTCCTCGGCGGCGTACTCCTGTTCGCGCTGCTCCTCGTCGGCGGCTTCATCGCCGGCTACCAGCTCATCGACATCCCCGCCGCCAACGCCGCCGCGACCGCGCAGGCCAACGTCTACGTGTACGCGGACGGAAAGACCGTCATCGCACGGGACGGCGAGATCAACCGCGAGAAGATCCCCCTCGACCGCATCCCCCCCACCATCCAGCACGCCGTACTCGCAGCCGAGGACCGGGACTTCTACTCCGAGGACGCCATCGACATCAAGGCCACCCTCCGCGCCGGCTGGAACACCGTCACCGGCAAAGGCAGACAGGGCGGCTCCACCATCACCCAGCAGTACGTCAAGAACTACTACCTCGGCCAGGAACAGACCGTCGTCCGCAAGGCCAAGGAATTCTTCATCTCCATCAAGCTCGACCGCGAACAGAGCAAGGACGAGATCCTCGAGGGCTACCTCAACACCAGCTACTTCGGCCGCAACGCCTACGGCATCCAGGCCGCCTCCCACGCCTACTACGGCAAGGACGTCGAAGACCTCGACGCCGGACAGGGCGCCTACCTCGCCTCCCTGCTCAACGCCCCCAGCTCCTACGACGTCGTCGCCCACCCCGAGAACAAGAAGGCCGTACTCGCCCGCTGGGACTACGTACTCGACGGCATGGTCAAGCACCACTGGCTCAGCACCGCCGACCGCAAGACCATGACCTTCCCCGCCCCCGGCAAGGCCAAGCCCGCCACCGCACTCTCCGGCCAGCGCGGCTACATCATCCAGGCCGTCGAGCACTACCTCGTCGCCAACAGGATCATCGACGAGGACACCCTCGCCACCGGCGGCTACCGCATCACCACCACACTCCAGAAGAGCAAACAGGACGCCCTCGTCGAAGCCGTCAAGGACAACGTCCTCTCCAAGACCAGCGACGACCGCGACGCCGACCGCAACGTCCGCGCCGGCGGCGCCTCCATCGACCCCGCCACCGGCCACGTCGTCGCCCTCTACGGCGGCATCGACTACACCAAACAGTTCGTCAACAACGCGACCCGCCGCGACTACCAGGTCGGATCCACCTTCAAACCGTTCGTCCTCGCCGCCGCCCTCGCCAACGGGTCCACCACCCAGAAGGACCGCGCCATCACCCCCAACACCCGCTACGACGGGACCAACGAACGCACCGTCCAGAGCGCCGCCGGCTCCACCGGCTACTCCCCCGCCAACGAGGACGACGTCGACTACGGCTCCATCACCGTCCGCGAAGCCACCGACAAATCCGTCAACGCCGTCTACGCCCAGATGGCCCAGGACGTCGGCCCCGACGAGGTCAAGAACACCGCGATCGCCCTCGGCATCCCCCAGGACACCCCCGACCTCACCGCCTCGCCCTCCATCGCACTCGGCCCCGCCACCGCCAGCGTCCTCGACATGGCCTCCGCCTACGCCACCCTCGCCGACCACGGGAAGCAGCGGCCCCACACCCTCGTCTCCAAGATCAGCAAGAACGCCACCGCGCTTCCGCTCCCCGCCAGGAACACCCGCCGCGCCATCAGCCGCGAAGCCGCCGACACCACCACGTCCGTCCTGCGCAGCGTCGTCGACGGCGGCACCGGCACCGCCGCCCAGGGCGCGGGCCGGCCCGCCGCCGGCAAGACGGGCACCGCCGAGGAGGACAAGGCCGCCTGGTTCGCCGGCTACACCCCCGACCTCGCCACCGTCATCGCCGTCATGGGCCAGGACCCCGAGACCGGCGTCCAGAAACCCCTCTACGGCGCACTCGGCCTGGCCCGCATGAACGGCGGCGGCGCACCCGCCGAGACCTGGGCCGCCTACACCCGGGCCGCACTGGAGGACAGCGAGGTACAGGACTTCGACCTGGAGGCCGACGAAGGCCCCGAAGAGCCCGACCCGGACGAGAGCGCGGAGGGCGAAGACACCGAGGAAGCCGGAGGCACCAGGAAACCCGGCGACGGCCACGGCGACACCCGCGAGAAGAAGCGGGACGGCGCCCGCACCCGCACACCGGACGCCCCCTCCGACGCCGCACCGGCCCCGCGGACACCCGACAACGCCACCCCCGCCGACGCACCCTCGCGCGCCCCCGAGCGGGAAGCCGCCGAACCCGCCGCCCAGGGCCCCGGCGCCCGGCAACCCGGCGGGGAGCCCGCAGACTTCCGCGAGAGCCGCCCCGCCGACGACCCCCCGGCCGGCGGCCGCCCCGCCGACGGCCGCCCCGCCCAACGGCAGGACACGGACGACCGGAGCCCCGCGCGCCCCTGAACAGGCTCAGTGCCCGGACGTCGCCTTCAGCCCCACCACGGCCACCAGCAACAGACAGACGAAGAAGATACGGGCGGCGGTCACCGGCTCATGCAGCACCACCATGCCCAGCACCGCCGCACCGGCCGCGCCGATCCCCACCCACACGCCGTACGCCGTACCGATCGGCAGCGTCTTCGCCGCCTGCGACAACAGCATCATGCTGGCCACGATCCCCAGACCGGTGAACACACTCGGCCACAGCCGGGTGAACCCCTCGGTGTACTTCATCCCGATCGACCAGCCCACTTCCAGCAGACCGGCGATGATCAGCAGAACCCACGCCACGACGGCACCTCCACGACGAAACACGCAAAACACGTGACCAACACGGGTGCGTCGTCTTTGCGGAAACCCGGTACGGCGCGTCTCGTCGGGGTCCCACCACCGTAACAAGCCCCCAGGACAGCCAAAAGGCCTGGTGACCACGGTCACCAGGCCCACTCACCACGCCCCTGCGGGTGCTGCCTACAGATACAGCCCGGTCGAATCCACCGACCCCTCGAAGCGGTCCGCCGCCACCGCGTGCAGGTCCCGCTCACGCATCAGCACGTACGCCACACCCCGCACCTCGACCTCGGCACGGTCCTCGGGGTCGTACAGCACCCGGTCCCCCGGCTCCACGGTCCGCACGTTCTGCCCGACCGCGACCACCGCCGCCCACGCCAGACGCCGGCCGACCGCCGCCGTCGCCGGAATCAGGATGCCGCCGCCCGACCGCCGCTCACCCTCCGGCGAATCGGACCGGACCAGCACACGGTCGTGCAGCATCCGGATCGGCAGCTTGTCGTCGGTGGTGCTCATACCGTTGTCGCTCACGCGCAGAAACCTACCTGCCCCGAGCCGCTCCGCACGCCCCAGGGCCGCCGGGAACCGGGCCTCAGCGCCTCTTGCGCCGCACGGACCGGGACGACCGGGAAGACCGCGACGACACCGTCAGCAGCGCGACCGCACCGGCCACCACCAGCGCAGCCGGAATCACCCGCTCCAGCCGCGGCGAACCGTCCTCCGCCACGAACTGAGCCTTCACGTCCGAGACCGAACGGTTCACCGCGACGAACGCACGCCCGGCCGTCCGGTCCACCGTCGACGCGACCTTGGCCTTCGCGTCACCGATCATCGTCTTCGGGTGCACCCGCACCCCGATCTCGTCCAGCACCACGGCAAGCTGCTCGCGCCTGCTGATGATGTCCGCCTCGATCTGCGCAGGGGTCCTGGTATCCGACACTGCGCCGCCTCCGTGGTCGTCGTCGGGTAAACCTTCATCGACAGTCTGTCAGCTCGGGCGCCCCCACACCCGGCGGCACCCCCTATTACGCTCGGTGCGACACAGCCCGCGTGCCACTCGAGGAGAAACATGAGCGAGCGACTCCAGACCGGCGACACCGCCCCCGCCTTCACCCTTCCGGACGCCGACGGCAACGAGGTTTCGCTCGCGGACCACAAGGGCCGCAAGGTCATCGTCTACTTCTACCCCGCCGCACTTACCCCCGGTTGCACCAAGCAGGCCTGCGACTTCACGGACAACCTGGACCTCCTCACCGGGGCCGGCTACGACGTCATCGGCGTGTCGCCGGACAAGCCGGAGAAGCTCGCGAAGTTCCGCGAGCAGGAGAACCTCAAGGTCACACTGGTCGGCGACCCCTCCAAGGAGACCCTTGCGGCCTACGGGGCCTTCGGCGAGAAGAAGCTCTACGGCAAAGTGGTGACAGGCGTGATCCGCTCCACGATTGTGGTCGACGAAGAGGGCAAGGTGGAGAGGGCCCTCTACAACGTCAAGGCGACCGGTCACGTCGCCAAGATCATCAAGGACCTCGGAATCTGACCCCACTTCGTGGGGTTCTCGGCCCAAATGGGTGTGAGCGAGATCGCAATCATCCGTTGATTCGGTTTGCAACCGCCATGACTGCGCAGAAGCCTTTCCTGGAACACCGTTCGACGAAAGGAACCGGCCATGGCGGCCTCCGACCCCCACCAGGCGGCCGACCCTGATGCGGTCAAACGCCACCCAGGGCTCTTCCGGGTCATCCGGAAGCGCCAGAACCCCCGGCTCCGTCGGACCGACATCACCATCACCGACGACCAGGCGGTCAAGCGCGCGGTGAAGGCGGCGTCACTCGGTAACGCCATGGAGTGGTTCGACTTCGGCATCTACTCCTACCTGGCCGTCACCATCGGGCATGTCTTCTTCCCCTCGGGGAACGACACCACCCAGCTCCTCTCGTCGTTCGCGACCTTCGCCGTGGCCTTCCTCGTCCGGCCCCTCGGCGGCATGTTCTTCGGCCCGATGGGCGACAAGATCGGCCGCAAGAAGGTCCTGGCCCTCACCATGATCCTCATGGCGATCGGCACCTTCGCGATCGGTCTCATCCCCTCCCACGACACCATCGGCGTCTGGGCCGCGGTCCTGCTCATCTTCTTCCGGATGCTCCAGGGCTTCTCCACCGGCGGCGAGTACGGCGGCGCCTCGACCTTCATCGCCGAGTACGCCCCCGACAAGCGCCGCGGCTTCTTCGGCAGCTTCCTGGAGTTCGGCACCCTCGCCGGCTACGTCGGCGCCGCCGGGCTCGTCACCCTCCTGTACGCCCTCCTGGACACCGCCCAGATGGAGTCCTGGGGCTGGCGCATCCCGTTCCTCGTCGCGGGCCCCCTCGGCCTCGTGGGCCTCTACCTGCGACTCCGCCTGGACGAGACCCCCGCCTTCCAGAAGCTGGAGGGCGGCACCGCCCACGCCACGGAGGCCGCGGACCACGTCGAGTCCACCGCCAAGGGCGACCTCGCCAAGATCTTCCGCCAGTACTGGCCGACACTGATCCTCTGCATCGCCCTGGTCGGCGCGTACAACATCACCGACTACATGCTGCTGTCGTACATGCCGACGTACCTCTCGGACGAGCTCGGCTACAGCGAGACCCACGGGCTGCTCATCCTGCTCGGCGTCATGGTCTTCCTGATGCTGATCATCAGCCAGTTCGGCAAGCTCTCGGACCGCTTCGGCCGCAAGCCGCTGCTGATGGCCGGAATGCTCGGCTTCCTGTTCCTGTCCCTGCCGGCGTTCCTCCTGATCCGCCAGGGCAGCATCCCGGCGATCATCATCGGCATGGTGATGCTGGGCCTCTCCCTGGTCTGCATGCTGGGCACGATGTCCGCCGCGCTCCCGGCCCTGTTCCCGACCAACGTCCGCTACGGCTCCCTGTCGGTCGGCTACAATCTCTCGGCCTCGATCTTCGGCGGTACGACCCCGCTGGTGATCACCGCCCTGATCAGCTGGAGCGGCTCGAACCTCATGCCGGCGTACTACGCGATGGCGGCGGCCCTGGTCGGCGTGATCGCGGTGGCCTGCATGAAGGAGACCGCCAACCAGCCCCTGGCCGGCTCCCCGCCCTCGGTGGAGACGGAGGAGGAAGCGGCGGAACTGGTCCACGCGCAGAGCCCGGACCCGAAGTTCTGACACACGTCCCCACGGAAGGACCCGTACCGCCACAAAGCGGTACGGGTCCTTCCGCATCTCATCGCATTCTGGACGTGACCATCCGATAAACGGTTCGTTGCTCCGTATGAGGCCGCGAACGCGCGGCCGGATGCGGAGGGGGACATGCCCGCAAGCCCGTACACACGCGAACGCCTCGCAGAGGCGGCCTCGTCCTCGCGGACGCTCTCGGAGGCACTGACGAAGCTCGGGGTGAACCCGAAGAGTTCGACACGGCGGTACCTTCGCGAGCGCATGCGCAGACTCGGGGTGGACACTCGCCACTTCGAGAGCGAAGGGGTGCGCTGGACCAAGGAAGTCCTTCAGGAGGCGGTCACAGTGTCAACCACCATGTGCGAGGTGCTGCAACGACTCGGCCTTGAGGTGGTGGGGGGACAGCACACTCACATCAGCCGCCGCGTCAAGGCTCTGGGGATCGACACATCGCACTTCGCGGCACCCTCGAGGAAGGGTGAGGTACGCCGTCGACGTCCGGAGGAACTGCTCGTCGACCGGACTCAGACACTCGTTCGCCGCATACCGGGTGAGCGACTCAAGCGAGCCATGATCGCCATGGGTACCCCCGAGCGCTGTGCCCAGTGCGGCACTGGGCCTGTCTGGCGACACCAGCCCCTGCCGCTCGAGGTCGATCATGTCGACGGCAACTGGCGGAACAATCAACCTCAGAACCTTCGGCTGCTCTGCCCCAACTGTCACTCGACGACCGACACATACCGAGGTCGCGCCAAGAGGCGGCGCACACCGATGCAGAGTGAGGACCGATGAGTTCGGGCAGCCGCTACACACGGGAGCTGCTGGCCGAAGCAGCCGACAAATGCGCTGACATCCAGGAAGTCATCAACTTCCTGGGCACCCGCCCCTACGGTCAGCTCAGTCGCCATCTGTTCGATCGCTTCGAGCATTTCGGGATCGACGTGTCCCACTTTCCCCGCCGCGCCTACCTCAGAGCAGGGAAGCGGCCCTCCGCAACAGAGCTCGCAGCTGCTGTGGCTGCTTCCGTTTCCATCGCCGACACCCTCCGACGGCTGGGCCGCACGGACAACACGAGCCAGCGGAAGCAGTTGCGCGCCTGGCTTGCCGAGGACGGGCTCACCACCACGCACTTTCTGGGGCAGGGGCATCAACGGGGGCAGGTCGGAACCACCCCGCTGAAGTCCGCTGACCACATTCTGGTGAAGCACGACGGCCGCCACCGCACGAAGACGGTGCAGCTCCGGCGCGCCCTGCGTGAAGTCGGCCTTCCGGAGGACTGTGCCGAGTGCGGAATCGGCACAGTCTGGCAGGGCGAGCCCATGACGCTGGAGGTGGATCACATCAACGGTGACTGGAGCGACGATCGCAGAGAGAATCTGCGGCTCCTGTGCCCGAATTGCCACGCGGTGACCCGCACGTGGTGCAGAGGCGGCACCCACGCGAGACGTTGAAAGACTGTCCCTGATACCCACCGCACTCCCCCCGTGGAGGGCAGTAAGCTGAGATCAGCTACGCGGCCGTAGCCAAACTGGTATCGGCGGGTGTTTTAGGGGCATCTGGGAGAAATCCTGTGTGGGTTCGAATCCCACCGGCCGCACACCGAAGAGGAGGGGCCGTCCCGACCGGGACGGCCCCTCCTCACGTTTCAGCCCACCAGCTCCCGCACCACCGGCACCAGCGCCCGGAAGGCCTTCCCCCGGTGGCTGATCGCGTTCTTCTCCGCGGGGCTGAGCTCCGCGCAGGTCCGGGTCTCGCCGTCGGGCTGGAGGATCGGGTCGTAGCCGAAGCCGTACGCGCCCGCCGGCGTGTGGCGCAGGGTGCCCGTGAGGCGGCCCTCGACCACGCGTTCCGTGCCGTCGGGGAGGGCCAGGGCCGCGGCGCAGGCGAAGTAGGCGCCGCGGTGCGGGTCGGAGATGTCGCCGAGCTGGGCGAGCAGCAGGTCCAGGTTGGCCTTGTCGTTGCCGTGGGCTCCGGCCCAGCGGGCCGAGAAGATGCCGGGGGCTCCGCCGAGTACGTCGACGCAGAGGCCGCTGTCGTCGGCGACGGCCGGGTGGCCGGTGGCCTGGGCCAGGGCGTGGGCCTTGAGGAGGGCGTTCTCGGCGAAGGTGACGCCGGTTTCCTTGACGTCGGGGATGTCGGGGTACGCGTCCGCGCCGACGAGGTCGTGGGAGAGACCCGCGTCGGCGAGGATCGCGTGGAGTTCGGTGATTTTCCCGGCGTTGCGGGTGGCGAGGATCAGGCGCGTCATGCGTCGATTATCGCCGCCGGGTCAGGGGGTGCAGACCTTGCCGATCTCGGTGGCGGCGTCCGTGACGGGGGTGATGTCGGGGGTGGCGTCGCCCTTGTCGATGGATTCGCGGACGTTGGTGACGCCGGCCTGGAGGTCGTCGACGGCCTTGCTCAGGTCGGCGTTGTCGGTGGTGTCGCCGAGGTCCTTGAGGTCCTTGTCGATCTGATCGAGGGCCTCCGAGGCCTGCGTCGGGTCGTTGGAGGCGTTGGATATCGCCTGCTGGAGGCTGTCGACGCTGGTGGCGATGGCGTCGGCGGTGCGGACGCAGTCCAGGGCCTTGTCGACGGCCCCGCAGCCGACGGCGGCGGTGAGGGTCAGCAGGGTGGCTGTGACGGCGAGTGCGGTGCGTTGGTGACGGCGGCGCGAGGCCATGGTGCGGTCCCTCCCCGGGGGCGGATGCGTGGACGGACGCACGGTTCGACCCGTGCGCCCGTACCCGTCACGACGCTGTGCGCTGCGTATTTGGTTGCTTCTTTACTCGCCGAGTGTGCGGGCGAGTGCCTCTTCCTGAAGCTTGGCCAGGTCGGTGCAGCCGGCGGTGGCGAGGTCGAGGAGGGCGTTGAGCTCGTCGCGGTCGAAGGGCTCGGCCTCGGCGGTGCCCTGGACCTCGACGAAGCGGCCGTCTCCGGTGCAGACGACGTTCATGTCGGTGTCGGCACGGACGTCCTCCTCGTAGCAGAGGTCGAGGAGGGGGACGCCGTCGACGATGCCGACGCTGATCGCGGCGACGGTGCCGGTGAGGGGCTTGCGGCCGTGCTTGATGATCTTCTTGCCCTGGGCCCAGGCGATGGCGTCGGCGAGGGCGACGTAGGCGCCGGTGATGGCGGCGGTGCGGGTGCCGCCGTCGGCCTGGAGGACGTCGCAGTCGAGGACGATGGTGTTCTCGCCGAGGGCCTTGTAGTCGATCACGGCGCGCAGGGAGCGGCCGATGAGCCGGCTGATCTCGTGGGTGCGGCCGCCGATCTTGCCGCGTACGGATTCGCGGTCGCCGCGGGTGTTGGTGGAGCGGGGCAGCATCGAGTACTCGGCGGTGACCCAGCCCTCGCCGCTGCCCTTGCGCCAGCGCGGGACGCCTTCGGTGACGGAGGCGGTGCAGAAGACCTTGGTGTCACCGAAGGAGATGAGTACGGAGCCTTCGGCGTGCTTGCTCCATCCGCGTTCGATGGTGACGGGGCGGAGCTGTTCGGGGGTGCGGCCGTCGATACGAGACATGCCGTCGAGCCTATCGGCTGGGGCGGCGGGGTCCGTTCGGGTGCACCGGGGTGCGTCCCGGGTGCACGACAGGCCCCGCTCCGGGCCGGTCGGGGGCGGAGCGGGGCCTGCGTGGGACTCGGGTGGGCCGGCTGTTGCGTCAGCCGGTCACATCATGTCTTCGATGTCGGCGGCGATGGGGTCGGCGTCGGTGCCGATGACGACCTGGATCGCGGTGCCCATCTTGACGACGCCGTGGGCTCCGGCGGCCTTGAGCGCGGCTTCGTCGACCTTGCTGGGGTCGTGGACCTCGGTGCGGAGGCGGGTGATGCAGCCTTCGATCTCGTCGATGTTCTCGATACCGCCGAGGCCGGCGACGATCTTCTCTGCCTTGCTGGCCATGTCCTTCTCCCTGGTCTGTGCGTGCGCGGGGCGGCCCACCGTGGGTCCGTTTCGTCACGGTAACGCACGGTTGGCCCAACTTCACGGGCGGGTAACCGCGCGGTCCTCAATGATGACGATCACCGGCGCCCTGCCCTCCAGCAGGGTTCCGCACCGTATCGCGACTGGTCTACACCAGTTTGCAGCACCCGCCAAACCTGGCGTGTTCCGGGAGGATGCCGATGAGTTCGAACGCGGCTACGCAACCGCAGCGGAAGTGGTGGAACGGGCCGGTCCAGGGCTTGCAGAAGGTCGGCCGCAGCCTCCAGCTGCCGGTGGCCGTGCTGCCCGCGGCTGGCCTCCTCGTCAGCCTCGGCAACCTCTTCGACTCCTCGCTGCACGGTGCCTTCTGGGACAAGTTCGCGAAGGTCCTCCTCAACGGCGGTACGGCGATCCTCGACGGCGAGGTGGGCCTTCCGCTGCTCTTCTGCATCGGTGTCGCGATCGGCTTCGCGAAGAAGGCGGACGGCTCCACGGCGCTGGCAGCCGTCGTCGGCTTCCTCGTCTACCGGGGCGTGCTGGCGGCGTTCCCGGTGGACGACTCGGTGACGGAGGCCGTCCCCGACGGGGTGCCGCAGAACCCGGGTGTCCTGGGCGGCATCATCATCGGGCTGCTGACCGCCGTGGTCTGGCAGCGCTACCACCGCACCAAGCTGGTCGACTGGCTCGGCTTCTTCAACGGGCGCCGCCTGGTACCGATCCTGATGGCGTTCCTCTGCGTGATCCTGGGTGTGCTCTTCGGGCTGCTGTGGCAGCCGGTGGGTGACGCGCTGACGTGGTTCGCCAAGCAGCTGATCGATCTGGGCGCGTGGGGCGCGGCGATCTTCGGTTTCGCGAACCGGCTGCTGATCCCGATCGGCATGCACCAGTTCCTGAACACGTTCTTCTGGTTCCAGGCGGGCGAGTTCACGGGTGCGGACGGCAGCACCGTGCAGGGCGACATCTCGCGCTTCTTCGCGGAGGACCCGTCGGCGGGCCAGTTCACCTCGGGGTTCTTCCCGATCATGATGTTCGGGCTGCCGGCGGCGGCGCTGGCCATCGCGCACACCGCGCGGCCGGAGCGGCGCAAGGAGGTGTCCGGGCTGATGCTGTCCGTGGCGCTGACGTCGTTCGTGACCGGGGTGACGGAGCCGCTGGAGTTCTCGTTCCTCTTCGTCGCCCCGCTGCTGTACGGGGTGCACGCGATCCTGACCGGGGTCTCGATGGGGGTCACCTGGGCGCTCGGTGTGCACGCGGGGTTCAGTTTCTCGGCCGGGCTGATCGACTACGTCGTCAACTGGCACCTGGACACGAAGCCGTGGCTGATCATCCCGATCGGGCTGTGCTTCGCGGTCGTCTATTACGTGATCTTCCGGTTCGCGATCACCAAGTTCAACCTCCAGACTCCTGGGCGCGAACCTTTGGAGGAAGAGAAGAAGATCGAGGAGGACCTCACGAAGTAGGCCCTCCTCCGGCCCTCGCGCGACCCCCGGACCCATGGTCCGGGGGTCTTCGTCGTGTGACCCAGGGTGGCGGTGGAACTACGCCGCATACAGGGGGGTATTCGTAGGTTCCTTATCTCACCCTCACCGTGCTAAAACTGGTCTACACCACTGAGTGGTACAGACCACGCGGCCGTATTTCCGTCGCCGCGTTCCTCGAGTCGCCGCCCCCCGAACCCTTCACACGGCGGCGCCTTGCCTACCGGAGGAAGTTCATGAGTACGGACACCGCTGCGGCCGCGCCCGCAAAGAAGCGGGGCGCCGGTGTGATGGCCGTCCTGCAGCGCATCGGCCGCAGCCTCATGCTGCCGGTCGCGGTCCTGCCCGCGGCCGCGCTGCTGGTCCGGCTCGGCAATGCCGACATGCTCGGCCGCGAGTCGTTCCCCACCGTCATCACGAAGCTGGCCGGCTACATGGCGGCCGGCGGTGGCGCCATTCTCGACAACATGGCCCTGCTGTTCGCCGTCGGCATCGCGATCGGCTTCGCCAAGAAGTCGGACGGCTCGACGGCGCTCGCCGCCGTGACCGGCTACCTGGTCTTCCAGAAGGTGCTCGCCACCTTCACCGACAGCAACCTGCCGCAGGTCGCGAGTGTCGCCGACGGCAAGATCGTCATGAGCGACGCCCCGGTCAACGCGGGTGTGCTCGGCGGTGTCGTGATGGGCATAGTCGTGGCCCTGCTGTACCAGAAGTTCTACCGGACGAAGCTGCCCGACTGGGCGGGCTTCTTCAGCGGCCGTCGCCTGGTCCCGATCCTCTCCGCCTTCGCGGGCCTGGTCATCGGTATCGTCTTCGGTCTCATCTGGCCGGTGCTCGGCACGGGCCTGCACAACTTCGGTGAGTGGCTCGTCGGTTCCGGCGCCGTCGGCGCGGGCATCTTCGGTGTCGCCAACCGCGCGCTGATCCCGGTCGGCATGCACCACCTCCTGAACTCTTTCCCGTGGTTCCAGGCGGGCGAGTACAACGGCGCCCACGGTGACATCGCCCGCTTCCTGGCCGGCGACCCGAACGCCGGGCAGTTCATGACCGGCTTCTTCCCGATCATGATGTTCGCCCTCCCGGCGGCCTGCCTGGCGATCGTCCACTGTGCCCGTCCCGAGCGCCGCAAGGTCGTCGGCGGCATGATGTTCTCGCTCGCGCTGACCTCGTTCGTCACCGGTGTGACCGAGCCGATCGAGTTCACGTTCATGTTCATCGCCCCGGTGCTGTACGCGATCCACGCGGTGCTGACCGGTGTCTCGATGGCCCTGACCTGGGCGCTCGGCATGAAGGACGGTTTCGGGTTCTCCGCCGGCCTCGTCGACTTCGGCCTGAACCTGGGAATCGCGTCGAAGCCGTGGCTGCTGGTGCTGGTCGGCCTCTGCTTCGCGGTCGTCTACTACGTGGTCTTCCGGTTCGCGATCACGAAGTTCAACCTGCCGACGCCGGGCCGCGAGTCCGACGAGGAGCTCGCCGAGCTCCAGAAGGCCGAGGCCAAGTAGTCCGGCCCGCCTTCGTACGAACGGCGAAGCCCTCATCTCCCGTGCGGGAGGTGGGGGCTTCGCCGTGCCGTCGTGGCCGGGGCCTAGATCTCGTACACCGCGCCGGGGGCCGCCAGCTCGACCGGGCCGTCGTAGACCTCGCGTGCGTCGGAGAGGTTGCGTTCAGCGTCCGTCCACGGCGGGATGTGGGTGAGGACCAGGCGTCCCGCTCCGGCGCGCGCGGCGTACTCGCCTGCTTCGCGGCCGTTGAGGTGGAGGTCCGGGATGTCCTCCTTGCCGTGGATGAACGATGCTTCGCAGAGGAACAGGTCGGATCCCTCGGCGAGTTCGGCCAGCGCCTCGCAGGTTCCGGTGTCGCCGGAGTAGGTGAGGGCGCGCCCGTTGTGCTCGACCCTGATGCCGAAGGTGTCGACGGGGTGGCAGAGCTTCTCCGTACGGACCGAGAAGGGGCCGATCTCGAACGAGCCGGACTTCAGCGTGTGGAAGTCGAAGACTTCGCCCATGGCGTGGTCGGACGGGGTGTCGGCGTGGGCCGTGGTGAGCCGGCGCTCGGTGCCCTCGGGTCCGTACACGGGGATCGGGGCGGGGCGCCCGCCGTCGAAGCGGTAGTAGCGGACGACGAAGTACGCGCACATGTCGATGCAGTGATCGGCATGGAGGTGGCTGAGGAAGATGGCGTCGAGGTCGTAGAGACCTACATGGCGCTGCAGCTCGCCCAGGGCGCCGTTGCCCATGTCGAGGAGCAGCCGGAAGCCGTCGGCCTCTACGAGGTAGCTCGAGCATGCCGAACCCGCGGACGGGAACGAGCCGGAGCAGCCGACGACGGTGAGCTTCATGGAGCGTGAACCTCCGAGGCGTGGGAACGGGGAGGGTTCGTGCGGTCCGTCGAGCGTAAGGCGCGAAACAGCTGGTCGCTCCTCCACGGCCTGCCGTTGTGGGGGAACTCACCTGTGCTGTCACCGGTTCGATGGAAGCCCGGGTGTCGGTGGGCGCCGGTACGGTCTGGATATGAACACGTGGTGGTGGGTGGCACTGGCCGCCGTCGTCCTGCTGGCGCTCGTGGCGACGGTCTCCGACGCGCGGGGGCGGGGCGGGCGCGGTCCGCGGCGGCCGGGCGGGCGGACGCGTCCTCCGGGTCGTCCTCCGGGGCGGGCTCCGGAGCGTGCCCCGGGGCGGAAGAAGGGGCGTCCGCACGGGGTGCCCCGGCCGGGGGAGATCTGGTGGGCGGATGTGCCGTTCGAGGACGGGCCCGGGTCCAAGGACCGGCCGTGTCTGGTGCTGTCGGTGCGGGGCGGCACGGCGGTCGTCGCCAAGATCACCAGTAAGCATCATGAGGAGCGGCCGGGGGTGATCGCGCTGCCGCCGGGGGCGGTGGGGGACGCGCGGGGCCGGCAGAGCTTCCTGGAGACGGATGAGCTGCGGGACGTGGCGGTGTCGGGGTTCCGCCGGAAGGCGGGCGAGCTGGACGGGGAGGTCTGGGGGCGGGTGCGCGGGCTGGGGTGAGCATGCGGGAGGCGCGGGCCGGGGTTCGCTCCCGTCCCGCGCCTCCTGGGTGCGCGGCCGCCGGTGCCGGGCGGCTCGATGGCCCCTCAGGCCCAGAGCTGGCCGTGCAGGGTTTCGATGGCTGCCTCTGTCGTGGGGGCGGTGTAGACGCCGGTCGACAGGTACTTCCAGCCGCCGTCGGCGACGACGAAGACGATGTCCGCGGACTCGCCGGCCGCGACGGCCTTGCGGCCGACGCCGATGGCGGCGTGGAGTGCGGCGCCGGTGGAGACGCCCGCGAAGATGCCCTCCTGCTGGAGGAGCTCGCGGGTGCGGGTGACGGCGTCGGCGGAGCCGACGGAGAAGCGGGTGGTGAGGACGGAGGCGTCGTACAGCTCGGGGACGAAGCCCTCGTCGAGGTTGCGCAGGCCGTAGACGAGGTCGTCGTAGCGCGGTTCGGCGGCGACGACGGCGACGTCCGGCTTGTTCTCCCGGAGGTAGCGGCCGACGCCCATGAGGGTGCCGGTGGTGCCGAGGCCGGCCACGAAGTGGGTGATGGAGGGGAGGTCGGTGAGGATCTCCGGTCCGGTGGTGGCGTAGTGGGCGCCGGCGTTGTCCGGGTTGCCGTACTGGTAGAGCATGACCCAGTCGGGGTGCTCGGCGGAGAGCTCCTTGGCGACGCGTACGGCGGTGTTGGAGCCGCCCGCGGCGGGGGACGAGATGATCTCGGCGCCCCACATGGTGAGCAGGTCGCGCCGCTCCTGCGAGGTGTTCTCCGGCATGACGCAGACGATGCGGTAGCCCTTGAGGGTGGCCGCCATGGCGAGCGAGATGCCGGTGTTGCCGCTGGTGGGCTCGAGGATGGTGCAGCCGGGTGTGAGCCGGCCGTCCTTCTCCGCCTGCTCGACCATGTGGAGCGCGGGGCGGTCCTTGATCGAGCCGGTGGGGTTGCGGTCCTCGAGCTTGGCCCAGATACGGACGTCCTCGGACGGGGACAGCCGCGGGAGGCGGACCAGGGGCGTGTTGCCCACGGCCGCCAGCGGGGAGTCGTACCGCATCAGCGCATGCCGCCGGCGACGGCCGGGAGGATCGTGACGTTGTCGCCGTCGGCGAGCTTGGTGGAGATGCCGTCGAGGAAGCGGACGTCCTCGTCGTTGAGGTAGACGTTCACGAAGCGGCGGAGCTGGTCCCCGTTCGCGCCGTCGACGAGTCGCTCACGGATGCCGGTGTGGCGGCTCTCCAGGTCTGCGAAGAGGTCGGCGAGGGTCTCCCCGCTGCCTTCGACCGCCTTGGCGCCGTCGGTGTAGGTGCGGAGGATGGTCGGGATGCGGACCTCGATGGCCATGGCGTGGGCTCCTGTCGAATGCGGGGAGGTGGCGTGGGGCGGCGCGCGTTGGTGCCCCCGCGCGGGGGTGGTGCGTACGTGATGGCGCTCGGACCGCGGCTCAGGCCGTGCGGTTCACGGGCAGGCGGCAGCCGGACACATCGCGCTGGACAGCCTGCACAGGTCGACGTGCAGCCGCGCGACGAGCAGTGTGCCCGGGGCCTTTTCGCTCACGTCATGGGGAACCATGCGCTCATCGTATCGATTCCCCACCCGGGATCCGGAGTGTGATCCCACATGGTGGACGATGAGCGTTCGCGATGTGGGACGGACCTGTCAGGTCCGCGCGGTCCGGCCGCCCCGTGGGTCAGACGGCCGTGGGGTACGCCTCGACGATCTCGACCTCTTCCTCGGTGATCTCGCCGTCCACGATGCGGTACGAGCGGAACTGGAAGGGGCCCGCGTCGTCGGTGTCCGCGGTGGAGACCAGGACGTAGTGGGCGCCGGGCTCGTTGGCGTAGGTGACGTCGGTGCGGGAGGGGTAGGCCTCGGTCGCGGTGTGGGAGTGGTAGATGATCACCGGCTCCTCGTCGCGGTCGTCCATCTCGCGGTAGAGCTTCAGCAGGTCCGCGGAGTCGAACTCGTAGAACGTGGGCGAGCGCGCGGCGTTGAGCATGGGGATGAAGCGTTCGGCGCGGCCCGTCCCGGCCGGACCTGCGACCACGCCGCACGCCTCGTCGGGGTGGTCGGCGCGGGAGTGCGCGACGATCTGGTCGTGGAGCGCCTGGGTGAGGGTCAGCATGGGGCCCAGGATAAGCAGACGGGCCCTCCCGTACCGAGGGGTGGTACGGGAGGGCCCGGATGTCGGACACGGCCGTTGGGGCGGCCGGTGTCCCGGAGGCGCCGTGGCGGGGTTCAGCGCTTGGCGAAGGCGGTGCTCTCGGGGTTGCGGGCCTTGAGCACCAGGTAGGAGACGCCGAGGATCAGGCCCCACACCGGTGCGCAGTACAGCGAGATCCTGGCGTCCTTGTCGATGGCCATCATGATGATGACGAGGCCGATGAAGGCGAGGGCGAACCAGCTGCTGAAGGGCGCCCCGGGTGCCTTGAAGGTGGACTGGGGCAGTTCGCCGCGGTCGGCCTTGGCGCGGTAGCGGATCTGACAGATCAGGATCATGATCCAGGCCCACATGCCGGAGATGGTCGCGAAGGAGACGACGTAGTTGAACGCGTCGCCGGGCCACTGGTAGTTGATCCAGACGCCGACGAGCATCAGCGCGGCGGAGAAGGTGGTGCCGACCAGCGGCAGGCCGTTCTTCGTCAGCTTGGTGAAGGCCTTGGGGCCCTGTCCGTTGAGCGCGAGGTCCCGCAGCATGCGCCCGGTGGAGTACATGCCGGAGTTGCAGGAGGAGAGCGCGGCGGTGAGCACGACGAAGTTGACGATCGCGGCTCCGATGCCGAGGCCCATCTCCTCGAACGCGGCGACGAACGGGGAGACGCCGGGCTCGAAGGTGCTCCACGGGACGACGGAGAGGATCATGATCAGCGCGCCGACGTAGAAGACGGCGATGCGCCACGGCACGGTGTTGATGGCCTTGGGCAGGACGGTCTTCGGGTCCTTGGACTCGCCGGCGGTGACGCCGACGAGTTCGACGGCGAGGAAGGCGAACATGACGATCTGGAGGGTCATCAGCGTGCCGCTGATGCCTTCGGGGAAGAAGCCGCCGTCGTTCCACAGGTTGGCGACGGTCGCGGTGTCGCCGGCGTCGGAGAAGCCGACGGTGAGCACTCCGGCGCAGATGAGGATCATGCCGAGGATCGCGGTGACCTTGACCATCGAGAACCAGAACTCGAGCTCACCGAAGAGCTTCACCGAGATCAGGTTGGCGCCGTACAGAATGATGGTGAACACCAGTGCGGACAGCCATTGCGGGATATCCCACCAGTACGTCATATAGGTGGCCGCGGCGGTGACTTCGGTGATTCCGGTGACGACCCAGAAGAGCCAGTACGTCCAGCCGGTGACGAATCCGAAGAACGGGCCCAGGAATTCACGGGCGTACTCCGAGAAGGAGCCCGACACCGGGCGGTACATGAGGAGTTCGCCCAGGGCGCGCATGATGAAGAAGATGACCAGGCCCGCGATGGCGTACGCCAGGATGAGGCTGGGCCCGGCTCTGTCGATGGCTTTGCCCGCGCCGAGGAAGAGGCCTGTCCCGATGGCTCCGCCGATGGCGATCATCTGGATCTGGCGGGCCCCCAGTCCTCGCTGGTAACCCTCGCCCGCCGGGGCGTCGACGACCTCCTGGCCGTCCGGCTGCCCGTTGTCGACCTGCGCCGATGTCATGTTGCTGCGCCTTTCTCCACGCCGATCCGCGCCGTCGTCGGCGTCGGATCAGGTCCTGATCCCCCCGGATATGGATGGAGTGCCGCCGGCGTTCGGCCGGCTCGTAGCGCCCCCGGGAACAGGGGTGGCGTCCCCGGCGGTCGTGAAGATTTACCACGGACCCCGGGGGAAGCCATCGGACATTATGTGGCGCACACCACAGGAAAAAGCGGACAAGCGTTTCCAGGCGCTGCAAAGAGAGCTGATCAGGTGACGGGATCGTTATTCGGATTTGAGCATCCGTTGAGCGAACGCCGCACCTGATCCGACCAGGGCGCTAGTCGGGCATCAGCGTCTCGACGAGGGTCTCCTGGAGTGCCCCGAGCCAGAGATAAGCCATCACCATCGGCTTGCGCGGGTCGCTGTCGGGGAGCCGGTAGAGCGAGCCGTCCTGGCCCTCGTCCTCGTCGGAGACCTCCAGGCGGGTGCCGATGGTGAGCCGGAGGTCGTTGAGGGACCCCAGCCAGTGGTGGCACTCCTCGGGGGTGAGGCTGAGCACCGCCCCGCTGTCCGCGACGGGCGAGAGCGCGTCGAGCGACCGTACGACGGCGAGGGCATCCTCGCGCTTACGGGTGCGCAGGTCGTTCTCGGTGAAGCGGCGGAACTCGGCGGAGGCCTCGCGCAGCTCCTTGTCCTCGTCCCCGTACGCCTCGGGGAAGAGGCGGGCGAGCGCGGGGTCGGAGGGCGGTTCGCTGGGCCCCTCGGCGAAGAGGGCGGCGAGCGGGTCCTCGCCGTCGGCCGGCTGGTCGCCGGGGCCGATCAGTTCGAGCAGCTGGACGGCGAGGGAGCGCAGGATGGCGATCTCGACCTCGTCGAGGGCGACGGACGCGCCGCCGCCTGGGGTGGCCTCGAAGTGGCCGGCCATGAATTCTCCGATGGTGGGTCGGACGGAGGGGCAGCGGTGGGTCAGTTCCGGTCCTGGGTCAGCGTGGCCCAGAGGCCGTAACCGTGCATGGCCTGGACGTCGCGTTCCATCTCCTCGCGGCTGCCGCTGGAGACGACCGCGCGGCCTTTCTGATGGACGTCGAGCATCAGCTTGTGCGCCTTGTCCTTGGAGTAGCCGAAGTAGGCCTGGAAGACATACGTCACATAGCTCATGAGGTTGACCGGGTCGTTGTGCACCAGCGTCACCCAGGGGACATCGGGCTCAGGGACGGCGTAGGTCTCCTCGGCCGATTCGGGACGTTCGATCTCTACGGGGGCAGCAACGCTCACCTACCCCATGCTGCCACCAGAGAGGGGTCGGCGCACAAACGACGCCCCCATCTCGTCACTTTGACGAATAGGGAGTAGCATCCCCGGCATGAACTCAGCGGACCTTGGGCGACGGGTCGGTGTGCCGTCGACCGCGCTCTTCACCGACCAGTACGAGCTCACGATGGTGCAGGCCGCACTGAAGGCCGGCACCGCGGACCGGCGCTCCGTCTTCGAGGCCTTCACCCGCCGGCTGCCCGAGGGGCGGCGCTACGGCGTCGTCGCCGGCACCGGGCGGGTGCTGGACGCGGTGGAGAACTTCCACTTCGACGACGAGATGCTCACCTTCCTGCGCGACCAGAACGTCGTGGACGCCCCCACCGTCGACTGGCTGGCCGACTACCGCTTCAGCGGTGACATCTGGGGTTACCCGGAGGGCGAGGTGTACTTCCCTGGCTCGCCGCTCCTGCGGGTCGAGGGCTCCTTCGCCGAGTGCGTGCTGCTGGAGACCGTGATCCTGTCGATCCTGAACCACGACTCGGCGATCGCCGCCGCGGCGTCCCGGATGTCGGCCGCCGCGGGTGGCCGCAGGCTCATCGAGATGGGCGCGCGCCGCACCCACGAGCTGTCCGCGGTGGCCTCCGCGCGTGCCGCGTACGTCGGCGGCTTCCACACCACCTCGGACCTGGCGGCGGGTTTCCGCTACAACATCCCGACCGTCGGGACGAGCGCGCACGCCTTCACGCTGCTGCACGACAGCGAGCGGGACGCCTTCCGGGCGCAGGTGGACTCGCTGGGCCGGGGCACCTCGCTGCTCGTGGACACGTACGACGTCACGGAGGCGGTCCGTACGGCGGTGGAGGTCGCGGGCCCGGAGCTCGGGGCCGTACGCATCGACTCGGGTGACCTGCTGCTCGTCGCGCACCGGGTCCGGCAGCAGCTGGACGAGCTGGGCGCCACGGAGACGAAGATCGTGGTGACGTCCGACCTGGACGAGTACGCGATCGCCTCGCTGGCCGCCGCGCCCGTCGACACCTACGGGGTGGGCACGCAGCTGGTCACCGGCAGCGGGCACCCGACGTGCTCCATGGTCTACAAGCTGGTGGCGCGTGCGCGGTCCGCCGATCCGGCCGATCCGCTGCTGCCGGTGGCGAAGAAGTCGCTGGGCGCGAAGTCGTCGAGGGGCGGCCGCAAGTGGGCCGCGCGCCGGCTGGACGAGGCCGGGGTGGCGGAGGCCGAGGTGATCGGCAGCGGCGAGGTCCCGGCGGAGCTGGCGGACCGGCAGCTGCTGGTGGAGCTGGTCAGGGGCGGCGAGGTCGTCGGCCGGGAGCCGCTGGAGGCCGCGCGGGAGCGGCACATCGCGGCCCGGTCGGGGCTTCCGATGTCGGCGATGCAGCTGTCCCGCGGGGAGCCGGTGCTCCCCACGGAGTACGCCTGAGGGCCCCGGGTAGACGTGAGGCCTGCCCGCCCCCTCCCGCAGGGTGCGCCGAGTCTCTAGGCTCGGTGGCATCCCCACCGCATCCGCACGCGGAACCCGCCGAACCCCCACCGAAGGACAACCGTCATGCATCGCGCCTTGATCGTCGTTGACGTTCAGAACGACTTCTGCGAGGGCGGCAGCCTCGCGGTGGCGGGCGGCGCCGATGTCGCCGCCGCCATCACCGACCTGATCGGTGAGGCCCAGCCCGGCTACAGCCATGTGGTGGCCACCCGGGACCACCACATCGACCCCGGGGACCACTTCTCCTCGGCGCCCGACTTCGAGCACTCCTGGCCGCCGCACTGCGTCGCCGGCACGGAGGGCGTGGGCTTCCACCCGAACTTCGCGCCCGCCGTCGCCTCCGGCGCGATCGACACCGTCTTCGACAAGGGGGCGTACGCCGCGGCGTACAGCGGCTTCGAGGGTGTCGACGAGAACGGCACCGGGCTCGCCCAGTGGCTGCGGGAGCGGTCCGTGACGGCTGTCGACGTCGTCGGCATCGCCACGGACCACTGTGTGCGGGCCACCGCCCTGGACGCCGCCCGAGAGGGCTTCGCCACGCACGTACTGCTGGACCTGACCGCCGGTGTCGCCGAGGGGACCACGGAGCGGGCCCTGGGGGAGCTGCGGACCGCCGGGGTGGAGCTGTCCGGCAAGCCGGTCGTCTGACGCGCCCCGGCGGCGCTCAGGCCGCCGGGCGGGCCGGGCCCGCGTAGCCGGCGGACCCCAGCAGCGCCCGTATCGGGTGCCAGAGCTCCTGGCCGGTCTGCGGCGCCGTGCGCCAGAGCAGCCCGTCCGGGTGGTGCAGGACCGCCGTTATCTCGTCCGGGGTGGGCGGGTGCGCGTTGCCCCTGAGGTAGACGGCCCGCAGTCCCAGGTTGCGCAGCCTGGTCAGGGCGCGCGCCCGGTTCGCCGCATGCACCAGCACCCGGACGGGCTCTCCGGAGCCGGTACCCCCGGCCGGGCCGTTCAAGGTCAGTGCCACCACCACAGTGCCGTTGGGCAACCTGCAGAAACCTCCGCCTGCCATGCTTCGCGCTCCCCCGTAAGACTTCGTGTCAATAAGGATCGGTAGGACGCACCTAAACACGACCGGCCGCCGCCCCGCTAGAGGGCGACGGCCGATCACGCTTTGACCAGGTGTTTTTCGGACTACTTGCCCGAGGGGCCGACCTTCACGGTGATCGTCGAGCCGCTGAGCGGCTCGTTCACGATGGAGATCCGGGTGTTGGTGTCAGAAACCTTGACACTGCCTGTCGGGTTTTCCTTGTACCAGTAGGTGCCCTTGCGGTCGTCGAAGACCGGGACGCCCAGCGACGGCTTGATCTTCAGCGCGACGTCCGCGTTGTGCAGCGTGAAGCCCTTGTTCGGGTACCAGCTGAACGGCGCGTCGAAGGGCTGGATCTTGTTGCGCAGGACCGTGCCGTTCGTCCACTTCAGCGGCTTGGCGTGGGAGTCCACCGGCAGGATCAGGCCGGTGCCCTCGTGCTGCGAGGTGTTGTTGTCCTTCTGGGAGGTGTCCCAGAGCCACACCATCAGACCGTTCTGGTACGAGTAGTGCTCGACCCAGTCCGGGCGGGTGGTGGAGAAGCCGAAGTTGTACGGGCCGACCTCGAGGGTCTTGTCGTACGAGACGTACTGGCGGTTCTCGGCGATGTAGTACTGCGGGTAGTCGTTGGTGAACGACTCACCGATCCGCGAGAAGCCCTTGGCGGTCCAGCCGTTGTCGTCGCCCTCGGCGTCGTCCGAGAAGAGCACGGCGCCGTCGGCGGTGACGGTGATGGCGTCGGCCGCGAAGCCCTTGCCGCCCGCGCCGCCGTCCGTCTGGTAGCGGAAGCGGAGGTCGATCTTCTTGCCCGCGTAGGCGTCCAGCGGGAAGGAGAGCTTCTTGTACGCGCCGGAGACGTCGGTCAGGGCCGGCTTGTCACTGGCGTCGCGCGGGATGGCCTTGCCGTCGGCCGTGCCGTCGAGCGCGGTCCAGCTGGTGCCGCCGTTCTCGGACACCTCGGTGTAGAGGTAGTCGTAGTCGGCCTCGATGTCGTACCAGCCGGACAGGTCCAGCGAGGCGGACGTCTTGCCAGTCAGGTCGACTGAGCGGGTCAGGGTGTTCGACAGGTCGTCACCCATGTCGCTCCACCACTGCTTGGAGCCCTCCGCGGGCTTCGTGACCGTGGTGGTGACGGCCTTCTCGGGCAGCTCGACGACGAGCGCCTGCTTGTCCTTGGTGTTGTACTCCGAGACCCCCAGCTTGTGGGTCGACTTCGTGGCGGCCTTGGCCGTGTCGTAGTCGAGCCAGCCGAGCTGCAGCTTGTCCCAGGCGGTCATGTCGCCCGGGAGGTTGCCTATCTCGCCCTGGCCGGTGCCGAGCCAGGAGCCCGCCGACATCAGGGACCAGAAGCCGACCGAGTTCTCGCCGCCGCCGGAGGTGTCGTACAGGTCCGGGAGGCCGAGGTCGTGGCCGTACTCGTGGGCGAAGACGCCCAGGCCGCCGTTCTCGGGCTGCGCGGTGTAGTCGCCGACCCAGATGCCCGTGTCGCCGATCTGGGCGCCACCGGCCTTGTTGCCCTCGGGGCCCGTCGCCCCGGCGTTCGTGCCGTACGCGTACCAGCGGTGCGCCCAGATGGCGTTCGTGCCCTCGGCGCCGCCGCCCGCGGACTCGTCCTCGCCGGCGTGGACCAGCTGGAAGTGGTCGATGTAGCCGTCGGGCTCGTTGAAGTCGCCGTCGCCGTCGAAGTCGTAGCGGTCCCACTCGTCGTACTGGGCGAGGTCCGCCTTGATCTGGGCCGGCGTGCGGCCCTTGGCCTTCTGGTCGGCGGCCCAGGCGTTGACGCCGTCACGGACGGTGTCCCAGACGTTGGCGCAGTTGGTCGAGCCGCAGTAGTTGGAACCGTAACGGGCCTCGTTGTAGGGCACCTTCACCCAGTCCGAGACCTCGCCGTCGACCGAGTAGCGCCCGGAGGACGTCTTCTCGTAGTACGTCTTCAGCGAGTCCTTGCCCTTGCCCTCGCCGAAGTACAGGTCCTGGAAGTGCTGCTGGCTGTAGTCGGCCTGCCAGGCGGTGCTGTTGTCCTTCGCCGGGTCGGGCTCGGCTATCTCGTTGTGCAGCGGGCCCGGTGTGCCGCCGTACTTCTTGACGGGCGGCTTCGGGCCGTCGCCGTCGGGGTCGTACATCGTGGTGTCGTCGACCTGGTCGCCGAACTCCACCAGGACGGTGAATATCTTGTCGGTCTTCTCCCGGCCGAGCTCGACGTACTTGCTCTTGCCGAGCTTGACGACCTTGGAGCCGCCCTTGGCGGTCACCTTCTTGTCGCCGGACAGGACCTGCTCCAGCGCGGCCTGGCGCTGTGCGTCCTGCGCCTCGCTGAACGGCCCTTCCAGGTTGTGCTCGTCCGCCTTGACCGGTGCGGGATCGCGCCGGTCCACAACGGTGGCGCCCGATCCTGACGCCTTGTCATCCGCCTGTGCCGTGGCGAAGGCGGATGCCGTCGCGGCGGTGGCCGCCAGGCACACGGCTACGGCGGTGGCGCGTAGCGCCCGTCTCTGAGTGGTCACTTGATGCAGTCCTCCCCGGCGTTCGCGTCCGCGGCCAGGGGGTGAGTGCGGGCCGCGCGCGTTCAACGCGTCACAAGTGACGACATTCGATCGGAGTTATGAGAGAAAAGACAGATCTTGACTTGCACATACCAAGTGCACTATGTGGGAGGCCTCTTCCGCTATCCGGACGCAGATCCCGGCCGGTCGGGCCGCCGACCGGCGCGCCCACGACATATGCGGGCGACAACGTGACTCCGTGCGCCCCCCGTGCACCGGTACCGTGGGTTAGGTCACGCTTACTACCCGTTCCTCACGGGCATCCACCGTCGTAGAGTCGATTGACAGTGCGAACGTGTTGAGAGACTTCCCTATCCGACACCCCGAGGACGGATAACGCCATGCCGCGTCCGACTGCCGCACAGTTCTTCTACGGTTCGGCCACCGTCGTCATCTCCGCCCTCGCGTTGCTGCTGCTGTTCCGCACGGAATCGGGCATCGGCGTCGCCGTGGTCGGCACCGTGGCACTGGCGCTCGGCCTGCTGGTCGCCATGGTCCTTCCGACACGTACGAGGCCGGCCCGGCCGGCGACGGCACCGCCCACCGCCGCCCGCACGCATCGCACCATCGAGGACATCGAGATCGCCGCCGCCCGCCGGGAGCACATCGGCGAACACTCGCTGCACCGCTGACACCGCAGGCACCGCCGCTCAGGTGTTGACGACGACGGTCTTGCCCGCCTTGTCCTGCAACGCCTGCCGGTAGGGCTTGTCCGTGAACATCAGCACGATGTTGATGAGCCACCACAGGCACGGGCAGCACAGCAGCGCGGGGAGCCAGAGCACGACGGCCCGCATCAGCGAGGAGCTCGTGTCGGGGACCGAGCCGTCGTTGAGCATCGCGACGCGCATCTTCAACAGCCGCTTGCCGAGCGTCCGGCCGTCCTTGTGGGTGAAGTACGTGTCGTACGCGACGTAGACCACCAGGCCGATCAGCGACCACACCAGCTGATGACCGCTG
The DNA here is from genome assembly GCF_044765485.1 of Streptomyces sp. NPDC102451. Taxonomy (NCBI): domain Bacteria; kingdom Bacillati; phylum Actinomycetota; class Actinomycetes; order Kitasatosporales; family Streptomycetaceae; genus Streptomyces; species Streptomyces sp. NPDC102451. The sequence goes on along the minus strand of NZ_JBIWKD010000005.1, from coordinate 146,657 downwards.
TAGGTGTTGCCGATGGCGTTGCCGAAGTCGTCGTTGCCGTCGTCCGACGAGACGTCGACCGCGCCGCCGAAGGGCAGCGAGATCAGATACAGCGGGATCGAGATGATGAGGAAGTCGATCAACCGCGCCAGGATCCGTTTGCCCGGCTCCGCCAGCGGCGGCATGCCCGCCAGCGGATCCGCGCCGCCGTAGGGTCCGCCGCCGCCGTAGGGGTCGTGCGGCGGGGGCGGGGGTGGAGGCTGCCCGCCGCCGTAGGGCGAACCGCTCGGCGGGGGCGGAGGCCCCTGCGGCGGCCGCTTCGAGAAGGGGTCGTCGTCGGGCGGCGGAGGCGGTGGTTCGTTACTCATGGGGGCAGTGCACCCCGGCCCGGGAAGGCCCGCAACGGCTGGGGTCTCTTCGGGGGACGGGGCGTCAGCACACGGGCGTACGGGCCGTTCGCGAGGTCAGCCCGACGGCTCCCGGCCCGCGACGAAGGTGCGGGCCGCCTTGTCGTGCCAGCACTGGCGCCATGGACGGTCGACCAGACACCAGAGCACGTTGAGCACACCGACGGCGAGCAGGCCCAGCACCCCGTACACCAGCCAGCGGCGCAGCGCCGCGCCCACGGTCGGCGAGTCGTGGGACTCGATGTCACACACCTCGATGCCGCAGAGCTTCTTGCCCAGCGTGCGGCCCCACTTGGCGGTGGGCAGCGCCTCCAGGACGGAACCGAGGACCAGGAAGGCGACGAGCACCCCGCCGAACAGACCGGCCGTGGTGGAGTCCAGGAGCCAGACGGTGACCGTCTCACCGGACAGCTTCGCCGCCTCGATCTTCCGGTCGATGTGGTCCAGCGCCTGGGTGACCAGCGGGAAGCCGACGGCGCCGACGAGCGCGCCGAGGACGACCGAGTCGATGATCCGGGCGGCCAGCCGCTTGCCGAGACCCGCCGGCCTGGCCGCGGCCTGGGACCGGACGAGCTGCTGGAAGGGGTCATCGACCGGGGGCTTCCAGGGCACCACCGGCTGCTGGTGCTCGGGCCTGGCGCCCTGCTGCTGGGCGGGCACCGGGCTCTGCTGCTGGGGCCGCGGCTGCTGCGGGCGGGCCGTCCGCTCGGGCTGGGCGAGCTGGTGGACCTGCTGGGCCCAGGACGCGGACCCGCCGCCGGGGCCCGGTGTCAGGGGGGTGTTCAGCCCCGGCGCCTGCGCCTGCGCCTGCGGCGGGGTGGGCTGCGGTGCGGGGGCGGGGGGCTGCGGAGTGCCGCCCGGAGGCACGGCGCGGATCGCCATCGTTCCGTCGGCGGGGGCGGGGCCCTCCTCGCGCGGGCGCGGGGGGCGGCCGCCGGGGCCGACGGCGCGGATCGTGACCGTACCGTCGGTGGGCGGGCGGCGGCCCGCGTCGCTGCCGCCGGGCCGGTCCATGCGGATGGAGACGGTGCCGTCGGTCACCTCGTCGTTGCCGTCCCGCATGCCGGGCAGGGCACCGCGCGTCGGGTCCGGGGTGCCGGGCTGCCGGGGGTCGGGCGCGCGGTCGGCGCGGTCGCCCTCCGCCGGGGCGGGGACGGCGGGCGGTGCCGCGGGGCCGGGTGCGGGCGCCTCGGGCGTACGCGGATCCTTGCCGCCCCACGAGACGCGGTGGTCGCGTTCACCACCGAAGCCGGTCTGCCGGGAGGTGTCGGCCTGCCAGGCGGTCGCCGGCCGGGGCCGGCTCGGTGCCACGTCCGCCTCACCGCCGGTCCCGGCGTCCGCGTCCCGCGCGTCGACCTCGTCGAGGTACATCGGCCCGGTCTCGTCCACCGGAGCCGGTGGCTGCGGTGCCGCGTCGGGCGCCGGGGCGGGCGGCGGCGCGGGGGTGGTCTCGCCCTGCTGGGGCGCGGGCCGGCTGGTGCCGGGGACCCACGAAGCGCCGTTCCAGTACCGGACGTATCCGGGGATGGACGGGTCGGGGTAGTACCCCTCGCGGGGGCTTTCGTCACCGGGTGCCGGGGTTGGGGCGCTCATCACCGTGGTCCCGTATCTCTTCGAGGCCTCAATACAAGGGTCCACATCTATCAGACCGCCGAGCACGCCCGGGCCTGTCCTGCCGTTTGGACCACTTTCAGGGTCCGGGGAAGTTTTTCTGGGAAGTCGCGTCATAGACATCCGGGAGGGCGCTCTCTCCTTCTGCGGACCGGTCAAGGGACCGGCCACTACGAGCATCGGAAGGTCGTGCACCCTCATGCAGAACGCCGTGGAACGCGAGTTGGAAGTGAAGCTGGTCCTGTCGCCCGAGCGGTCCGTCCCCGTACCCGCCCGGCTCTCCTACTTCACCGACGACCCGTACGCCGTGCACATCACCTTCCACATCGGCTCCGAGTCGCCCGTGCACTGGACGTTCGCCCGTGAGCTGCTGGTGGAGGGCGTGTTCCGGCCGTGCGGGCACGGGGACGTACGGATCTGGCCGACCAAGGTGGAGGACCGGGGCGTCATCTGCGTCGCGCTGACCTCGCCCGACGGCAATGCCCTCCTTGAGGTGCCGTCGGCGGCGGTGGCCGCCTGGGTGGAGCGCACCCTGCGGGTGGTGCCGCCGGGGACCGAGAGCACGCTGCTCGGGCTGGACGGGGCCCTCGCCGAGCTGCTCACCCCGCTGCCGGCCGACGACCTGTGGCTGGGCGACCCCTGGTCCCCGTCCCCGGACGAGACGCAGGACGGGGAGGCCTGAGCGGTGGCGCGCGGGCGTCAGAACAGCTTGCCGGGGTTGAGGAGCCCCAGCGGGTCGAAGGCGGCCTTGATGCCGCGCTGCACCTCGACGCCGACCTCGCCCAGTTCGCGGGCGAGCCACTCCTTCTTCAGTACGCCGACCCCGTGTTCGCCGGTGATGGTGCCGCCCAGTTCGAGGCCCAGCGCCATGATCTCGTCGAAGGACTCGCGGGCCCTGCGGGACTCGTCGGCGTCGGTGTGGTCGAAGCAGACGACGGGGTGGGTGTTGCCGTCGCCCGCGTGGGCGCAGACGCCGATGGTCAGCCCGAACTTCTCGGCGATGGCCGCCGTCCCCTCGATCATCGCGCCGAGCTTCGAGCGCGGCACGCACACGTCGTCGATCATCGTGGCGGACTTGACGGTCTCCAGGGCGGGGAGGGACAGCCGGCGGGCCTGCAGCAGGAGTTCGGACTCGGCGGCGTCGTCGGCGGGCACGACCTCGGTGGCGCCGGCCGCCGTGCACAGCTCCCCGACGGCGGCGAGGTCGGCCGCCGGGTCGGGTGTGTCGAAGGCGCAGAGCAGCAGCGCCTCGGTGGTTTCGGGGAGGCCCATGGAAGCCATCGCGTTGACGGCGTGCACCGTCGTACGGTCCATCAGTTCGAGGAGTGACGGGGTGTGCCCCCGCTCCATGATCCGGCACACCGCGTCGCAGGCGGCCGCCGCCGACGCGAACTCGGCGGCGAGCACCAGCTGCTGCGGGGGCTGGGGCCGCAGCGCGAGCACGGCCTTGACGACGATACCGAGGCTGCCCTCCGAACCGACGAAGAGCCGGGTGAGGTCGTAGCCCGCGACGCCCTTCGCGGTGCGCCGTCCGGTGTTCAGCAGCCGCCCGTCGGCCAGGACGACCTCGAGGCCCAGGACGTACTCGGCGGTGACGCCGTACTTCACGCAGCACAGGCCGCCGGACGCGGTGCCGATGTTGCCGCCGATCGTGCACATCTCCCAGCTGGAGGGGTCCGGCGGGTAGTACAGCCCGTGCTCGTTGACGGCGCGGGACAGCGTGGCGTTGACGACGCCCGGCTCGACGACCGCGATCCGGTCGACCGGGCTGATCTCCAGGATCCGGTCCATCTTCACCAGGGAGAGCACGATGCAGCCGTCGGAGGCGTTGGCGGCGCCCGACAGTCCGGTCCTGGCGCCCTGGGGGACGACGGGGATCCGCAGGGCGGTGGCGGTCCTCATGACGTGCTGGACCTCCTCGACCGTGCGCGGGAGCACCACGACGGCGGGGGAGCCGGCGTCGCAGAAGCTCGCCATGTCGTGGGCGTACGAGGCGGTGACGTCCGGGTCCGTGATCAGTGCCTCGGCCGGGAGACCCGCGCGCAGTCGTTCGAGAAGAGCGTCCATGATCCAAGCGTGGCACCCGGGGCCAATGGTGTGAACCCGTCTGCGTCACCCATCACGGAGCGCGATGCGATCTTCGTACTGACGCAGAGTGATGGCCATGGATGCCAAGCCGCAGCAGAACCCGGAGCCGCTCCCCTCCACCCTGCCGCCCCAGGGTGCGACGTCCGTCCCGCCGCCTCCGGCGCCGATGCGCACCACGCTGCGCAGGGCGGCGTTCGGCGCGATGGCCGGCGCCGTGCTCGTGGCCGGCGCGGTGATCGCCGTACCGGACGACGACGGGGAGGCCGCACCGCCCATGCCGGGGCCCGTGGCACGAGCCGAGGCCGCGGCGGCGGCCGGCTCCCCCGCCTCCCTGTCCGATCTGACCGCCCTCATCGGCGACCGGCAGAAGTGGGTGGAGACGCACCCCGCGGACGCCCCGTCCTGGGCGGTGCTCGGCACGGCGTACGTGGAGTGGGGGCGGCGGTCGGCGGACGCGGCGTACTACACCCGGGCCGAGCAGGCCCTCCAGCGGTCGCTGGCCGCGCAGCCCGGTGAGCGTGGGAACGTGCGGGCCTGGGTGGGCCTCGGGGCGCTCGCCAACGCCCGGAACGACTTCCTCGCCGGGAAGAAGTGGGGCGAGACGGTCCGCGCGCGGCAGCCGAAGGAGTGGACGGCGTACCCGGTGCTGATCGACGCGTACAACGGCCTCGGCGAGTACGCGGCGGCGGCCAAGGCGACGGAGAAGTTCGGCACCCTGCGCAAGGGCGCCCCGGCCCTGGCCAGGACGTCCGAGATGTACCGCAACCAGGGCTGGCGCGAGGACGCCCTGGCCACCGCCCAGGAGGCCGCGGACCACGCCGGCACCCCGGCCCAGAAGGCGGCGGCCCTGCACCGTCTGGGGGAGCTGGCCGCCGAGCGCGGGGAGCCGGCGGAGGCCCTCGCGCAGTACGACGCCGCCCTGCGCACCGACCGCGGTCACCTCCCCTCCCTGGCGGGCCGGGCGCGCGCCCTGGCGGCCCTGGACCGTACGGACGAGGCGCCGGCGGTGTACCGGACGGTGATCACGAAGCTCCCCCGTCCCGCATACGTGCTCGAACTGGGCGAGCTGTACGAGTCGCTGGGCCTCGACGGCGACGCCCGCACCCAGTACACGAAGCTCCGTGAACTGCTCACGCAGGCAAGGACGGCCGGGGTCGACGAGTCCCTGACCGAGGCCCGCTTCGAGGCCGACCACGGTGACCCGGAGGCGGCGGTGGAGCTGATGCGCACCGCGTGGGCGGCGCACCGCCGCAACGCGGAGGTGTCGGACACCCTGGCCTGGTCGCTGCACCGGGCGGGGCGCAGCGAGGAGGGCATGCAGTACGCGGAGCGGGCGGTGGAGACGGGCGTGCGGGACGCCTCGTACGCCTATCACCTGGGGGTGATCGAGAGCGCCCTCGGCCAGGACGGGCCGGCCCGCGGCCATCTGGAGGAGGCCCTCCGCACGAACCCGTACTTCTCGCCGCTGGCCGCGCCGCTCGCTCGGGAGGCCCTGGACGCGCTGGGCGAGCCTGCGGCGGGCGGGCCGGAGGCCGTGGAGCCGTCGGGGCCGGAGTCCGCGGGCGAGCCCGAGCCGTCGGGGGAGCCCGGTCCCACGGCCTCCCGGGAGCCCTCGCAGCAGCCCCTGGACGAGTCGCGCCGGGAGCCGAAGGCGGAGTCCGGGCCCGCGCCGGCGGGGTCGGCACCGGCGAAGCCCGGGGCGGCCTCGGCGACCCCGTGACCGCGTGCGGAAGGGGCCCTTCTCCCGGCGTCGTCCGGGAGGAGGGCCCCTTCGCCGTGGTGCCTACAGGTTGCCGCGCTTCTCCTGCTCGCGCTCGATCGCCTCGAACAGGGCCTTGAAGTTGCCCTTGCCGAAGCCCATCGAGCCGTGCCGCTCGATCATCTCGAAGAAGACCGTCGGACGGTCCTGGACCGGCTTGGTGAAGATCTGCAGCAGGTAGCCGTCCTCGTCACGGTCGACGAGGATCTTGAGCTCGCGCAGCGTCTCCACGGGCACGCGGGTCTCGCCCGCCCACTCCCCCAGGGTGTCGTAGTACGAGTCCGGGGTGTCCAGGAACTGCACGCCGGCGGCGCGCATGGCGCGCACGGAGGCGACGATGTCGTTCGTGGCGAGCGCGATGTGCTGGACGCCCGCGCCGCCGTAGAACTCCAGGTACTCGTCGATCTGCGACTTCTTCTTCGCGATCGCCGGCTCGTTGATCGGGAACTTGACCTTGAGCGTGCCGTCGGCGACGACCTTCGACATGAGGGCGGAGTACTCGGTGGCGATGTCGTCGCCCACGAACTCCTTCATGTTGGTGAAGCCCATGACCTTGTTGTAGAAGGCCACCCACTCGTTCATCCGGCCGAGCTCGACGTTGCCGACGCAGTGGTCGATGGCCTGGAAGGTCCGCTTGGCCGGGGGCGCGACGATCGGGTCCACGGCCGCGTAGCCGGGGAGGTACGGCCCGTCGTAGCCGCCGCGCTCGACCAGCGTGTGGCGCGTCTTGCCGTACGTGGCGATGGCGGCCAGAACGACTGTGCCGTGCTCGTCCTTGACCTCGTACGGCTCGGTGACGCCGCGCGCCCCGTGCTCGACTGCGTACGCGTAGGCCGCGCGGGCGTCCGGGACCTCGATGGCGAGGTCGACCACGCCGTCGCCGTGGGCGTGCACATGGTCGGCCAGGAAGGTGCCCCACTCGGTGGACGCCTTGATCACGGAGGTGAGGACGAAGCGGGCGGAGCCGTTGGTCAGGACGTAACTCGCGGTCTCGCGGCTGCCGTTCTCCGGCCCGGAGTAGGCGACGAGCTTCATGCCGAAGGCGGTCGAGTAGTAGTGCGCCGCCTGCTTGGCGTTGCCCACCGCGAAGACCACCGCGTCCATTCCCTTGACCGGGAAGGGGTCGGCCTGCCGGGCGGTGTCGGGGGTGGTGTGCACAGTCTCAGTCATGTCCGAAGGTTCCCGCCGCTCCGCAAGGTGCGCAACAGTTCGCGTATCCACTGGTCAATCCGTACACCCGGACGCCAGGATGGGCGGGCTGTCTGTACAGGCTGACCACCGGGAGGCGGATCATGGCGATCGATCGACTGGACGGCCGGCTCATCGTGCTGCTGGCCCGCGAGCCCCGCATCGGTGTGCTGGAGGCGTCGCGGCGGCTCGGGGTGGCGCGCGGGACGGTCCAGGCACGCCTCGACCGGCTTCAGTCCAATGGCGTCATCCGGGGCCTCGGCCCGGACGTGGATCCGGCGGCGCTCGGCTACCCCGTGACGGCGTTCGCGACGCTGGAGATCAAGCAGGGGCAAGGCGCCGACGTACGCGCCCATTTGCGTGGCGTGCCGGAGGTGCTGGAGCTGCACACCACCACCGGGCACGGGGACATGCTCTGCCGGCTGGTGGCCCGTTCCAACGCCGATCTCCAGCGGGTGATCGACCGCGTGGTCGGTTTTGATGGCATTGTCCGGGCTTCCACGGCGATCGTCATGGAAAACCCGGTGCCGCTGCGTATTATCCCGCTGGTTGAGCAGGCTGCAGGGGACACCGACTGAGCCTACGGAGCAACATGTGAACTTCTGGGAGTATGTGAGCACCCGCCACCAGCAACTGCTCACTGACACGTATCAGCACGCCAGCGCCGTCTTCCAGTGCATGGTCATCGCCACTCTCCTCGGCGTCCTGATCGGTGTCGTCAGCTATCGGAGCGGCTGGGGCGGCTCGCTGGCGATCACGTCCACCTCGGCGATCCTCACCATTCCGTCGCTCGCCGCGATCGGTCTGCTGATCCCCCTGGTCGGGCTGGGGGTCCCGCCCACCGTGATCATCCTGACCCTGTACGGGCTGCTGCCCATCGTCCGTAACTGCATCGTCGGGCTGCGCGGGGTCGACCCGTCCCTCGTCGACGCGGCGAAGGGCATCGGCATGTCCCGGACCCGGCGACTGCTCAAAGTGGAACTGCCCCTCGCATGGCCTCCGATCCTCACCGGCATCCGGGTCTCCACCCAGATGCTGATGGGCATCGCCGCCATCGCCGCCTACGCCTCGGGCCCCGGACTCGGCAACGAGATCTTCCGCGGCCTCGCCTCACTCGGAAGCGCCAACGCCATCAATCAGGTCCTCGCCGGCACGATCGGCATCGTCATCCTCGCCCTGCTCTTCGACGCCGCGTACGTCCTGCTCGGGCGGCTCACCATCTCCAGGGGGATCCGTGTCTGAGACCGTCACCACGCCCGCGGACTCGACCCCGGCCCGCCCGGCGAGCACCTCGGGCGCCACCATCCGGCTGGAGAACCTCACCAAGTCCTACCCCGGCAGCCCCTCCCCGGCCGTGGAGGACGTGTCCATGGACATCAAGGCCGGGGAGACCGTGATCCTCGTGGGCCCCTCGGGCTGCGGGAAGTCCACCACGCTGAAGATGATCAACCGGCTGATCGAGCCGACGTCCGGGCGGATCAGGATCGGCGACGAGGACGTCACCGACATGGACCCGGTGAAGCTGCGCCGCAAGATCGGTTACGCCATCCAGTCCTCGGGACTCTTCCCGCACATGACGGTCGCGGAGAACATCGCGCTCGTACCGAAGATGACGGGCTGGTCGAAGTCCGGGGTGAAGGACCGGGTCGAGGAGATGCTCGACCTCGTCGGTCTCGACCCCCGGGAGTTCCACGGCCGCTATCCGCGTCAGCTCTCCGGCGGCCAGCAGCAGCGGGTGGGCGTGGCGCGCGCGCTGGCCGCGGACCCGCCGGTGCTGCTGATGGACGAGCCGTTCGGGGCGGTCGACCCGATCACCCGCGACCATCTCCAGGACGAGCTGATCCGCCTCCAGCACGAGCTGCACAAGACGATCGTCTTCGTCACCCACGACTTCGACGAGGCGATCAAGCTGGGCGACCGCATCGCGGTGCTGCGGGAGCGGTCGCACATCGCGCAGTTCGACACCCCCGAGGCCATCCTCACCAACCCGACGGACGACTTCGTCTCCGGCTTCGTGGGCGCGGGCGCGGCCCTGAAGCGGCTGAACCTCACCCGCGTACGGGACGTGGGGATCGCCGACTTCCCCACGGTGACCGTCGAGGACCCGCTCCAGTCGATCTTCAACAAGCTGCGGGACGGCCAGCACAACGAGCTGCTGATGCTGGACCGCCGCAACCGTCCGTACAAGTGGCTGCGGCGCGGCGACCTGATGCGGGCCAAGGGTTCGCTGGCCAGGGCCGGGCAGCTGGTGCACGACACGGTGACCCGGGACGCCACCCTGCACGACGCACTGGAGGCCGTGCTGACCGACAGCGGCGGGCGGGTCGCGGTGACGGGCCGGCGCGGCGAGTTCATCGGCGTCGTCGACATGCAGACCCTGATGAACTCCGTGCAGGAACTCCTGGAGGCGGACCGCCTCGCCGCGATGGAGCACGAGCACGATCTGGAGGAGCTGCGCTCCCACCGGACGGAGCAGGAGCTCGAAGGGGGTGACGGCGGACTGTGACCCCCAGTCATCAGGCTCCCCCCAAGGGGGAACGGCCGCCCGGGGAACACGACGTGGGCGGCAAGGCCTTCCGTGACGAAGAGGCCGAGCCCACTCCGTCGTCCGCGCCGGCGCGCCGTATCACCTGGAAGAAGCTCGTGGTGGTACCGGCCGTCTGCGCGGTCGTCCTCGTGGTGACCTACCTGTGGATCTCCAACGTCGACCTCGACTCGATCGCGGAGAACTCGCTGGCCGGCGACAACGTGCAGGTCCGCTGGTGGCAGCACGTCAGGCTGACCGCGATCTCCACCTTCTGGGTGCTGATCATCGCGATTCCGCTGGGCATCGCGCTGACCCGCCGCGGGATCAGCAAGGCGGCCCCGGTCGTCACCGCGATCGCCAACATCGGCCAGGCCACTCCCGCGATCGGTCTGCTGGCCCTGCTGGTGATCTGGCTGGGCATCGGCCCGTCGACGGCCATCACCGGCATGGTGATCTACGCCGTCCTGCCCGTGCTCTCCAACACCGTGGCCGGCCTGAACGCGATCGAGCCGACCCTCGTGGAGGCGTCCAAGGGCATCGGCATGTCGGCGATGGGCACCCTCACCAGGGTCGAGCTGCCGCTGGCCGTCCCGCTGATCCTCGCCGGCGTACGCACCGCCCTGGTGCTCAACGTGGGCACGGCGACCCTCGCCACCTTCGGCGGCGGCGGCGGACTCGGCGACCTGATCACCTCGGGGATCCAGACCCAGCGCATGCCCGTGCTGGTGCTCGGTTCCGTACTGACGGTGGTGCTAGCCCTGCTGGTGGACTGGCTGGCATCGCTGGTCGAACTGTGGCTGACGCCGCACGGACTGGAGGAAGCGTGAGGGTACGTACGGGCCTGGCATCGGCGGCCGCGCTCGCCCTCCTGCTCACGGGGTGCGGGCTGAAGAGCGGATCACCGCTGGTGGACGAGGTGGAACCGGGATCGCTCGGCAAGGGACAGCCCCTGAAGGGCGCCTCGCTGACGGTGACCTCGAAGAACTTCAGCGAGAACATCATCCTCGGGCAGATCATGGGCCTGGTCTTCAAGGCGGCCGGGGCCGAGGTCCTGGACCGGACGAACCTGCCGGGGTCGATCAGCGCGCGCGAGGCGGTCGTCAAGGGGGAGGCCGACGCGCTGTACGACTACACGGGTACGGCGTGGATCACGTATCTGGGCCATGCCAAGCCGATCGTGGACCCGCAGAAGCAGTACGAGGTGGTCCGCGACGAGGACAAGGGCAACGGAGTGACCTGGCTGCCGCCGGCCACCCTCGACAACACGTACGCCCTGGCCATCAGCAAGAAGAACAACGCCAAGTACAAGCTGAAGAACCTCTCGGACGTGGCCGCGCTCGCGAAGAAGGACCCGAAGGCCGTGACGGTCTGCGTGGAGAACGAGTTCGCCTCGCGCGACGACGGGCTCCCGGGCATGCAGAAGCACTACGGGATGAAGCTGCCCGCCGCGAACATCAAGAAGATGGACGCGGGGATCATCTACACCCAGGTGAATTCAGGGGGCTGCCTGCTGGGCGAGGTGTACACCACCGACGGCCGCATCAAGGCGATGAACCTGGACGTCATGGAGGACGACAAGCAGTTCTTCCCCAACTACAACGCCGCCCCCGCCATCCACACGGCGACCCTCGACAAGTACCCCGAGATCGCCGAGCTGCTGGCCCCCATCACCGAGAAGCTGACGACGCCGCTCGCGCAGGAGCTGAACTCCAAGGTGGACGTGGACGGGCAGGACCCGCACGAGGTGGCGAAGGACTGGCTGGTGAAGGAAGGATTCATCAAGGAGGGCTGAGCGGAACGGGGGCTTCCTGACGACGTCCAAAGAAGACGTTGCAAAAAACGTGTTGCAAAGCAGTCTTTGCAACTCTATGGTCGTCGCATGCCACCGAACGAGCCGGAGAACGCCCCCTCCCCGCATGCCGACGACCTGACGCTCCACCACGTCGACACCCGCACCCTGCGCGGTCTCGCCCACCCGCTGCGGATCCGACTGCTGAACGCCCTCAGGGAGTTCGGCCCGGCCACCGCCTCCGGACTCGCCGACCGGCTCGGCGAGTCCAGCGGGGCCACCAGCTACCACCTGCGTCAGCTCGCCTCGTACGGCTTCGTCGAGGACGACCCGGAGCGCGGCAAGGGGCGTGAGCGGTGGTGGAAGGCCGTCCACATGGGCACGGTCTTCGGGCACGGCGAGAACTTCCTGCAGCACCCGGACCCCGAGGTGCGTGGCGCCTTCGGAGTCGTCCTCCACGAGGTCGCCGGCACGCACACCCAGGAGCTGAACACCTGGCTCGGGACCATGCACGAATGGCCCGAGGAATGGCGTCGGTCCTTCGACCTCAGCGACTTCAAGGTGCGCCTCACCCCGGAGCTCTCCCTGGAGCTCGCGCAGAAGGTCCACGAGCTGGTGAACAGCTACCGGGGCCGTGTCCCCGACGACGCCGAGGGCTCGGCCGTGGTCCGCACCCACCTGCACATGTTCCCGCGCTCCACCGACTGAGGGGATCACCGTCATGCACAGCGACGTCCACCACCTGCTGCACACCTACCGCGCCGCCGAACTCCATGACGCGGCGGCCGAGTTCCGTCCCGTACGCCCGGGCCTGCGCCACCGGATGGGCTGGACGATGGTCGAGCTCGGCCTCCGGCTGGCACAGAGCCGGCCGCACCCCGTACGCACCGCACGAACGGCCTGACGGTGGACGGGGGGAAACCGACGCGGGACCGCATACCGCTCACCGCCGTCCTGGCGGCCAACTCGATCTCCACGGCGGGCACTTCGCTCACGCTCATCGGCGTACCGTGGTTCGTCCTGGAGACCACGGGGAGCGCCGGCCGGGCCGGAGTCGTGGCCTTCTGCGCGACCCTGCCGATCGTCGTCGCCGCCGTGATCGGCGGCCCCGTCATCGACCGGATCGGCCGGCGCCGGGTCTCCATCGCCTCCGACACGGTCTGCGGCGCCGCCGTCGCCGCCGTCCCGCTGCTGCACCACGCGGGCGCGCTCCACTTCTGGATGCTGTGCGCGCTGATGGCGCTGAACGGGCTGGCCCACACCCCCGGCAACACCGCGCGCTACGTCCTGGTGCCCGACCTCGCCGAGCACGCCGGCACCACGCTCGCCCGCGCCGCCAGCCTCTTCGACGCGGTGTCGCGCGGCGCCCGCATGGTGGGCGCCGCACTGGCGGGCGTACTGATCGCCGCCACGGGCGCCGAGACCGTGCTCCTGCTGGACGCCGCCACGTTCGGGCTGTCCGCCCTGCTGGTCGCGGCGGGCGTACGAGGCGTCCGCTCGGCGGAGCCGGACAAGACCGCGGCCCCGGTGTCACTCCGCACCTACCGCGGCGAGCTGCGGGAGGGGTACGCCCATCTGCTGGGCAACCGGCTGCTGCTCGCCGTGGTCCTCATGGTGATGTTCATGAACGGCACCGACCAGGGCTGGTACGCCGTCCTGCTGCCCGTGCACGCCGAGGGCGAACTGGGCGGGGCGACCGACCTGGGGCTGCTCACCGCGCTCTTCGGTGCGGGCGGGCTGACCGGAGCCCTGCTGTACGGGGCCGTGGGGCACCGCTTCTCGCGGCGGACGGTGTTCTCGGTGTGCGTGGTGCTGTGCGGCGCCCCGAGATTCGTGGTCGCCGCTCTGACCGGGACGACACTGCCGCTCGCGGTCACGATGGCGCTGGGCGGGATCGCGGGCGGCATGCTCAACCCGATCCTGACGACGGTGACGTACGAACGCGTCCCCGAGGAGCTGCGCAGCAGGGTGTCCGGGGCCCTCACGGCGGGCTGCGAGCTCGCCATGCCAGTGGGCGGGCTGGCCGCGGGCCTGCTGGTCGAGGGGATGGGCACGACGGGGGCGCTGCTGGCGATGGGCGGGGTGTACTTCCTGGCGACGCTGAGCCCGCTGGTCTTCCCCGCGTGGCGCAGCATGGAAAGACCGGAGCCGCAGGTCAGCAGCCCGGAACCGAGCCGCCCTGCTCCAGGGCCCGCAGCGAGGACACCGCGCTCTTCAGAGTCGTGACGGCGACCAGCCGCAGGCCCTCGGGTCGCTCGGCCTTCGCCTGCTTGCACTCGGCCTTCGGCACCAGGAAGACGGTCGCGCCGTCGCGCCGGGCGGCCTGCGTCTTCAGTGAGACCCCGCCGACCGCGCCGACCGTACCGTCGGCCTCGATCGTCCCCGTGCCGGCGATGGTGCGGCCGCCGGTCAGGCCGCCCCCGGAACCGTCGCCGTCGCCGGTGCCGTCGCCGGAGAGTTTGTCGATGATGCCGAGCGAGAAGAACAGGCCCGCGCTCGGACCGCCGACGTCGGCGAGATGCAGGGTGACGTCCACCGAACCGGGCTTCATGTCCAGGTAGTTCAGGGCCGCGTCGACGGCGACGTCCTGCGACTCCTTCATGTCCTTGAGGTTGTGCTGCTCGATCTCCTTCTCGGAGTCGCCGGTCGGATAGACGGAGTCACGCGGCATGACCGCACGGTCCGTCCTGAACCAGCTGTCCACCACCTCCCCGATGCCGATGTCCGCGGTCGGCGCGGTGGCGAGGATGGTGGTCATCAGCAGCTTGCCGTCGGTGGGGTGGGTCGGCGCGCCCTTGATCGTGATGACCGGTGTCCCCTTGTCCTTCCCCAGGACGTCGGCGGTGGTGCCGGGCTGTGCCACGGTGAACGGCAGCGGCGCGAAGGCGGCCGTACCGAACAGGGCGAGGACGGGCAGCGCACAGAGGGCGAGAGTGCGGGGGCGGGAGAGACGAATGGCCACCCGCCCAATCTATCCGCCGTACGCCTCCGGCCCCGACCGGCCCGGCGTCCTCACCGGGGCGGCCGGGGCCGGAGGCCTACGGCGGGTGCTCGTCCTAGCGCAGCGCGTCGGCGACCTCGCGGGCCGCGTCGAGGACCCTCGGGCCGACCCGTTCCGGCACGGCGTCGGCGAGCATGACCACGCCCACGCTGCCCTCCACGCCCGAGACCCCGACGAGCGGAGCCGCGGCCCCGCAGGCACCGGCTTCGAGCTCGCCCTGGGTGAGGGTGTAGCCCGGGTGGTCGGCGGTCTTCTGCCGGGCGGTGAGGATGGCCCGGCCCGCGGCGCCCCTGTCCAGGGCGTGCCGGAAGCCGGCCCGGTAGGCGACGTGGTAGTCGGTCCAGGTCGGTTCGACGACGGCGACCGCGAGCGCGTCCGCCCCGTCGACGAGCGTGAGGTGGGCGGTGGCCCCTATGTCCTCGGCCAGCGACCGCAGCGCGGGCAGTGCCGCCTCCCTGACAAGCGGGTGCACCTGACGGCCCAGGCGCAGCACGCCCAGACCCACGCGGGCCCGGCCGCCCAGGTCACGCCGGACGAGCGCGTGCTGTTCGAGGGTGGCGAGCAGTCGGTAAACCACGGTGCGGTTGACACCGAGTTTGTTCGACAACTCGGTGACGGTCAGGCCGTGATCGGTATCGGCGAGCAGTTTGAGGACACGCAGTCCCCGGTCGAGCGTCTGAGAAGTCTCCGCGGTCACGACGCCCTCTCCCTCGTGGTGAGCGGGGCGGTTGTCTCCGGGGTGCCGACGCCGGTCCCACGGCGACGCACCGAGAGGCCGCCGACTGGCCATGGCACCGGCTGCGCTCCGCGGCCACATTGCCACGGGGCGTTCATGTTTCGGGGACATTAGCGAGCGGGTCCGCTCAGCGGAAGACCTCGTCCAGAATCCGGTCTCCCTCCGGAACGGCGCGGCATAACCGCCGGTCAGCGGCGGACCGTCCGGAACGCGAACATCTACGCGCGTTCAAGTCGGGTGACGTGTCGACAACGCTCCGTGCATGACACGTGAACGATTGTTAACTCACTGTGAATAAGTGCCTCAAAAATTTTCCCGCCGACGGCGCCCGGCACCCCTCGTACGCCCCCTCAGGAGCGGAGCACGCCCCCGCACTCCGACGCCCTGCCCGGAAACAGCGCGGCCCCGGTGCGCGCTCGGATCAACCGCTCGCGCACCGGGGCCGTCGTCGGGCCGGGCTCAGCGCATCCGGGTGGCCCACTCCTGGACCTTCTTGATCCGGTCCTGGATCTGCCCGGCCGTCGCCTCCGCGCTCGGCGGGCCGCCACACACCCTGCGCAACTCGGTGTGGATCACCCCGTGCGGCTTGCCGCTCTGATGCGTGTACGCCGAGACCATCGTGTTGAGCTGCTTGCGCAGCTCCAGCAGCTTCTTGTGCGTGACCACCGGCCGGTTCTCGGCCGCCTTCTCCAGCAGGTCCGCCTCTTCCGCCGGCTTCTGCCTGCTGTGCGCGATCTGCCGGGTCTGCCGCTTCTGGAGCAGCAGCTGCACCTGGTCGGGTTCGAGGAGGCCCGGAATGCCCAGGTAGTCCTGCTCCTCCTCGCTGCCCGGGTGCGCCTGCATGCCGAACTCGGCGCCGTCGTACAGCACCCGGTCGAAGACCGCGTCGGACTCCAGGGCCTCGAAGGGCAGCTGCTCCTCGGTCTCCTCGTCCTCCAGCCGCTCCG
Source organism: Streptomyces sp. NPDC102451 (assembly GCF_044765485.1). Lineage (NCBI taxonomy): Bacteria > Bacillati > Actinomycetota > Actinomycetes > Kitasatosporales > Streptomycetaceae > Streptomyces > Streptomyces sp. NPDC102451. The sequence goes on along the minus strand of NZ_JBIWKD010000005.1, from coordinate 130,625 downwards.
CGTCCGCGAGGAGCTGGTCCTCCTCGGCGAAGGGGTTCTCCTCGTCGCTGCCCTTCTTCGGCTTGTCGAGCACGTGGTCGCGCTCGACCTCCATCTCGTTCGCGAAGTCGAGGAGCATCGGGATGGTCGGCACGAAGACGGAAGCGGTCTCGCCCCGGCGCCGCGACCGTACGAAACGGCCGACCGCCTGGGCGAAGAACAGCGGCGTCGAGATGGTCGTGGCGTACACACCGACCGCGAGGCGCGGGACGTCGACGCCCTCCGACACCATCCGGACCGCGACCATCCAGCGCGACTCGTCCTGGCTGAACTTGTCGATCTTCTTCGACGCCGCCTTCTCGTCGGAGAGGACCACGGCCGGGGACTCGCCCGTCACCTTCTTCAGGATCTTGGCGTACGCGCGCGCCGACTCCTGGTCCGTCGCGATGACCAGCCCGCCCGCGTCCGGAATGCCCTTACGGACCTCGGTCAGCCGCTTGTCGGCGGCGGACAGCACGTTCGGGATCCACTCGCCGGTGGGCGCGAGCGCGGTGCGCCAGGCCTGCCCGATGGCGTCCTTGGTCATCGGCTCGCCGAGCCGCGCCGCGATCTCGTCCCCGGCCTTGGTGCGCCAGCGCATGTTGCCGCTGTAGCTGAGGAAGATCACGGGGCGGACGACCCCGTCGGCCAGCGCGTTGCCGTAGCCGTAGGTGTAGTCGGCCGAGGAGCGGCGGATGCCGTCGTTGCCCTCCTCGTACGCGACGAAGGGGATCGGATTGGTGTCGGAGCGGAACGGCGTACCGGTCAGCGCGAGCCGCCGCGTCGCCGGGTCGAACGCCTCCTGGCAGGCCTCGCCCCAGGACTTCGAGTCACCGGCGTGGTGGATCTCGTCGAGGATCACGAGCGTCTTGCGCTGCTCGCACCGGTTGCGGTGCAGCATGGGCCGCACCCCGACACCGGCGTACGTGATCGCGACCCCGTGGTACTCCTTGCTCACGGGCCCGGCGCTGTACTCCGGGTCCAGCTTGATGCCTATGCGGGCGGCGGCCTCCGCCCACTGCTTCTTCAGGTGCTCGGTGGGCGCCACGACGGTGATCTGCTGCACCACGTGGTGGTGCAGCAGCCATGAGGCGAGGGTCAGCGCGAAGGTGGTCTTCCCGGCGCCGGGCGTCGCGACCGCGAGGAAGTCGCGCGGCTGCTCCTGGATGTACTTCTCCATGGCACCCTGCTGCCAGGCGCGCAGCTTTCCGGCCGTCCCCCAGGGGGCGCGGCCGGGAAAGGCGGGTGAGAGGTGGTGGGAGGCGGTAGTAGTCACGGTCTCCGGTTCGGGGCACTCGGGTACGTGGGCGGCTGCCGATACGACAACCGGGCCACCCTACCGGCGGGGGGAGCGGAACCCTCCCTGGACGGCGCCGCCCCGGCGCATAATGCGACAGCTCTCACACCTCGACGACGACCAGTTCCCGCAGCCCTTGGGCGATGGCCTTCACCTCGTCCGTCTCGCCGGTCGCCACCGCGATGACCAGGCGTTCCGCTGCGTCGATGTCGGGGCGCAGGTCCACTCCGTTCATCGCCAGGAAGGAGACGCAGGACAGCCACGCCGTGCGCTTGTTGCCGTCGAAAAGTGGATGGTTGACCGCAAGGGACTGGAGGAGCGCGGCGGCCTTGTCGATCACATCCGGATACGCCTCTTCCCCGAACATGGCGGCGGAAGGACGGTGTGCCGCGGATTCCAGGAGCCCGACGTCCCGCACGACGACCTGCATGTCGTCACAGGCGTATCCCGCGATGACGAGGATGTCCTCGGAGGAGAGATAGACGCAGGTCACTTGAGCCGCTCCATGAGCTCGCCCCACTTGGCGGCCTGCTCCTTGGCGGTCTTACGGACGATGGCCTCCTGCGCCGTCCGGGCGAGGTAGTCGTCGACAGCCTTGAGCAGTATCGCGTGCATGCTGGTGCCCTCCTGCTCGGCCCGCTGCTTGAGTGCCTCGGTCTGGTCGTCGCGAAGGCGCAGGTTCATAGCCATACCAGAACGGTACCACCGCGTGGGGTCAGACTGGTACCACCCGCTCGCTACCGGGGCTGGGTGCGGCCCGCCACCCACACCCCCGCCAGCGCCACCGCCGCCATCGGCAGGAACACCACCATGAACGCGCCGGGGTGCGCCGCCCCCGCGCCGCTGCCCACCGCCCCGTGGGCGGCCGCGCCCACCGAGCCACCGCTGAGCGCGGCGAACGCCGCGCCGCCTGCGGCGAGCAGCAGCGCGTTGGACAGGCCGTCCGAGATCTGGAGGGCCGCCGAGTTGGCACCCGCCTCCTGCGGGGCCGACAGCTTCAGCAGCAGCACGCTCGTCGACGCGATCACCATGCCCATGCCGAAGCATCCGAAGCCCCAGACCACAGCCAGCGTCCACACCGGCACGGACTCGATCAGCACGGCGGGCGCGGCGAGGATCGACAGCGTCACGAGCACCATGCCGGCGACCATGAGGGCACCCCGGTGCGGCTCCAGCCGGGGCCGGGCCAGGACGTACGAGCCGAGGGCCCAGGTCAGACCGCCGGCGGCCAGGGAGAGGCCGGCCAGGGTCGGGGAGAGTCCGCGCTGGGTCACGAGCATCAGCGGGACGAAGGACTCCGCGACGATGAACGAGCCGGCCGACATCCCCCGCAGCAGGATCACGGCGGGCAGCCCCCGCGCGGCCCGCACGGTCCCGGCGGGCAGCAGGCCGCGTACGGCGGGGACGAGCAGCGCGGCACCGGCCAGCGCCGGGACCAGGGAGAGCCACCGCAGCTCCTGGCCCGCGTACTGGAGCAGCCCGGCGCCCGCCGATATCCCCAGCGCGAGCCGGATGCGGCGCCGGTCGAACGGCTCGGCCGCCGCCTCCGCGTCCGCGGCCCCTCCCGCCATCCGCCGTATCGCGGGCAGCGCGAGGCCGAGCGGCAGGAGGATGAGGACCGGGATGCCGACGAAGACCCAGCGCCACCCGAGGTGCTCGGTCACGGTCCCCGAGGCGAGCGGCCCGACGACGGACGGCACGATCCAGGCGGCGGAGAACCCGGCCATGATGCTCGGCCGGATCCGCTCCGGGTAGGCCCGCCCGATGACCACGTACAGCGCCACGATCACGAGCCCGCCGCCGATGCCCTGGACGGCCCGCCCCAGGATGAAGGTCCACATGTTCGCCGCGGTCCCGGAGAGCAGCAGCCCGGCTCCGAAGGCGCCGATCCCGGTGGCGAGCGGGGCGAGCGGCCCGCGCCGGTCGGCCCACTGCCCGGAGAGCACCATGGCGAAGAGGCTGGTGGTGAAGTACGCGGAGAACGCGAACGCGTAGAGCGGGATGCCGTGCAGCTCACGGGCCGCGACCGGCATCGCCGTGCCGACGGCGGTCGCCTCGAAGGCGATGAGCAGGACGACGGAGACGATGCCGATGCTGAGCGCCCGGTAGGTCCGCCCGAGGACGCCTTCGGCCGGTTCGACGGCGGAGGTCTCGACGAGGGCGGCGGTGACCTCGGCGTCACGGGGTTCCAGGGCAGTCATGCGCCCCAGAGTAAGGGCCATTCGCCCAGGTGACCCCTGTCGGTGGGCGGTATCCGGCTGGTCCCTTCGACGTAGGCCCGTGAGCTGTTTCATGAACGCGGCATGGCAGTCACGTTGCGGCCCACCCACTTCCCTTGGCCCGGCCACGCCGGACCCGTACGGTCGACAGCAGATCAAGAAACGCACGGCCGTGTGCCCGAGAGGTTCAGGGGCTCGACTGCAACTCGAGTTACACCGGTTCGAATCCGGTCACGGCCTCCACGCGGGAGAACCCGAAAGGGAACGGCCGCCCCCATGGCGCGGGGGCGGCCGTTTTCGTGCGCCCAGGACGGATTCCGGGCCGCAGGTGCGCATACCTGCTTCATGTCCCTCCACCTGAAGACGGACATCTGATCGAATGTCCGGGGACGGCGCCCGCCGCGACGTCTCCCCGAACCCTGAAAGGCCTCTCGCGTTGTCTGCCCGTGGAACTCTCAGGCGTCACCGGTTCATCAGCACAGTGGTATCCCTGTCGGCCACCGTCGCCCTCGCCTCAACCCTGTCGGCGTGCTCCGGCAACGACGCGCCCAAGAAGGCGTACACCGTGCCTACGTCGCTGTGCGGGACCCCCGTGGACCCCGCGCTGGTGAAGGCCGTGCTGCCCGGCGGTGACTCCATCTCGTCGGCCACCTCGAGGCTGAGCGGCGGAGCGGTACGCTGCAACGTGTCCGTGGATGGCAAGGCGGCCCTGAGCCTCACCCAAACATGGTGGAGTGAGGGGCAGACCACAGCGGCGGTCTCTGCGGGCTACGCGGGCACGGACAACGGGGCGTTGTCGGACGACGGGCGCTTTGTCTACACCGCGAAAGCCGGCGTCGGCAAGACTTCTTCCTGCACCTCGTCGGAGCACCCGGAGCAGGACCTCTATGCGGTGGTCCAGGTCTCCGAATCCGGCATCGACGACCAGACGGTCATGAAGAATCTGATCGTCGACTACACCGGGGCAGTCGAGCGGTCGGCGGCCTGTGAGTGACCTTGCCGCACGGTGAGGGCCAGGAGAGCCGCGCCCGTCCCCGCATTCGGCCCCACGGCCTGATGGGCCGTGGGTGTAGGGCCACGGCATAATCTGGCGCCTTGTCCGGGCGCGGGATCACGGGAGTTCACGCATGGCAGTCGTCGCCTTCTTGTTCGTCATAGCCGCCGCGTTCCTCGTCGTCGCGCTGGTCGGCCCCTACCGGCTGTACTGGCGGGCCCGGCCGCACGCACCCCGACAGCCGTCGGACGGCGCTCTCGCTGCGGGGCGGGTCGTCGCGTTCGGGGTAGCCGGGGTCTTCGTCTTCGGCGGCTGCTCGGTCCAGGCGAGCATCGACAAAGGCACCTGGAGTGCGAGCGAGGTCCGGGAGGCCGCCGAGGACGCGGCCGAGTCCATGGCCGCCGACACCCAGATCCGCCGTGACCCGACAGACGGCTACACCTCACTGATCGAGGCAGCCGTCCTGAAGGCCGGCGAGAACCTGGGGCCCTCGTACAGGGTCTCGGTGGAGCGGGCCGGCGAGGGGCACGACTACGAGATAACGGCAGCCGGGAGCGACACCACCGTCTGCATGCACGTCGCGGAGGAGGCATCCTCGGAGGGTGGCGTCTTCGTCCCGGGCGCGGACGGCAGCAGCGACTCCATCCCTGAGTACGAGCTGACCGCCACCGTCGACGACGGCGCCTGCTGAGCGTCCAGGCGGGCCGGTGCCGCGACGGACCAGGGGCGCGGTCAGCCCCTGGCCGCACCCGCCACGAATGCGGTCCAGGCGGCGGGGGTGACGGTGAAGGTGGGGCCGTCGGTGACCTTGGAGTCGCGGACGTGGACGGTGTGGGGGCAGGTGGCTACTTCGACGCATGCCCCGCCCTCGTTGCTGCTGTAGCTCGACTTGTGCCAGTCGTAGGCGACTTCGAGGCACTCGCCGCCCTCGTTGCCGCTGTAGCTGGACTTGAACCAGGTCAGTCCGGGGGCTTCGTGGCTCACAGATGTCTCACCTTCGTCTCGATGACCTCCGCGGACTTCCAGGGGTTCAACGCCTGGGCCCGAAGGATGCCGAAGAGGTCGAACATGTCGCCCACCTGCTCCGGCTTCGCGATCAATCTATCTCCGCCGTGCGCCTCCACATACAGAAGACTGCGGCCTTCTGCGGTGGACATCAACTTCATCGACCCCATCAACCCCGCGTGCGTGTGCTGAGCCGACGGCATCACCTGCACCGTCAGATGGTTGAACCGCTCCACGCAGTCCAGCACATGCCGCAATTGCTCCTTCAGCACCTCTGGCCCACCGAGCGTCCGGTCCAGGACCGACTCCTCGATGACATACCCGATGCGCGGCGGCGGCGTGCGCGACAGCACCGTCTGCCGCTCCAGCCTCGCTCCCACGTGCCGGGCGATCTCGTCCTCCGTGTACGCCGGTACGCGCGAGCGGTACAGCGCGTGCACGTACGCCTCCGTCTGGAGCAGGCCCGGGATCAGCATCGTCTCGTACGCGCTGATCACTCGCGCATTCCGCTCCAGCTTCGCCCAGTCCAGGAACTTCGGCGGGTACTTCTCCTCGTCCACCAGCTCGCAGCACGCCTTCAGCGCCCCGCTCGCACCGAACACCCCGTCCGCGTCGATCAGCAGGTCGCGCGACGGAATGCGTTCCGCCCGCTCCACCGCGCCCATCAGCGACTCCGAGATCAGCAGCTGCTCCGCCGCCTCCTTCTGCGTGAGACCCGCCCGCACCCGGTGGATGCGGATCAGCTCCCCCACCAGCCGCCGCCCGCGCGTCGTCTCGCCACTCGTCCCCACAGCCATCACCACCCTCCCCACATCGCATCGATGTGGATCGCGTCCTGCTGGTCACGCTACGCAGTCAGCGCGATGCTCATTGCCATGACGAGCAAGAAGCTCCCCGAATGGGTACCCGCATCGGGGCTCCAACTCCGCCTCATCGGCATTCACTTCGACGCCATCCGGCTGCGCGGCGTCCGAGGGGAGGCGGTGCTGCACCACCTCGCCGCCCTCACGGACGGCGATCCGGGGCCCGTCGTGCGGGAGATCGCGGGGGCGCGGTGGACGTACTTCCTGCTGGAACCGGGCGCGAGCCAGGACTTCGACTGGCCGCCCGGCGCGAAGTGCTTCGGCCCGGCGGCCCGCGACCAGTACGTGGGGATTCCGGCCGCCCACGGCAACACGTATCCGCTGAGCTGGCGGTGCGGGCCCCCGCAGGACGGGGACTTCGTGGACGCGGAGCTGCTGTACGGGCTGGTGATGACCCAACTCGCCCCGGAGGAACTGCACGTGACCGACGCGTGAGTGCTCAGGGAGTGCGCATCAGGTTGCGGAGACCGGCGACGAGAGCCGGGACGTCGCGTTCGATCTCGGCGGGCGTTGCATCTTCGGTCGACGTGGTCCCGCAGGGGCGGCACAGGCCGTCCGGGAGGGCTTCGGCCGGGCCGGGGCGGCCGCATTCGGTGCACTCGACCAGGAGCTCGCGTGCAGGACGAGAGGCAGGCGAGCCCGGGGCCGGTACGGGCTGCTGGGGCGGCATCTTGTCGGTGAGGCGGCGGCGTACCAGGCCGACAGGGGAGGCGATGGAGTCGGGGAGCCCGGCGGTGAGCGCCGAGGTCAGGTAGTCGGCGCTGACCCCGCGTGCGAACCAGGCGGCGGCGAGCGGTTCCAGCGCGGCGCAGTCGGCGGCGGAGAGCGCCAGGCGGGGTTCGCGGCGGCCGAGTTCGGCGAGGGTGCGGTAGGCGGGCGAAGGGGCGGCGGTAACCGTGGGAGTGCCTGCGCCCGGCTCTTCCTGCGGCTCCGTGGGCGGGTTCGCGGTGGGGCGCTCCGCAGCGCGCTGTTGGGGTACGACCGCCGGTTCGGCGGCAGGTGCCTGCTCCGGAGCGGTGGCGGCCTCGCCTGCGAGCTCGGCGTTCCACCACTCGTTGTCGTGGGCAGTACGGGACCAGTAGGTGAGCGTCACCCATCGGCACTGACCGGCGCCTTCCACCCGGCAGCGCACGCGACGCAAGTGCCCGGCCACGGCGAGGGCGCGCAGCGCGGTGCCGATGGCCATCTGGCCGTACAGGGGCAGGTCCTTGGCCAGCGACTTGATGTCCATGGCAGCGCCGTCGGGGAGGTGGTCGACGTACCCGGCGACGTAGCGCTCGCGCTCGGGCAGGGAGGCGAAGGCCCTTGCATCGGTGGGGCCTTGGGCCGGGATGGTCTGCTTGCCGTAGCCGGGGTGCGCCTTGCGGTACGGGCGCGAGGCTGCGGGCGCGGGCGGGGCGGAGATAGGCTGCTGGATAGCCACGAGATCGTCTTTCTTGGTGTTCGATCTTGGGTCAGACCCCGGCCGGTGCGGCAAACACCCGTCGGGGTCGTCTCGTTGTGGGCACCGAAAGCAGCCGCGACTCTCCGCCGCAACTCGATCACGATTAGTCATACTTGCTGGCCGTGACGGGGTGGGAGGGAGGGGAGGTTTTCCCAAAAGCCCTTACCTACCCCCCGGATGAACAACACCGCTCGAACCTCGGCCCTCGCGTCTGAGCCCTCGAAGCCCGAAGCTCAAGCGTCGACCCCGCAGGCATCCCCGGCCCCCCGAACGAGTGATAGCGCCACGTACGGCGCTCGGGCTCCGAGATTCGGGGCCCGAGCGTCGGGTCACCATCCGACCCCGCTGAGCGTCTACTTCGGCGTGAGATCGGGGGTCACGGGCAGTCCTGCGTTGTTCTCGCAGCCGAGTTCCTTCACCAGCTTGAGCGAAACGGCATGCAGGATGGTCATGTTCAGGTTGCGGTACTCACGATTGTCCGGAGCATCGCTCTCGCCACGCCCGAAGCCGCCATGGACGCGCAGGGGCGTCTTGTCCGAACCCTTCAGTTGAGGGGTGACGCACTCGAAGTACAGGGCGGCGTTGCTGCGTCCAACAGAGGACTGGACGCCCATGGTGTAGAGCTCCTGGCCGGCCGGGAGCCCTTCGTCCTCCACGTCCTGGGGGGCATACATGGAGAACTTCACCCCTCCGCTGTCGGTCTGTTTGGCACCTTTCGGACTGAGCTCACAGAGCGTGTTCCCCGCACCCCAGGAACGCCCTGATCCATACGCTTCCTTGAGCGCGGCGACAGTCTTCTCCATGCCCTTGGGGCTCTCCTCGAAGAAAAGCTTGTCCCCGGTCACCTTTTCGACCATCCCCGCCAGAGAACCGGAGAACACATCCCCGCACACCTGCTCGGCCCCGACGAACGGGTCGTACTGCTTCTCCTCCTCCGCGGCCTGTTTCCCCTCGTCCGCGGCGCACGCCATGCTTCCGGCGCTCAGGACCATCACCAGACCGGCGGCCGTCAGCCATCGTCTCACCCGTGCACACCCACTTCACTCATGCCTACGCCTCTTCTCGCCATCGTCTACTGCCGCGGTCGGCGACCGGCCGACTCCGGGTGCACATACGGCACAGAGCACCCGCCCCAATCCCTCGCTCAGGCCTCCGGACTCACACCTTGGACGCGTGCACGGAGATTCCCGTCGCCGTAGCCGAGCATCCTGGAGTCGTCCAGGTCCTCGGCCAGGTCTCCGCCCGTGCTGGCGTCGAGCTTTTCGATCTCGTCCTTGTGCCGAGCGACGAATGTGTCGACCGGAGTCTCCGTATAGGTCTCTCCCGCCTTGTAGACGGCCGCCTGCTGGTCGGCGGTGAGATCGTCGACCTTCTCCTTGTTCTTGTCGACCGCCTCCTCCCCCATACCGCCGACCACGTCCCCAATGAGCGTCTCTGCGGCTCCGGTCGCCACATCGGTGAACATCGGTACCAGCAGTGCACCCGCGCCGATGACCGGGGCGGCGGGCAGGAAGAAAGCGGCCGTCGCCACTCCGGCACCCAGCGCGGCGGTGCCACCGAACTCAGCCCAACCGGACCGTTGCTCCGCGGCCTTCTCGAAGTCCTCATGCGCCTTGACACCCTCGGCCACGACCTGGTCCGCACGCGCCTGGTCCAGCATTCCCTGGACCTCGGATCCGATCTTCACCGTCCGTCGGACATCGCCCGTGTCGATCTCGCCGTCCTTGCCGACCTGCGCCTCCAGTGCACTGGTCGTGTAGATCTGCTCGGCGGCACTCAAGGACGCGTAGGCGTCGGGGTGGTGTCCCAGGGCGCCCAGGAACTGCCGTGCGATGTCCCGCCCGTTGGAATCGAGGGTGTCGGAGAAGTCGAGATGCCCCTCCCGGCTCCCGGCTGGAGCGAAGACGCTGTCGTCCTTGTTCTTGTCCATCGCCCAGTTGATGTCATCTATGTAACCGGCGCCCATCGCACCCAGGCTGTCGGACAGCGATCCCTGGGTCTTCAGCAGTTTGGCGTCCGAGTACTTCTCCATCACGTCCCGCATGATCGCGGCATTGTCGTCGTCCCGCACCACGCTCGCGTCCGGGTGCCCCGCCGGGTAGCCGAGGGTGGCCGCCTCCAGAGCGTGCCCCAGCGCGTCGGGCATGTGGTTCAGAGAGCCCTTGAGCTCGTCCTCGCCGAGAGTGTTGACGTCCGGGAACGACTCCCACTTCTCGTTGCCGAAGAAGTCGAGGTAGTTCTTGATCGGCTCGTCGCCGTTCTTGCCGAGGTCCGCCGTGGCGCCCTTGTTGATCGTGCCGTCCTCGTTGTACGCGGTCGGCGGGTCGTTGAAGAAGTGCTTCGCGGCGTCCGGGCTGTTGCCGAGCGCCTCCAGCATGGCGGTCGCCGGGTCGTAGCCGGCCCCGTTCACGCCGGACGGGTTGAACGGGTTCTTGAACGGGCTGTTCACCATCTTGTTGTCGGCGAACATGTACGGGTCCTTCTGGTGCAGCTGCGCTACATGCTCGGCGATCGGGTTCAGGAACGCCTTGTCGTAGTTCCCGTACCGCATGATCCCGCCGAGCAGCTGGTATCCGTACGGCCCGCTGTAGTCGTGCTTGGCGAGCGGGATCTGTTCCGTGCCCATCTTGCGGAGTTCCGGACCCCACTCCGCGGTGAACGCCTTGTCGTGGGAGGCGGTGGCCAGGTTGAGACCCAGGTTCTTCTGCAGCGCCTGGACGTCCTTGAGCCTCTGCTCGTCGACGTCGAAACCCTCGTACGTATCCGTCGAGAGCTGGCCGAAGAACGCCAGCGACTTCTCCGGGCCGAGCTTCTCGTAGAAGTTCTTCGAGAACTCCACCGACTTGCTGTTGTCCGCCAGCAACTCGTTGAGCGCCTGAAGTTCCTTGTGTGTCAGCTCACGCCCCTTGCCCGCCAGCGCGGCGGCCCTGGCCGCCTCCTCCTGGTCCATCTTCGTGTACTTCGGGGCGCTGAAGTCCTTGCGGTCGGTGACGTTGGCCTCAAGGGAGTTCTTGAAGGACACATCGGTGTCGTTGCAGTTGTCGACGATCAGGTCGACCTTCTTCTGCCAGGCAGCGATGTTTTCCTTCTCCTGCTGCACCAGCGCGGGATAATCGGGGTCGTGGGCCTTCTGCTGGGGAGGAATGTCCGCGACCGGGTGGCGCGCGGTGACCTTCCCGTTTCCGTCCACCTTGATCCCGGCCGCCGGACCTTCGTGGTCCCGGATGTTGATCAGGTCGTCCTTGGCCTTCTTGATGGCCGTGTAGCCCTCTTCGAGGATCTGCTTCACGCCCTTGGCCTCGGCTGCGGCGTCCCCGACCTCCTTGGCCGTCTTGCTGACGAAGGCCTTGGTGACCCCGGCGTTGAGGCCCTCCCACTCCGCCTTGTCCGCCTTGCCCTTCATCCCGTCGGTGGCCTCGGTGGCGAGCTTCTCCAGGTCGCCCGCCATCTTCGACCAGTCGTCGGCCGCGGCCTTCAGCTTGCCCACGGGGGCGTCGACTATGTCCTCGTACTTCAGCATGCGCGTGGTCCCCCGACCGCTAGTTCATGTATTCCGTGAGCTTGGAGATCGGCGCCAGATCTCCCTCGATCTTCACGTCGTCCTTCGCGTGCTGGGCCTTGGTGTAATCGAGGTGATTCGATATGTGCGCAAGGGAATCCAGCAGGGTCTTCAGGTGGGTGTTCCAGCGGTCGTGCACCTTGAGCACCGCCGAACCACTCGCGAAATTGCCGTTGGTGAGCGCGATCGCTGCGTCGAAGGTGGCGGGCCGGGCGTGATCGCCCTCCCGCGACACCTTCACCCGCAGGTCATAGGCGTCATTCCCGATTGCGCCGAGGTCGTCCCGATTGACCACCAGGTCACCGGAATTGCCCCCGCCTCCGCCTCCCTCAGCCGGGACACTGTTGATCTGCATAGCGCCCCGCGCGGCCGCGGCCGCGCGCAGTTCGGCCCATTCCTGTTCGAAGGTCACGAATTTCCCCAAGTCCGTCTCTTTTACCGCTTCGTCCACGAAACGCGGCCACCGGCCACCTCACCGTATCGTTTTCAGCGCCGGGACAGCCGTCCGGTCGGGGACCTCTGCGCCGCTAACGGGCCTGGGAGAAGCGCGCCATGTGCTCGTCATCGAGCCGCACACGGCGGGCGGCGAGGGCCTCCTCGATCTGCTCCACCCGGCTCACGCCGACGATGGGGTCGATCCCCTGCCGCATCAGCCATGCGAGGACGACCTGGTTCCTCGTGGCCGACTGCTCCCGGGCGATGTCGGCCAGGGCCGAGAGCACCCGGGTGGTGCCGGGGTGCTCGTAGGTCCCGGGAAGCGGCTTGTCCGTGCGCACGTACGCGCCCCACAGCAGCGCGCTGTAGGCCCACACGGTGAGCCCCTCCGACCGGGCGAGGTCCATGTCCTCGTCGGTGAGCATGCGGTGGCCGGCCTCCGCGACGGGGGTGAGCGGGCGCGGCTGGGCCAGTGAGTGGCGCAGTTGCAGGGCCGTCCATGGCTCCACGTGCTGCTCCCGTGCGAGCGAGCGGGCACGCTCGACGCGCCAGGCGGCGTGGTTGGCCGCCCCGATCCGCAGGGCCAAACCCTTCGTGACCAGTTCACCGAAGGCGCCAACCGTCTCCTCCAGCGGCACGGTGCGGTCCTCGGCGTGGGCCCAGAGCAGGTCGACGTGGTCGACCCCGAGGCGTCCCAGGCTCTCCTGGACGCCTGCGTGCACGGCGCGGCCGGACAGCCCTTCGGCGCTCTCCGGCCAGGAGTGCGGGACGAGCGGGTTCTGCCGGACCTTCGTCGCGATCCGCACCGCGTCGCGCAGGCCGGGGCGGGCTCGGAGCCACGCGCCGATGACGCGCTCACTGGCGCCACCGGTGCCGCTGGGATCGGCCCAGAAGGAGTAGCAGTTCGCGGTGTCGAGCCAGACACCGCCGCCTGAGACGAAGGCGTCGAGGATCGCGAAGGCGTCGTCGGGTCCGACCTGGGTGCCGAAGCCCATCGTTCCGAGGACCACCTCGGTGTTGGTGAAGTTCATGCACCCCATGCTGCGAATTGGAGCACACTCCAAGTCAAGTGCGTCAAGTCGGCCGCTGCGCGCGGGTCGTCGCGCCTCGCCGACCCCTGCCGACTGTACTGGCGGGCCCGCCCGCAGGCGGCGCGGCAGCCGTCGTGAAGGCGAGTGAGGGCCGCGAGGGACCCTCGTACGGCGTCGGTGACCTTACGACGGATACGGCGGCTGCGAATGCTGCTGGTACTCGTTCGGCTGCCGGTATGGCTGTGGGACAGCGCGGGCAGTGCTCCGGCGGCGGGAGCGGACGATCAGGCCGGCCGCTGCGACGCCGATGAGGACCGCCGCGCCGATGCCCAGGCCGATCCAGAGGGCGTTGTGGCCACCGTCGTCGGTGGCGGGTGCTGCGGCAGCCGGTTTGTCGCCCTCCTCGGAGCCGGCCGTGGGCTTGGAGGGCTCCGAGGAAGGCTCCGGGGACTCGGCTGCGGCAAGGTCGGGGAGCGGGTACTCGTCTGCGGGGCCGGGATCGCCGGGCGTCTTCAGGGCGATCCGGGGACGGACGACGCCGTATCCGACATAGTCCGTGCGCTCATCGCCACTGATAGGCCGGCCGGCCGTGTTGAGCAGAACCCGCAAGACCTGGTTGTTGGTCCAGTTCGGGTGCTTGGACCAGATGAGTGCGGCGGAGGCGGAAGCGAGGGCTGTGGCGTCACTGGTGCCGTGCGAGGTACAGAAGCCTGTCTCGCTCTTGCAGGCATGGATCATCTCCTCGCCCGGCGCGGAGAGGTCTACCTGTGGGCCGAACTGGGATTCCCCCGTCCTCTGCAGGTCCTTGCCGATGGCCGCCACACCTACAGCCCCGGGAGTTGCTCCCGGGTATTTGACACCATTGGCACCCTCGGCGTCGTTACCCACACCCGCGAAGACCAGTGATCCTTTGCCAAGCGCGTACTTCACCGAGTCCGTCAACCGCTGCGAACCTTCGCTAGCAGCCAGCGAGATATTAATGACCTTGGCACCCTTGTCGGCAGAATACCGAATGGCCGCAGGAACCGTAGTATTGAACTGTTCAATATCTTCAGCAAGGTTGGCGGCCTCGTCGGGGACCCGGACAGGAAGAATCTTTACGCCGGGCGCCAGTCCAAACGCCCCGTCTCCGTTGCGACTGTCGCCTGTCCCTGCGATCAGTCCAGCCATCCCCGTACCGTGACCGTCGTAGTCGGAGTGCTCATCGCCGGACTCACCCGGAGCGAAGTCCTTCCCCTTGAGGACCTGCCCTTGCAGATCCGGATTTGACGTATCGATCCCCGAATCGATCACAGCAACCGTGACGCCCTTCCCGGTGCTGCTCTGCCACATCTCCTCGGCCTTCATCGACGTCAGGTGCCACTGATTCGAACGGACCGACTCCGCATGGGCAACCCCTGCCGTGACAGCCACCAGCAGCGTTCCAAGCGCCGCCGAAATAGTGGCCCTTGTCCGGCCCCTGTGCACACCGCTGGCAAGCATTCGCGTCCTTATCCGGAGCCGTTCCATCACTCGATGACGGGCGGCGTTACGCGACGCCCACCCTGCTTCCATGTCTCTTCATCTTCGATCAAGTAGTCCGGACGCTCACCGCCCTCGTCGCGGCGGGGGTCTCCAGGCCGACCGCTTGACGGCGCCCGCAATCCACCTGCTGCCTGTCCAGCAACACGCCCGTTTTCGTTGCCCCGAACAAGGCCGGTGCCACCAGGCGTGAAGGGACGTTCACCTGAACGCCCCGTCTGCCGGGGCCGGCCACCGACGACTCCGCTGTTTCCACCAACCGGTGGGCGCCCGCCCATCGCCCCGCTCCGAGCGGCGCCGCCGGCGCTCATCCCTCCATGCCCCATGGGGGTCCGTCCCTGCGCCCCCTCACCGCCGACAACCGTTCCGCCGGGAAGCCCTCGGCCGGTGGGCTGGGCTACCGGCCGACCACCGGTGATGCCGGCATCACGAGGCGTGCGGCTTGCCGAGCCCGAACCGGACACGCCCTGGCCGGGCAGCGACGGCGGGCGGACACCCAGCCCTGCGCTCTTCGCACTGCCGAAGGGACCTGGAACCGACCGCGTGCCGCCGCCGAACGCGGGGGGCACGGGGAGTCCAGAAGGCAGACCGCTGTCCGGCCTACCCGTCACCGGCGGCCCTGGCTGTGACACCGGGGGCGTGGACGATGACTGTGGAAGAGTCGCTGTGCTGTTGACCTCCATGCTGACCGGGGTTTCCAGGTCGGGCGGCACGCGGAGCGCTGATGAGTCAGGAGCGCCTCGGCTTCCTGAGCCCGTTGCCTGCGAGGGCTCGGAGTGCGTGGTCACCTCGCGAACCGCGCCTTCGCCCTCGGCATCTCCCCTGCCGCCTGCTGGCCCCCATGTCTGGGCGTCATCGATGCCACCAGATCGCTCCGGCACGATCGCCCCCGGCGGAGGCGGGAACGCCGGCTTCTCCAGTGCGTCCAGCTGCGAGGCCGACAACGCGTACGACTGCGCCAGCTTCCGCATCTCCGCCACAGCCTCCTGGCGGTTCGCCTCCTTCGCCGCGATCAGCGTCTCCGCCGACTTCTGCGCAACCGCGGACGCATCCGGGTCGTTCCGCGCCGCCCGCGCCGCATCAAGGTTCGCCTGCGCCCCCGCGTGCGTACGCGGGATGGCCACCTGGGCCGAGGCAAGCGAATCCGAAGCCTGGGCCAGCCACTTCGACGCGCCCTCGCTGTAGTCGCCCAGCCGCAGCGTCGCGTTGGCCAGATCCGCGCTCCAGGTGCGGAACGCGTCCGCGCCCTCGCCCTTCCACTCGACCGTCTGCGGGCGGCCCTTGAGCTCCTTCGCGATCTTGCGAATCTCCTTCGCCGCGCTCACCAGCCGGTCCGACGCGCCCTGGATCGCCCCGCTGTTGGCCGCGTCCAGCCACGCGAGCATCTCCTCGTGCGACATGCTGTCGAACGGAGTGCCCTGGCCTGCTTCCTTGTGATCCATCCCCGTACCCCCGTCTGTCCCCGTGCCGCACCAGTGATCGTCGTCCTCAGAGCCCGCTGACACCTGCGGTGTCGCCGGTGTCCGGTTCCGTCGGCTTCGTGGCAGACGGCTGTCCCCCGCCCTGCTTCGCCGGGCCCTGCGACGGGTCGTACTTCCCGCCGTACTGCTCCTCCACCCCGTCACTGATCGCGAGCATCCGGCGGCGCAGGTCGTCGTCGATGTTCGCGTAGCCGTTGTGCGAGGCGAGCACCGCGATACTCATGCCCTCGATGCAGTCCGAGAGCAGCTTGGAGAGCGACTCAAGCTCCATGATCACTGTCTGGTACGAGGTGAACAGCGAGGCCGCCTCGGCCCACCGGTTGTCGCCGCCGCCGAACTGCTGGCGGGACATGGGGTCCTCGGCAAGATTCCTGGGTCCCGCGGGGGACTCCTTCAGTTCGCGCAGAATTTCTTCTATGCGGGCACGGAACTTCGTGAACGACGTGAGCTCTGTCGCAAGGGACGCCGCCGCGATGCCCACTCCCGCGAACCCCGCCAACGGCATCGCCGCCATGCCCACTCCGGAACCATCACTCGGCAGCACAGCACTCCCCCGGATACAGCTCACTACAGCCTTCAGGTCACTGTAGCCAGCACCGGTGACACACCGCGCCCCCAGGTACACGTTTAGCGCACATCTGCGTCCGGAGCGTTACGCCTTGGGCGTAGCCGCCACCGCCGCCTGGGGCCGGATCGGCAGCCGGTTGACCGGGCGGCCCGTCGCCGCGCGGACCGCTGATGCCACCGCTGCCGGGGACGTCACCACCGGGGCCGCCGAGGCCGGCTTGGCGCCGAAGGGGGCCACCACGTCGCGTTCCTCGATCAGCTTGACGATGCGGATGTCCGGCGCGTCCAGGGACGTCGGAAGCGCGTACCCGGTGAGGTCCGGGTGGCGGATCAGGCCGCGGGCGGTGCGCAGGTTCTCCGTGAGGGCCGCGCCGATGCCCTGGGTGACGCCCGCCTCGATGCGGGTCGCCAGCTGGGACGGGTTGAGGATCCGGCCGACGTCCTGGGCGACGGCCATCTCGACCACCCGGACCGACCCGAGCTCGATGTCGACGTCGACCACCGCGCGGACCGCGCAGAAGGCCAGGCCCACGAACGCGTCGCCCTGGCCCGATTCGTCGAGCGGCTCGGTGGGGTGCGGGCGGCACTGGGCGGTCGCCCAGAGTTCCTTGCCGTCCATCGCCTCCGTGACCGTCGTGGACAGCACACCGTCGTACGAGGTGATCTTGCCGTCGGCGATCTGGAGGAGCTCCGTGGACATGCCGAACTTGTGCGCCAGCGGCTGGAGGAGCTGGGTGCGGACCATCTTGGCGGCGCGTTCGATCGCTCCGCCCGAGACCCAGGTGTGCCGGCCGTGCGTCGCCGGGCCCGCGGGGGGCTGGTCGGTGTCCACCGCCGCCACATGGACCTCTTCGACGCCCAGGGTCTCCTGGACGATCTGGCGGGCCAGCGTGGTGAAGCCCTGGCCGGTCTCGACGGCCGCGCAGATGACGGTGGCGACGCCGTCATGGACCCGGACCGTGGCCGTGGAGACCTCGTCGGCGCCCTCGGCGCCGAGCATGTGGACCATGCCGAGGGCGTAGCCGACACCCCTGCGTACGGCCCCGGGCTCGCCGGCGCCCTCCGGGCCGCCGGGGAGCAGCCAGTCGTCCTCCGGGGAGTCCTTGGGGAGCGCGGGGAGCGGGAAGTCGCGCAGCTCGCCGAGGAGTTCGGCGACAGGCGCGGGGCAGGTCACGGTCTGGCTGGTGGGCAGGATGTCGCCCGTGGACAGGGCGTTGCGCAGGCGGAGTTCGACCGGGTCGATGCCCAGCTTCGCCGCCAGCTTGTCCATCTGGCCCTCGTACGCGGCGCAGACCTGCATCGCGCCCTCGCCGCGCACGTGCCCGGACGGCGGGTTGTTCGTACGGACCGCCCAGCCCTCGATGAAGGCGTGCGGGACGACGTACGGACCGCAGGCGAAGGCCACGGCGGCGGCCAGGGACTCGGAGGAGGCGTCGGCGTACGCGCCCGCGTCGAGGAGGATCTGCGCCTCGACCTTGACCAGCCTGCCCTCGGTGTCCGCGTGGTGGCGGTAGCGCAGCAGGGTGGGGTGGCGGTGGGCGTGCCCGAGGAAGGACTCCTCGCGCGTGGCGGCCAGTTTGACCGGGCAGCCGGTGCGCAGGGCGAGCAGGCCCAGCGGGATCTGGAAGCCCGGGTCCTCCCGGTCGCCGGTCGCCCCGGGGACACCGGTCACGACGACCTTGACCCGCTCGGGGTCCAGGCCGAAGCAGGCGGCGGCCAGGTCGCGGTCGGTGTGCGGGTCGGTGGATGCCGTGTAGAGCTCGACGCCGCCGTCGGGGCGGGGCACGGCGAGGCCGGCCTCCGCGCCGATCGGGGCGGGGTCCTGCCGGCCGATGCGGTAGAGGCCCTCGACGATGACCTCGCCCACGGTGTCCGGGTCGCCGTAGCGCAGCGGGATGTGGCGGATGAGGTTGCCGTCGGGGTGCAGCGGCTCGGCGGCGAAGGCCTTCTCGGGGTCGGTGACCGGTTCGAGGACCTCGTACTCGACGGCGATCGCCGCGGCGGCCAGCCGGGCGGTGTCGGGGTGGTCGGCGGCGACGGCGGCGATCGCCTCGCCGTGGTGGCGTACGAGCTCGGAGGCGAACACCGGTCGGTCGACGACCCGGCGGCCGTACGAGCCGTCCCCGGGGATGTCCTCGTGCGTGACGACCGCGCGTACACCGGGCATACCGGCGGCGGCCGTCGTGTCGATCGACAGGATGCGCGCGTGCGGGTGCGGGGAACGCAGCATCGCGGCCCACAGCAGCCCCTCGGCCCACAGGTCGGCCGCGTACGGGAAGGTGCCCTCCGTCTTGGCGCGGGCGTCGGCGGGCGGCAGCGAGGTGCCCAGTCCGAGCGCGGGCAGCTCCTGGTCCTGCTCGGGGCCCTCGGGCGGCGGTGCCGTGCGTGGGGTGCTGGTCGCGGTGGCTGCGTCGCTGGTCACGCCGCCTCCTTGTCGTTCGCTCCGCTGTGGTGGCGGCTGGTGGTGGGGGTGACCGGTGGTGCGGGGGACGGCACGGTGTTCACCGGACGTCTCCCTCGTGCTCGGGTGCCTGGACGCCGCCCGCGCCGGGGGCGGCCTGGTGCGGGATGCGTGGTGCGGCGTCGTCCGGAGCGCTCGCCGCCGCCTCCGCGGTCGCCTCCCGGCCCTCGACGACCTCGCGTACGGCGTCGAGCACACCCCGGTAGCCGGAACACCGGCAGAGGTTGCCGCACAGGGCCTGACGGGTCTCCAGCTCGCTGGGGGCGTGGTTGCCCTCCAGGAGGTCGTGGACGGTCATGGCCATCCCCGGGATGCAGAAGCCGCACTGGACGGCGCCGCACTCGGCCAGGGCCCGCTGGACGTCGGACGGTTCGCCGTCCACCGCGAGCCCCTCGACGGTACGGACCTCGCTGCCCGCCGTCGTGGCGGCGGGAACCAGGCAGGAGGCCACGAGACGGCCGTCGACCTGGACGTTGCAGGCACCGCACTCACCCTGCGAGCAGCCGTCCTTGGCGCCGGCGAGGCCGAGGCGCTCCCGGAGCACGTACAGCAGGGACTCACCGATCCAGGCGTCGCTGACGGGGCGGTCCGCGCCGTTCACATGGAGGACGTACGACGCCGACGGGTGCTCGCTGGGGGCGGCCGACGGGGCGGGATCCGCGGGCTGCTCCGTGGCCTCCGTGGGCACGGGGCCGTGCTCCTGGGCGAGCTCGGGGTCATGTCCTGGGGCAGGTTCGTGGCCGGCCCCGGGCGTCTCGGCCGACGGCTCCGGGGCCTCTGCCGCGGGCTCCTCGGCCGTCACCGGCTCACCGGCGGGCTCCACAGGGGCCTCGGCCGCCTCGGGCGCCTCCCCGGCGGCCTCCGGGGTCTCCTGAGCCTCCACGGGCCCGGGCGGGGCCTCCTCCGCGGCGGGTGCGGGCTCGGCCACCGGCTCCTGCGTCGCCCACGGCGCGGGCGCACCGCCCGGCAGTGTGGCCGGGGGCGCCTCCGCGTACCACTGGGCCATCGCCGACGCGGCGAACTCGCCGGACTCCTCCGGGAGGTCGCCGTCGGCCACCGGGATCGTCCACTCGCCGGTGTGACCGGCGGGCTCAGGCGTGGGCTCGGGCTCGGCGGGGACGGCCTCGGTGAAGTTCCACTGGGCCGTCGTGGACGACGTCTGCGCGTACTGCGAGGTGTCCGGGTACGGCTGCCGGTACGGATCCTGCTGCTGGTTCGGGTCGGGCCAGTGCACCGCCTCGGGCGCGGCCTCCGGGCCCGAGGCGTGACCGGCCGCCCGCTCCTGCTGGCTCTGCGTCTGCACGACCCAGCTGCCCGTCGCCGCGGGGTCGAGACCGGCCGCCGGGGTCAGCGGAAGGATCATCGGCGGTACGTAGCTGTGGCCGGGAGCGGCCAGCGGGTCGTTCCCGAGGTCGGCGAGGTCCTCCGGGGGCAGGTGGACGAAGGCGGTCGCCTCGGCGTCGTACTCACCGCCCTGCGGGGTCGGCGTCCAGCCGGCGTACGGGTCGGGCTGCCCGTGCTGCTGCTCGGGGTTCTCTTCATTGCTCACGACAGTGCCCTCCCCAGTGCGCGTCGGGCGAGCGCGGCGACCGTGCGCCGCAGGTGCAGGACGGCGGGCGACAGCGGAGGTGCCTCTCCCCCGTCGTCCGGTGGAGCCTGGTCCGGGATGCAGGCCGCCGCGACGTACTCGCCGAAGGCGGCCAGCGCGTCCGGGGCCAGGCCGCGTTCGGCGTCCCAGTCGATCAGGGAGGCGATCCAGCGTTCGGCCTCCAGGGGCCGCAGCGGCATCGGGGCGATCGCGCCGACCGCGCAGCGCACGCCGCGCCGGGCCGGGTCCAGGACGATCGCGACGGAGGCGGTGGCGCGGCCGGGGCCGGTGCGGCCGGTCGCCTTGAGGAAGACCTGGGGGGCGTGCAGCAGCGGGACGCGGACGAAGCCGATCAGCTCGGCGGGTTCGAGCATCTCGCGGCCCGCGAGCAGGTGCGAGACGGGGATCTCACGGCGGGCGCCCCCGGGGCCGGCGATGACCAGCTCGGCCTCCAGGGCGGCCAGGACCGGCAGGGCGTCGCCGGTCGGGGCCGCGGTGGCGATGTTCCCGCCGAGCGTTCCGGCGTTACGGATCTGGGGCGGGCCCGCGGCGCGCGCGGACGCGGCCAGCGCGGGGATGAGCGCGGCGAAGTCGGGCCGCCCCATGCGCGCGTGGGTGAGCCCGGCCCCGAGCAGCGCGTGGCCGTCCTGGTAGTGCCAGCCGCGCAGCTCGCTGATGCGGCCGAGGCCGACCAGTCCCGAGGGCCGCAGGAGCCCCTTGTTGACGGCCGCCATGAGGTCCGTGCCCCCGGCCACGGGGACGGCGGCAGGCATGGCGCCGAGAGCCGCCACGGCCTCGTCGAGCGAGGCCGGGAGCGTCACCGACTGCATCGCCTGCGGTGCGTGCGTGGTCAACCCAGCTGCCCCTTCCCGGTGTCCCGGCAGTCCCGCCTGTCCGCCGTACGGTACGTGCTCACGGCCGGGACGTGGCAACTCTGGCACATCTTCCGGGCTGTCCGACGCGAGGGTCCGCGAAGGGTGTTTCCGTCCCCGACCAGGGGAAAAGTCACCTTTGGCAGCTCTTCTGCCCGGCGCACGAATTGACACTCTTCAGCGGGTTCGTACGACTTATTCGGTTCCCCTGGCCGGTGCGCGGGCCCCTGGTCACACGGTCGGGGGCGGCCCCTCGATCGGGCGACCCAGGACGCCGGGCCGCCGCTGCCAGGGGTGCGGGCCCGTCGGCGGCCGGTAGGCGACGCCCAGGGCGTCGAGCCGGGCGTAGTGAGTGTTCATCCGGCGTTCGAAATCGGCGAAGTCCCGCTCCCCCGGCGCCGGGAGCCGTGACCAGGCGACCTCGGCGAAGGCGGTGAGCCTCGGGAACACCTGGTAGTCGACGCGGTCCCGGTTCTGCATGACCTCGGTCCAGACGTTGGCCTGGGCGCCCATGATGTGTCCGGCGGCCTCCTCGGAGAGGCCCGGGGGCACGGGCTCGAATCGGTAGACGTCCTCCAGGGTGCGGACGTACCCGATGGGCATCGGCTCGTCGGGGCCGCCGTGCTGACGGTGGTCCAGGTACACCTGCTGCTCGGGGCACATCACGACGTCGTGCCCCGCCTCGGCGGCCGCGATGCCGCCCGCGTAGCCCCGCCACGACGTCACGGCCGCGCCCTCGGCGAGGCCGCCCTCCAGGATCTCGTCCCAGCCGATGAGGCGGCGGCCCCTGGCGGTGAACCAGCGGTCGAAGTGGCGGATGAACCAGGACTGGAGTTCGTCCTCGTCCCTCAGGCCGAGTTCGGCCATGCGGGACTGTGCCGCCGGTGACGCCTTCCACTGGTCCTTGGGGCATTCGTCGCCGCCGATGTGGATGAACGGCGAGGTCTCGGCGGGGAACAGGTCGAGCAGTTCTTCGAAGACGCCCTCGAAGAAGCGCAGGGTGTTGTCAGTGGGGGCGAGTACGTTCGGATTGACCCCCCAGGTGTCCCACACGGAAAGCGCGGAGGTATCGATGACGTCGGTGTTGCCCAGTTCCGGATACGCGCTGATGGCTGCCTGCGAGTGGCCCGGGATGTCGATCTCGGGGACCACCCGGATATGCCGCTCGGCGGCGTAGGCGACGATTTCGCGGATGTCGTCCTGCGTGTAGAAGCCGCCGTGCGGAGTCTCGTCCCACAGTTCGGAGGCTCGGTGGCCGTATTTGGTGCGTGCGCGCCAGGCTCCGGCCTCCGTGAGCCGCGGGTGACGCTTGATCTCGACGCGCCAGCCCTGGTCGTCGGTGAGGTGGAAGTGGAAGACGTTCAGTTTGTGGGCGGCCAGCAGGTCGAGCATGCGCAGCACGCCGTCCTTGGGCATGAAGTGCCGCGCCACGTCGAGCATCATTCCGCGCCAGCCGAAGCGCGGGCCGTCCTCGATCTCCGTGGAGGGGATGCCTTTCCGCTCATCGCCCGGACCGAGGGGCGCGCGGCGGAACGCCTCCGGGCCGAGGAGCTGACGGAGGGTCTGTGCTCCCCAGAACACCCCGGCCGGGCCACCCCCGGTGATCCGTACGCCCGAGGTGGGCGCCACGGTCAGCCGGTAGCCCTCGGGCTCCAGCGAGGGATCGATGCGCAGATCGACGGTGTTCGTGTCAACGGTGTTCGCGGTCCCGTCCGCCGGGGTGCCCGGGGCGAGCGGCACGCCGAAGGCCGCCCCGAGCGTGGTGCGCAGCCAGCGTTCCGTGCTCTCGGTGCCGGGGCCCGCCGTGAGGGTCGTGGCCGCGTCCAGGAGGAATACGCCCCCGCCGTCGCCGCCGGTGCGTACCGGTGCCGGGATCAGGTGGTCCATACGTCGATCAGTCCTTCACCGCGCCGCCGAGTCCGGAGACCAGGCGCCGCTGTACGAGGACGAAGAAGACCAGGACGGGAATGGTCATCACCGTGGAGGCCGCCATGATCCCTCCCCAGTCGTTCTCGTCGGGTTTGAAGAAGACCAGCAACGCCATGGGGAGCGTCGACTGGGAGGTGTCGCTGATGATGAACGATTTCGCGAACAGGAAGTCGTTCCAGGTCGAGATGAACGAGAAGACGCTCGTCGCGACGAGGCCGGGAAAGACGAGCGGGAAGAGGATCTGCCAGAGGAAGCGGGTGCGGCTCGCCCCGTCGATGTAGGCGGCCTCCTCCAGGGCGTCCGGGACGGCCTTGACGAAACCGCGCAGCATCCAGATCGCGAACGGCAGGGAGAAGGCGAGGTGCGGCAGGATCAGTGATCCCAGCGTGTTCAGCTGCCCGAAGTCCCGCATCAGGAAGAACAGCGGGATGGTCAGCGCCTCGACCGGCACCATCTGCGCCACGAGGAACATGATGAGCAGGGTCGTGCGGAACTTGAAGCGGAATCTCGTCACGGCCGTGGCGGCGAGGAACGCGATCAGCGCGGAGGCGATGACGACCGTTCCGGCGACGACCAGGCTGTTGAGGAAGTAGCGGCCGAATTCCTGCTGTTCGAAAACCCGCCGGAAGGAGTCGAGGGAGGGTGCCAGGGTCCAGGGGCGGGCCTCGGTGGACTGGATCTCGCCCGTCGGCTTGAAGGCGGAGAGCACCATCCAGTACAGCGGGAAGGCGACCACGACGGCGATGACGAGGGCCGCGGCCTCCGCCGCGAGCCTCCCGGGCCGGCGTACCCGCAGCAGCGTGCGCGCGCTCACAGTTCCTCCCCCTGGCGCCGCACCAGGCGCAGATAGACCAGCGTCACGGCCAGCAGGATCACCAGCATCACGACGCCGATCGCCGATCCGAGGCTGTACTGCGAGGACGCGAACGCCTTCTGGTACGCGTACACGTTGAGCACCAGGTTCTGGCCGGCGATGCCGCCGCCGTTGGTCATGACGTAGATCTGGGTGAAGACCTTGAAGTCCCAGATGACCGACTGGATGGTCACGACGACCAGGATCGGGCGGAGCATGGGGGCCATGACCGACCGCCAGATCCGCCACTGCGAGGCGCCGTCCAGCGAGGCCGCCTCCAGCACCTCGGTGGGGATCGCCCGGATGCCCGCGTACACGGTGACCATCACGAACGGGAACGAGCACCAGAGCACTTCGAGGAGCACCAGAGCGAAGGCGCTGTAGCGCCCGTACGTCCAGGAGAAGTCGCCGAGCCCCAGGACCTTGTTGACCGGGCCGAAGTCCGGGTCGAAGAGGAAGACCCAGACGGTGGAGCCGGTGATGGCCGGTGTGGCCCAGGCGCCCAGCGCGGCCATCATGAGCGCGAGCCGGGGCAGGGCGCGGACGCGGGTCAGCAGGACGGCCAGGGCGCAGCCGACGAACAGGGTGGCGAGGACGCAGGCCGCGGCGAAGACCACGGTCGCGAGGAGCACCTGCCAGAACTGGCTGTCGCGGAAGAGCGTGGCGTAGTTGCCGAAGCCCTGGAAGGTGGTCGGTTCGCCGCCGCTGACCTGGGCCTGGGTGTACTCCAGGAAGGAGATCAGGCCCAGCTGGTAGATCGGGTAGACGAGCAGCCCGCCGAGCAGGACGAGCGCCGGCAGCAGATAGAGCCAGGGGGTCCAGCCGGAGCGCCGCGCGGGGGAGGCCGGGACGCGCCGGGGCGGGCGGGCCGGAGCCCCGCTCGCCCCGGACACGGCGGGGACCTTGGGCGGTGCGGTGTTCGCGGTCATCGTCAGCCCGCTTCGGCGAACGCCGCGTCCATCTTCTTCGCCGCGTCGTCCGAGGCGGTGGCCACGTCCTTACGGCCGCTGACGATCTCCTGGAACATGTTCGGGAGCACCAGCGAGGCGTCGATCTGGCCCCAGGCCGGTGACGCCGGGACGAACTTGGCGCCCGCGCCGAGCGTGTCGACGAAGGGGCCGACGAAGGGCTCCTTCTCCGCGGCGGTGTCCAGCACGTCCGTGTACGTCGGCAGGAAGCCCATGGCGTCGAACATCTTCGCCTGCGTCTTCTTACCGGTCAGGGACTTCATCAGGTCGACCGCGAGGGTGCGGTGCGAACTGCTCTTGAGCACGCCGATGTTGTTGCCGCCGGCGAACGCCGGGGCGATCGTGCCCTTCTTCACGCCGGGCAGCGGCACGACGGCGTACTTGCCCTTCACGGTGCCCGCCTCGACCGCGGCGTGGCTGAAGTCGCCGCCGATCGCCATTGCCGCCTTCCCGGAAGCGAAGGCGGTGACGGTCGCGTTGCCGCCCATGGCCGCGCACTTGGCCGCGGGGCAGTTGTCGTCGCCGAAGAGCGAGGTGTAGGCCTCGATGCCCTTCCGGGCCTTCTCGCTGTTGATGGCGGACTGGTAGGTCACCCCGGTCTCGTCGGCCAGCTCGCCGCCCCGCGCCCAGATGAACGGCATGGCGCCGTAGGTGTACGCGCCGCCGACCGCGAGGCCGTAGAGGCCGGGCTTCTTCGCGTGGATCTTCTTGGCGGTGGAGATCAGCTCGTCCTGGGACTTCGGGGGCTCGACGCCGAGGTCCTCGAAGACATCGGTGCGGTAGTACAGCGCCCGTACGCCGACGAAGAACGGCGCACCGTAGACCTGGCCGCCCACCGTCACGGACTGCTTGGCGGTCGGGTCGGTGTCCTTGGCCTCGTCCCAGGCCGCGAACTCCTTGCTGACGTCGGCCAGTCCGCCGTCCTTCACGTATCCGGCGGTGTCGGTGTTGCCGTACTCGATGAGGTCGGGGGCGCTCTTCGGGTCGTTGAAGGCGGCCTTGATGCGCTGGGCGCGGGTGTCGACGGGTATGTACTCGACCTCGACCTCGGCCCCCTCGTGGGCCTTCTCGAAGTCGGCGACCGCCGCGTCGACGACCTTCTCCTTGGGCTTGTTGCCGACCTCCTGGAAGAGCCAGACGCGGAGCGTCCCGGACTTCTTGTCGCCCTCGGCGCTCGTGTCGGAGGTCTGCGGCGCGCAGGCGGTGGCGGTGAGGCCGGCCAGCACAAGTGCCGCGGCCGGAGCGGCGATTCGGGCAGAAAGCTTCATCCGGGACCCCTACCGGTCAATCGTTGCATTCCATGCAACGTGCGTTTCGTTCTGCACAACCTGCAGGAGACTAAGGGCGCCTCACCACGCCGACAAGTGGTCTCAACCACTCTGTGACCCCGGGGTGCAGCCCGTGCAACGGCCCCGGGGCTCCCGGGCATGCGAACGGCCCCCGGGGCGCGCGTCTCCGCGCGCCCCGGGGGCCGGGGTCAGGGTCCGGACAGGAGGGAAAAAGGGATAAGAGGCCGGGCGGGCTACTTCTTGCCGCTGTTGTCCTTGCCGCCCTTGCCCTTGTCCTTGTCGCCACCGGCGCCCATGGACTCGTAGATCTCCTTGCACATGGGACAGACCGGATACTTCTTCGGGTCGCGGCCCGGGACCCAGACCTTCCCGCACAGCGCCACCACGGGGGTGCCCTCCAGGGCACTCGCCATGATCTTGTCCTTCTGGACGTAATGGGCGTAGCGCTCGTGGTCACCGTCGCCGTTCGACACCTGCGGCGTCGGCTCTACGAGGGTCCCCGTACCTGCCCCGCGCTCGGGCTCAAGAGTGCTCATAACTGCCAAGCGTACTGAAAGCTCCGCGCATCAGTTCACCGAAGGGTCGTCCGGATACGTCGCGATCATCGCGAGTTCGCTGCGCTGGCGCCGCAGAACCGCACGCCAGAGGTTCTCCGGGCGTGGCGAGGAGACATCGCCGGGCTCCGACTCGACCACGTACCAGGCGCCGTCCGAGAGCTCCGCCTCCAGCTGGCCCGGTCCCCAGCCCGCGTATCCGGCGAAGATCCGCAGCGAACCGAGCGCCGCGGCCAGCAGCTCCGGCGGCGCGTCCAGGTCCACCAGACAGATCGCCCCGTGCACCCGGCGCCAGCCGATGGGAGCCCCGCCGCCGCCCGGGCGGAGCCGGGAACCCGGGGAGGCCCCCTCGTCCCCGGGGATCACCGCCACGCCCAGCGCGGAGTCGAGCGAGACCGGGCCGCCCTGGAAGACCACGTCCGGCTCGCCGGTCAGACCGGCCCAGGACGCGAGGATGTCCCTGACGCCGACCGGGGTCGGACGGTTCAGGACCACACCGAGCGAGCCCTCCTCGTCGTGGTCGAGGAGCAGCACCACCGCACGGTCGAAATTCGGGTCCGCCAGGGCGGGCGCGGCCACGAGCAGCCGCCCTGTGAGCGAGGACACCTCCGTCATGGCACAGATGATCCCGCATCCCGGCCCTCCGTGGGGGCCAAGTGGCCCGCCCGGCCCCGGCCGGCGCAGCGGCGCAGCTCAGGGCGTACGGACGCCGCACGGGCGCACGGGGAGCGCTCGGCCGGGGGGCCGCCGGAGCGGCCTTGCGGACGGTGACCCTCCGCAAGGCCCGGGGAGCAGAACGTGTTGTGGCCGATTCATGACATTCGTATACCCCCCGGCGCCCTACGGAAGGGGGGCGTGAGCCCATTACCCTTTTGATGGCCCCCTGCCCGACCACTCCGGAACGCGAGATACATGACCGGCACAGACGATGTCCTGCTTGTCCACGGCGGCACCCCGCTGGAGGGCGAGATCCGCGTCCGAGGCGCCAAGAACCTGGTGCCGAAGGCAATGGTCGCCGCGCTGCTCGGCAGCGGGCCCAGCCGGCTCCGCAACGTGCCCGACATCCGCGATGTGCGGGTGGTCCGGGGGCTGCTGCAGCTGCACGGCGTGACCGTCCGCCCCGGCGACGAGCCGGGCGAACTCATCCTCGACCCGTCCCACGTCGAGAGCGCGAACGTCGCCGACATCGACGCCCACGCGGGCTCGTCGCGCATCCCGATCCTCTTCTGCGGTCCCCTGCTGCACCGCCTGGGCCACGCCTTCATCCCGGGCCTCGGCGGCTGCGACATCGGCGGCCGGCCGATCGACTTCCACTTCGAGGTGCTCCGCCAGTTCGGCGCGACCATCGAGAAGCGGGCGGACGGCCAGTACCTGGAGGCCCCGCAGCGACTGCGCGGCACCAAGATCCGGCTGCCGTACCCGTCGGTGGGCTCCACCGAGCAGGTGCTGCTGACCGCCGTACTCGCCGAGGGCGTCACCGAGCTGTCCAACGCGGCCGTCGAGCCGGAGATCGAGGACCTCATCTGCGTACTGCAGAAGATGGGCGCGATCATCTCCATGGACACCGACCGGACCATCCGGATCACCGGTGTCGACAGGCTCGACGGTTACACCCACCGGGCGATCCCGGACCGTCTGGAGGCCGCCTCCTGGGCGTCCGCGGCGCTGGCGACCGAGGGCAACATCTACGTGCGCGGCGCCCAGCAGCGCTCGATGATGACCTTCCTCAACACCTTCCGCCGTGTCGGAGGTGCCTTCGAGATCGACGACGAGGGCATCCGCTTCTGGCACCCGGGCGGCGCGCTGAACGCCATCGCCCTGGAGACGGACGTGCACCCCGGCTTCCAGACCGACTGGCAGCAGCCGCTCGTGGTGGCCCTGACGCAGGCCGCCGGTCTTTCGATCGTCCACGAGACGGTCTACGAGTCCCGGCTCGGCTTCACCTCGGCGCTCAACCAGATGGGTGCGCACATCCAGCTCTACCGCGAGTGCCTCGGGGGCTCCGACTGCCGCTTCGGGCAGCGGAACTTCCTCCACTCCGCGGTCGTGTCCGGGCCCACGAAGCTCCAGGGCGCGGATCTGGTCATCCCCGACCTGCGCGGCGGGTTCTCGTACCTGATCGCCGCCCTGGCGGCCCAGGGCACGTCCCGGGTGCACGGCATCGACCTGATCAACCGCGGCTACGAGAACTTCATGGACAAGCTCGAGAAGCTCGGCGCCAAGGTCGAGCTGCCCGGCGGTTCACTCGTCTGACGCTCCGCCCGGCGCGCTCCGGCGCGCGCACAGTGCTGCCGCACACAGCATTGCGCACCCCCGCACCACAGTCCGCCGCCCCGGCCCCCGTGAGGGACCGGGGCGGCGGACTTTTGCGTCCACCCGTCCCGGCCGCCCCGTACGGGCGCCGCAGAACGCCCGTACAGAGCCGAACGGGGCGGGTGGCCTCCCCCCGGGCCGACAGGGGGCGCCGGGGGGCCGCAGGCCGCCTCACAGCCCCCGTACGGGCGATGTGCGCGCGGCTGAAGGCTCCCGCGTCGGCCTCCGGGTATGCCGAAGGGCGGCCGCCCCGGTCAGGACGGCCGCCCTTCTTGATGCCTTGGGGGCCTTACTTGCCCTTGGCGGCTTCCTTGAGCTTCGAGCCCGCGGAGACCTTCACGCTGTAGCCGGCCGGGATGTTGATCGGGTCGCCGGTCTGCGGGTTACGAGCGGTGCGAGCGGCACGGTGGGTGCGCTCGAAGGTCAGGAAGCCGGGGATGGTGACCTTCTCGTCGCCCTTGGCGACGATCTCGCCGACGGTCTCGGCGAGGGCGGCCAGAACGGCGTCGGCGTCCTTGCGGGTCACCTCGGCACGGTCGGCCAGGGCGGCCACCAGCTCACTGCGGTTCATGTTTGTACTCCCGTGTTCTTCTTGCCTGTGAGGCGTGAGATCGAAGCCGATGCTGCCAGGGCCCTCTGACAGTCCCCGGACCCGGGTCTGATGTCAGACCCTCGCGCCCGAATACGCATCCTGCCCCCACCTGCGGCGCTAACGCCAATCCGGAACCCCTCGACGTCACACGAAAAGCACCACCGAATGCCTGTGATGACGTTCCGTCGACTTGTTGGAGCGGTCCGCAGCGGATGCCGGGCCTGTGGGGCTCGCTGCCCGCCCACCCTAAAGGGGCGTTTGGGACGCCGCGACCCGCGACGCGCCGGACGGGCCGCCCGGACGTGAGCTACGGCACCGTCCGCGGGAGCCGTGGCCGACCCCCGCGGACGGCGTGTGACAGGGCCGTGCGGTCGTACGGTCCTACGCGGGGTCGGACGCCGCCTCGGCGACGCCGGCCGCTTTCGCGGCCTCCCGGACGGCGCCCGCGACGGCGCCCGCGACCTTGTCGTTGAAGACCGAGGGGATGATGTAGTTCGCGTTCACCTCGTCCTCCGCGACGACGTCGGCGAGGGCGCGCGCCGCGGCGAGCATCATCTCCGTGTTGACGGTGCGGGACTGAGCGTCCAGCAGGCCGCGGAAGACACCCGGGAAGACCAGCACGTTGTTGATCTGGTTCGGGAAGTCGGAGCGCCCGGTGGCGACAACGGCCGCCGTCTCGCGGGCGATTGCCGGGTCCACCTCGGGGTCCGGGTTCGCGAGCGCGAACACGATCGCGCCCTCCGCCATGGCCGCGACGTCGGCGCCGTCCAGGACGTTGGGGGCGGAGACGCCGATGAAGACGTCGGAGCCGGCGACGGCCTGCTTGAGGGTGCCGGTGGCGCCCTCCGGGTTGGTGTTGTCGGCGATCCAGCGCAGCGGCGAGTCGGGGGTGGCGTCCACCAGGTCCTCGCGGCCCGCGTGCACCACACCGTGGATGTCGGCGACGACCGTGTGCTTGACGCCGGCCGCGATGAGCAGCTTCAGGATGGCCGTACCGGCCGCGCCGGCGCCGGACATGACGACCCGTACGTCACCGATGGACTTGCCCACCACGCGGAGCGCGTTGGTCAGCGCGGCCAGGACGACGATCGCGGTGCCGTGCTGGTCGTCGTGGAAGACCGGGATGTCCAGGGCCTCACGCAGCCGTGCCTCGATCTCGAAGCAGCGGGGGGCGGAGATGTCCTCCAGGTTGATGCCCGCGAAACCGGGGGCGATCGCCTTGACGATCTCGACGATCGCGTCGGTGTCCTGGGTGTCCAGGCAGATCGGCCAGGCGTCGATGCCGGCGAAGCGCTTGAAGAGCGCCGCCTTGCCCTCCATCACGGGGAGCGACGCCATCGGGCCGATGTTGCCGAGGCCGAGGACCGCCGAGCCGTCCGTGACCACCGCGACGGAGTTCCGCTTGATGGTGAGCCGGCGGGCGTCCTCGGGGTTCTCGGCGATCGCCATGCAGACCCGCGCCACACCGGGGGTGTAGATCATCGAGAGGTCGTCACGGTTGCGGATGGGGTGCTTGGACGCCATCTCGATCTTGCCGCCGAGGTGCATCAGGAACGTTCGGTCGGAGACCTTGCCGAGGACGACGCCCTCGATGTCGCGCAGACCTTCGACGATCTCGTCCGCGTGCGAGGTGGAGGAGGCCGCGATCGTGACGTCGATCCGCAGCTTCTCGTGGCCGGAAGCGGTCACGTCGAGGCCGGTGACCGAGCCACCGGAGGACTCCACGGCCGTGGTGAGCTGGGAGACCGCTGTGCCGCTCGCGGGCACCTCCAGCCTGACCGTCATCGAGTACGAGACGCTGGGCGCCGTTGCCATGGCCGAGTCCTTCGCTTTCCTGAGCTTCGTTGCCGCACGCAGACGGGGTACTGCCCCGTACGTGCGTTCCGATCGTCGCACCTACCGGCCGGTAGCCGGTAATGACTGCCACCTTTCGGAAACTTTCTTCCACCATACGAGAAGTGACGGTTCTGCGTAACCCCGGAACGGTCCGGATCGGCCCGGGTCACCCCCAGGAACATCCCGGCAACACAAACAGACCCGCGCCACCCTCAGGTGACGCGGGTCTGTCTTCTTGCTGTCAGGTGACACCGGCCCGCCATGCTCGCCTCGCGGCAAGTGGTCGCTCGAAGCGACGAAGGTTGGGCCCGGGGGCTTGGATCGAGCCGGTGCCAACACCAGGCTAACAAAGACCCCGGAAAAGTGATTCCCGTGCGCCGGGTTGACTCGGGAAAGCCTGGCGGCCTAAGGGCTGTCCCGTAATCCCTGGCGGGCGCACGACGACAGCTACGGCACCTCGCCGCGTTGTCGGAACGCCCGAATACATCCAGTATGCGGACGTCCCTCCGCCTTGCGATGCACCGCATCTGACGCCGTGCGCTGATCCACCAGGGATTACGGGACAGCCCTTAGGGCCTTTCGTTTGGATCAGGCGAGCCCGGCATGATCCAAACGAGAGGCCCTAGTCCCTCAGCAGGTCCGGGACACCGGCCTCGTCCGGCATGTCGCGCTCCCCGGAGACCACGGTGAGCTGCTGCGTCGCACGGGTGAGTGCCACGTACAGCACCCGCAGCCCGGCCGGGGACTCGTCGGCGATCTCCGCGGGAGAGACCACCACCGTGGCGTCGTACTCCAGCCCCTTCGCCTCCAGGCTGCCCAGCGCCACGACCCGCCCGCCGAGCTCCTCCAGCCACCCACGGGCCTCGGCGCGGCGGTTCATCGCGACGACCACGCCCACGGTGCCGTCCACCTCCGCGAGCAGCCTGCGGGCCTCCTCGCGGACGGTCGAGGCGAGGTCCCCGCCCCGTACGCTCTCGAAGCGCGGCTCGACCCCCGTCGAGCGGACCGCCGCCGGGGACTCCATCCCCGGCATGGCCAGCGCCAGCACCTTGGCCGCGAGCTCGGCGATCTCCGCCGGGTTGCGGTAGTTCACGGTCAGGGTGAACCGGCGCCGCGGCCGGTTGCCGAGCGCCTCGTCACGGGCGGCGGCCGCCTCGTCCGGGTCCGACCAGGAGGACTGCGCCGCGTCACCGACGATGGTCCAGGTCGCGTGCCGGCCGCGGCGGCCGACCATCCGCCACTGCATCGGCGTCAGGTCCTGCGCCTCGTCGACGATGACGTGCGCGTACTCCGTACGCTCCGCCGCCAGCCGCTCGGCCCGCTCCCACTGCGTCTCCTCGCGCTGCGGCATCAGCTCCTCCAGACCCGTGAGCTGGTCCAGCGGGCTCGCCTCCCGCTGCCTCTTCGGGCGGGCCGGGGTGCCCAGGAGGGTCTGCAGCTCGTCCAGGAGCGCCACGTCGTGGACGGAGAGCGGGCCCTTGCCGTCCTCGTCCAGCCGCTTCAGCGAGCGGGCGAGGCGGCGCACCTCGCCCTGGTTCAGAATCCGGCGCGCCCATCTGCTGAGCCGCCGCTCGTCGGACATCGCGGCCAGCACCCCGCGCGGGGTGAGCTCCGGCCACCAGGCGTTCAGGAAGGTGAGGAACGGGGTCTCGGTGGACACGTCCTCGTCGAACGAGGAACGCAGCTCCGCGACCAGCTCGGGGTCGGTGTAGCGGCCCCGGCCCGAGGACTTGTTCCACAGGGCGTCCAGGAGCAGCTTGCGGGCGCGCGGGCGCAGCAGGTTGACGGGTGCCGTGCCGCCGAGGACGTTGTGCCGGATCCGCCGGAGCTCGTCGGCCTCCAGCTCCACCCGGGCGCCGAAGGCCACCACCCGCAGCCGGGTGGGGGTGCCCGCCTCGGCCGGGGCCTCCCCGAACTCCAGCTGCCCCTCCTGCGGGGCGGGCCGGGGCGCGGGCTGCTCCAGCGCCCCGCGGGCCGCCTTGCGCAGCACGTGGAGCATCCGGGACGAGCCCTTGATCCGGGCGACGGCGGGTTCGTCGTATGTGGTCGCGCCCTCCACCCCCGCGGCCTCGTCGGACAGCGAGCCGACCGCGCGGATCGCGACCTGGCCCTCCTCGCCGAGCGAGGGCAGCACGCCTTCGGTGTACGCGACGAGGAGCGGGGTCGGCGAGACGACGAGGATGCCGCCCGCGTACCGGCGCCGGTCCTGGTAGAGGAGGTACGCGGCCCGGTGCAGGGCCACCGCCGTCTTGCCCGTGCCGGGGCCGCCGGCGACCTCGGTGACGGAGGCGGCGGGGGCGCGGATCACGAGGTCCTGCTCGGCCTGGATCGACGAGACGATGTCCCGCATCGTGTGGC
This sequence comes from Streptomyces sp. NPDC102451, assembly GCF_044765485.1. Taxonomy (NCBI): domain Bacteria; kingdom Bacillati; phylum Actinomycetota; class Actinomycetes; order Kitasatosporales; family Streptomycetaceae; genus Streptomyces; species Streptomyces sp. NPDC102451. Next base: position 96,578 of record NZ_JBIWKD010000005.1, on the reverse strand, counting down.
TGCGGGCCTGGCCCAGCGCGGCCATCAGGGCGCCGTCGCCGATGACGGGCAGCTCCTCGCCCTTCAGCCGGGCGGTCAGCTCCGGGCGCATGAGGTCGTCCTCCACCCCGAGGACCTTGCGGCCCTTGGAGCGGATGACCCGGCGGCGTACGACCCGGCCGGGGTCCTTGGGCGTCGAGCGGTAGAAGGGCGCGGCGGCCGGCGCCCGCCAGTCGATGACCAGCGGTGCGTAGTCGGAGTCGAGTACTCCTATGCGGCCGATGTGGAGGGTCTCCGCGATCTCGGCCGTGTCGTCCTCCCCCACGGCGTCGTCGGCCGCCTCCACGGAGGTGAAGGCGCCGTCCGGGCCGCGTTCACCGTCCTTGCCGCGCAGCAGGTCGATCCGCCCGAAGAGGAAGTCCTCGAACTCACTGTTCAGCCGGTTGAGATGGACTCCGGCGCGGAAGACCTGTGCGTCCCGTTCGGCGAGTGCCCCGGGGGTGCCTACCTGGCCCCGTTTGCTGGCGTCCCGCATGAGAAATTCCGCCTCGTCGATCTTCTCTTCGAGACGGTGGTAGACCCGGTCCAGATGTTCTTGTTCGACACCGATTTCCCGGTCCCGCAACGAATCGACAGCGGCATCCTGCGCGGCCACCGAGGCCCCCTTCTGACGTGCATCGGGCAGCCGTCAACCGTACGCGAAAGGGGGGCCCGAGCGCACCTGCCGCCCGCATTGCGTTTACGCGTCGATCTCCACGAGCCGCTCGCCGTCGAAGGTGCGGACCTCGAAATGGTCGATGTCCCCGCGCGCCATCGCCGCGCCGCCGTGCACGTACAGGGGGTGCTGTGCGCTCGCGTGGGAGGAGTCCTCGATCCCGTATCCCCATTTCGGTACGGACCAGGAGGTGACGACCTCCTCGTCGCCCGACTTGGACACGGCGACCAGGCTGCATTTCTGCGGGCCCTTGACGTTCTTCAGTTCCAGGACCGTGTGCGTGCCCCAGGCCTTGGGTTCCATGCCGACCGTGGCGTCGACCCGGGTGACGGGATCGGTCGCGCTCAGCTTCTCCGGCATGTGGTGGAAGAAGGCGTCCTCGGCGGGGCTCGTGGGGTGCGGGTCGGCCGCCTCGACCTGCCGGCCCGAGTCCTCCCCCGCCGTGGCGGTGACCGCGACCACCGGGCCGCCGATCACGAGGACGGCCGCCGCGGCGATCAGATACCGGGTGCGCCGCCGCCGCTGGGAGCGCTTCCGCGTGACCTCGTCGACCAGTCCGTCCAGCAGCCGGGGCGCGGGGGGCTCCGGGACGTGCGGGACGGGGCGTGCGCCCGGCACGGCGGACGGTGACTCCGCGAGCATCGCCAGCATGGGTTCCATCCCGGCGAACTCGTCGAGATGCGCGGCGCACAGCGCGCAGCCTGCCAGATGGGCCTCGAAGGCGCTCGCCTCGGCGTCGTCGAGGATGCCCAGCACATAGGCACCGGCGGCGTCGTGCGCCTCGCCCTGCGCGGGGAACCCGAAGAGGTCGCCCGGAGGGTCCGGCGGTCCCGACGGGCGCCGGGGGGCGGCCGGGCGGGGCCCGAAGGGCTGCCAGTCCTGGTCGCTCATGCCGTGATCCCCCTCTCCTCGAGTGCGAGCTTCATGGAACGGAGTGCGTAGAACACCCGGGACCGCACGGTCCCGCTGGGGATGCCGAGCACTTCGGCGGCCTCATTGACCGTACGGCCCCGGAAGTAGGTCTCGACCAATGCTTCCCGGTGGGCCGGGGTCAAATCTTCGAGTGCGTCCGAGAGCGTCATCAGCCACAGCGCCTTGTCGATCTCGTCCTCCGCGGGGATGACCTCCAGCGGCGACGGATCGACCTCACGCGGCCGGGCCTGCCGGCTGCGATGGGCGTCGATGACGATGCGCCGGGCGACCGTCACCAGCCAGGGGCGGACGGAGCCGGTGGCCCGGTTGAGCGAACCGGCGTTCTTCCAGGCACGGATGAGCGTCTCCTGCACCACGTCCTCGGCCCGCTGGCGGTCACCCGCGACGAGACGCAGTACGTAGGCGAGCAGCGGCCCGGCGTGTTCGCGGTAGAGCGCCCGCATCAGCTCCTCGTCGGGGACGTCGGAGGGAGGACGGGGCGGTGCACCGCGATGTCGAGCCCTGTGCGGACGGTCATCGGCCACGGCCGCATCCTTGCGCACCCGAACCTCCCGGTCGAGACCCTGTCGAGCTCTGTGGCCATCGGTACGGAAACGGGCGCGGGTTCATTCAACGAGCGCACAACTTTCTTTCGCCGCCGACGATTTGGGATCAACTGCCGCACTCGCGGCGTCAGGTCACCGCCCTGACGCGGCGTCGGTGTCTGGCCACCCGCTCCCGGTTGCCGCAGACCTCGCTGGAGCACCAGCGGCGCCGCCGGCCCCGCGAGGTGTCCAGGTAGAGCAGCCGGCAGGCATCGCCCTCGCACCGGCGCAGCCCCGCCAGCGCGACCGGGTCCGTCAGCAGGTCCACGGCGTCCCTGGCCACCGCGGCGAGCAGTTCCCCGCACCCCGGGTCGGCGATCGGCGCCCGTACGAGGGCCCCGCCCCGGTCCCGTACGGCCCGCAGCCCCGGCGGGGCGCCCGCCGCCAGCGCGTTGACGCGCTCCAGCGCGTGGTCGGCGTTCCCGCCGGTCAGTTGGGCCGACATCAGCCGGTCGATTCCCGTACGCAACTGCCGGAAGCGCGCCACCCAGGTCTCGTCGACGGCCGCCATCGGGGTCCCGTACGGAACCAGCCGTGAGGCCACCAGCCACTCGGCGAGACGCGCGGGGCGGTCCAGCCGCTCGCACGCGCCGGAGGCCGGCCCGGTCGCCACCAGGTCCAGACAGACGCGCCCCGGGTCGAACCGCCGGTCGTACACGCCCGTGCCCGCCGCCATGAGCCTGTCACCGCCTCGGGGGTCCCCTGTGGAGTCACCCCCAGAGTGCCCGCATCCGGCCCGGCCCGGAACCCCTCCTGCCGCGCTGTCGGGCGGGCCTCAGCGCTGCGGCGGGCCGTCGTGCAGGATGCGCTGGAACATCCGGTGGTCCTGCCAGGCGCCGTTGATGTGGAGATAGCGCGGAGCCGTGCCGTACAGCTCGAATCCGCACTTCGCCAGGACCCGCTGCGAGGCCGCGTTGTCCAGGACCGTCCCGGCCTCGACCCGGTGCAGGCCCAGGCCGTCGCGTGCCAGCTCGCAGACCCGGGTGACGGCGGCCGTGGCCAGGCCCCGGCCGGCCTCGTCGACGTCGATCCAGTAGCCGAGCCGGGCGTTGCGGAACGGCCCGCGTTCGATGGAGGCGAGCGTCATCGCCCCCACGACCCGGTCCTCGTCGTCCACCAGCGCCCAGGGCATCGCGCGCCCCGCGTCCCGGTCCGCCAGCAGTCCGGTCAGCCGCTGGTGCTGGCCCTCGGGGGTGTAGAAGGCCTCGGGGCGCACGGGGTCCCAGCGCCGCATGTACGCGCGACTGCGGGTCAGGGTCTCGGCGAACGACCCGGCGTCGTCGAGGGTCACGGGCCTCAGCCGGACGCCGTCGGTCAGGGGGTGGATGTCGTTGATCATCCCCGCACCGTAGCGGCCCGTCAGGAACCGTCGTACTTGGTGTCCGCCGAGGGGTCCAGCGCCAGCCGGTAGCCCCGCTTGACGACCGTCTGGATCAGCCGTGGCGCCCCCAGCGCCGTACGCAGCCGGGCCATCGCCGTCTCCACCGCGTGCTCGTCGCTGCCGCTGCCCGGCAGGGCGCGCAGCAGGTCGGCGCGGGAGACCACCCAGCCCGGTCTGCGGGCCAGCGTGTGCAGCAGGGCCATGCCGGCCGGGGGCACCGGCCGCAGGGCGCCGTCGACCAGCACCGCGTGGCCGCGGATCTCGACCTGGTGGCCCGCGACGGGGAGCGTACGGGCCCGGGCGGGCAGCTGGGCGCAGAGGACCTGGACGAGCGGGCCCAGCCGGAAGCGCTCCGGCTGGACGGTGTCGATGCCCTTGGCCTGCAGCGGCAGGGCCGTGACCGGCCCGACGCAGGCGGTGACGACGTCGTGGCTCAGGGCGTCCAGCACCTCCGGGAGCATGCCGCGGGCCTCCGCCCGGTTCAGGTAGGACGCGGCGGCGGGGGCACTGGTGAAGGTGAGGGCGTCCAGACCGCGGGCGACGGTGACGTCGAGCATGCGGTCCAGCGGCGCGATGTCCTCCGGGGGCATCCACCGGTAGACGGGTACGCCGACGACCTCGGCGCCGGCCGCACGGAGCGACTCGACGAAGCCCGGCAGGGGTTCGCCGTGCAGCTGGAGGGCGATCCGGCGGCCGGAGACGCCTTCGCCCAGCAGCCGGTCGAGGACCTCTGCCATCGACTCCGACTGCGGCGACCACGCCTCGGTGAGCCCGGCCGCCCGGATGGCGCCCTTGACCTTGGGGCCACGGGCGAGCAGCTCGATGCCGTGCAGCAGTTCGAGGAGCCGGTCGCCGATGCCCCAGCCGTCCGCGGCCTCCACCCAGCCCCTGAAGCCGATGGCGGTGGTCGCGATCACGACGTCGGGCGCGTGGTCGATCAGTTCCTTGGTGGCGGCCAGGAGTTCGCTGTCGTCCGCGAGCGGCACGATCCGCAGTGCGGGCGCGTGCAGGACCGCGGCGCCCCTGCGCGTGAGGAGCGTCCCGAGCTCCTCGGCGCGACGGGCTGCGGTCACCCCGACCGTGAAGCCCGCCAGGGGCCCGTGCTGTGCGTCGTCGTCGTGCATGGCGTGATACCCGGCTCTCGTCCCGCTGTTGCTCGATGATGCGGAGGACCGAGACTGTCAACGTCGCGTGACAGTCTCGGTTCTCCTGTATTTCCCGCCCGTTACGTCGTGCGCCGTCCTATGGTCATCCTCACACCTCGGCATAGCTGAGCTGGGGCTTCGCGGCCACCGCTTCGGTACGCCGAAGGTATACCGCCCACGTGAGGGTGAAGCAGACGGCGTAGAAGCCCAGGAAGCACCAGAAGGCGGCCGTTCCGGCGCCCGAGGTGGCGAAGGACTGGCGGAACGCGAGGTTGATCGCGAGACCGCCGAGGGCCCCGATCGCCCCGATGAGGCCCATGGCCGCCCCGGAGAGCCGCCGTCCGTACGCCGCCGCCTGTTCGCCGCTCAGCCCCTTGGCGATCCCCTGCGCGTGGAAGATGCCCGGGATCATCTTGAAGGTGGAGCCGTTGCCCAGTCCCGTCAGCACGAACAGCGCGATGAAGCCGACGAGGAACACCGTGAGCGACTCGATGCGCGAGGCGTGGACGACGACACCGGTCGCGGCGGCCATGGCCGCGAAGTTCCACAGGGTGATCCGGGCGCCGCCGTACCGGTCGGCCAGCCAGCCGCCCGCGGGCCTGATCAGGGAACCGAGCAGGGGGCCGATGAAGGTGAGCGAGGCGGCCTGCAGCGGCGTCCGGCCGAACTGCGTCTGGAGGACGAGGCCGAAGGCGAAGCTGTAGCCGATGAACGAGCCGAAGGTGCCGATGTAGAGCACCGACATGATCCAGGTGTGCGGCTCGCGCACGGCCTGGAGCGCCGCCCCGGTGTCGTTCTGGACGGGCCTGAGGTTGTCCATCCTGAGCGCGGCGCCGAGCGCGGCGACGACGATCAGCGGTACGTACACCCCGAGCACGATCCGCGGGTGCGCGGCGCCGGCCGTGCCGATGACCAGCAGCCCGACGAGCTGGACGACGGGGACGCCGATGTTGCCGCCGCCCGCGTTGAGCCCGAGCGCCCAGCCCTTCTTGCGCAGCGGGAAGAAGGCGTTGATGTTCGTCATCGACGAGGCGAAGTTGCCGCCCCCGATGCCGGTGAGTGCGGCCACGACGAGGAATGTGGTGTACGAGGTGCCCGGCTCCATCACCCAGAAGGCGGCGAGGGTCGGCAGCAGGAGCGACAGGGCGCTGACGATGGTCCAGTTACGCCCGCCGAACAGTGCCACCGCGAAGGTGTACGGCACCCGGACGACGGCTCCGACCAGGGTGGCCGTGGAGATCAGGAAGAACTTCCCGGCCGGGTCGACGCCGTACTCCGGCCCCATGAACAGGACCATGACGGACCACAGGGACCAGACCGAGAACCCGATGTGCTCCGAGAGGACGGAGAACCACAGGTTCCGCCGGGCGGTCCTCTCGCCCGTCTCCCGCCAGAAGGTCTCGTCCTCCGGCTCCCACTGTTCGATCCAACGACCGGCCATCACGCGCCTCCACAGGGGTCGGGGTGTTGTCCTGTCGACGCTAGGGAGTCCGCGTTTCGGTGCGGTGCCGTGAGGTGACCGGTGCGCAACCTTGCTCTCACTCGGCCGAGGGGGGTGCGGTGAGCCGCGCCCACCGCACCCCCGCGAGGAACCGGGTCAGGCCTTGCGCGCCCGGCCCGAACCGTTCGGCCACAGGCGTGGCCGGCGCTTGGCCGCGACGTCCTCGACCCAGCCGAACGCCAGTATCGCGAGCCCTATCAGCGGCCATATGGCGATCAGGACCAGCACCTCGTACGACTGCTCTATGTACGTGTCGAACGTGTCGCCGAACCACGGGACGGACCAGAGCTCGTCCACGAGGTGCGCGGCCGCCATCAGCAGCAGGTTGTGCCACAGGTAGATCGTCACGGCCCTGTTGTTGGCCAGCGTGACCAGGCTGTCCCAGCCGGCGAGCCGGCCGGGGAGCTTCTGCCAGGACGGGGCGTAGATCAGGAGGATCGCGCAGAAGCCGAGGGACCAGGTGGCCTGGGCGAGCGGGATCTCGTCCAGGTTCCAGCCCTCCTCGGTGAGGTGCCCGGAGGCCCACCACAGGCCGAAGCCCATGACGATCGCGGCGGACGACACCGCGATGTAGCGCGGGATCTCCTTGAGCAGCCCGTCGTTGTGGGCGAATCCGAGGATCCAGCAGGAGCCGAAGACGGCGAAGTCGATGAGCCCCTCACCGAAGGTGCCGGGGACCGTCACGAGGCCGGTCCCGATCACTGCGGTGAGGCCGATCGGGGCGAGCAGCGTGACCCACGGCAGCCTGCGGAACGCCTTGAGCAGCAGCGGTGAGGCGAGCACGAACCAGAGATAGGCCCGGATGTACCAGAGGGGTCCCGCCGCCTGGTCCGCCCAGCTCAGCTCCAGCCATCCGCCGGTCGAACCGCTCTCCTCGGGGTACGGAGGCGAGCCGAGCGGGAAGAGGTAGCTGCCGAGCTTGATGAACCACCACAGCCCCTCCTCCCGGACGGGCTTCCAGCTGAGCGCGAACATGATCGGCACGATGACGAGCGAGAACGCCCACATCGGGGGGAGCAGCCTGCGCAGCCGACCGCGGATGACGCTCACTGCCGGCCGGGCCAGCGAGCGGGCCATCAGCGAACCGGCCAGGGCGAACATCACGCCCATGGACGGGAAGAGGACGGTCAGCCAGGCCCAGCCGAAGAGGTGGAACACGACGACCCGGACCAGGGCCACGGCCCGGAGCAGGTCGAGGTAGCGGTCCCGGCCCGGCTTGGCGCGGGGTGCGGGGGCGGCTTCTGCGGGTGCCCCGCCCGCCGGAGCGGCGGTGTGCGGGCCGGCGGTGTGCGGCCCGGCGGGGGCCTGCTCCGGGTACGCCGCCGGGGCGGGGGCCGTGGCGGCGTGCACGGGCCCGGGGTACGCCGCGGGGGCGCGCTCCGGGTACCCCGCGGGGGCGGGCTGGGCGGGCAGCCGGGCGGCGTCGGAGGACGGCCAGGAGCCGTCGCCGTACCCGGCCCCGTCTCCGTATCCGTCTCGGTATCCGTCTCCGTATCCGGCGCCGTCCTGAAGAGGCCGGTCGGGGTAGGTCATGCCACCGGCCTCCGGTCCTTGTCCATGTCCTTGCGGCGGTTCTGGGTGCCGCCCGGTGCCTCCACCACGCCCGTACGCCGCAGCTTCTGCCAGCGCAGCCGGCCACCGGTGAGAGCGGTGATCCAGGACTGGAGCAGCACGACGTACATCAGCTGCCGGTAGAGGATCTGCTGGAGCGGCAGGGAGATCAGATGGGTCATGCGCTCCCGGTCGAGCCGGAAGGCGTACGCGGCACAGACCGCCTGCACCAGCAGGACGCCGAACCAGGCCGCGACCGTCTTCCCCGTCGGGCCGAAGACCAGTCCGTACAGCAGGAAGACGTCGATCAGGGGCGCCAGCAGTGGGGCGACGACCATGAACAGGGAGACGAACGGCAGGCCCACGCGTCCGAAGCGGCCCGAGGGTCCCCGCTCGATGACCGCGCGGCGGTGCTTCCAGATGGCCTGCATCGTGCCGTACGACCACCGGTAGCGCTGCGACCACAGCTGCTGCACGGACTCGGGAGCCTCGGTCCAGGCGCGGGCGTTCTCCGCGTAGACGACGCGCCAGCCGTCGCGGTGCAGCGCCATGGTGACGTCGGTGTCCTCGGCGAGGGTGTCCTCGCTCATGCCGCCGATCCGGTCCAGCGCGTTCCGGCGGAAGGCGCCGACCGCACCGGGGATGGTGGGCATGCAGCCCAGCAGGTCGTACATCCGGCGGTCGAGGTTGAAGCCCATCACGTACTCGATGTGCTGCCAGGCGCCGATCAGCGAGTCGCGGTTGCCGACCTTGGCGTTGCCCGCGACCGCCCCGACCCTGGGGTCGGCGAACGGCTGGACGAGCTCGCGCACGGTGGACGGCTCGAAGACCGTGTCGCCGTCCATCATCACGACGATGTCGTAACGGGCGTGCGCGATACCGTTGTTGAGGGCCGCGGGCTTGCCGGCGTTGCGCTGGCGCACGACCCGGACGTTCGGGATCCACATCGCTTCGACGAGGTCGGCCGTGCCGTCCGTCGAGCCGTCGTCGATGACGACGACCTCGATCGGATAGTCACTGGCCACCAGCGACCGCACGGTGGCCTCGATGCACTCGCGCTCGTTGTACGCGGGGACGAGGACCGACACGGGCCGGGTGAACTCCTCGCCCCAGCTGAAGTTCCTGCGGCGCACCTTCCTGGCGTGCAGGAAGGACAGCAGCAGCATCAGGCCGAAGCGGACCATCACCAGCACACCGATGGCCGCGAGCCCCACCACCAGGACGCCGGTGATGTTCTCGGAGATCTCGACCGCCCCGATGAACGCCTTGCCCTTCCAGAGCGCGAGCCCGGTGACCGGGGTGTGCGCGCTGGGAGCGCCGAGCGCCGCCGTCAGGTTGGTGAACTCGTAGCCGCGCTCCTGCATCTCCGGCAGGAACCGGCCCAGGGCGGCCACGGTCTGCGACCGGTCGCCGCCGGAGTCGTGCATCAGGATGATCGCGCCGTCGCCGTGCTTGGGCGTGGCGCGCTCGATGATCGCGCGGACGCCGGGGCGCTTCCAGTCCTCACTGTCGGTGTTGTTCACGACGGTGAGGTAGCCGCGGCTGCCGATGTACTGCGTGACCGGCCAGGACTTGTTGTCCATGGCGTCGGAGAACGAGGAGTACGGAGGCCGGAACAGCGACGTCCGGATGTTGGCCGCACCGGCCAGCACCAGCTGGTTCTGGGAGAGCTCCCAGTCGATGCGGCTGGTGGACTGGAAGGAGAGGTCGGGGTGGTTGAAGGTGTGCAGCCCGACCTCGTGCCCCTCGTCGACCATCCGCTTCACGAGGTCCGGGTAGCGCGAGGCCATGGTGCCGGTGACGAAGAAGACGCCGTGGGCGTGGTGCTTCTTGAGCTCGTCCAGGACACGAGGGGTCCAGACCGGGTCGGGGCCGTCGTCGAAGGTCAGGACGATCTTGTGATCGGGGATCCGGAGCGTCTTGGCGTCCTCGCCCGCCGCGCGGGCGTCGATGACCGGGCCGCCTTCGAGCACCTTGTCGGGTACCTGGGTGGTGGGAGCGGGTGCCTGGACGCGGTGGTCGGCGAGGATCTCGCTGTGCACGTATCCGCGCAGCATGAGCATGGCGAGCAGAGCCACAAGGAGGAGTGACGGAAGCAGATAGCGCATGGGAAGTCTGCGCCGGACGGTCCGCTTCTTCTTCCTGTTGTGTCTGCCCCGCGAAACGGGGGTTGTCATTTACTGAGCGCCTTCTGGTTGCACCGGGGATTCCGAGGGGTCCGGGGAGGCCGGCGGACTCTCCTCGACGGGCGGTTCGGGGGTGACCGACGGGGACGGGTCACCGGTCGGCTGTACGGAGACCGAGCCGCCCGGGACGGCGGGGGCCGAGGAGGTGCCGGTCCGGGGCGGCTTGCTGGACGCGGAGGCCGAGGCGCTCGCGCCGGGCCCGGCCGGGCCGCCGGATGCCGCGGAGGCACCGCCCGACGGGGACGTCACGGTGTCGCCGGAGGCCGAGGCGGAGGCGTCGGGCGTGGCTCCGGGGCTCTGCGACACGGCGTCGCCGCTGGAAGCGGGCCGCACCTCGACCTCTTCCGCGTGCTTCTCCTCCTGCCCGGAGAGGGGCAGCCAGGGAGCGCTGGAGTTCCCGCCGAGCACGGCGACCACGAGTGTCACCGCGTACACCGCGCAGATCGCGGCGAGTACCCAGCCCACACGCCGGTACGTCTTGCTGCGGCGGCCGCTCTCGTCGACGAAGACCGGGCCGTCGGACGGGTCCGGAGGGCTGGGTTCAACGGGTAGCTCGGAGAGCTGACGACCGAGTCCGTCCAGTTGGACGGTGACGTCGTTCGGCTCATGCGTGTGCCCGGTTCGGGTACCTTCGCGCCAATTTTCCACAGGTGTTCGCACTTCCCCCACTCAAAGAACCAGGTGCGCGGGAAATGACTGGAACCGTGCCATCGGACCGGGCCCCCACCCGTCCGTTCGCACCTGCCACCGTGCACCCGAAACCACGAATGTAGCGCACGCCGGCGACCGGCAGAGGGCTGTATCACCTGTTGTTCATGAACAGTGACGCATGAGTGACAGATCGGTTTCCGGCAGCCAGGATGTCGGTGGCCGCGCCATCCATCCTTCCTTTACGGCGAGTTCGTCCACCGCTCCACGCAGTGCGGCCAGGCCGGGGTGATGGAGCCCCCTGCGCCACACCATCAGGAGCGGCGACAGAGGCACCGGGCGCACGAGCGGGCGCAGCACCGTCCCCGGCAGGGGCGGAAAGCCGGCGACGGCCAGCACGGGGTTCCCCGTCTTCGCCATGACCCGCTGGAATTCGGCCACTCCGACGGCGAGCGGGGCCGGCGGAGCCAGGACGATGTCCCACTCCGCGAAGAGCGCGGCCGCGAGGTCCGTCCACTCCAGCGTGCGCGCATTGCCCGCCCCGGCGTAGACGGTTTCACCGGTCAGATCACTCATCGCGACCTGCTCGCGCCCTGCCAGGGGATGGCCGGCCGGCAGGAGAACGGCCATCGGCTCGTACCGCACCGGCTGTACGGAGAGCTGGGCGAGCACCGCGGGATCGAGGCCGGCGGCCCGGCCGAAGGAGACGTCGAGCCGTCCGGCGAGCACCTCGCCCGCCGCCCAGGTCAGCCCGCTCTCGAAACGCGCCATCAGCTCGCACTCGGGTGCGAGCTCGCGCGCCCGGGCCAGCACCCGCGCCGCCGTCATCCCGTCGGTGTTGAGATCGACGAGCAGCGGGCGGTCCGCCGGGTCCGCGAAGGCGGCGGAGAGCGCGGCGTGCGCGGCGAGCACCCGGCGGGCGTGCGGAAGGAGACGTTCCCCGTCCGGGGTGAGCGACACCTGCCGGGTGGTACGGACGAAGAGCTCGCGGCCCAGCTCGCGCTCCAGCCGGCGGATGTCCCGGCTCAGCGCCTGCTGGGCGACGTAGAGCCGGGCGGCGGCCCGGGTGAAGTGCAGCTCCTCGGCCACTGCGACGAAGGCGCGGAGGAGCCGGGGATCGATTTCGGATGCGGCCACCCACCCAATTTACAACGCAGGTGCGTCAATGGGCCGGGATCAGGTGTTGGACGCCACCGGCCGCCCGGACCGAGGCTGGACACGTGCCTCAGAAGACCGCCGCCCCGGCCCTCGCCGACGCCCCGCCCGCCCTCGCCCCGTCCAATCCGTACCTGCGCCTGCTCGCCACCCCGGGGGCGCGCGCGTTCACCGCGGGCAACCTCCTCGCCAGGCTGCCCATGGGGATGTTCAGCGTCAGCGCCGTCATCATGATCGCCGGGGCGCACGATTCGTACGCCCTGGCCGGGTCCGTGACGGCGACCGGGCTGGCGGCGACCGCCGTGGTCGCCCCCTGGACGGCGCGCCTCGTCGACCGGTACGGCCAGGCCAGGATCGCCGTGCCCGCCACCGCGGTCGCGGCGCTCGGCTCGCTGGCCCTGGTCCTCTGCGTGCACTACGGCGCACCGGTCTGGACCCTCTTCGCCGCCTACGCCGCGACGGCCACCACCCCGAACACCGGCGGCATGTCCCGGGCCCGCTGGGCCCATCTGCACCGGGGCGACCCGGCGGCCCTGCACACCGCGAACTCCTTCGAACAGGCCGCCGACGAGCTGTGCTTCATGCTCGGCCCGGTCCTCGCCGCGTCCCTGTGCGGGGCGCTCTTCCCGGAGGCCGGCACGCTCACCGGCGCGATCCTGCTCATGACCGGTGTCCTGCTCTTCGCCGCACAGCGCGCGACCGAGCCGCCGGTGGCCCCCCGCACGCCGGCCGCCTCTCCCCTGCGGACGCCGGGCATCCCCGCGCTGCTCGCCGTCTTCCTCGCGACCGGGGCGGTCTTCGGCGCGATGGAGGTCGTCTCCATCGCCCACGCCGGGGGCGCGATCCTCGCACTCCAGGCCGGCGGCTCCTGCGTGGCCGGGCTGCTGTACGGGTCGCTCCGCCCGGCGGCGGCCGTCGGGCGCAGGCTGCTGCTCTGCCTGGCGGGGATGACCGCGCTGATGTCCCTCCCGCTGATCGCCGCGGCCACGAGCGACTCGCTGCTCGTCCTCGCGGGCTGCCTGCTGCTGGCGGGGGCGGCCACCGCGCCCACCATGGTCACCGGCATGACGCTGATCCAGCGGCTCACCCCGCAGGCGCAGCTCAACGAGGGCATGACGCTCGCCGTCACCGCGCTGCTGGGCGGCATAGCGGCGGGCTCCGCGGCGGGCGGCTGGACGGTGGAGCACGCCGGGACGGTGACCGGATACGCGGCACCGATGTGCGCGGCGGCCCTGGCCCTGGCCGTCGCGGCCGTGGGAACGCGCAGAGCCTGAACGCGCGGGAGCGCACGCAGACAAACGAGGACCCCGCTGCCAGGGGCAACGGGGTCCTCGTTCACATGGGAATTGTGGAGATGGCGGGAATCGAACCCGCGTCCAACGGTGCGGAACCAGGGCTTCTCCGAGTGCAGTTCACTACGCTTTTCTCGGCCCCGGAGGTCACGCGAACAAGCCTCCGACAGGCCCAGTCACTGTTTGATTTCCTCCTGGGCCCCGTGACCGGGCTCAGGAGTTTAGATCCCTAGTTGATGCCAGGATCCGGGTCGGGATCACCCCCGGGCTGACACTCCGCAGAGTCTTCGCTAGCTGCTAATTAGGCAGCGAGGGCGAAGGCGGAGGAATCGCGCTTGGAATTGGCGATTATTGTTTGCGACATATGGTTTACGAGATCATTGCCGCTTCCTCGACTCGCTTCCCCTGCTTCGACATCCGCTGTCGAAACCGATCATCCCCATGTTGATTTTTCAATCGTGCGCCCTCTGTGGGGTGCACGCCCATCGTACGTGACCAACGCACGCGGATGCCACCGTATTCCTGCGGCTCCGGGGCGCGGGACCCGGGCCGCACGGCGGCTATGCGCTGCGCTGCCGGCGGCGGGCCGCCGAGATCGCGCGGTTCGTCTCCCGCGTGTCCTGCTTCTCGCGCAGCGTCTGGCGCTTGTCGTACTCCTTCTTGCCCTTGGCGAGCGCGATCTCGACCTTGACGCGGCTGTCCTTGAAGTACAGCGCGAGCGGCACGATCGTGTGGCCCGTCTCCTGCGACTTGGCCTGGAGCTTGTCGATCTCGGCCCGGTGCAGGAGCAGCTTGCGCTTGCGCTTGGCCGCGTGGTTGGTCCACGTGCCCTGCACGTACTCCGGGACGTGGATGTTGTGCAGCCACGCCTCCCCGTCGTCGATCTGGACGAAGCCGTCGACCAGCGACGCCCTGCCCATCCGCAGCGACTTGACCTCCGTACCCATGAGCACGAGACCGCACTCGTAGGTGTCGAGGATGTGGTAGTCGTGCCGCGCCTTCTTGTTCTGCGCAATCATCTTGCGCCCGGTGTCTTTTTCCTTGGCCATAGTGCGGTCATTTTCGCACTACGACCCACCCCCGAGGCCACTCAATACCGTCTCGCCCCGCTGCTGGGCCTCCGGACCCGCCCCGACGTCCGGTGTGATGCCGCTTCCCTCGACGCTGCGGCCCGCCGGAGTGCGGTAGTGCCCGACGGTCAGCTCGGCCACCGAACCGCCCGGGAGCTTGCTGGGCAGCTGCACGGAGCCCTTCCCGAAGGTGCGCGATCCGACGGTCACGGCCCTCCCCCGGTCCTGCAGCGCCCCGGTCAGGAGCTCGGCCGCGCTCATCGTGCCGCCGTCCACCAGGACGACCACGGGCCGGTCGGTGTCCCCGCCGGGCTCGGCGTAGAGGGCGCGCTGCTCACCGTGGACGTCGTACGTGGCGACGAGCCCGCCGTCCAGGAAGGCGGAGGAGGCGGTGACGGCCTCGCTGACCAGACCGCCCGAGTTGGCCCGGAGGTCCAGGAGGATCCCGGCGTCCCCGGGCGCCTCGTCCACGGCGTCGCGGACCGCGGCGCCGGCGCCCTTGGTGAACGCGGCGACCCTGATCAGCACGGCCGAGGACGGGTCCTGGCCGAGGCGCCGCACGCTCACCGGATCCGTGCTGAGGCGGGCCCTGCGCAGGGCCGCGGTCCAGGAGTGCCCGCCGCGGCTCAGCCCGAGGGCCACCTCGGAGCCCTCCGGCGCCTTCACCCGGTCCCCGCGCAGCAGGGCGACCACCTCGGCGACGGGGCGCTTCTCGACCGGGCGGCCGTCCACGGTGCGCAGCAGGTCGCCCTTGCGTACGTCCGCGAGGTCCGCCGGTCCGCCCGGCTGGACCCCGGTCACGGTGACCTCACCGCGGGCCGAGCGGCGGGCGGAGATCCCCACCCCGGTGTACGAGCCGTCGAGGGCCCGCTCGAACTCCTCGTACTCCCGTTCGTCGTACACCGCACCCCAGCGGTCCCCGCTGCGGCTGACGACCTCCTCGGCCGCGTCCGTGCCGGACTTGCCCTCGGCCTCCGCGTCCACGACCGCGTCGGCGATCTCCTCGCGGTCCACGGAACCGACGGTGGAGGAGACCGCGCGGGTCCTTATCTCCGTGCCCTCCGCGTCCTTGCGGGGCAGCGACCCGGTGGCCGCGGCGGTGGCCAGCACGCTCGCGAACACCAACGTCAGGGCCGCCCCGCGGCAGATACCGCGGGGTTTCAAATGGTACGTAAGGCCCGGCATGTGGCCGAGTGTAGGACAACGCCCCGTCCGCACACGGTTCGTTGGCCGCATGCGGGACGGGGCGCTCGTCACACCTTGAGGTACTTGCGCAATGCGAAGAGAGCGGCAACGGCGGGCATCAGCAGCCCGATCGCGAGGACCAGCGGGAGCTTCGTGAGGACCGCTTCCCAGCCGATGAAGTCGATCAGGTTCAGCTTCTCCTGGAGCGCGAGTCCGCCGTCGATCAGGAAGTACCGCGCCGCTATCAGGATCACGCAGGCGAGCAGTCCGCCGATCAGGCCGGCGAACGCGGCCTCCATGATGAACGGCATCTGGATGTAGAAGCCCGAGGCCCCCACCAGCCGCATGATGCCCGTCTCCCGTCTCCGGCTGAACGCCGAGACGCGGACGGTGTTCACGATGAGCATCAGCGCAATGACCAGCATCAGCCCCATCAGGAAGATCGCGGCCACGTTCATGCCGTTCATCAGCCCGAAGAGGTTGTCCAGGATGCTGCGCTGGTCCTGGACGGACTGCACCCCGTCACGGCCCGCGAAGGCCGTCGCGACCACCTTGTACTTCTGCGGGTCCTTGAGCTTGACGCGGAACGACTCCTGCATCTGGTCCGGCGTGATGTTGCCGGCCATCGGCGAGTCGCCGAACTGCTCCTGGTAGTGCTTGTACGCCTGGTCGACCGTCTCGAAGAGGACCGGCTTCTCGACGGCCTCCATCTTCTCCAGGTCGGCCTTGATCTCCTTCTTCTGCTCCGCCGTGACGGCACCCTTGGCGCACTTGGGCACGTCCTTGGCGTCGTTCTTGTTGCAGAGGAAGATCGAGACGTTGACCTTGTCGTACCAGTAGGTCTTCATCGAGCTGACCTGCTCGCGCATCAACAGCGCGCCGCCGAACAGGGCGAGCGAGAGGGCGACGGAGACCACGACCGCGAAGGTCATCGTGAGGTTACGACGAAGACCGACGCCGATCTCCGACAGGACGAACTGGGCGCGCATGGCGTCCTTTCAGTACTCGATGCTCAGTGCTGGTAGCCGTAGACGCCACGCGCCTGGTCACGGACGAGACGGCCCTGCTCGAGCTCGATGACGCGCTTGCGCATCTGGTCGACGATGTTCTGGTCGTGGGTCGCCATGATCACGGTGGTGCCGGTCCGGTTGATCCGGTCCAGCAGCTTCATGATGCCCACGGAGGTCTGCGGGTCGAGGTTTCCGGTCGGTTCGTCCGCGATGAGCAGCATGGGGCGGTTGACGAACGCCCGCGCGATGGCGACACGTTGCTGCTCACCACCGGAGAGCTCACCGGGCATCCGGTCCTCCTTGCCCCCGAGACCCACGAGGTCGAGGACCTGCGGCACGGCCTTGCGGATCTCGCCGCGCGGCTTGCCGATGACCTCCTGCGCGAAGGCCACGTTCTCGGCGACGGTCTTGTTGGGGAGGAGCCGGAAGTCCTGGAAGACCGTGCCCAGCTGGCGGCGCATCTGCGGCACCTTCCAGTTGGACAGCCGGGCGAGGTCCTTGCCGAGCACGTGGACCATGCCCTGACTGGCGCGCTCCTCCCGGAGGATGAGCCGCATGAAGGTGGACTTGCCGGAGCCGGAGGAGCCCACCAGGAAGACGAACTCGCCCTTCTCGATGTCGAGTGAGACGTCCCGGAGAGCTGGGCGGCTCTGCTTCGGGTAGGTCTTGGAGACGTTGTCGAATCGGATCACGGATGCACCACGGTCGGCCGGGGGTAGGTGAGCGTGACCATACGCGAACCGGGCTGACGCGTGCAGTCGGCGTCCGGCAATGGGCGTTATGTGACGGAACGCGAAGGTGTACGAACCGGGGCGTGCCGGACCTTGCCCGGTGGGGCGCGCCGAATGCCCCGCGACCTGGCACAGTGGTAGGGGAACGGTTGGGTTTCCCAAAGCGTTGTGCGGAGAGAAGGCATATGCGGCTCCGCCGCGCGGGAGGAGGAAAGCGCATGACCTATGACCGACTGGTGTGCGCGAACTGCGCGGCTCCCGTCAGCGAGGGTCGTTGCCGCGTCTGCCGGGCGAGCCGGGAGCGCATGCAGGAGGAGGGTCCGTTCGCGGGGCTGAATCCGGCGATGCTGATCGCCCTCATGGTGATCCTGACGGCCGCCCTGGCCCTGCTCGTGCACCAGGCCGTGTGACCGGAGGGTCACCGCCGGTCACCGCACGCCTCTAACTCTCCGCCTCTCCCGTGAGCACGCGCGGGAGCACCGCGTCGAGCAGTTCACCGGCCCGCACCTTGCCCGTCGGGCTGTACGGGATGGACGGGACCGGCAGGACGTGCGCGGGCAGACAGGGCACCCGGCCGGCGCACGCCGCCCGTACGGCCCTGAGCGCCCCCGGCTCACGCTCCGGGGAGACCGGGACGACAGGCACCACCAGCGCGTCACCGAGCGTGGGCAGGTCGACACGGAGGACGGCGGTGTCCCGCACACAGGGCAGGTCCATCAGGTCGTACTCCAGGCCGAAGACGTTCACGTCCAGCGGGGCGGTCTCGTCCACCTTGGAGACACCGTCCGTACGGCCGGTGAGTTCGAGGTGCCCCTGCTCGTCGAGCACCCCGCTGTCGCCGGTGAGCAGGAAGCGCCGGGGGCCTTCGCCGTCGCCCGGGTCGAGCTCCAGGAAGACCGGCAGCTCGGCGGCGTAGTCGTCCATGAGCTGGTAGCTCGCGATGGCGACGCGTCCGCGCACGCCCGGCGGGAGCAGGTGCCCCTGTGCGTCGACCACCGCGAGCGTGCTCCCCTCCCAGGCGCGACCCGCCCTGCCGGGGGCGGTGTGCAGCTCGTCCGGGGTGATCAGGGTGTTCACACCGGTCTCGGTCGTGCCGTAGTACAGGTGCAGCACCGGCCCGAGGCGCTCCCAGGCCGTGGCGATCAGCCACCGGTTGAGCTGACGGCCGCCGGAGAGCACGAACCGCAGCCGGGAGGTGTCGGCCAGCCCACGGGAGTCGGGATGCGAGACCAGGGACGCGAGGACCGGCGGGACCATCAAGGTGGTGGAGACGCCCTCCGCCCGGATCAGCCGGGCCATGTCCGCCCCGTCCCCCTGCGGGCACAGGACGATCCTGCCGCCGCGGGCCAGAAAGACCCGCGCCCAGCCGGGACCCGACGAGTGGTACAGCGGGACCGTCACCAGATGCACGTCGTCCGGGCCGAACGCGAACTGGCGTACCAGGGTGGCGAGTCGGCGTTCCTCGAACGAGAAGTTCCGGATCACCATCTTGGGCCTGCCGCTGGTGCCCGAGGTGAAGCAGTACGTCGCGAACGGCTGGTCCACCGGCGCCACTTCGCGCGGTTCGGCGGCCGCGAGGGAGGCGTACGTGGGGGTGCCATCAGTCGAGCCGTCCAGGTGCACGGCGAGCACGCCGTCGCCGCCGCCGGGCACCCCCGCACGCTCCAGCAGGGGCCGGCACGCGGCTGTGCTGATCAGCACCGTGGGCCGCAGTTGCGCCAGGGCGTGCGCCGTCGCCTCGGGGGTGGCAGTGTGGTCGAGGCCGACACAGGGGATGCCCAGGCTCGCGCAGGCGGCCATGACGACGACGAGCTGCCAGCTGTTCCCGGCGGCGAACGCCGCCCGGGCCGGGCGTTCAGGGGGCAGGAGCGCGTGCAGTCCGGCCGTCACCCGGCTCGTACGGTCCTCGAACTGCCGCCAGGTCAGGCGGGTCGGGCCGTCGACGATCGCGATGCCGTCCGGATGCCGGGCGGCGTTCCTGCGGATGTCCGCGAGCTTGAGCATCTGTTCACTCCGTATCCACCGAGGCCACGGTGTCCGTCGTCCTGCCGACAGGGGAGACCGCCGCCGTACGTCCCTGGCGCAGCGTGTAGATCTCGACGCCGCTGGTGCGCAGCGCGTCGAGTTCGCCGCGGGTGCGGTCCGAGAGCTTCTCGCCGGGCACGGTGATCGGGATGCCCGGCGGGTACGCGATGATGAAGTGTTCGGCCACGTCCCCCGCCAGCGCCTCGGTGGTGGCCCGGTAGGTGCGCTGGACCGTGCGCAGGGCGTCCAGCAGCCGTAGCAGGATCCCCTCGTCGACACCGATGTGGACGTGGAAGACGACCGCGTCACCGCTCTCCCGCGCGACGTACAGGGCGTACTCGTCGAAGAGGATGCGGCGGAACTCCGCGGCGGTGATGCCCAGGGCGCCGATGTCCACCAGGACCCGGGTGGGGTCGTCGTGGACCAGCAGACCGGGATCGCTCAGGTGCCCCTCGGGGCCGAGCGTCCGGTACGCCGAGAGCCGGGGGTCCGTGCGGATCTCCTCGCGCAGGGTCCTGGCCAGGTTCAGTGAGCGGTCCAGCAGCGCCTCGCCCTCCGCCTCCGCCTGCAGCCTGGCCAGGTCGAGGCTGGCCAGCACGGGCCAGCTCGGCGAGGTGGTGTGGTGCTGGAACAGCGCCTGCGCGATCGACTCCTGCATCTCGCCGTCGCCCATCAGATGCAGGTACGAGCCCTGCCGCAGCGCCGACATGGACTTGTGCGCGGAGTGGGTGACCGCGACCGTCATCGGCAGCCCGGGGTCGGACACGCGCAGTCCGCGCACCGCCTCCAGAGCGGTCAGCGGCTGCAGCCGGGGGTGGAAGCGGTGGACGGCGCCCCAGGCCTCGTCGACCAGGACGGACACCCCGGGGTGCAGCTCGGCCAGCGCGGCGAGCAGGGCCGGCATGTCGTAGCGGACGCCGTCGTAGGAGACGGCGGACAGCACCACCGTGTCGTACGGCACGCCTTCGGCGACGGCGAGCGCGAACATGTCGAGCAGCTGCCGCAGATCCGCGAAGGTCCGCGGGCAGTCGGCGCAGCAGCGGCGCATCGGTGCGTACTCCGTGGTGGCGTTCATGTCACCGAGCGCGAAGTGCACCGACTGGTGGCAGCTGCGGTCGGCGAGCACCCGGCCGCCGCGCGGCACCAGGGCGCCGAGGGCGACCCTGTTGGCGGTGCTGGTCCCGGCGGACAGGAAGGTGGTGGAGTCGGCGCCGAAGCTTGCCGCCGCGAGCTGCTGGGCGGCACGCAGGGGCCCGCGCGGGCGGAAGAACGAGTCGAGCATCGTGCCGCTGTACGACACCTCCGAGGCGAGCTGCGCCTGGCCGAACAGCGCTTCGTAGACATCACGGATCTTCGAGTTGCGGATGGACCCGCCGTGGGACAGGGGAAGGGCGTGGAACGAGGCGATGTCCCGGCGGGCCACGGAGAGCACCGCCTCGGCGAGCGGTGCACCGCTCGCCGAGGCGGGCAGGGCCCCGGGCCCCGGACGTACAGCGGTACCGCTGCCGGCTTCAGGCATGGCATGTGCTCCAGGGGGTGAGGGAACACCCGCGAGGGTGTCGTGGGCCCACTCTCCGCACCCGCGCCCGGGGACGACAGCCGGTCCGCCGCGCCCCGTCAGATGCGGGTGACTTCGTCAGGTGTTCCGTCACGTGATCCGTCACCTCGGTGGGTACGGGCGGTGGCCCGGCCACACCGCGCACGGCCGCGTCAGGGGAGTTCGGGGCCACGGCACCGCGGCCCAGTGGTGGCCGGACCACCATCGCCGGGAGCGATCTGGTGCCCGGCGCACCTCGTCCGCCGGCCCCTGCGGGGGCCACCGTTGGCGTATGAGTGGAGCCCTGAATCAGACCAAGGATGTGTTCGCCGATTTCCCGGACGGCGCCGGGCCGTCCGATGTGGTCTCCGAGCTCGCCGCCGCGGTGTTCTCCGCCTCGCTGCGGAGGAGGGACCAGCGGGCGAAGGGGGAGCAGTACCTGCGCGGGCTGCTGACCGTGGGCGGACGCAAGACCATGCGTAACGTCGCCTCGCTCGTGGGCGGTTCGGCCGCCGAGCAGAGCCTGCAGCACTTCATCTCCAGCTCCACCTGGGACTGGGCGCCCGTCCGGGAGGCTTTGGCCTGCTATGTGCAGCGGACCGTGCCGCCCCAGGCCTGGGCGCTGCAGCAGATGTCCATCCCCAAGGCCGGTGACCAGTCGGTGGGGGTGGCGGCGGGGTCCCCGGCGACCGGGGAGGCGCCGGGCCAGCGGGCCTACGGCCTGTGGTTCGCCTCGGAGGAGATGAGCGTCCCCGTCAACTGGCGGCTGCACCTGCCGGAGTGCTGGCTGCAGGACACCTCCAGGCGGCGGCGCGCGGACATCCCCGCGGAGACCGTCGCGGAGTCGCGGGACGAGTGCGCGGTGGCGACCGTGCGGGAGACGATGGACCGCTGGCCGGTGCCGCCCAGGCCGCTGCTGCTGAACGCCGGCGGGCACGACCTGCCCATGCTGATGCGGGAGTTCGGGGACGCGGGGGTCCCCGTACTCGCGAGGATCGGGCCGTCGAGCCGGCTGGCGGTGGCCGATCCGGCCCTTCCCGGTTACGGCGCGGGCGCGGTGTCCGCCCAGCAGATCGTCGAGGCGGTCAAGGGCCTGCGCCACCCCGTCCGCTGGGGCGGATCGAGCGCGCTGGTCGTCGCCGTGCGGGTGGTGTTCGGGCAGCGGGCCCCGTTCGCCCGGGCGGACGCGCAGGACCGGGGAGGGCGGAGCCTGCTCCTGCTCGGGGTGTGGAACGATCCGCTGCGGCCGGCCGGGGAGCTGCTGCTCACCGACATGACGCAGGCCCCGGTGCCCGCGCTGCTGCGGATGAGCAGGCTCGCCCGCCGGGTCTCGCGGGACTTCACCGAGGTCGGGGAGCGCGTCGGGCTGCGGGACTTCGAGGGCCGCTCCTTCCGCGGCTGGCACCGGCACATCACGCTGGCCTCCGTCGCCCACGCGGCGGCGCTGCTGGGCGGGACGGGCTGGGGCGAGACCACGCCGCGCGGGTCCCGGCCCACGCTGGTCCCTTCCCTCCCACCCGTGCCGGTGCAGCTCCGCACGGCCCGGCCCCCGCGCCTGACCAGCCCTTACGTCGCGGGCGCCTCGGCCTGAGGCAGCTCGCCGCCCTTGCGGAGCGTGTGCCGGGCGCGGTGCAGCCGCAGGGCGAGCTGGACCTCCAGGGCGCGCACCGGCTCCTGCCAGCCCGCGCCCATGAGATCGGTGATGCGCTCCAGCCGGCGCGAGACGGTGTTGGGGTGCACGTGCAGGCTCTCGGCCGCGCGCGTGGGGCTGTTCCCCGAGGCGAAGTAGGCCTCCAGGGTGCGCACCAGCTCGGTGCACTGCCGGCTGTCGTAGTCCAGGACGGGCCCGATGGTGAAGGTGATGAAGGCGACGGTGTCCGGCCGCTCGGACAGGAGCATGCCGAGGAAGCCCAGCTCCTGGGGCGACGCGGTGGCGCCGTCGCCGCCCAGCGCGGTCAGCGCGTCCAGGCAGCGCCTCGCCTCCTGGTACGTCGGGACGATCGACCCGGCACTGGTGATCGGTCCGGCCGCGCCGGCCGTCACCGGGTGACCGAGCACCGGGGACAGCTCGCGCGAGACCCTGCGCGCCGCCGCCCCCGGATCGGTGCCGGGCAGCAGCAGGACGATGCAGCCGCCGTCCGTGGTCTTCAGCCCGGAGAGCCGGTGGGCGTACGAGGACGCCCAGACGACGGCCTTGCCCTGCGCCCCGCCCTCCGGACGTGCCACCACGGCCACATGAGGCTCCGTCAGGTCCACGGCCAGCCTGCGGGCCCGTTCGGCGAGCTGCGCGGGGGTGTACTGCGAGGAGCTGAGCAGCTCGTGGAAGAGCTGGTCGCGCATCTGCCCCTCGGCGGCGGCCGCGCTGCGCTGCACCTGGAGCAGGACCGCGGTGGCCTGGGCGACGATCCTCAGCAGCTGGGCGGTGATGTCGGTGGACGCCTCCCGTGGCGCGAACACGAGCGTGGCGAGGATCTCGTCGCCCGCCGTCGCCGGGCAGCACCACAGGCCCTCGGCCGACCGGACCGGGGCCCGCTCGGTGTGCGCGTCCAGGACCGTCCTGAGCAGCTCGTCCTCGTCGAGGCCGGGGACCACGCCCGCGCCCGCCAGCTCACGCCCGGCCACGTCGCGTACGAGCAGGACGCCGTCGAGGGCCCCGGCCGCGACGGCGGTGAGCTCGTGCAGGTCACGGCCGCGCAGCACGAGGTCGATCAGGCGGCTCTGTGTCTCGCGCAGATGGCGCGCCGCGGAGAAGAAGTCCATGGCCCGCGAGGAGTCGAGCTCCAGCTCGGATATCTCGTCCCTGGCCCGGTCGAGCAGCCGGGCCTTCTTGATCGCCACGGAGACCAGGTCGCCGAGCGAGGACATCAGGGTGATCTCGTCGGGCGCGAAGTGGCGCACCTTGCGGTCGGCGACGTACAGCGACCCGAAGACGTGGTTCCCGTCGTGCAACGGCACCGCCATCAAGGCCCGCAGCCTCTCGGCGCGTACGACGTCGTCGATCGCCCCGGAGTGCGGGAAGCGGTCGTCGCCGAGGAAGTCCGGGGACCAGAACGGGGCCGCCGGTGTGCCGGGCCGGCTGCCCGGACCACCGGCCTCGGCGATCCGGAAGCCCACGGTGATCGCGGACGCGTGCCCGTCGGCGGCCCGGACGTACGAACAGTCCTCGGCCGGGTCGTGGAAGCTGATCCACGACATGTCGAGGTTGAGCAGCAGCCGGGCGCGGCGGGTGACGACCTTCAGCAGCACGTCCAGCTCGTAGGGGAGGGTCAGTTCCCTCGCGGTGTCGACCAGGGCGGCGAGTCCGGCCTCGCGCTGGTGCCGGCGGGCGAAGAGGCTGTGGATGTCGAGGGCGAGACCTCTGGCGCGGTCGAGCAGCGCGGCGGACTCGGTGTCACCGCGGTCGGGCAGGGCGGTGCGGATCACTTCCTCGAAGTGCTCGGGAGGTGCCTCCGTGGCCAGTAACTCGAACAGCCCGAACAGGGCGTCACGTACTGCGTGGTCCTCGCTCGGCACCGGTCGTTCCCTCCCCCAGGGCCGCCCCGGGGTCTCCGGGACGTAGGACCGCGAACGTCCCTCCGTGAACCTAAAACCTGCGAGCGGAATCGGTCAACCACAGGGGGTGGTGAACGCGCTGGTCAGCAAGGGTCGGCGTGGCCGGGCGCCCGGAACACCTCAGCCATGTCGACGCCGACGCCGTCGAGGGCCGCCAGGGCGGCACGCCCCGCCTCCTCGGCCTTCAGCAGCGTGTCACCGTTCGGCGGACCGTGGACGACGGCTGCCTCCAGCCGCTCCGGGGACACCGCCTGCCCGGTCCGCCAGCCCACCAGCGCGGTCAGCTGGTGCGGCAGCGGCGCGGTCCACAGCAGGCGCGGGGGCCGCGCGCCCGCGGCACGGAGCACCCGCCACCACTCCCCGCCGAGGCGCTCCTCACGCACCCGGAACGCCAGCCTGGCCACCGCCAGGGCGGCCGTACGACGGTGCCGCAGGGCCTCCGGGGAGCCCAGCCGGGTCAGCCGGGCGTCGGCCTCCGCGTCGATCTCTCCCACCGGCACCGAGATGACGGCGGCCAGCCGGCCCAGGCTCAGCCCCGCGGCGAGCGCCAGCTCAAGACCGCTGAAATACGCGTCCATGGCCTCGACGCAGCCGTCCAGCGAGCGGACGGGCGAGACGTCGACGCCCAGCCCGGCGGCCACCGTCGCGGTCACCGCGCGGAGTCCGGGGCCGTCGGGTGTGAGGCGTACCAGCAGGTTGGGCCTGTCGACCGCGCGGACCGTGTCGGGCCGTACGGCGGCGGACACCAGCCCCGCGTCGCCGTCGCCCGCGTCGTACACCCGCAGGAGCGCGTCGCAGGCCTCGCGCACGGCGTCGGCGGAACCGGCCGTGGAAACCAGGCCGCTGAAGTTCCCGTCGGCCGTGAGCCGGCGCAGCCGGGCCGGTGCGAAGGGTGCCGAAGCGTCTTCCGCCAGCCAGCCGGCCACGCCTTCGGCGGCCAGTTGCCGCAACAGCGCGGCTGCCATGGGGCTGATCATGGGAGCCGAGATTAGAGGAGCCCGCACGCGCGCGACAGCGCCGCCCGGCTTCTCCGTCAGGTCCCCCGTTCCTCGGTCAGGTCCGCCGTTCTCCGTCAGTCCCACGGCGCACAGGTGACTTATTCCCGGGCAGTTGACGGAATTCCCGTTCGCCCTTTGCCGCCTCGTCACGGGAACGGGATGTTCGTTGCGGTCACCGGTCCGGTGCCCGACGAGACGAGAGGACCGCAATGCCTGCAACCATTTCCGTACCGCAGTGCCTCGTGTGCGACACGGACTTCGAGATCCAGGACGACTGGGAGCGGGGCGAGATAACCGCGTGCGGTGCCTGCGGGCAGGAGCACGAGGTCGTGGAGAAGAGCGACGCCACCGTACGGGTCGCCCTGGCCCCCGAGGTCGAAGAGGACTGGGGCGAGTGATCGACGCCCCCGAGGTACTGCTCTCGGTCACCATGCTGCGGCCGGACGAGAAGCTCCTCCTCAACGCACTGCGCGACGAGGGACTGAACGTCCGGCCGCTGCTGGCGGAGGACCTCGCCGAGGTGGTGTCGGGGGTGACGCCCCCGCCCGCCTTCGCCGTGGTCCGCAACCTGTCCCACCGCGAGGCGGTCGGGGTCGCCCGCCGGCTGGAGTTCACCGGTGTGACGGCGCTGAACCGCGCGTCCGCCATCGAGACCTGCAACGACAAGGGCCTGCAGGCCCTGCTGTTCGCCCGGCACGGCATCCCGCACCCGGTGTCCCGTCACAC
Source organism: Streptomyces sp. NPDC102451 (assembly GCF_044765485.1). Lineage (NCBI taxonomy): Bacteria > Bacillati > Actinomycetota > Actinomycetes > Kitasatosporales > Streptomycetaceae > Streptomyces > Streptomyces sp. NPDC102451. Next base: position 70,674 of record NZ_JBIWKD010000005.1, on the reverse strand, counting down.
CTTCAGCTACGACCAGGTGCGCAGGACCGTGGCGGAGCTCGGGCTGCCGACGGTCATCAAGCCGGTCAGCGGTTCCTGGGGGCGCGGAGTCACCAAGGTCACCGACGACGACTCGCTGGAGGCGTGGGTCGGCGGACGCGAGTCGGCGGACGCCGGCGGCAAGCTGTTCCCCGTCCTGGTGCAGCAGTACATCGACAAGCCGGGCCACGACCTGCGGGTTGTGGTGGTGGGGCGCACCCCTGTCGTCGCCATCCAGCGGGTCTCGGACAACTGGCGGACCAACACCCATCTGGGCGCCCGGATCGAGCGCCTGGAGATCACCGGCCCGATCGAGAAGCTCTGCGCCCAGGTCGTCGACGCCCTGGGTGAGGGCTTCTACGGAATCGACCTCATCGAGGACCTCGCCACCGGCGAACTCCTGGTCCTCGAAGTGAACGCGAATCCCGACTTCGCCCGTTCGTCCGCCGTTCACGGCGTGAATGTGGCAGGCCATCTGGCCGCGTACATCGCGGAGTTGTGCAGCGACACCCCGCTTCCCGCGGCCGCGTGACACGAAGGAAGACAGATCTCATGGAACTGTTCGACACAGCCACCGTGCTCACCCGGGTGATGACCTCCGGTGTGGTCATGAGCATCGAGAAGAGCGACCGCGAACTGCCCGGCCTGGAACGTCTGCTGACCAAGCGGACCGGGCGCGCGCACGCGGTGCTCGTCAACAGCCGCAGCGCCGCCGTCCACGCGGCGCTCGCCGGACAGGGCATCGGGCACGGCGACACCGTCAGCGTGCCGGAGCTGTCACCGAAGGACGCCGCGTTCCTGGCCTGGCTCGGCGTCGAGGTGGCGGACGAGCCGGGTCCGCCCGCCTTCGAGCACATCGCGCTGGACGCCGGCCGGGCCCATCTGCTCGACGAGCGGGCGAGGGCCCTGCGGGCGCCGGCCCTGGTCGTCGACCTCACCGGACTCGGCTTCGGCCCCGCCGCCGCCGTACTGACCGACGACCGCACCGTCTGGGCGCGTGCCGAGCGGCTCAAGATCTTCGGCGCGTACGACCTCCGCACGATGTGGACCCAGGAGGAGTCCGAGACGGATCTGATCCCCGGCGTGCAGTTCAACTACCGGCTGAGCCCGCTCGTAGCGGCCTGTGCCCGTATGGCCCTCAGCCAGGCCGTGCGTCCCCTCACCACCGGAGCCCCGTCATGATCACCGACTTCCCGTCCGCCCCGCTCCCGCTGCCCTCCGCCGAGGAGGTCGCCTCGGAGCTGGCCGCCCTCGGCGGCGAGGCGCTGATCCCCAAGGAGCTGCGCCGCACGCTCTTCCCGGTCATCACCAAGGAGGACGTCTTCAACCTGATGCTCTCCCAGCGGAGAGCGCCCGAGAAGGTCGTCGCCGACTTCGCCGAGGCCTACCGCTCCTATGTGGGCGCCGCGTACGCGCTGCCCACCGCGAGCGGCACGTCGAGCCTGCACCTGGCCCTCGTCGGCGCGGGGGTTCGGCCGGGGGACGAGGTCATCGTCCCGGCGTTCACCTTCATCGCCACCGCGCAGGCCGTCGTCGCCGCCCACGCGATCCCCGTGTTCGTCGACATCGACCCGCGGACGTACTGCATGGACCCGGCGGCCGCCGCGGCCGCGGTCACGGACCGGACCCGCGCCATCATGCCGGTGCACGTGCACGGCCTGCCGGCCGATGTGCCCGCGCTGCGCGCCCTGGCCGACAAGCACGGCATCGCGCTCGTCGAGGACGCCTCGCACGCCCACTCGGCCCGCATCGGTGACCGTATCGCCGGTTCGTTCGGCGACGCCGCCGGCCAGAGCCTGATGGCCGACAAGAACTTCCCGCTCGGCGGCGAGGGCGGCATCGCCTTCTTCGCCACCGAGGAGGCCCATACCCGTGCGACCGAGTACACCGTGCGCAACGGCATCGACTACGGGATGTCGTGGGTCGCCGCCGCGTTCGGCCACAGCCAGCTGGAGCGCCTGCCGTACTACGACGAGGTCCGGGCCCGTAACTCGCGGCTGATCGCGGACACGCTGAACTCCACCGGGCTCTTCCGGGCGCCGTACGTCCCCGAGGGCCACGTCCACGCCTACAACATGTACCGGATCACCCTGCTGCCCGAGGCCGTCGGCCTCGACGACCTCCCGGTGTGGGCGGTCAAGGAGGCCGTGCACGAGCTGCTCGTCGCCGAGGGCGTACCCGCCCGGGAGTGGCAGAACACCCCGATCCCCTGCCACCTGCCGTTCGTGCACCGCGCGGGTTTCGGCAACGGCTACCCGTTCACGCTCAACCCGGGCGCCGTACGCGACCACCGGCCCGAGGACTTCCCGGCGACCCTCGCCATGCTCGACTCGACCCTGGTCCTCTGCCGTGAGCTGCGCTCGCCGGTCGAGTACGAGAGGGCCCTGCGCTACGCGGACGCCTTCACCAAGGTCGCCCGGCGCCCGGACGCCATCCGCAAGCTCGTCGAGGCCGGCGACTACCGCCGTCCCTACGAGAAGGCGGCCCGCCTTGGCTGAGCGGACGACACTCCAGAATCCGCCCTCCCTCGACCGGAAGATCCGCGTCGCCGTCATCGGCGCGAGCGGCTACACCGGCGGCGAGGTCATCCGGCTGCTCCTCAACCACCCCCATGTGGAACTCGCGTTCCTCTCCGCCGAGCGCGCGGCGGGCAAGCAGGTGGGCGCCGTCCACCCGTGGCTGCGCAACCACCCCCGGCTCACCGGCATCAAGCTGCGTCCGCTGGACCAGCTGGGCGAGGTCGACGTGGCGATCACGTGCCTGCCCACCGGCGCGCTCCCCGAGCGGCTGCCGCAGATCGCGGACCGCGCGAAGTACGTCCTCAACCTGGCCGGGGACTTCCGGCTGGACAATCCGCAGGAGCGGGCGAAGCACTACCCGGCGTCGGTGGCCCATCCACCGGCCGACGACTTCCTCTACTTCGTACCGGATCTGTCGGAGTCCCTGCCGGAGGGCCGGTTCATCAACCTGCCCGGCTGCATGGCCGTCGCGACGGTCTACGCGCTGTACCCGCTCTTCGCCGACGGCCTCGTCGAAGCGGACGTGGTGGTCGACGCGAAGACCGGCTCCACCGGCGGAGGCCGGGGCGGCTCCGAGCAGCCGGCGGAGCGCTCCGGGAACTTCCGGGTGCACAAGCTGCACGGGCACCGCCATCTGCCGGAGATCACCCAGGCACTGACGCACTTCACCGGTGCGGCGCCCGAGCTGCGCTTCTCCACGCACAGCCTGGACGTGCCGCGCGGCATCCTGATCTCGGCGTACAGCCGGCTCAAGGAGGGCGTCAGCCCGCTCGACGTCAAGCGCGCCTACGCCAAGGCGTACACGGGCAAGGCGTTCGTACGGGTACGGCCCTCGCCGAAGGCCCCGCAGGACTTCCCGATGCTCAAGGCCGTCGTCGGCTCGAACATCGCCGAGGTCGCGGTCTCCGTCGACGGGGACCAGTGCGTCTCCATCGCCGCCATCGACAACCTCATCAAGGGCGCGGCCGGCCAGGCCGTGCAGGCGATGAACCTGGCCCTCGGCTACACCGAGTGGACCGGGCTGAGCTGTGCGGCGGTGGCACCGTGACCCGCCCCCTGTACGTGGTCAAGGTCGGCAGCGCCACCCTCGACCGCGGCACGATCCACACCGAACTGGCGGCCCTCGTCGCCCGCGGCGCCCGGCTGCTGCTGGTCGCGGGCGGCGCGGTCGGCATCGAGCAGCACTACGCCGCCCTCGGCCGGCCGATGCCCGAACTCCGGCTCGCCAACGGCGACTCGGTGCGCTACTGCCCGCCCGCCGAGATGACGCACCTGGTCGACGCCTACGAGCGGGTCACCCTGCCCGGCGTCGAGGACGGGCTGCGCGCCCTCGGCCTCGACGTGTTCACCGCGGTCGCCGCGCGCGGCGGCCTGGTCACCGGCCGCGCCAACCGGCCGCTGAAGACGGTGAGCCCCGAGGGCCGCACCCGGGTCGTCCGCGACCACCGGGCCGGCGTACCGGTGGAGGCCGACACCGCCCGGCTGCGGGCGCTGCTGGAGGCGTACGACGTGGTGTGCCTCTCCGCACCGGTACGTGACCGGGACGGCGGCGCCCCGCTGAACGTGGATGCCGACGTGCTCGCCGCGGCCCTGTCCAACGCCCTGGGCGCCGACCATCTGCGCCTGGTCACCGGGACCGCGGGGCTGCTCACCGACCCCTCGGACCCGGCGTCGACACTGCCCCACGCGTACCAGGGCGAGGCGGCCCGGTACGCGGGCGGCAGGATGCGGCAGAAGGTACGGGCCGCCGAGATGGCGCTGGAGGGCGGCAGCGCCGACATCGCCATCACCGGCCCGCACACGCTGGCCGAGCCGGCCGGCTGGACCCGGTTCTGGCGCGGCACCGCGCCGGAGACGGACCTGGAGCTGCTCGGCCGCACGGTCGGGGTGCCCTCGGTCTCCGGGGACGAGCACGAGCTGGCCGCCTACCTGGCCGACTGGTGCGCCGAGCGCGGCATCGACGCCAAGATCGACGCCGTCGGGAACCTGGTGGCGACCCGGGGCACCGGGGACCGCGCCCTGCTGCTGCTCGGCCATCTGGACACGGTGCCGCACCACTGGCCCGCCGAGTGGCGCGAGGGCGAACTGCACGGCCGGGGCAGCGTGGACGCCAAGGGCAGCCTGGCGGCCTTCCTTGAGGTGCTGGCCACGGCCGACGTCCCCGCGGACGGCTCGCTGCGGGTGGTGGGCGCGGTCGAGGAGGAGATCTCCTCCTCGAAGGGCGCCTTCCACGCCCGCGACCACTATCCGGCCGACGCCGTCGTCATCGGCGAGCCCAGCGGCAGCGACAAGCTGACGCTCGGCTACTACGGACTGTTCAAGCTCCGGGTCACCGCATGGGTCGACAGCGGTCACTCCGCCGGCATGGACGCCGTCTCCGCGCCGGACGCATTGACGGAGGCCGTCGCATCCATCAGGGCCTCGGTCCTGGAGCAGGCACCGGACGCCCTGAGCGCCCTCATCGACGTCCGCTGCGAGACGGGCCGCGAACGCCACCGCGCCGTCGGCATCCTCAACTTCCGGGTGCCGCCGGGCGCCGACCTCGACGCCCTGCGCGAGGCCGCCCTGTCGCACGGGAGCGACGCCGTGGAGATCGCGGTGGAGCGTGCCACCCCCGGGCACAGCGGGGGCCGCACGAGCTCCCTGGCGAAGGTGTTCAGCCGTGCCTTCGGACAGGCCGGCGTCCGGCCGAGGTTCGTGGTCAAGAAGGGCACCTCCGACATGAACACCCTCGCCACCACCTGGCGCGGGGTGCCGATGGTCGCCTACGGCCCCGGCGACTCCGCGCTCGACCACACCGATGAGGAACGCATCGGCGCCGGGGAGTACCGCGCCGCGCGGTCGCTCCTGGCCGACGCGGTGGCCCGCTGGTTCGCCCTGCCCGAAGGGAGCCGATGATGACCGTGCTGACCGACGTCCTGGAACCCGTCGACAGTGCCCTCGCCACCGAGCACACCGAGCACGCCGAGCACGCCCTGCTGGCCGAGCGGGCGCGGGAGGCCCGCAGGCTGGTCGTCGACATGGCGGCGAGCCCGCGCGGCTGCCACCTCGGCGGCAGCCTGTCCGTGCTGGACATCCTGATCGCGTCGCTGCACCGGGCCTCCTCCGGTGACGGCACCGAGGTGGTCCTCAGCAAGGGCCACGCGGCCGCCGGCCTCTACGCGGCGCTGTACGTGAACGGCGTGCTGCCCGAGAACCCGGCCCCGCTGTACGGCATGGCCGGCCACCCGTACACCGGCCATCCGGGCCCCAAGGTCCCCGGGGTGCGCTTCCCGACCGGGAGCCTCGGGCACGGAGTGCCGTACGCGGCCGGCTGGGCCATGTCCCGCAGGCTCGGCGGGAAGCCGGGCCTCGGCATCGCCGTGACGGGGGACGGCGAGCTCCAGGAGGGGCTCGTCTGGGAGACCTGCCAGGTCGCCGCCGCCCAGCGGCTGGGCAACTTCGTGCTGGTCGTCGACCGCAACGGCGGCCAGAACGACGGCATGGTCGCGGACGTCTCGCCACTGCCCGAGCTCGCCGCACGCTTCGCCGCCTTCGGGTTCGAGACGGCCGAGGTCGACGGACACGACCTCACCGCCCTCGGCGAGGTGCTGTCCGGCGACCGTACGGAGGCCACCCGGCCCCTCGCGGTGATCGCCGACACGGTCAAGGGCAAGGGCGTGCCCGCCGTGGAGGGCAAGGCCGCCTCCCACTACGTCACCATCGACGCGGCCCGCGCCGCCAAGTGGAAGCGAGCGATCCGATGACGGCGACGATCACGGAGGCCCGGCCGGCCCTCGCGGGCCGGGACGCCTACCGCGACGAACTCACCCGGATCGCCGGGGAGGACCCCCGGGTGCTCTGCCTGGAGGCGGACCTCGGCGGCAAGAACCACCCCTTCCAGCGGGCCCATCCGGACCGGTTCTTCAACCTGGGCATCGCCGAGGGGGCCATGGTGGACATGGCCGCCGGGCTCGCGGTGGGCGGCTACCTGCCGTTCCTCTCCACCTTCGCGCCGTTCGCGGCGCTCCGGGCGGCGGAGAGCCTCAAGCTGACGCTGGGCTATCTGAACGCGGGGGTCACCGTCGTCGCGCCGTACGCCGGTGTCTCCGGGGCCTGGTTCGGGACGACGCACCACTGTCTGGAGGACCTGGCCGTCCTGCGCAGCGTGCCCGGGGTGGCCATCGCGGCACCGTACGGCGAGGCCGAGATGCGGGCGGTCGTCCGCGCCGCCGCCCGGTCCGGGAAGCCGCACTACATCCGCACCGGGCGCAACGCGGCGTACACCTCCCTGCCCGGCCAGGACGGTGAACTGCCGCTGGTCGCCTGGGACTCCGCCGGTGCGACAGCCGACGCGCCCTGCCTGGTCTCCGTGGGCGAGGAGGGCACCCGCCTCGCGCTCGAAGCACGGGAGCGTGAGCCGGGACTCGCCCACGCCCACCTCGTGTACCTGGACCACGACCACCTGGCCCGGTCGGCCGCCGAACTGGCCGGGAGACACAGCAGGTTCGTGGTCGTCGAGGAACACCGGCGCGAGGGCGGCGTCGCCGAGGCGCTGGCCCTGCTGATGCCCCGGTGCGAGGTCGTGGGCGTGAACGCGGGCCACGCCTGGCCGGCCGAGGGGGGCGACCACCACGAGGTGATGGCCCGGCTCGGCTTCGACCTGCCGGCCGTCCTCTCCGCCGCGTCCCGGCTGCGCGCCCCCTGAACTGCCTCTGAACCCTCTCCGGACTGCCCCGAACTCCTCCGAACCTAAGGACTTTGCCATGCACATCCTCATGATCGAATGCAACCCCAACGGCATCGCCGGCATCGCCAACGCCCTGGAGCTGGGCCACGACGTCACGTTCGTCTCCGCCGACCCGGACTTCTACCTCGGCGCCTCGCCGCTGGCCGAGGCCGCGTTCGCCCACGACAAGTGCGACGTCGTCAAGAGCACCGAGGCCTTCTCCATCGACGAGCTGGAGCGGCTCGCCAAGGAGATCAACGCGCAGAAGCCCGTCCACGGCGTCATGACCTACAGCGAGTACCACACGGTGCACGCCGCCTCGGTGGCCCGCTCGCTCGGACTGCCCGGGATGAGCGTGGAAGGCGCCCTCAACGCCCGCCACAAGCACCGCACCCGCCTGACGCTGGAGAAGACCGACGTGCGCCAGCCGCGCTTCGTGTCCGTCGCGGACCCGAAGGACATGGCGGCCGCCGTCCACGAGATCGGCTTCCCCTGCGTCGTCAAGCCGTCCGACGGCACCGCCAGCCTGCACGTGCTCCTGCTCCGCAACGACCAGGAACTCACCGACTACCTCGCCGAGCTGGCGAAGGTGGACGACTACGGCCGCGGAGTGACCCGCATCCCGGAGATCGTCGTCGAGGAGTTCGTCGAGGGCGAGCTGGTCTCCGTGGAGGCCTGCGTGCTCCAGGGCGGCGAGATCGTCAACCTCGGGATCACCGACCGCAACCTGAGCGGTTTCCCGTACTTCATCGAGATGGGCCTCACCTACTTCCGCGGCCACCCGCTCCAGGACGAGCTGTTCGCGATGAACGAGAAGGTCCTCAAGGGCCTCGGCGTCGACTTCGGCTTCATCCACGCCGAGTACATCCTCGCCGAGGGCGGCCCGGTGCTGTGCGAGGTCAACGGCCGGCTCACCGGCGGCATCGTGCCGCAGCTGATGGAGCTGTCCAGCGGCGTCAACGCCTACCTGGAGGTCATCCGCCAGGCGCTCGGCGAGAAGCCCGAACTGCCCGTCCCCGGAGACGTCATCGCGGGCGGCCACTGGTTCGGCTCGCCCGTCGACGGCGAGATCGTCTCCATCGGCTTCGACAAGCTCCAGGGCACCCCCGGCTTCGTGGAGGCACTGGCGTACGCCAAGCCCGGCCGCACCGTGTCCCGGCTGTCCAAGAGCAACTTCGACTGGCTGGGCCACCTCATCTACACCGGCAAGGACCGCGACGAGGCCACCGGCCGGGTCCGGGCCGCCCTCGACGACATCGACTTCAACCTCTCGGTGAAGGTGGCCCGCTGATGCGCGTCGCGATCCCGGAGCTCGATCCGTCCGCCCTCTACGACGTCACCGTCGAGGACGGCCACTTCTCCTCCGTCCGCGCCGTCGCGGACCGCGACGAGAACGACGCGGACACGCCGGAACTGTGGCCGGGCTTCGTCGAGGCGCACGCCCACCTGGCGCTCCCGGCCAACTTCGACGACTCGCTCGACGACCCGCGCATCTCCGCGCTCCAGTACCTCTACCACGGCATCACCCACGTCACGGACCTGTTCGGCTTCCCGCTGGTCAAGGACGGCTGGGAGCAGGGCAAGCGGGAGCTGGGCCTGCCCTGGCCCGAGGTGGTCCACTGCGGTTACGCCGCCACCGCGACCAAGGACATCGACGGCCACTACGGCCACGGCGTCGAGTTCCCCGCGCCCGTCTTCATGCTGAGCGTGCAGGACGACCTCGCCACGGTCCTCGCGGCGAACAAGGCACGCGGCGCGACCTTCCTGAAGGTCATGTACACCGAGGGCGCCGAGCAGCCGGAGAGCAGCAAGCGCTTCTCCCGGCTCCCGGGCAACCTCCTCGCCCACGTACCGCGGGTGGCCGCCGAGCACGGTCTGAAGGCGGTCATCGACTGCAACACCCGCGACGAGGTGATGCAGGCCTACGCCTTCGGCTTCCGCATCTTCGCCCACCCGGTACGCGACGTCGGACTGTCGGCGGCGGACTGGCAGACGCTCGAAGGCGCCCGGTTCGTCTCCACGCTCAGCGGTCTGCGCCCCATGATCATGGAGCGCGAGGACTTCCTGCGCGAGTACCGGCGGCCCGGCTTCCGTGAGACCCAGGACCTGGCCAACCTCGACTTCGTATCGAAGATCGAGGAGCCGTTCGGCATCCAGTACGAGGTCCAGGACACCCGGACCGCGGCGCTGGTCAACATGCGCGACAACAGCCTGGCCGCGCTGGAGCGCGGGGCGCTGCTGATCGGCACGGACTGCGGCAACACCGGTGCGTTCCACGGCGACGCGCTCAAGGGCGAGCTGGACCTGCTGGCCGGCGACGACCTGGGCAAGCCCGGTCTGCGCGAGGCGCTGCTGCGTACGGCGACGACCACGGCCCGTGGCTTCTTCGACGAGCTCTCCGGCCGTGAGCCCGCCACGGACCTCATCGCGGAGGGCAGTCCGGCCACGTTCAACCTGATCGACCCGGCCGCCGCCGGACAGCCGCTGTCGCAGCTCCCCCGCGCCACGTACGTACGCGGCACGGCCGTCGACCGCGCGGCACTCGTGCGGGCCATCCAGGACCTGCGCTCCACCCCCACCCGAGGAAAGGTCACCGTATGAGCCGCCAGGAACGCCATGTCCTGAGCCCGCAGACCCGCAAGGTCCTGCTGGGCGTCAACTCCGGCATCGCGCTCGCCCACATCGGCAACTACATCTGGTTCCCCCACCTGATCTCGACGCTCGGCGTGGAGTACAGCGGCTTCTGGGCCGGGTTCGTGATGTTCCTGACGTACGTGGGCCGGCTGAGCGCGACCTTCTTCTACGAGGGCGTCGCGGCCCGCTTCGGAACCCGCACGAGCATCATCGCGGGCATCGCCCTGGAGGCCGTCGCACTCGGCGGGATGGGCTTCGCGGACGGGGTGCCGTTCTACAGCCTGCTGGCCTTCTTCGTCGGCTTCGGCTCGGGGATCTCCTTCCCGGGGCTGAAGAACATCCTCGGCACCCTGCCGGCGGCGGACCGGCCCAAGGCCTTCTCCTCCTTCCAGATGTCCTGCCAGCTCGGTGTCATCGCCGGTGCGGTGATCGGCGGGCTGTTCCTCGGCTCCTCCATGACGGTCCTGTTCCTGGTGGTCTTCGTCCTGTTCGCCGGCTACTGCGCGGCCGCGGCCTCGTTCATCCCGGCCGACGCGGGCGACCTGGGCGACCCGGCGGCGAAGGAGACGCCGCTGGTCAACGTGGCGATCCTCAAGGGCCTGCAACTGGGCGGTGGCGGCAGCTACTTCCTGCTCTCCAGCGTCTTCTGGATCCTGTCGATCAGCTTCCTCGTCGGCATGCCGCTGCACATGGAGGAGTTCGCCGCGGACCTGCCGGTCTCCACCCCCTTCTGGATCACCGGCCTGGCACTCCTGGTGCTCCAGTACCCGGCCTTCCGCTACATGTCCAAGCACCTGAGGCCCGGTCAGGTCATGGGCGTCGCGTTCCTCGCGATGGCGGCGGCGTACGCCCTGTTCGGGGCCGGTCAGACCGCGGTGTGGGTGGTCGTGGGCTGCCTGGTCGTGGTCTTCGGCGACATCCTGTTCACGCCGTCCTTCGACCTGTGGGTCGCCGACCGGATTCCGGCGGACCGGCTGGCGCGGGCCATGGGCGCCATGCACTTCTTCCGCAGCTTCGGCAACATGGTCGGCACGCTCGCCGCGGGCGCGCTCTACGACCTCTCGCGCTCCACCGACATCCCGGGCCTCAACTGGTACGTGGTCGGGGCGATCGCGCTGGTCTGCGCCGCCGTCAGCTTCTCCTCCGCGAAGAAGGAGAGCGCCGCCCCGGCGCAGGGCGCCCCGGCCTTCGCGAAGACGGAGGCAGCACCCGTCGCGGAGCCCGTCGTGGAGCCCCGTCAGGCGGCCGACTCGACGGCCTGACGGTTCGTTCCTGTTGGTTCCCCCCACATGCAGAGGGACCCGGCCCCCGCGGAAGCGGGCCGGGTCCCTCTGTGCGTACAGGCGCGTAGGCCTACCGCAGGCGCTTACTAGGCGGCCGTACGACCGCCGCCGGCCAGACGCGGCAGGATGCGGAAGCCGATACCACCGGCGATCATCGTCGCGGCGCCGATCAGCAGGAACGTGGTCTCGGCCGCACCGGTCTCGGCGAGCTCGTCCTTGCCCTTGCCCTGCTCGACCGGCTGGTTGCCGACGCTGTCGGTGTCGGTGTTGTTGTCACTGCCACCGGCGTCCGGGTAGGACGGGTCGGACGGGGTGCCGGTGGGCGCCTCCGTGGAACCGTCGGTCGGCTCATCGGTGGGCGTGTCCGTCGGGCCGTCGGTGGGCTCGTCGGTCGGCTCGCCGGTCGGCGTGCCCGGGTCGGTGGGCTCGTCGGTCGGCGTGCCCGGGTCCGTCGGCTCATCGGTCGGCGTGCCCGGGTCGGTGGGCTCGTCGGTCGGCTCATCGGTGGGCTCGTCCGTCGGGTCCTCCCCGCCCGGGTTGGTCGGGTCTTCCCCGCCCGGGTTGGTCGGGTCGTCCTCGTCGTCGCCGATGTGCAGGCCGACGCTGACCTCGGTGTCGTCGACCCCGAGGCCGAGACCGAGGCCCGCCGCCTGCGCCGCACCAGCGGCGGTCAGCGAGGCACCCGCGGCAATAACCGCACCAGCGGCTATCCGCGCGACGCGGATGCGCGTCTTCTTGGTCATCTGTTGCTACCCCCAGTAGCTGATCGTGTCGATGGAGCAGCCCTATGCGGTCCACGGCCCTGCGGGGTCACACACTCTGCAGGGCCACGCCGTACCGTGGTCATCCCGCCCGCCCCCGTTCACACCTGTCCCAGACATAAGCGTGCTGCTCTAGCACCCTGTCCAGAGATAAGGACTACGTCAAGGCCGTTCCGGGGGCATACAGGCCGCTATGGGGGCTCTTGACGGGTATTCGGAATCACGACTGTGACTCATTCGCCACACCTTCCCCCCAACTCCCCTGTGCCTCCGCCCGGATGGGCCGGACGGGAACGCGGACGGGCCCGGACAGGAATACCTGTCCGGGCCCGGCAGCCGTACGGCTGAGGCTACTTCTCGCTCTGCTTGCGCCAGCGGATGCCCGCCTCGATGAAGCCGTCGATCTCACCGTTGAAGACGGCTTCCGGGTTGCCGATCTCGAACTCCGTACGCAGGTCCTTGACCATCTGGTACGGGTGGATGACGTACGAACGCATCTGGTTGCCCCAGGAGTTGCCGCCGTCGCCCTTGAGCGCGTTCATCTTCGCCTGCTCCTCCTGGCGGCGGCGCTCGAGGAGCTTCGCCTGGAGGACGTTCATCGCGGACGCCTTGTTCTGGATCTGCGAGCGCTCGTTCTGACAGGAGACGACGATGCCCGTGGGCAGGTGGGTCAGGCGCACCGCGGAGTCCGTGGTGTTGACGCCCTGGCCGCCGGGGCCCGAGGAGCGGTACACGTCGACGCGGAGCTCGGACTCGTCGATCTCGACGTGGTCCGTCTGCTCGACCACGGGCAGCACCTCGACGCCCGCGAAGGACGTCTGGCGGCGGCCCTGGTTGTCGAACGGCGAGATCCGGACGAGCCGGTGCGTGCCCTGCTCGACGGAGAGCGTGCCGTAGGCGTACGGAACCTCCACCGCGAAGGTGGTCGACTTGATGCCGGCCTCCTCGGCGTAGGCCGTCTCGTAGACCTCGGTCTTGTAGTTGTGCCGCTCGGCCCAGCGGAGGTACATGCGCTGGAGCTTCTCGGCGAAGTCGGCGGCGTCGACGCCACCGGCCTCGGCGCGGATGGTGACCAGGGCCTCGCGCGCGTCGTACTCGCCGGAGAGGAGCGTGCGGACCTCCATCTCGTCCAGCGCCTTGCGGACGGACTCCAGCTCGGTCTCCGCCTCCGCGCGTGCGTCGGCGTCGCCCTCGTCCTCGGCGAGCTCGAAGAGGACTTCGAGGTCGTCGATGCGGCCGCGCAGGGCCTCGGTCTTGCGGACCTCGGCCTGGAGGTGCGAAAGCTTGCTGGTGATCTTCTGCGCCGCCTCCGGGTCGTCCCAGAGGGACGGCGCCGCCGCCTGCTCCTCGAGCGCGGCGATGTCGGCCCTCAGCGCATCCAGGTCCAGGACGGCCTCGATCGACCCCATGGTCGAGGAGAGGGACTTCAGCTCTTCGGAAATATCGACGACTGCCACGGGTCCAGCGTAACGGCTGGACGGGTGGACATGTCCCTCCCCCGATTCCCGGGCCGCTCCCGGGCGGTCCTCAGGGGGCCGAAGGAGCCGAATTCCGCGTGTCATCAGGGGTGGTGCCCGGGTCGTCGCCGCTCGTGGCGAACCAGCCGCCCACCCCTATCGCCGCACACAGGGCGACCGCCGCGACACCCAGGGTGATCCGGCGCTTGCGGACGGCCGCGGACTTGTTGCGGGCGGAGCCGGGGCGCGGCCGGCCGGGGGCGCGCGGGGCGCGGGCCGTGCCGAGGGGGCCTCCGGAGAGTTCGTCGGGGGCCGGGACCCGCATGCTCGTATGGGTGTCCCGGTTGGAGTCCGGGGAGGAGCCGGGCACCAGCGGGACCGCGCCGCGGCGGCGGGGCTCCTCGGCGGCCGGGGTGTACTGCTGCTCGTCGTAGGTCTGCGGTTCGGCCTCGGTGTCCGGCTCGTCGACGTCGAGCGGGGGTATCCCGGCCAGCAGCGGGAGCAGCTCCCGCAGCCGGGTCGCCAGCTCCGAGGCGCGCAGCCGGGAGGCGGGGGCCTTGGCCAGGCACTGCACCAGGAGCTGCCAGAGCTCGTCGGGGATGCCCGGCAGCGGGACGACCGTCTCGGTGACATGGCGGCGCAGGACCGCCCCGGGGTGGCCGCCGCCGAAGGGCGTGAAGCCGGCGAGGAGCTCGTAGAGCACGGTCGCGAGGGCGTAGATGTCCACGGCGGCGCGCGGGGGCAGGCCCTCGACGATCTCGGGGGCCAGGTAGTCCGGCGTACCGATGATCTTCGTGGCCTTGGTGCGGCGCGGGGTGTCGATCAGCTTGGCGACGCCGAAGTCGGTGAGCAGGGCGGGGTGCGATCCGCCGGGGCCGAGCGGGCCCTCCATGTCGAGCAGGATGTTCTCCGGCTTGACGTCACGGTGGACCACTCCGGCGCGGTGCGCGGCGGCGAGGCCGTCGGCGACATCCGCGATGATCGCCGCGGCGGCCTCGGGCGCGAGGCGGCGCTCCCGGTCCAGGCGGGTGCGCAGATCGGTGCCCCGCACGAGGTCCATGACCAGGGCCAGGTCGGTGCCGTCCACCACGAGGTCGCGGACGGCGACGACGTGCGGATGCCCGAGCCCGAGCAGCGCGGTGCGCTCCTGGACGAAGCGGCCCACGAGTTCCTGGTCGGACGCGAGGTCCTCACGCAGCAGCTTGATGGCGACGGGACCTTCCGGCCCCTCGCCGAGCCACACCGTTCCGGCGCTGCCGCGCCCCAGGATCTGGTGGGCGGTGTACCGGCTGCCGATATTCCGTGCCAAGACTGCTCCCTCAGCGGCTGGCGTTGACCCCCGGTCGACAAAGTTACGCGGCGAACGGGGTGTTGCGTGCCCTGGATGGCGCCAACCTTCACTTCTGCGGGCGAATTGGGCCCACAGAAGTCGACAAAGACACAGAGTGCGGCGGTTACTGGCCGGTTGTGCCGCCGGAGCCGCTTCCGCCGAGGTCCTCGAACCAGTCGGTGACCTTGCCGATGCCGTCCCCTATGGCCTCCCAGAAGCTCTGCCCCTGGGCGACCCAGTCCTGAAGCGGTGTCAGCTCCCAGATGAGCCAGGCCGCGACGACCAGCAGCACCACCGAGAACAGGCACCCCTTGAGGCAGCCGAGGCCGGGGATGCGCATCGGGTTGGCGCTGCGCTGCCTCGGCTGGCGCGGGGCCGGCGGCTGGGGCGCGGGCTGCTGCGGGGGCGCGTACTGCTGCCGCTGCTGCTGGGGCCGCTGCTGCTGGGGCGGCGCCTGGTAGCGCTGGGACTGCTGCTGCGGCGGGTACTGCTGGGCGCGCTGCTGCTGCTGGCGCTGGGGCTGCCGGTCCTGGGGCGGCTGCTGGCGCTGGGGGCGGCGGCGCAGCGGGTCCTGGCTCGGGTCGAGGTACTGGACCTGCGTCTGCTCGTTACGGTCCCGGGCGGCCCGGAGCTGGGACTGCCACGGGTGCGGCTCGTCGGTCCCCGGAGGGCCGCCGGGGAGCGGCGGCACGGGCGGCATCATCGCGGTCGGGTCGGCCTGGCCGCCCCCGCCGGGGGTCTGCTGCATGACGCTGGTCGGGGCCGCCGGGTCGTACGAGCCCGCGTTGCTCGGCAGCACCTGGGTCGGGTCGGCCGCGCCCGGGGTCTCCGGGACGGCCGCGGGGGCCGGGTCGGGGGCGAGCAGGGCGCCCACGCCCTCGGCTGCGGCGATCTGCGCCGAGTTCGCGTGCACGCCGATGCCGGAGCCGACGGTGCGCAGCGCCCGGGCGAGGTTCACGGCGCTGGGCCGCTGGTCCGGGTCCTTGCGCAGGCAGCGCTCGATGACCGTCCACAGCGGCTCCGGGACGGTGCTGGGACGCCGGGGCTCCTCGCTGAGGTGCCGGTGCAGGACCTCAAGCGCGGTGCCGCCGGCGAACGGCGGACGGCCGGTGACCAGCTCGTACAGCAGGATGCCCGCGCCGTAGACGTCCACGGCGGAGGTCTGCGGGCGGCCCTCGGCGGACTCGGGTGCCACATAGGCGGGCGTGCCGACGAACTCGTGGGTCCGGGTGAGCCCCGGGGAGTCCGCAAGGCGCGCGATGCCGAAGTCGGTGAGCATCGGCGTCATGCCGCCGTCGCGCTCGTCGAGCAGCACGTTGGCGGGCTTCAGGTCGCGGTGCACGACGCCGTCCGCGTGGCTCGCGGCCAGCGCGTCCGCGATCTGCGCGGTGAGCAGGGCGGCGGCGACCGGGGTGAGCGGGCCGTTCTCGCGGAGGTAGCGGTGCAGGTCGGGCCCGTCGATCAGGTCCATCACCAGGGCGAGCAGATCGCCCTCGACGACGAGGTCACGGGTGCGCACGATGTTCGGGTGGGTGAGCCGCAGCAGCACGGAGCGCTCGCGCAGGAACCGCATCACGACGTCCGCGTCGTTGGCGAGCTCCTCCTTGAGCACCTTGATCGCAACGGTCTCACCGGGCTGCCCGGCGACGGCCGCCTCGGCGCCCGCGGTCTCCCGCTGGCGGGCTCGCCAGACGGTGCCCGTGGCGCCGCGTCCGAGCGGCTCCTCGAGCAGGTACTTGCTGCCGACTGGCCGCACGTCACGCGCTCCCTGCTGATCGTTGTGCTTGCGGTCCCCCGGGGCCCGCCCGGATGTTCGGCCCACTCTAGTGCCGCCGTACGGGGCACCGGTCGGTCGTCCTCCGGCCGTGTTGCCACTGTGTCAGCGGGAAGACGCCTTCACGGAAGAGTTGGTTGCCGAACGAGTGTGCAGCACGTCCCCGGCAGGACCAAGCAGGCACTTTTACACCCACACTCGGCCATTCAAGATCACTAAGCGGTCACCCCCGGGCGTGTTGTCAGTGGCAGGTGCGAGGATGCCTGCAGCACGGAACCGTCAGGTCGGGAGCCTCACGGTCCGTGACGACCTGTACCGGACGACGCGTCCGTGCCGGGTGGGGGGAATCACAGGGCATTTCCCCTGCCGGGCACCCCGCGCAGAAGGGACCGCTGACGGCGATGCAGATCCGGCTGACCGTCCTCGCGCCGCGCAGCGGCCAGACCCCGGCGCGCGCCTGCGACGTGCTCGTGACCGCCCCGGCCGGGACGGCCCTCGCGGCCGTCGCCTCCGGCCTGGCCGCCGCGGTCTCCGGCCCCGAGAGCTCCCTGGGCGGCGGCGCCACCGTGCTGTACGCCGGGCGCGAGCGGCTCGACCCCCAGCGCTGCGCCCTCGGCGAGCCGCCCCTGGTGGACGGCACGGTGCTCTCGCTCCAGGTGCCCGGCGAGGACGAGGCGGCCGACGACGCCGTTCCGGCGCGGCTGCACGTGATCGCGGGACCGGACGCCGGCGGGGTCCATCTGCTGCACGGCGGGCAGATCCGGATCGGCCGCTCCGCCGAGGCGGACGTCCCCCTCGACGACCCCGACGTGTCACGCCTGCACTGCGCGGTGACGGTCTCCGACGACGGCCGGGTGTCCGTCGCCGACCTGGGCTCCACCAACGGCACCTCGCTGGACGGCGCGGACGTCACCGACCGCCCGGTCCGGCTGGTCCCCGGCGCCCTGCTGCGGCTCGGCGAGTCCACGCTCCGGCTCGCGCCCGGCTCACGCACGCCCACGCTGACGACGACACCGGACGGCGAGGGCCATCTGCGGGTGGCCCGCGCGGAGGCGGCGGGCGGCGCCCCGGGGGCGGCCGGGGAACCCGGCGCCGGCCCGGCCGGCGCCGAGGGCCACGCCCACGGCTCCGCCGCGCACCTCACCCACGAGGCGTACGACGACCCGGCGGCCCCCGACGCGCACCAGGGCGAACCCTTCGCACAGGTCACCCACGGCCGCGGCTCCGAGCTGGCCCCCGGGGAGGCCGCCAGACGCGGTGGCATAGGCGCCTGGGCGCGGCGGCTCAAGGGCGGCAGAGGAGACCAGGCGCACGGGACGCCGCCCGGTGGCTCACCGGCGGCCCGGCCGGAGCCCGAGTCCGCCCCGCACGCTCCCTCCGTACCCCCGCACTCCCCCTCCGCCCCGGCCGGGACCTGGCCGGACCCCGCCACCGTGCTCCTCACGGCGCTCGGCCCCGGTCCCCGCCTCTGGGAGCGCGACACCGCACACCCCGAGGCCCTGGTCGTACGGCTCGGGACGACGGAGCGGGCCGACCTGCCGGCCGTGCCGGTCACCGTGGGGCTGCGGGAGGCCGGCTCGCTGGGCCTCGCGGGTCCGCGGGCCCGGCTGTCCGGGCTCGCCCGCTCGACGGTGGCGCAGCTCGCCGCGCTGCACTCCCCCTTCGACGTGGAGATCGTGCTCATCAGCACGGACCGGAGCCGGAGCCTGGAGGAGCGGCGGCGCGAGTGGTCCTGGCTCGGCTGGCTGCCCCATCTGCGCCCCATGCACGGCCAGGACTGCCGCCTGCTCCTCGCGTACGACCGTGAGCAGGCGGGCGCCCGCGCGGCGGAGCTGGTGCGGCGCATGGAGGAGGGGCCGCTGGGGCCCGGCTGGGCGAGCGCCGACCGTACCTCCGTGGCCGATGCGGCCCGGCAGCACACCGGGCCGTACACCGTGGTGATCGTGGACGGCGACCCCGGCTCGGCGGCCCTGCGCGAGACCACGGCCGGCCTGGCCGGTGCCGGGGCCGCCGCCGGGATCCATCTGATCTGCCTGGCCGAGACCCCGGCCGCCTCCCCGACGTCCCCGGTCGCCGCGACGTACGACACCGCGTGCCGGGCCTCCATCGCCTTCCGCGAGTGCGGTGCGGTCGCCATGCTCAGCGGTGACGTGGCGACCGCGCTGCGGCTGCTGCGCACGGCGGGCGGCCAGGCCGCCGGCCATGGCACCGTCGCCGCGGTGGACGCCGTGTCGGCGGCCTGGGCCGAGCGGTTCGGGCGCGCCCTGGCCCCGCTGCGGGACGAGGGCGCGGCCGCCCTGCCCGGCCGGCCCATAGCGGCGGCCCTGCCCCCGGCCGCCCGTCTGCTGGACGAGCTGGGACTCGCCAGGGCCACCCCGGCCTCCCTGATGGCGCGCTGGGCCTCCACGGCCGAGGACCAGCCGGGCGCGACGGTGCGCACGGCCGCCCACGGCTCCGCGGACCTGGACACGACAAGCTCCGGCCGCACCCTGAGCACCGGACCCCGGGTGGGCGCGCAGCGCGAGTCCCCCGACCCGGGGCACACCCCGTTCCGGAGCAGCGGGCCGACCAGCTCGGGCTCGGGCCGCTCCGCCTACCCCCCGGCTGCGGGGAGCGGCTCCCCCCGGATCGGCTCGCAGCGCCGCGACAGCGGCCACGCGGAGACCGGCCCCGCGGGAGCGTCCTCCGGTTACGCGGGACGGCCCGTGATCGTCCTCGGCGCCGGCCCCCGGGGCCCGCTCTCCGTCGACCTGGCCGACGAGGGCCCGCACCTGCTGATCGAGGGCCCCACCGGAAGCGGCCGTACGGAGCTGCTGCGCGCCGCAGCCGCCTCCCTGGCCTCCGCCGCCCGCCCGGACCGGCTCGGCATCCTCCTCATCGACGGGGCGGGCGGCGAGCAGGGCGAGCGGGGCGAGGGGCTCCGCCCCTGCACGGAGCTGCCGCACGTCTTCACGCACCTGGTGGCCTCCGACCCCGTACGGATGCGGGAGTTCGCCCAGGCGCTGGGCGGCGAGCTGAAGCGCCGGGCGGAGCTGCTGGGCACGCTGGACTTCGCCGAATGGCACGCGCGGTACGAGGAATCGCAGGGGCTCACCGGCCGTCGCGCCACCGCCGCCGAACAGCGCGGCGACCTCGAATCGCCCGCCAGCGGCACCCTGCGGCTGCGGCCCGCCGCGGCCCGCCCGGACCCCGGGCCCTCGCCCCTGCCCCGGCTGGTCGTCCTGGCCGACGACTTCGACGCCCTGGTGGCCCCGGCGCTCGGCAGCCCCGGCCGCCCGTCCGCCGGGTCCGTCGTCCGGGTGCTGGAGGCCGTGGCCAGGGACGGCGGGCGCCTCGGCGTCCACCTGGTCGCCACCTCCGCCCGCCCGGACCGCACCGAGGACACGGAGCTGGCCCGGGGCGCGCGGCTGCGCATCGTGCTCGACCCGCCCGTCGTCCCCCCGTCCCCGGACGAGGCCGCGCCCGGCCGTGGGCGGCTGGGGCATCCGGACGGCCGGGTGACGCCGTTCCAGGGCGGCCGGGTCACCGGACGCATCCCGCGCACGGCGACCCTGCGCCCCACCGTCGTACCGCTGGAGTGGGAGCGGATGGGCGATCCGCCGACCCGGCGGCCCGTCCGCGAGCTGGGCAACGGCCCCACGGACCTGGCCCTGCTGGCCAGCGCCCTGGAGCGGGCGGCCCGCTCGGTGAACGCGGAGCCGCTGCCCCCGCTGATCCCCTGGACCGCGGCGCCGGGTGCGACGTCACGAGCCCATCACGATCACCGAGTTGGCGCGGACGGCGGTATTGCGGCCCCGGAGCACCGGGCATAGGACTGTGCGCACGGACGATGTGAACCGCACGATGTGAGACGTGAACGGCACCGCAGAGCCGCACCGTTGGTGCCGGTCGGCGCTCATGCGCGCGCAGGAGAGACGGGGCAGGGATGCGCAGAACCCTTCGCATGCGTAGGGCCGCACTGGTGTTCACCGCGATCGGGGCGCTGGCCCTCACCGGCTGCAGCGGCGACGGCAAGGACAAGGCCGGCAAGGAATCCGGCAAGGAGTCCGGCAAGGGCGAGGACAGCTCGTCGAGCGTCAACCTGCCGAAGCTCGACGGCGAGAAGATATCGGTCGCCGCGGTCTGGACCGGACCCGAGCAGGCCAACTTCACCAAGGTCCTCGACGAGTTCGAGAAGCGGACGGGAGCCACCGTCACCTTCGTCCCGGCGCAGGACCCGATCGTCAACTTCCTCGGTACGAAGATCGCGGGCGGCCAGCCGCCGGACGTCGCGATGATCCCGCAGGTGGGCGCGATCCAGCAGGCCGTGGCCAAGAAGTGGGCCAAGCCGGTCGGCAACGAGGCGCGGGCCCAGCTGGGCCAGAACTACTCGAAGGTCTGGCAGGACCTCGGCGCGGTCGACGGCACCCAGTACGGCGTCTACTTCAAGGCCGCCAACAAGTCCCTGGTCTGGTACAACACCCAGGCGTTCGAGAACGCGGGCGCGAGCGAGCCGAAGACCTGGAAGGACTTCCTGGCCACGGCCGAGACGGTCTCCGCCTCCGGTGTCACCCCGGTCTCGGTCGGCGGCGCCGACGGCTGGACGCTCACCGACTGGTTCGAGAACGTCTACCTCTCCCAGGCCGGCCCCGAGAAGTACGACCAGCTGGCCAAGCACGAGATCAAGTGGACGGACCCGTCCGTCAAGGACGCCCTGACCACCCTCGCCGAGCTCTTCGGCAAGCCGAGCCTGATCTCCGGCGGCGCCGACGGTGCGCTGCAGACCGAGTTCCCCGTGTCGGTCACCCAGACGTTCACCGGCGGTGACCAGCCCAAGGGCGCGATGGTCTTCGAGGGCGACTTCGTCTCCATCAACATCGCGCAGACCGAGGCGAAGATCGGTACGGACGCCAAGGTGTTCCCGTTCCCGGCGGTCGGCGCGGAGTCCCCCGTGGTGACGGGCGGCGACGCGGCGGTGGCGCTCAAGGACACCAAGGGCGCCCAGGCGCTGCTGACCTGGCTCGCCTCCAAGGACTCGGCGAAGATCTGGGCCGAGGCGGGCGGCTTCATCTCGCCCAACAAGTCGCTGGACTCGGCCGCCTACCCGAACGACGTGCAGCGCACGATCGCCGAGGCGCTGATCGATGCCGGTGACGACGTCCGGTTCGACATGTCCGACCAGGCCCCGCAGTCGTTCGGCGGGACGCCCGGCAAGGGTGAGTGGAAGACGCTCCAGGACTTCCTGAAGAACCCGAAGGACATCGCGGGGACTCAAAGCAAGCTGGAGTCCGACGCGGCCAAGGCGTACACGAGCTGACGGGATGACCACAGCGACAGCGGGGGGCGCCGGCAGCGCGCCCCCCGCCGACAAGCGTCCTGACCGTCCTGACGCGGGCACGGGCAAGCGACCACGCGGAGGCGTGACCGGCACCCGCAGGGCCGTCGCGGCGGCGTTCCTGCTGCCGGCCCTGGTGCTGCTCGGCGCACTCGTCGTCTATCCGATCGTGTACTCCGTCTACCGCTCGTTCCTCGACCAGTCCGGCACGGGCTTCGCGGGCCTCGACAACTACAAGGCGCTGTTCACCGACGACACCATCCGGACCGCGGTCAAGAACAACGCGATCTGGGTCGTGTTCGCGCCGACGGTCGCCACCGCACTGGGGCTGATCTTCGCGGTGCTCACCGAGAGGATCCGGTGGGGTACGGCGTTCAAGCTGATCGTCTTCATGCCGATGGCGATCTCCATGCTCGCCGCCGGCATCATCTTCCGCCTGGTGTACGAGCAGGCGCCGGAGCGCGGTGTGGCCAACGCGGTGGCGGTGGGGGTGCACGACACGTTCGCGCAGTCCGCGGGCTTCCCGAAGGCGCATCCGCTGCCCGTGCACCCGCTGAAGGCCGGTGGCGGCGGTTCCTTCGTGACGAAGGAGCCCGTGCGCGCCGGTGAGCCGGTGAACCTGCCGCTGGTCGGTGTCGTCCCGGCGAAGATGCCGGGCGACGCGAAGCCGGCGAAGGTGCCCGCCGCGTCCGGCGACGGCATCACCGGGACTGCCTGGCTCGACTTCACCAGGGGCGGCGGCGGCAAACCCAACGTCGTCGACCCGAAGGAACTCGGGCTCAAGGGCATCACCGTCGAGGCGGTGAAGGACGGCAAGGTCGTCGCCTCGGCGACGGCCGGCGCGGACGGGGTGTTCACCCTGCCCGCCTCGGCCGACGGCTCCCTGCTCCGGCTTCCGGCGGACAACTTCCGGGAGCCGTACAACGGCGTCGACTGGCTCGGGCCGTCCCTCGTGACGCCGGGCATCATCGGCAGCTACGTCTGGATGTGGGCCGGATTCGCGATGGTCCTGATCGCCGCCGGCCTGGCCGGCCTGCCACGCGAACTCCTCGAAGCCGCCCGGGTGGACGGCGCGAACGAGTGGCAGGTCTTCCGGCGGATCACGGTGCCCCTGCTGGCCCCCGTGCTCGCGGTGGTCCTGGTCACCCTGATGATCAACGTTCTGAAGATCTTCGACCTGGTCTTCATCATCGCTCCGGGCTCCTCCCAGGACGACGCGAACGTCCTGGCGCTGCAGCTGTACCGCTCCTCGTTCGGCACGGACGCGGACCTCGGGGTCGGCAGCGCCATCGCCGTACTCCTCCTGCTGCTGGTGATCCCGGTGATGCTGTTCAACATCCGCCGCATGCGGAAGGAGGGGCGCCGATGACAACCGGGACCACGGAGGCCGAGCCGTCCCTCGGCGCGCGGATCGCCGCCAGGGCCGGTGGCGGCGCCATGCGGGTCTTCCTCGTCCTGGTGGGCCTGTTCTGGCTGATGCCGACCATCGGGCTGCTGCTCTCCTCGCTGCGCGGGCCCGAGGACATCGCGGCGAGCGGCTGGTGGAAGGTCTTCACCGCGCCCTCCGAGCTGACGTTCGACAACTACCAGCGCCTGCTGGACAACTCGACCATCACCGACTCGCTCCTCAGCACGGTCATGATCACCGTCCCGTCCACGCTCCTGGTGGTCGTCATCGGCTCGCTCGCCGGATACGCCTTCGCCTGGATGGAGTTCCCCGGCCGCGACTGGTGGTTCCTGGTGGTCGTGGGGCTGCTGGTGGTCCCCGTGCAGGTCGCCCTGATCCCGGTGTCGGAGCTCTTCGGCACCATCGGGATCTTCGAGACGACCTTCGGTGTGATCATGTTCCACACGGCGTTCGGCCTGCCGTTCGCCATCTTCCTGCTGCGGAACTTCTTCGCGGAGATCCCACGCGAACTGCTGGAGGCCGCGCGGCTGGACGGCGCGGGCGAGATCCGGCTGTTCACCCGGGTCGTGATGCCGCTCGGCGGCCCCGCGATCGCCTCGCTCGGGATCTTCCAGTTCCTCTGGGTGTGGAACGACATGCTGGTCGCGCTGATCTTCGCGGACTCGGAGTCCCCGCCGATCACCGTGGCCCTGCAGCAGCAGGTCCGTCAGTTCGGCAACAACATCGACGTGCTGGCGCCCGGCGCCTTCGTGTCCATGGTGATCCCGCTGGCGGTGTTCTTCGCCTTCCAGCGCCAGTTCGTCTCCGGCGTGATGGCGGGCGCCGTCAAGTAGCGCACGGCGCACAGCAGGACACGGAAGTACATACGTTCGTCAACGTCAGGGCGGCCCGTTCACTCGCGATCGGGCCGCCCTACCTCGTATTTCCCCCGAATGCCATGTCCGGCGTAACCAAGTCACTCCATCGGCCGTTTGCGGGCCACCTGCCCGCCCGCGAGCGACCCCTGGAAGTGTTGTGCCCCGGTTCAGTGTCATCGTGCCCGCGTACCGGGTCCAGGCGTATCTGCACGCGTGCCTCGACTCCGTGCTGAACCAGTCGTTCAAGGACTACGAGATCATCGTGGTCGACGACTGTTCACCGGACGCCTGCGGCCCGATCGCCGATGAGTACGCCGTGCGCGACCCCCGGGTCAGCGCCGTCCACCTGCCGCACAACTCCGGCCTGGGACCGGCCCGCAACGCCGGGGTCGCCAGGGCCACCGGCGACTACCTGCTCTTCCTCGACGGCGACGACACCTTCGCCCCCGAGGCGCTCCAGGCCATCGCCGACCGCCTGGAGGCCACCGGCGGCCCCGACGTCCTGGTCTACGACTACGCCCGTACGTACTGGTCGGGCGAGAGCGTGCGCAACACCTTCTCCCAGCACCTCGCCGAGACCGGTCCCGCCTCCTTCCGGCTCACGGAGCGGCCCGAGCTGCTCAAGGTCCTGATGGTCGTCTGGAACAAGGCGTACCGCCGCGAGTTCATCGAGGCCGAGGGCTTCACCTTCCCGCCCGGCTACTACGAGGACACCCCCTGGACCTACCCGGTGCTGATGGCCGCCGGGTCGATCGCCGTGCTGGACACCGTCTGCGTCGGATACCGCCAGCGGCGCCGGGGCAACATCCTGTCCACCACCACCCACCGGCACTTCGACGTCTTCGACCAGTACGACCGGGTCTTCGCCTTCATCGACGCCCGCCCCGAACTCGCCGTCTGGCGACCGGTGATGTTCCGCCGGATGCTCGACCACTTCTCGACCCTCTTCACCTCCCGGGGCAGGCTGCCACGCGGCAGCCGGGCCCAGTTCTTCCGCCGGGCCCGCGCCCACTGCCGCCGCTACCACGCCCCCGGTGCCCCCGCGCCCCGCCGCGCCCGGCTGCGGCACGCGCTCTTCCGGCTGGGGGCCCACCGCACGTACCGCGCCCTGTGGGCGGCGCAGCGGCTGCGCGGCCTGCTCGGGCGCGCGGCCTCGACGGCGCGCCGGGCGGTGCGCGGGGCGGTGCTCCAGCTGCACTACCGCGTCCAGCTGCGGCTGCCCGTCCGCGACGCGGACGCCGTGTTCGCCGCCTACTGGCACCGCGGCTACACCTGCAGTCCCGCGGCGCTGGAGGCCACCGCCAGAGCGCTCGTGCCCGGGCTGCGCACCTCCTGGATCTGCCGCCCGGAGGACGCGCACACCGTGCCGGACGCCACCCGCGTCCTGCACCCGGGTACGGCCGCGTACTGGACGGCCCTGGCACGCTCCAAGTACCTGGTGAACAACGTCAACTTCGACCGCAGGCTCGTGAAGAGACGCGGCCAGGTGCTGCTGCAGACCCATCACGGGACCCCCCTGAAGACCATGGGCACCGACCTCGTGCACCGTCCCGCGGCGGCCGGCTCCATGGACTTCGACCAGCTGCTGCGCAACGTCGACAAGTGGGACTTCTCGCTCTCGGCCAACCAGCACTCCACCCTCGTGTGGGAACGCACCTACCCCTCCGGCTACACCACGCTGGAGTACGGCAGCCCGCGCAACGACGTCTTCCACCGCACGGGCCCCGAGGAGACCGCCCGGCTGCGCGAGCGCCTGGGCGTCCCGGCCGGCAGCCGGGCCCTGCTGTACGCGCCGACCCACCGCGACTACCGGCGGGCCCAGCAGCACTCCCTGGACCTGGAGCAGCTGGTCCGCGTCCTGGGCCCGCGCTTCGTGATCCTCGCCCGCTCGCACTACCTGGACACGACGGCCCGGGCCACCGCCGGCCACACCCGGCACCCCGCGATCATCGACGTCAGCGGCCACCCGTCCATCGAGGAGCTCTGTCTCGCGTCCGACGCGCTGATCACGGACTACTCGTCGCTGATGTTCGACTACGTCAACCTGGACCGTCCGGTCGTCCTGCACCTGGAGGACGCACAGGCGTACGAGGCGGCCCGCGGCACCTACTTCGACCCGGCGGCCTTCCCTCCCGGGGCGGTGGCCCGCGACCAGGAGGAGCTGCACGAGATCTTCGCCACCGACCACTGGCGCGGGCCCCGTTCCACGCAGCGCCGGGCGGCGTTCCGGGCCCGGTTCTGTCCGTACGACGACGGGCACGCTGCGGAGCGGGTGGTGCGCCGGGTCTTCCTGGACGACACCTCGGGTCTGCCGCTGCCCGCCCCGCTGACGGGCCGCGGGCCCACCGGGGTGCCGCGACAGGTGCCGGTGCGGGAGTACACCAACGGGTGAGGCCCCGGGGCCCGGTGCCCCGGGGTGTTCAGCGCTCCAGGAACGCGAACAGCTCTTCCCAGCGGGCCATGATCTCCGCCTCGGAGAACCGCTGGACACCGGCCCGCGCCCGGTCCCCCATCGCGTCCCGCATCCGTGGGTTGCCGGTGAGCCGGAGCAGCCGGTCGGCAAGCGCGCCGATGTCGCCCGGTGGCGCCAGCAGCCCGTCCTCACCGTCGCGCACGATCTCCCGTACGCCCGGCGCGCAGTCGAACGCCGCGCACGGCACCCCGCTCGCCATCGCCTCCAGCAGCGCGAGCGGAAAGCCCTCGCCGCGTGAGGACTGGACGAAGACGGAGGAGCCGGCGAGCGCGCCGGGGACGTCGTCCGTGCGCCCCCGCCAGCCGACCGAGGAGTCCAGCCCCAGCTCGGTGCAGCGCGCCCTGAGCTCCTCCTCGTCCTCGCCCGTCCCGTACACGTCCAGCCGCCAGTCCGGGCGCTGCGGAGCCACCAGCGCCCAGGTGTCCAGGAGCATGTCGATGCCCTTCTGGTCGGTGAGCCGGCCGATGCTCGCGACCGACTTCTCGCTCCGCGGGGAGGGCAGTTCGGGCAGCGCGGCCAGGGCGTTGGGCATGAAGCCGACGTTGTTCATGCCGTCGCCCGCCCAGGTGTCGGCGTCCTCCTCCGTGAGGACGAGCCAGCGGTCGAGCGACGGGTAGTGGTTCTTGATCCAGCGGTAGCGGTGGCTCGCCCGGGAGTAGTCGTACGACTCGTGGCTCATCCCGATGACCCGCAGCCCGCCGGTGTCCGCCTCGCCGACCCACTCCATCGCCCAGACCTGGCTGACGATCACCACCCCGCCGGGGCGGGCCCCCCGGAAGATCTCCGAGAGCCGGCCGACGGCCCGCCGCTTCCGGGCGACGCGGTCGGCCTCGGCCCGCCGTGCGGCGATCCGGAAGCGGTCCCGCACGCCCTTGGGTGCCCACGGCGTCGGGGGGTGCGCCGGGTACAGGGCGGTCACCGGGTAGCCGGGCGGGTCGGGCAGGGCCATCTTCCGCTCGGCGGCGTGGATGCCGATGGTGTGCACCCGGTGGCCCGCCTCCTGGAACAGATGGGCGGTCCGGTGCATCCAGCCGGTGACACCGCCGAGTTCGTCGGTGCTGTTGGAGACGATGAAGACATCACGGCTGCGGTTCATCGGCGGGCCTCCCCGGTGCGGGCGGTACGGGACGGGACGACGTGCCGGGCGAACACGGTGTCGACGACCGCGCGGGCCGCGTCGCCCCGGTCGTACGCCCCGAACTCCTCGGCGAACGCCGCGCGGCGCTCCTGGAAACCGGTGTCCGCGGTCTTCAGCCGGGACAGCACGGCGAACAGCTCCTCCTCGGTCGCCGTCACCGGCCCCGGCGCCTTCTCCCGCAGGTCGAAGTAGCTGCCCCGCTCGGCGGCGTAGGCGTCGAGATCGGGGGCGAACAGGACGATCGGACGGTCCAGGAGCGCGTAGTCGAACATGATCGACGAGTAGTCGGTGACCAGGACGTCGGCGAGCGCGAGGAGTTCGCTGACGTCGTGGTGGCGCGACACGTCGACGACCGTCCCCGGCGGGCAGGCCGGCAGGCTCGCCGCCTCCAGGTAGTGCGCGCGCACCAGCAGCGTGTACCTGTCACCGAAGCGCTCCGCGAAGCGCGCGGCGTCCAGCAGGAGCCGCTGCCGCTTGCGCTTGCCCGGCCCGCCCCGGAAGGTCGGCGCGTACAGCACGACCTTGCGGTGGTCGGGCAGGCCCAGTTCCGCCGCGAGCGCCGGCCGGGGCAGCCGCCCCTCGGACTCGTCCCGGGCCCGCGCGGCGAGCAGGACGTCGTTGCGGGGGTACCCGGTGCGCAGCAGCGTCGCCTCGGGCAGCCGGTAGGCGCGGGCCAGCGTGCGCTCGTCGTGCCCGGACCGGACGAGGAAGTGGTCGAAGCGGTGCACGGCCCGCTGGAGCCGTTCACGCTGCGGGGCGTTCTGCATGCGGACCCGGGTCTCGTCGAAGCCCATGCGCTTGTACGCCGAACCGTGCCAGGTCTGCAGGTAGGACGTGCCGGAGGGCTTGTCGAGGTGGACCGGGAAACCCTGGTTGTCGACCCAGTACTCCGCCCGGGCCAGGGCCCACAGATAGCGCCAGGACCAGCGGCGCACCAGCCTGGCGTC
This sequence comes from Streptomyces sp. NPDC102451, assembly GCF_044765485.1. NCBI lineage: Bacteria > Bacillati > Actinomycetota > Actinomycetes > Kitasatosporales > Streptomycetaceae > Streptomyces > Streptomyces sp. NPDC102451. The sequence goes on along the minus strand of NZ_JBIWKD010000005.1, from coordinate 42,053 downwards.
CGCGGGGAAGCCGGCCGGGGAATCGGCGTACGACCAGACGCAGCGCAGCGGGAGCCCCCGGGCGCGCACCTCCTCGTGGACGGCCCGGGGGCTGTCGCCGTAGCAGGTGCCCATGTGGCTCTCGAAGACCACGGAGCCCTTGCGCACGGGCAGCCGGAGCAGCCAGGAGCGGTAGACGGAGGTCTTGAATCCCCTGGCGTGCAGCCCGTCCAGGCGTTTGCGCAGGCCCCGCAGCAGGAGCCTGGCACGGCGGGCGGGGCGGAAGTGCGTGGCGTAGTGGACCAGCCCGCGGGCCGTGCGGGCGGGCCGGCGGCGGGCTTCGAGCCGGAGCGCCAGATGGTCCCGGAGCGTGATGTAGGGCTGCCAGGTGTCCCCCGTCGCCCGGCCCAGCCGGGGCCGGGCGGGCGAACGGTCCGCCGGGCCGACCAGGTCGTGGGCGGCGAAGAGGTCGCTCACCGAGCGGGTCCGGCCGTCCTCGACCACCATCCGGACGTCCCACACCGTGTCGCGCGGCCCGAAGGGGCGCAGCAGCCGCGTGAGGTCGGCGCGGACGGACCAGCCGATGCCGGTGGCGTCGGGCCGCAGCGCGTCCACGGGGGCACGGAAGGTGCGGGAGCCGTCGCGTACGCGGAACTCCAGATGCGCGGTGAGGGGGCCCTCCGGGTCGGGCCCGGTGTGCGCGGGCAGGACGAGCCGGCCTTCGAGCAGGACCCGGCGGCCCTCGGCCTCGTAGCGGGTGAGCCTGTTCATCAGCTTCAGCTCGCCGAACGCGCGGTACCGGTGGCCCAGTTCGGTGACGTCCAGCACCGGGTCGGGGCCGCCCGCCCAGTACGTCCGCCCGTCGTCCCCCGTGACCAGGGGCGCGGCCACGGTCCCCCTCCGGCGCAGCGCGTACGCCGCGGTGAGCACCCCGTCCGCGTCGCCCCGCTCCAGCAGCCGGACGCCGACGCGCTCGACGGGCGGGAGGGTGAGCAGGACCGGCTCGGGAACACAGCCGGTCAGCACCCGGGCCGCGGTCGCCGCGATGCGGTCACGCTCCGCGGCGGGCCGTTCGGGGAAGCCGCGCACCAGCGGCACGAGGTGGTCCAGCAGGAAGGCCCGGTCCCGCTCCTCGCGCAGGTCCGCCAGCCCCTGGGCCACCAGCACATGGCACACCCGCCGGTGCGCCTCCACGAGCCCGGCGAGGTCCCGGCCGGCGTCGGGCACGGCCCGCCCGGTGACGATCCTGCGGCGTACGAGCGCGATCCGGCCGACCACGGACGCCGCCAGGGGGCCGAACGGGATCCCGCTGTGGGTGAGGTCCTCGTCGTAGCGCAGCGCGTGCCGCTCCAGGGCCTCGCGGCGCAGGCAGAACCCGGTCACCAGGGCGTCGTGCACGGCCAGTTCGGGGGCCTCGGCGAACCGGCCGACGGTGCGGGAGCCGGGGAACAGCGTGTGCTGCCAGGAGGGTTCCCGTTCCTTCGTCCCGTCCCCGGTGAGCCGGGTCCAGCGCCCGGCGACCAGGTCGGCGCGGGTCCGCTCCCCGGCCTCCCAGAGGTTGCGGCAGGCGTGCTGCTGGAGGCGTTCGCCTCTGTCGAGCACGAGGACGTACGTGCCCCGCGCCGCCTCCAGGCCGGTGTTGCGCAGCGCGGCGACGGAGTCCGCACCGGGGTCGAGCAGGCGGACCCGGTCCGGGGAGCGCCCGGCGAGCGATCCGGCCGCCGCCCGCAGCGCGGCGGGGGCCCCGGCGGGCAGGACGACGAGGGCCTCCACAGCGCGCAGGCTCTGGTCGAGCACGGACTCCACGGACGCCGCCAGTGCGTCTTCCCCGCCCTCCGCGGCGGTGATCACACAGCTGAAGTCGGGCGTGCTCATGCCTGTGCCCCCTTCAGCATCCGGTCCACGACCCGGGCGGACGCCGTGCCGTCGTCGAGGTCGCAGAACGACTCGCGGAAGCCGGCGTACGCCTCGCGGTGGCCCGCCGTCGCCGCCTCCGGGTCGCGCAGCGCCTCGACGACGGCGGCCGAGTCGGTGATCAGCGGGCCCGGCGCCCGGTTCTCGAAGTCGAAGCAGAAGCCGCGCAGGGTGTCGCGGTAGTGCTCCAGGTCGTAGGTGTGGAACAGCATCGGCCGGCCCGTCTGCGCGAAGTCGAACATCAGGGACGAGTAGTCCGTGACCAGCACATCGCTGATCAGCATCAGCTCGGCGACATCGGGGTGACGGGAGACGTCGCGGACGAAGTCGCTCGAGGGGATGCTCCCGCCGACGAGGTAGTGGCGGCGGACCAGCAGGACATGGTCGTCACCGAGGGCCTTCCGCGCCTGTTCCAGGTCGAGCTGGAGGTCGAGCCCGTACAGCCCGCTCTGCTTGGGCCGGTCCTCGCGCCAGGTCGGGGCGTACAGGACGACCCGCTTGCCCTCCGGGACGGCGAGCCGCTCCCGGACGGCGGCGGCGACCTTCGCCCGGTCGGGCGCGTACAGCAGGTCGTTGCGGGGGTAGCCGCACTCCAGCACCTCGCCCGTGTGCCCGAACGCGCGGCGCAGGACGGGCGTGGAGAACCGGTTCGGCGAGACGAGCACGCTCCACTGGGCGGCCCTGTGCGGCATGGACTCCATGTACGCGGTGTCGGCGTACGGGGTGTCCGCGAGGTCGCGGCCGATGCGCTTGAGCGGGGTGCCGTGCCAGGTCTGGACGACGAACTGCCCCTCCGCCCGCTCGAACCACTCCGGCAGCTGGGTGTTGGTGACGATCCACCGGCTGCGGGCCAGGGCCTCGTACCACTCGGCGCTGTGCAGGGTCACGGCGCGGACCCCAGGGGGCACGGCGGCCTGCTGGTCACGCACCACCCAGAGATGCTCGACGGCGGTGCCGCGCCGGGCCAGCTCCTCGTGGATCGCGCGGGGCGAGTCGGAGTACTGGCGGCCGTCGAAGCTGGAGTACAGCACGGTGTCGCGCAACTCCCGCCCCAGCAGGCCGACGTACCACTCGCGCAGCCGTCGCTGCCCGTACGCCCCCCGGTCCTCCGGTGGCAGGACGCTGCCCGACCGCAGGGAGAGCCGGTCGTGGAAGCGCCGCTCCAGGGTGACGTCGCGCCCTCCCGACTCGCGCGCCAGGGGCAGTTCCGCGTGCAGCTGGTGCACCACGCGCAGCGGCAGACAGCGCTCCGGGTCCGTCTCGCCCCGCGACCGGAGGAAGGGGTACCAGCGGCCCTCGGCGAGCGGCAGCGCGCCACCGGCCCCCTCGACCTCCCAGGGGGACAGCTCCGTACGGAAGCCGGCACCCGTGCGTTCCACGGCGAAGGCGTTCTCCTCCTGGTGCCCGCTGTGCCGCAGGACGAGCTCGACCGGGCGGTACCGCACCGCCGGGAAGGTCCCCTCCAGGACGAGACCCCCGTCGTCCGTCCAGGACACGCCCGTGACGACGGGCCGCACGTCCCGGTCGGTGAGCACCAGGTCCCCGGAGGGGTTGGCGGCGGCGTAGACCTCGCGGCCGCCGGACAGCGGGTACCGGGCGGCGTCGGTCTCCGGACGGGCCGCGACCGTCAGCCGGCGCCCGCCGCCGGACAGCTGGACGCCCCAGTCGCCGTCGGAGCCCCGGAACGCCACCAGCGGCACCTCGGCGAAGACCGTACGGCCGTCCGTGCCCTCCCCCTCCACCAGGGGGAACTCGCGGGTCTCCTTCGTACGCCACTCCTGGATCCGCAGAGCCGTCGGCGCCTCGCCGTCCAGCACGCGCACCGCGATCCGGATGCCGTCCCCGGCCTCCGTCGACCGGTGCCCTGCGAGCACGGCGTCGACCCGCTCGGCGCGCAGCTCCAGCTTGTTGCCGGAGAGCAGCGGCACGACCCGGGTGCGCTCGTCGACGTACCGCACGGCGGGCGCGGCCGGGTTGCCGAGGAGCCGCATCGGTCCCCGGCGGGGCCGTCCCGCGCCGACGACCAGGGACTCCAGCTTCCAGAGGGTCCTGGCGCCCCGTGCCGTGGCCCGGGTGACGAGCCGGCGCGGGTCGACCACGGTCTCGAAGCCGGAGCGCTCGTAGCGGTGCGCCGAGCGGCCCGATCCGGCCGTCGCCTCGTCCGTGACCGTCCGGTGCAGCCGGAGGGGGATCAGCCGGCGGCCCGACCTCAGCCAGCCGGCGCCGGCCGACCGCCCCGGGGCGTTGCGGACGTACGCGTACCCCTTGAGGTGCAGCAGCCCGTCCCGCCACACGGCCTCGGTGAGATGGGCGTGCACGGGGAGGTCCTCGGCGGACAGGGCGGTGACCTTGCGCGGCAGGGGGCCTTCGACGCCGGGGTACTCGGCACGGGGCCGCAGCCGCCCCCGGACGTGGAAGGTGTCGCGGTCGGTGGACTCGTGGGCCAGGAGCGCGAGCAGCTCCGCCGTCCTGCGCTCCCGGATGAGCTGCCACTTGACCCGCAGATGCAGGGGCAGCGCGTCGAGGACGGCGGGTTCGACCGTCGCCGCGAACGCGTTGGCGTGGGTGAGGAAGGCCTCGTGGAAGCTCTCGTCGCCGTCCGGGAGCGCCTCGATGAACAGCCACAGGTCGCCGGAGAGCGCGTGCTCGTCGTAGCGCCGCTTCGCCTCCGTCATGTCCCGGTCGGCGAGGAACCGGCTGACCGTGGAGACCGCCGTGACCCGGTCGCGGATGCCCCGGGGCACCGCGCGCCGGGTGGTGATCGAGCCGTCGCGGTCCCGCCAGTGGTAGACCGGATCCGCCACGACGTCGACACTGCGGGCCAGGAAGTGGGCCGGCAGGACCACGGCGATGTCCTCGTACAGCACACCGGTCGGGAAGGCGAAGACGTGCTGGTCCCAGAAGGACCTGCGGAACACCTTGTTGCACGCGATGCGGTCGCCGAGCAGGATCCAGTCCCGGGTGACGTGGGTGGCCCGGCGGGACTTCTCCATCGGCCTGCGGAACATCGGGGACTGTTCGAGCGCGCCGTTCGCCCGGAGCCTGAGGACGTTGCCGGTCGCGAAGTCCGAGCCTGAGGCGTCCAGTTCACCGAGCATCCTGGCGAAGGCACCCGGCGGTACGACGTCGTCGCTGTCGACGAACGTCAGGAAGTCCGCGTCCGGGTGGGCCTGCGCGGCACCCGCGTTGCGCGCGGCCCCGAGCCCGGCGTTCTTCTGCCTGATCAGCCGGAAGCGGGTGTCCTTACGGGAGAACTCCATCGCCACGTCCGGACTGCCGTCCGTCGAACCGTCGTCGACCATGACGACTTCCAGATCCCCCATGGTCTGCCCGGCGAGCGAGTCCAGGCAGGCTCCGAGGTACTCCTCGACGTTGTAGAGCGGGACGACGACGGTGAGACGGGGTGCCATGGCGCTGCGCACGATCCTTCCGGACGGACGAACGGACTTACTGCATAGGGAACGAGCCCCGTGCCGGGGAGGCACGGGGCTCACGACGGGACGCTGCCCCCACGGGCCGTGTCGGGCTCAGGGTTTGACGGCGATACGGCCCTCGTCCATGCGCAGCAGCAGGAGCTGCTCGCCGGTCTCCTCCAAGAACTCGTCCACGGCCTGGCGCGATCCCTGCCAGTAGCCGTAGTCGTCGATCAGCAGCACCCCGCCGCTCACCAGGCGACCGTACAGATGCGCGAGCTCATGCTTCGTCGAGGCGTACCAGTCGGTGTCCAGCCGGAGGATGGAGATCTGCTCCGGGGCCTGCCCCGGGACGGTGTCCTCGACCTTGCCCCGCACGTAGTGGACGCGGTCCTTCGGGTACGGGACCTGCTCGAACCCGGCCTGTACGTCCTCCAGGGAGGCCACGGCCCAGATGGGCCGGTCCTTGCCCTGCGCGTCCAGCAGCTCACGGGCCGCCCTGCCGTCCCGCCGCAGGTCCTCCGCGGTGGGCGGTGTCATGCCCTCGTACGTGTCGAAGAGGTAGAGGTCGCGGTCCGTCTCACCGAGCGACAGCAGGGTCTTGGCGCAGGCCTGCATGGAACCGCCGCGCCAGACACCGCACTCGACGATGTCGCCCGGGATGTTGTGCCTGAAGATGTGCCGGGTCGCGAGGACGAAGGCGTTGAGCCGCTCCGGGGAGGTCATCGTGTACGGCTTGACCGCACGGATGATGTCCTTCGCCTCGTCGTCGTAGTCCGCGGGGAGCTGCGGCGGCTTCTTGGCCGCGGCCTTGGGGGCGGGCTGCTCCGCCTGCTTCCGGGCGGCCACCGGCGGCTGCTCGGGTGCCCGGCGGGGAGCGGGCAGGGTCGCGCGCCTGAGCTCGTATCCGGTGAGTTGCTGAAGGACGCCGTTGACGGCGTTGCGCCAAGCCATGGGGCCGGACAGTACGCGCGCTTTGCGGCTCATGTCACCTTTCGTCAACCTGTAGTTGATGCGGCCGTACGGCTGTCCGGACGCCCGCACCGCTCCCTGCCGTCCAGCGGTCGGGGCAGCGGCACCCGGTCCACTCCGCCGGCCCGGTTGGCCCACCACACCGCCGTCTCCCGGACGGCGAGGTCGGCCAGCGTGTTCTTCAGCCGGGTCACCGGCCGGCGGTCGGGCCGTGGCCTGCGGAAGACACCCACCGAGTCGCCCCAGTAGGCGGCCTCGGCGTCGATGGCGGCGTAGTCGTGCCGGATGCCCGTGACCGGCGGGAAGTCCGTGTACGCCTCGCAGAGTTCGAGGCGGGAGTGGGCGGCCATCGCCCGGAAGCCGTCCGGGTAGTAGCGCCAGCAGTCCTGCGCGTCGTGGGCATGTCCGCGCGAGGGCGCGGTGATGAAGGCGTAGCCGCCGGGCCTGAGCACCCGGGCGATCTCCATCATCGACACCCAGAAGAAGGGGATGTGCTCGAACGCCTGCCCGGAGAGCACCACATCGGCGCTGCGTGACTTCGCGGGGATCCGGTACGGCCGCGCCATGACCGCGTCGACGTTGGGGCCGTCGAGGACGTCCACCCCGAAGTAGTCGATGTCGTGGGCCGTCAGCAGTCCGCGGTGGGTGCGGGTCTGCTTGCCGGAGATCCGTGAGCCCAGGTCCACGACACGGTGTCTGCGGGACTTGGGCAGATACTCCTCGATGCAGAGCTGCATCTGCTCGTAGGCGGACCGGTGCATGAGATTCTCCCGACGTTGCGGTGTGCGCGCGCTGTTGAGCACAACGAGGGCGGGGCACGGAGGGGTCGCCCCGTACGGGTGACCCCCGCTGTTCAGTTCGAGGGACCGTGCAGTTGGAAGGACCGTTCAGCTCGATGGCACCGGGAAGACCCGCCGCACCACGCGCTCCGCCGCGCGTCCGTCGTCGTACGGGCAGAAACGGCTGCGGAACGCGGCGCGCAGCGCGTCGGCGTCCGGGGACCTCCAGGCGCCGCTCCGCAGCACCTCGCGCAGCTCGTCCTCCGTGGTGGCGACCGCCCCCGGGGTGTCGCCCGGCCGGCCGGACAGCAGGTCGACATAGGTGCCGCGCGCGGCGCGATAGGCCTCCCAGTCCGGCACATAGGTGATGATCGGGCGGTCGAGGCAGGCGTAGTCGAACATCAGCGACGAGTAGTCCGTGATCAACGCGTCGGAGGCCAGGAAGAGTTCTTCGACGCGGGGGTGACCGGTGACGTCGAGGACCCTGTGCCCCGTCGCCGGCCCGGCCGACCGCCCGTAGAAGTAGTGGGCACGCACCAGCAGCACACACCCGGGACCCAGCTCGCGGGCGAGTCGCTCCGGGTCGAGCCGGGGGAGGAAGCCCTCGCGGTAGTCGCGATGGGTCGGCGCGTACAGCAGCACGGTCGCTCCGGGCGCGATGCCGAGCTCCGCACGGATCTTCCCGGTCTGCCCGGCGGTGGCGTTGCAGAGGATGTCGTTGCGCGGGTAGCCGTACGGCAGTTGTTCGTACGAGGAGGGATAGACCCGGTCCCAGACCTCGGTGCTGTGCGGGTTGGCGGAGAGGCTGAAGTCCCACTGGTCGGTGTGGGCGACGACCCGTGCGAAGCTGACGCCCTTGGTGAGGGCGGGGTACGGGAGCTGGTCCAGGCCCATGGTCTTCAGCGGGGTCCCGTGGTGGGTCTGGAGGTAGACCTGGCCGGGCCGTTTGGTGAAGCCGCCGGGGAAGCTGGAGTTGTTGACGAGGTACGTCGCGGTGGCCATCGTCCGCCAGTAGGCGCGGGACCCCTCGATGACGTACGGCACCCCGGGCGGCATCCGGTCGCGGTGGCGGGAGGAGACGACCCAGACGCCGCGGATGTGCGGGACGAGCTCGCGGGCCTTGGCGTAGACGGCGGCCGGATTGCAGGCGACACCCCTGTTCCAGTAGGCGCCGTAGACGGCGAGGCAGGGGTCGAGCGGCCGGCGCAGATCGGCGCGGTAGACGGCCCTCATCGCGCGGGCGCGCAGCGCCTTCCTGCCCGCGCGCGCGATGCCTCGCGCCCGGGTGCGCCCGGCGCGCACCGCCTCCCCGCCCCGGTGGGCGGCGTACCGGCCGGGGAGCCCCGCCGCCCGGAAGAACGCGGCGCGGTCGGCCGGGGCGATCCTGCCCGGGTCGTCGAGCACGGCCGTCAGGTGCGCGGTGCGCACGGCCGGGATCCGGTGGTCGCCGCCGGTCCCGGCGGCCAGCCGGTCGTAGGCGTCGATGACCGCGAAGTGCGCGCGGCCCGGTGTCGTGGCGAACGTGCCGGTACGGCGCACCCGGTGGCGCACGCAGACCCGGTCGAGCGAGGCGAGGGTGCCCGCGTCGGAGGCGAGGAAGGCCGCACGGTGGACGGGCACGACGTCGTCGTACGGGCCCTGGGTGAAGCGGAGCCGGTGGGCGTCCAGGAAAGCGCGGCGGAAGAGCTGGTTCCGGGCGGCCGGGAGGTCCTCGCCCGGCTGTGCCGTACCCCACCAGTCGACCCGGTCGTGGCCCAGGCGCAGCACATCGGGCCGGCCCTCCGCCAGCCGTGCGGACATCTCCGCCACCGCTCCGGGGAGGAGCAGGTCGTCCCCGCCGAGGAAGAGCAAATAGCTCCCGCGCGCCGCCTCCGCACCGGCGTTACGGGCGGCGCCCGTGTCCCAGGGGCCCTCGGGGACCAGCACGCGCACCCGGGGGTCACGCTCGGCGAACTCCCGTGCGATGGCGCGTTCCAGCTCACCGTCGGGCGCACAGACGACGACCAGCTCCAGGTCCGCCGGCCCGCTCTCCGCGGACAGCTGCTCGGTCACGGATTCCAGGGCCGCCCTCAGATACCCCTGGACACGGTGGGCGGACACGACGACGGTGAGGAGCATGGCAGCCGAGCGTAATGGGCACCGCCCGGCCCTCCCTAGGGATCTTCACCCGTTCGGGTCAGCGGCGTGACCAGGGGCGCTCCCCCGGGTTGAGCCGTACATGAAGCCACTCCTCAGCGTCGTCGTCCCGGTGCACAACGTCGAGGACTATCTGGAGGAGTGCCTCGCCTCGCTGGCCGGACAGTCCCTGAGGGACATCGAGGTGGTGCTCGTCGACGACGGCTCGACGGACGGGAGCCGCCGGATCGCCGAGGACTTCGCCGCCCGGGACGACCGCTTCCGCTGCGTCCACCAGCCCAACGCGGGCCTGAGCGCCGCCCGCAACACGGGGATCGCCCGCACCACCGCCGGAGTTCCGTACCTGGCCTTCGCCGACAGCGACGACATCGTCGTCCCCGACGCGTACGAACGGATGCTGGCGTCCCTGGAGTCGACCGGCTCCGACCTGGTGACGGGCAATGTGTGGCGGCTCAACGAGCAGGGGAGGCAGCAGGCCTGGCAGTACCGCTGGCTGACCGCCGACCGCCCGCGCACCCACATCACCCGCGACCCACGGCTGCTGGCCGACCGGGTGGCGTGGAACAAGGTGTTCCGGCGCTCCTTCTGGGACCGGCACGCCTTCTCCTTCCCGGTGGGCAAGCTCTACGAGGACACCCCGGTGATGATCCCGGCGCACTACCTCGCAGGGTCGGTGGACGTGCTGCACGAGCACGTCTACCTCTGGCGGGTGCGGGAGGGTTCGATCACCCGGCAGCGTACGGACGTACGGGGTGTACGCGACCGGATCGCGGCCTGCGAGCAGGTCAGCGCGTTCCTCGCGGACCGGGGCGCCGGGCAGCGGCTGCGCTACGACATCTCCTGCCTGCGCGACGACTTCGTGTACTTCCTGGAGGGGCTGCCGATGGGCGGCCCCGCCTACCGCTCCGCGTTCATGACGGGCGCGGGCGCCTTCCTCGACCGGACGGGCGACGCGGCCCTGGCCGGGCTGCCGGCCGAGGCGCGCATCCGCTGGCAGCTGGTGCGGGAGCGCCGCGTCGACGCGCTGCTGGCGGTCCTGGAGTTCGAACGGGCCAACGGGACGGGCACGTTCGCCGTCGCGGGCCCGCCGGGAAGGCGACGCGCCGTGCACCCCGGGATCGGCGGCGGCGTCTCGGCGCGCCTCGGCCGGGGTGATCTGCCCGCCGTGGCACGGCTGGTGGAGGCCGCGTGGGGCGAGGACGGCAGGCTGCGGCTGCGCGGTTACGCGTACATCCGCAACCTCCCTGCCCGGGCGGCCCGGCACTCGCTGAAGGCAGGCCTGGTGCGGGAGGCGTCGGGCGGCCGGCCCAGGCCCGTGCCGGTGCGCACGGTCCGCACGGAACGGGCCACCGCGGACTCCGGTCAGGAGCTGCACTCCTACGGCCACGCGGGCTTCGAGATGGTCCTCGACCCGGGTCGGCTGGGTCCAGGCGACTGGCTGGTGGGCGTGGTGGTGGCCGGGCACGGCGTCGTACGGCGGGCGGCGCTGCGCGCCGTGGAGGCGGCCGCCGCGCAGCCGCTGGTCCACGATCTGGGCGACGGGCAGCGCGCGGTGCTCGGCTACCGGGACGGCCGGCTGGAACTGGCCGTGTCCCGGCTCCCCGCCCTGGCCACCGGCCACGACCGCGGGCCGGACACCCTGGAGCTGACCGGCCGGCTGTACGGCGATGCCCGGCCGACGGCCCTCGTCCTGACGCGCAAGGGGGACGCGGAGCATGTCTGCCCGGTGCGGTGCGACGTGAACGGCTTCAGCGCCCGGGTCCCCCTGGCGGCGCTCGCCGCCGGGCCCATGGGCCCATGGCGTGCGGCGCTCCTGACCGACGGCGTCCGCGTGCCGCTCGCCGCGGCCCCGGACCTGCCGCCGCCCGCCTTCGCCGACGCGGCGGGCCACCTGGTGGTGGACGTGTCCGGGGAGCCCCGCGCGGACCGCGCGGAGACCGCTCCGGACGGGACGCTGCGCATCGGCGGGACCGGGACCGGCTCACTGCTCGAACTGCGGCACAGCGCCCTCGGGGAGACGGTCGCCGCCCCCCTGGAGGTCCCCGCCGGAGGGGACGAGGGCCGCTTCGCCGCCGTGCTCCCGCAGCCGTCCCGCGAAGGCGACTGGGAGGTGCACCTGGACGGCCGGCCCGTGCGGGTGGGAGGGACGCTCGCCACGCTCCTCCCGGTGAGCGCTCCGGGCGCCCGCGTCCGCCTCGACCGCCGTCACGGCGACCGGCTGACCGTGCACCGCGCGCCGGCGCTCGACGACGCGGAGCGGAGCGCGTACCGGCAGGGCCTGCTGCGGACGGCGCACTACCCGGCGCAGCGGCGGCTGCCGCTGCGGGACGCCGTGCTCTACGCCGGAGACGCCGTGGAGGGCTCCCCGCGCGCCGTGCACGCCGAGCTGGTGCGCCGGAGCACCGATGCCGAGCACCTCTGGGTCACCGACGGGTCCCCGGGTGCCGTGACCCGCGTACCGCCCACCGCCGTCCCCGTCGTGGCGTACAGCGCCGCCTGGTACGAGGCGCTGGCGCGGGCCCGCCGGATCGTCGTGGCCGGACAGCTGCCCGTCTGGTTCGAGCGCCGCCCGGACCAGACGGTCGTCCAGACCTGGCCCGGCCCCCCGCTCGGCCGGTTCGGCCTGGACCTCACCGGCACGCTCTACGCCGACCACCAATACCTCGCCACGCTGGAGCACCGCTCCGCCCAGTGGTCGGTCCTGGTCTCCCCCAGCGCCTTCGCCACCCCGCACCTCCGCCGCGCCCTGGCCTACCGCGGCGAGGTCCTGGAGGCGGGCTGCCCGGCCGATGACCTGCTGTCGTCCCCCGGCCGGGACAAGGCGGCCGAGCGGGTACGCGGGCGGCTGGGCATCCCGGACGGCCACCGCGTGGTGCTGTACGCGCCGACGTACCGCGACCATCTCGCGCACCCGCCCGCCGGCGCTCCGGCCGGATCCTCCCCGCTGTACCGCTGGGATCCCGCGCTCGACCTGCCCGCGCTGGCACGGTCGCTGGACGGCCGCACCACCGTGCTGGTCCGCAGGCACCCCCGGGTGACGGGCGGCGTGCCGGCGCACCCCGCCCTGCGTGACGTGTCCGCGCACCCGGACGCCACCGAGCTGCTGCTGATCGCCGATGTGCTGGTCACCGACTACTCGGGGCTCGCGTTCGGCTTCGCGCACACCGGCCGTCCGATGCTCTTCCACACCTACGACCTGGAGCACTACCGGGACACCGTGCGCGGCTTCTGCCTGGACTTCGAGACCCGGGCCCCCGGGCCGCTGCTCATCACCACCCAGGAGGTGGCGCAGGCCCTGCGGGCCGCACCGGCTCCGGAGGGCCTCCACTCGGAGGCGTACGAGAGCTTCCGGCGGGACCACTGCGGCCGCGCCGACGGCGCCGCGGCCCGCCGGGTCGTGGACCGGCTGCTGGACCAGGGAGGCTCCCCGGGGCCCGTCAGGCCTTGAGCGCCCGGACCGCCGAGGCCGCGAGGTCGTCCAGATACCCCTTGGGGAGATCGCCCCGGACCACGACGAGCCGCCAGTAGAGCGGCCCGACGATGAGGTCGAGCGCCCGGTCGGGATCGCTGCCCTCGGGCAGCTCGCCGCGCGCCACCGCCGCCCGTACGACGACGGCGGCCACCCCCTGCTGCTGGTCCAGCAGGGCCGCCTTGATGGCGTCGGAGATCTCCGGGTTGCGGGCCGCCTCGACCAGCAGGTCGGGGATCACCTGCGAGGCCACGGGGTGGCGCAGGGCGTACGCCGCCAGTTCCAGCACGGCGCGCACATCCCCGTACAGCGAACCCGTCGCGGGCGCCGGCATGCCCTGCGCGGCGACGGCCGCGACGAGGTCCAGGACGAGATGGAGCTTGGACTTCCAGCGGCGGTAGACGGCGGTCTTGCCCACGCCCGCGCGCCGCGCGATGCCCTCGATCGACATCCGTGCGAATCCGACGGCGGCCAGCTCCTCGAAGACGGCGCCGCGGATCGCGTCGGTCACGTCCTCCCGCAGCACCGCGGCACCTGCCGGGGTGCGGCGCCCGGTTCGCCGTTCGGTGGTCATGGCCCGAATGATAGACCGTAACGACGAAACGGTTGCGTTGCGACGTACAAACGTCCTACTGTCAGCGTTGCGACGATACGGTGCCGTCCCATCGAGCCGGATCCGTGCGCACTGATCCCCCCGCCCCCTGTCGAAAGCGACCGTGGTGAGCCAGACAGCAGCCCCGCCGGCCCCGGTGGACACCGCCGACCCCGCCCTCCTGCCCGTGTACGAACCCGGCGAGCTGGCCGCGCTCGCGGCCCGGCACGGGCTGACCGTCAGCGGGGCCCGGCCGACGCTCGGCGCGTACATCAGGCAGCTCTGGGGGCGCAGGCACTTCATCACCGCCTTCGCCACGGCCAAGCTGACCGCGCAGTACAGCCAGGCGAAGCTCGGCCAGATCTGGCAGATCATGACCCCGCTGCTCAACGCGACGGTCTACTACTTCATCTTCGGCGTCCTGATGAACACCAAGCACGGAGTCCCCGACTACGTGCCCTTCCTCGTCACCGGCGTCTTCATCTGGACCTTCACCGCCAGCTCGATCACGGCCGGCACCCGGGCCATCAGCGGCAACACCGGGCTCGTCCGGGCCCTGCACTTCCCCCGGGCGTCCCTGCCGATCGCCCTGGCCATCCAGCAGCTCCAGCAACTGCTGTTCTCCCTGTGCGCGCTGGTCCTGATCCTGCTGGCGTTCGGCCAGTACCCGCAGCCGTCCTGGCTGCTGGCGATCCCCGCGCTCACGCTCCAGGCCCTGTTCAACACCGGCCTGTCGATGGTCATGGCCCGGCTGGCGGCAAAGACCCCCGACATCGCCCAGCTGACCCCCTTCATCCTGCGCACCTGGATGTACGCCTCCGGAGTCATGTGGAGCCTGGACACCCTGCTCTCCGCCGACCGGGTCCCGCGGCTCGTCCTGCTGGCCCTGGAGTGCAACCCGGCGGCCGTCTACATCGACCTGATGCGCTACGCCCTGATCGACAGCTTCTCCGGCACGCAGCTGCCCCCGCACGTGTGGGCCGTCGCGACGGCCTGGGCTCTCGTCTGCGGCATCGGCGGTTTCGTCTACTTCTGGAAGGCCGAGGAGAGGTACGGACGTGGCTGACACCCCCGACACCCGTGTCCCCACCGTCGTCGTCGACGACGTCCACATCACCTACACGGTGAACGGCGCCCGCACCGGACGGGGCAGCGCCACCTCCGCCCTGAACCGGATCGTGTCGCGCGGGCAGCCCCGGGGCGCGCGCCAGGTGCACGCCGTGAAGGGCGTCAGCTTCGCCGCGTACAAGGGCGAGGCCATCGGTCTGATCGGCTCCAACGGATCCGGGAAGTCGACGCTCCTCAAGGCCATCGCGGGACTGCTGCCCCCGTCGAAGGGCCGGGTCCACACCCAGGGCCAGCCCTCGCTGCTCGGCGTGAACGCCGCCCTGATGAGCGACCTGACCGGGGAACGCAACGTCGTGCTCGGCGGCCTGGCCATGGGCATGACGCGGGAACAGATCCGCGAGCGCTACCAGGACATCGTCGACTTCTCCGGCATCAACGAGAAGGGCGACTTCATCACCCTGCCCATGCGGACCTACTCCTCCGGCATGGGCGCCAGGCTGCGCTTCTCCATCGCGGCCGCCAAGAGCCATGACGTGCTGCTGATCGACGAGGCGCTCTCCACCGGCGACGCCAAGTTCCAGCGGCGCAGCAAGGACCGGATCATGGAACTCCGTGAGGAGGCCGGCACGGTGTTCCTGGTCAGCCACAGCAACAGGTCGATCACCGACACCTGCGACCGGGCGATCTGGCTGGAGGCGGGCACCCTGCGCATGGACGGCCCGGCCAAGGAGGTCGTCGCCGCGTACGAGGAGTTCACCGGGCCCGCGAAGCCGAAGAAGGCCAAGAAGTAACGCGAAGCCCCCCGAAAACCCCGAAGCCGTCCGCCGGACGGGCCGATGCGGCCCGTCCGGCGGACGGCTGTGCGACGGCCGTGCGGCCGCCCCGGGTCAGGCGTGCGTACGCAGCAGGGTCCGCATCGTCCGCATGGCCACCGACAGGTTCGCCAGGTCGAAGGACTCCGAACCGCGGATCTCCTCCAGGGTGGCGCGCGAACGCGCCAGGATCGCCGCGTTCTTCTCCTCCCAGGCCTTGAACCGCTGCTCGGGCGACGACGTGCCGTTGCCGACGGACAACACGTCCGACGTGAGCGCGGCGTGCGCGGCGTACAGGTCCTCGCGGATGGAGGCGCGGGCCATGGACTGCCAGCGGTCGCCCCGCGGCAGCTCGATGATCCGGTCCATCAGCTGGGTGATCCCCAGCCGGTCGGCGAGGTCGTAGTACACCTCGGCGACGGCCAGCGGGTCCTTGCCCGTACGGTCCGCGATCGCCACGATGTCCAGCACCGGGAAGGCCGACGAGAAGCCCGCGACCCGTCCCGCCAGGTCCTCGGGGACGCCCACGGCGGTGAGCTCGTCGAGGATCGACTGGTACCACTCGATGTCGGCGCCCCTGAGCAGCTTGGGCAGCTCGCCCCAGACGCGCTCGACCCCGTCCCGGAAGAAATCGATGGTCTCCGCGATCGCGACCGGCTGCGGCCGGTTGCCGAGCAGCCAGCGGGAGCCGCGCTCGACGAGCCGGCGCGAGTGCAGCCGGATCCGGGTCTGCACATCGGCGGCGACCGTGTTGTCGAGCGCCTCCACGGCGTCCCACACCGCGGAGAGGCCGAAGATCTCACGGGCGGCGAACTGGGCCCGCACGATCTCCTCAAGCGAGGCCCCGGTCTCCTCACGCAGCCGGTGCAGGAACGTCGAACCACCGGTGTTCACCGTGTCGTTGACCAGCACCGTCGTGATGATCTCGCGGCGCAGCGCATGCCCGTCGACCGCCTCGGGGAACCGCTCGCTCAGCTGCTTCGGGAAGTAGGCGTGCACCAGCTTCTGCAGGTGCGCGTCGTCCGGCAGGCTGGTGGAGATCAGCTCCTCGGCCGCCGTGATCTTCGTGTAGGCGATCAGCACGGCGAGTTCCGGCTGGCTGAGGCCCTTGCCGTGGTTCAGCAGTTCACGGATCTGGCGGTCGTTCGGCAGGAACTCCAGCGCCCGGTCCAGGTGCCCGTCACGGCCGAGCCTGCGCATGAACCGCTGGTGGGCGTGGAGGAGCGACGGCGCCTGGGCGCAGGCGTTGGCGAGCGCGACGTTCTGCGCGTAGTTGTTGCGCAACACGAGCTGTCCGACCTCGTCGGTCATCCCCGCGAGCACCTTGTTGCGCTGCTTCACGGTCATGTCGCCGTCCCGGACGAGACCGTTGAGCAAGATCTTGATGTTCACCTCGTGGTCGGAGGTGTCCACACCGGCGCTGTTGTCGATCGCGTCGGTGTTGATCCGGCCGCCGGCCCGGGCGAACTCGATCCGGCCGAGCTGGGTCGCCCCGAGGTTGCCGCCCTCACCGACGACACGGGCCCGCAGGTCCGCGCCGTTGACGCGGATCGCGTCGTTGGCCTTGTCGCCGACGTCGGCGTTCGACTCGGCCGTCGACTTGATGTACGTACCGATGCCGCCGTTCCACACGAGGTCGACCGACGCCTTGAGGATGTTCTGCATCAGCTCGGCGGGCGTCATCTTCGTGACCTTGGAGTCGATGCCCAGCGCCGCGCGGATGTGCGCGTTGACCGGGATCGACTTGGCGGAACGCGGGTGGACGCCGCCGCCCGCGGACAGCAGGTCCTTGTCGTAGTCCGCCCAGGAGCTGCGCGGCAGGTCGAACAGCCTGCGCCGCTCGGCGTACGAGGTCGCGGCGTCCGGATCCGGGTCGATGAAGATGTGCCGGTGGTCGAAGGCCGCGACCAGCCGGATGTGCTCGGAGAGCAGCATCCCGTTGCCGAAGACGTCACCGGACATGTCGCCGACGCCGACGACGGTGAAGTCCTCGGTCTGGGTGTCGTGGCCCAGCTCGCGGAAGTGCCGCTTCACGGACTCCCAGGCACCCCGGGCGGTGATGCCCATGCCCTTGTGGTCGTAACCGGCCGAGCCTCCGGACGCGAAGGCGTCACCCAGCCAGAAGCCGTACGAGACGGCGACGTCGTTGGCGATGTCGGAGAAGCTCGCGGTGCCCTTGTCGGCGGCGACGACGAGGTAGGTGTCGTCCTCGTCGTGACGGACGACCTCCGAGGGGTGCACGACCTCGCCCGTCACCATGTTGTCGGTGATGTCGAGCAGCGCCGAGATGAAGATCTTGTAGCAGGCGATGCCCTCGGCGAGCCAGGCGTCACGGTCGACGGCCGGGTCCGGGAGCTGCTTGGCGACGAACCCGCCCTTGGCGCCCACCGGCACGATCACGGTGTTCTTGACCATCTGCGCCTTGACCAGGCCGAGGATCTCCGTACGGAAGTCCTCCCGCCGGTCCGACCAGCGCAGCCCGCCGCGGGCGACCTTGCCGAAGCGCAGGTGGACGCCCTCGACGCGCGGCGAGTAGACCCAGATCTCGTACGCCGGGCGCGGTGCCGGGAGGTCCGGGATGGCCTGCGGGTCGAACTTCATCGAGACGTAGCCGTGCGGCTCGTGGTCGTCGGCCAGCTGGAAGTAGTTGGTCCGCAGCGTGGCCTTGATGACGGTGAGGAAGGACCGCAGGATGCGGTCCTCGTCCAGCGAGGCGACCTGGTCGAGGGCCCCGTCCAGCTCCTCCAGCAGCCCGTCCGTCAGCTCCGTGCCGGCCTTCTGGCGGACCGGCGACATCCGGGCCTCGAAGAGGGAGACCAGGAGGCGGGTGGTGTGGACGTTGTTGCGGAGGGTGTCCTCCATGTAGTCCTGGCTGAACGTCGAACCCGCCTGGCGCAGGTACTTCGCGTAGGCGCGCAGCACCATGGCCTGACGCCAGTCGAGACCGGCGCCCAGGACCAGGGAATTGAAGCCGTCGTTCTCCGCCTCGCCGGTCCAGATGGCGGCGAACGCCTCCTGGAAGCGGTCCCGGGCGTCGTCGGCGAGGTAGTCGCCATTGCCCGTGGCCTTCTTCGGCAGGCGCAGCCCGAAGTCGTAGATCCAGGCGTGCGTGCCGTCGGAGCAGCGCAGCTCGTACGGACGCTCGTCGACGACCTCCACGCCCAGCTTCTGCAGCGCGGGGAGGACGGCGGAGAGCGAGACCTGCTCACCGGTCCGGTAGATCTTGAACCGGCGCTCGGCGGGGCCGGCGCCGACCGGCTCGTACAGGCTGAGCGCGAAGTCCTCGCGTTCGCTCTTGAGCTCTTCGAGGTGGACCAGGTCGGCCACGGCGGCGCGCGGCGAGTGGTCGGCCTTGTAGCCCTCGGGGAAGGAGTGCCCGTAACGGCGCAGCAGCTCGGCGGCGCGCTCCTCGCCGCACTCGGCGCTCAGCGCCTCCTGGAAGCCGTCGGCCCAGGAGCGGGCGGCCTCGACGAGGCGCGCCTCGATGCGGTCCGCGTCCGCGTCGGTGAGGTGCGGGAGCTCGGTGCCCGGCGGGACCCGGACGACGAAGTGCAGCCGGGAGAGGATCGACTCCGTGTTCCAGGCCGTGAAGTCGACGCTGGTGCCGCCCAGTTCCTCCTTGAGGATGTCGATCAGCCGGAGCCGCACCCCGGTGGTGTAGCGGTCGCGCGGCAGGTAGACGAGGGCGGAGTAGTAGCGCCCGTACTCGTCCTGGCGCAGGTAGAGCCGCAGCCGGCGGCGCTCCTGGAGGTACAGCACGGAGGTGACGATGGACCGCAGCTGGTCGACGGGCGTCTGGAAGAGCTCGTCGCGCGGGTAGGTCTCCAGGATCTGGAGCAGGTCGCGGCCGTCGTGGCTGTTGGGCGTGAAGCCCGCGCCCTCCAGCACCTCGGCGACCTTGCGGCGCACCACGGGCACCCGGCGCACCGACTCGGTGTACGCGGCGGAGGAGAACAGGCCGAGGAACCGCCGCTCACCGACGACATTGCCCTCGGCGTCGAACTTCTTCACCCCGACGTAGTCCAGGTAGCTGGGGCGGTGCACGGTCGCCCTGCTGTTCGCCTTCGTCAGGACGAGGAGCTTGTGCTCCCTGGCCTTGGCGCGGGCATCCGCGGGCAGCCGGTCGAAGGACGGGCTCACCGGGTGCGCCTCGTCCTCGGTGTGCTGCGGGTCGGAGCGCAGGATTCCCAGACCGGTGCCGGGGACGGCCGTCAGCGCGTCGGAGTCGCGGAGCTCGTACTCCCGGTACCCGAGGAAGGTGAAGTGGTCGGCGGCGAGCCAGCGCAGCAGCTCGCGGGCCTCCTCGACCTCCTCGTCGCCCAGCTCGTCGAGCGGCTCGGCCGGGAGGTCGTCGGCGATCCGCAGGGCGGCGTCGCGCATCTTCTCCCAGTCCTCGACGGTCTCCCGTACGTCGGACAGGACACGGCGCAGATCGGCGGTGATCTGCTTCAGGTCCGCGCGGTCCGTCTCACGGTCGATCTCGACGTGGATCCAGGACTCGACGACGGCGTCGTGCGGCAGCTCCGCCCCGGCCTCCTTGCGGCCGCCGGACCGCTTCGAGCCGTTGCTCCTGGCCGGGTCGGCGAACACCTCGATCAGCTTGCCGGTGACATCGCGGCGGACGATGACCTGCGGGTGGATCACGAGGTGGATGCCGCGGCCGTGCCGGGACAGCTCGTTGGTGACCGAATCGACCAGGAAGGGCATGTCGTCGGTGACGACCTCGACGACGGAGTGGCTGTTCGTCCAGCCGTTCTCCTCGACGGTCGGGGTGTGCACCCGGACGTTCGCGGTGCCCTGGGGGCGGTTCTCGGCGAGACGGTAGTGGGAGGAAGCAGCCCCGAAGATGTCGACCGGGTCGCGGTCGCTGACGTCCTCCGGAGCGGTGTGCAGGTAGTAGCGCTGGAGATAGGCGAGCAGCGTGTCCCGGCCCGGGACCTCGTCCCGGCCGGACTCGGCGCCTTCCTCGGCTCCGCTGCCGGTCCCTCCGGCGAGGTGCACCCGGAGGCCACCTCCCGGGCCACCGACACCACCGCCCGGACTCTTGTCAGCTACCCGGGCCGCCCGTGCGAGCAGCTCGGCCTTGGCTTCGTCCAGCTTGGTCTGCATGTCCTCTGGCTCCTGTCGCGCGCCGTTGCGTGACGTAGGTGAAGAAGGCGACGTACCGCCACGACGCGGGGTATCCGGTCTGGTCCGACGCTATGCCGCCCGGGGAGATTCCCGGGACCATATCGGCCATTTTCGGCAGACGGCCCGGGACGTGGAGATCGCGCATCGCCCGGGTGCTGTGGCACTCCGGGCGCAGGCCGGGGGCTTCGCTGCCCCCGAGGCGTATCGCGCTGATCACCGCACCAGGCTATCCCTCCTGCACCCACAACCGTCATGAGCCGCATATGTACAAAAGAAGACCCCGAACTTTGACACTCTGGACATCGCACGGGGCTGTTCCTGCACGTAAGGACACACAAGGAGCGCACAGGCGGGCAGAAGCGCTCAGCCCGCCATCAGCTCGGCCAGCTCGACGGCCTCCGCCAGCGTGTCCACCACGGGCACACCCGCCGCCTCCAGGCTGCTGCGGCTGTGCGAACCCCCGGTGTAGAGCACGGCACGCGCGCCGACGTGCGCGGCGGCCACGGCGTCGTCCACCGCGTCACCGATGACCACCGCGGACTCGGGAGCGATGTTCCCGAGCACCTCGAAGTGGCGCTCCATGTGCTGGGCCTTGCTGCCGCCGGAGGGGCCCGTACGTCCGTCGACCCGTACGAAGTGGCGCTCGATGCCGTACCCCCGCACCACCGGGACCAGGTGTTCATGGCCGTACATGCTGAGCAGCGACTGGCTGCGGCCGCCGAGCTGCCAGCGGGCCAACAGCTCCTCGACGCCCTCGGTCAGTCCGCAGGCCGTCCGCTGCTCGGTGTAGTGGCGGTGGAAGAGGCCGTCCATCCGCTCCCACTCGGCCGGGGTGGGGAGCCTGCCCATGAGGCGCTCGTAGAACTTGGGTATCGGCACGCAGTACGTCTCGCGGTACTGGTCCAGCGTGAGCGGCTCCAGGTCGACCTCCGCGAAGGCGGCGTTCGTCGCCCCGAGAACCGCGTGGATGTCGTCGAGCAGTGTGCCGTTCCAGTCCCAGACCAGATGTGTGCGGTGCTTCCCCGTTGTCGCCATGAGTAAAAAATACTCGCCGGGTACGACAGTCACCCGGGCGGTCAGTCCGGCGAGCAGGCGGTCAGTCCGGCGAGCAGGCGGTCGTCCGGCGAGCAGGCGGTCACGCGATCAGGCCGGGGATCTCCTGGATACCGAACCACAGCAGCTCGTGGTCCTCCGCGCCGTCCACAGTGAACTGGGCGTCGTCGTCGCCGAGGTCCGCCGCTCCCAGCGCCGCGGCCGCCGCGGCGACGTCCTTCTCGGCGTCGTCGGCGTCCACGTGCACCGCGGCGGCCTTCGACAGCGCCACCACGTCCGCGATCCGCACCTCGCCGAGCGACGACGCGTCCAGGACGTGGTCCGGATCGGCGACCGCCGCCCCGTCCGGGACGTCGAGGGCGACGACGACCCGGCGCCTGATCTCCTCCGGCCGGCCCGCGATCAGCCGCAGCGAGGCGGAGGCGGCACGGTTGAGCGCCGCGTACTCCAGTTCCTCGATGTCGTCGGAGACGTACCACTCGCGCAGACCGGGCGTCACGGCGTAAGCGGTCAGCGGCCCCGGACCGACCTCGCCCGCCTTCTGCGCCGCGGCGAGACCGGAGAGGGTCAGGGGGACGTACACACGCATGGCTGACCGCTTTCGTAGTCGATGACGCCCTCAGGATACGTGCGACGTCCCCCTTCGGGGTTGCCGATCCGCCCGCCGCCGTCCACCGTGCGACGGCCGTCACCCCCGTCGTTCCCTTGCGGCGCGGGGCCCGTCACCCGGATAGGTGATCTCCCCGGCTGCACGATCGGCCCCCACGGCCGGTTGCGGGGCCGTCGGCCCGACCCGTAGAAGATCCCCAGCAAAGTTACTGCCCGGTACTCACCGGGCTCCGGACAGCAGCCACGGGGGCTATGAGCATGAGCACGGACAGGACGAGGCCGGCCGGACGACGCGACCGCAGCAGGCCGGGCACCGTACCGGCACAACGGCCCCGGCGGCCCTTGCGCCCGCACCAGTGGTTCGCCGAACGCCTGCTCGCCGTACTCAGCGGCCAGCGGCCGGTGCACTGGATGCTCGGCCACACGATCGGCGAGGCCTACGACCAGCTCGCCGAACTCGCCCCCGGCGCCCCGCTCGGCGCGGGCCGCGGGCGCCCGGTCGTCCGCGCCTGCCACGGCACCCAGCCGGCCAACGGCGTGGTCGAGGCCTTCGCCAGCATCGCCACGGGCGAGCAGGTCCGCGCCATGGCCTTCCGCCTGGAACAGGGCCCCGACCTCCGCTGGCGCTGTGCCGCGATCGACCTGGGCGGCGAACGCCTCCCGGCGGTCAGATGACCCGGGGCACCACCCGCACCCAACCACCGGGCGCAACCAAACCAAGCCCGTTGGGGCTACCCCCGGACGGAGCCCGGGGGAGATCGAGGACACACCCCACGAAAGCCGCAGAACCGCCCCAGCGCCCCCCGCGGCACCGTCTACGCCCCGTAAGGGGCCACCTCCCCTCCCAGGCCCGGAGAAGCCAAGCAAATGGCCCGGCCCGGACACCACTCGGTGTCCGGGCCGGGCCATTTCCCAGGCGCGCCGCGCGCTACTTCTTACGGCGCCGCCCACTCGCACTCTTCTGCGCCTTACGGCGCTCCGCACGCGTCATCCCGTCGCCCTCGGACCGCGCACCGTCGCCGTTGGAGAAGTCACCCTCGACGACACCGCCCTCCCCGTCCACCGTGGGAGCGGAGAAGTGCAGCCGGTCCGGACGCTGCGGAGCGTCCAGGCCCTTCGCCCGGATCTCCGGGCGGCCGGCCGCGGCCGCCACCGGCGCGTCCTGCTTCTCGAGCGAGGTCCGGTCCGCGTCCGCCTGCACCGGGACCTCCTCGACCTGCTGCTCGACCTGGACCTCCAGGTTGAACAGGTAGCCGACGGACTCCTCCTTGATGCCTTCCATCATGGCGTTGAACATGTCGAAGCCCTCGCGCTGGTACTCGACCAGCGGGTCCTTCTGCGCCATGGCCCGCAGGCCGATGCCCTCCTGGAGATAGTCCATCTCGTAGAGGTGCTCACGCCACTTGCGGTCCAGGACGGACAGGACCACGCGCCGCTCCAGCTCACGCATGATGTCCGAGCCGAGCGTCTTCTCGCGCTCCGCGTACTGCTCGTGGATGTCGTCCTTGACCGACTCGGCGATGAAGTCGGCGGTCACGCCGGCCAGGTCACCCGCGGCCTCCTCGAGCTCCTCGACCGTGACCTTCACCGGGTAGAGCTGCTTGAAGGCGCCCCACAGCCGGTCGAGGTCCCACTCCTCGGCGAAGCCCTCGGCGGTCTCCTGCCGGATGTAGTCGTCGATCGTGTCGTCCATGAAGTGGCGGATCTGGTCCTGCAGGTCCTCGCCCTCCAGGACGCGGCGGCGCTCGCCGTAGATGACCTCACGCTGCCGGTTGAGCACCTCGTCGTACTTCAGGACGTTCTTACGCGTCTCGAAGTTCTGCTGCTCGACCTGCGACTGCGCGGAGGCAATCGCCCGGGTCACCATCTTGTTCTCGATGGGGACGTCGTCGGGAACGTTCGCCATCGACATGACGCGCTCGACCATCTGCGCCTTGAACAGCCGCATCAGGTCGTCGCCCAGCGACAGGTAGAACCGGGACTCACCCGGGTCGCCCTGACGGCCGGAACGGCCGCGCAGCTGGTTGTCGATGCGCCGCGACTCGTGCCGCTCGGTGCCCAGGACGTAGAGCCCGCCGAGATCCTTGACCTCTTCGAACTCCGCCTTCACGGCCTGCTCGGCCTTCTCCAGCGCGGCGGGCAGCGCGGCCGCCCACTGCTCGACGTGCTCCACCGGGTCGAGACCGCGCTGGCGTAGCTCCGCCTCGGCGAGGTCGTCCGGGTTGCCGCCGAGCTTGATGTCGGTGCCTCGGCCGGCCATGTTCGTGGCGACCGTGACGGCGCCCTTGCGGCCGGCCTGGGCGACGATCGTCGCCTCACGGTCGTGCTGCTTGGCGTTGAGGACCTCGTGCTGGACACCGCGCTTGGAGAGCTGCTGCGAGAGGTACTCGGACTTCTCGACGGAGGTCGTGCCGACCAGGATCGGCTGCCCCTTCTCGTGCTTCTCGGCGATGTCGTCGACGACCGCGGCGAACTTGGCGACCTCGGTGCGGTAGATCAGGTCCGACTGGTCGGCACGGACCATGGGCCGGTTCGTCGGGATCGGCACGACGCCGAGCTTGTAGATCTGGTGGAACTCGGCGGCCTCGGTCATCGCCGTACCGGTCATGCCGGAGAGCTTGCCGTAGAGGCGGAAGAAGTTCTGCAGGGTGATCGTGGCGAGCGTCTGGTTCTCGTCCTTGATGTCCACCCCTTCCTTCGCCTCGATGGCCTGGTGCATGCCCTCGTTGTAGCGGCGGCCGGCGAGGATACGGCCGGTGTGCTCGTCGACGATCATGACTTCGCCGTCGATGACGACGTAGTCCTTGTCGTTCTTGAAGAGTTCCTTGGCCTTGATCGCGTTGTTGAGGTAACCGACGAGCGGGGTGTTCACCGACTCGTAGAGGTTGTCGATCCCGAGCCAGTCCTCGACCTTGGAGACACCGGGCTCGTGGATGGCCACGGTCCGCTTCTTCTCGTCGACCTCGTAGTCGCCGGTCTCCTCGATGCCCTTCAGCGGGTTGCCCGCCTCACCCCTGGTGAGACGCGTGACCAGCTTGGCGAAGTCGCCGTACCACTTGGTGGCCTGGTCGGCCGGGCCGGAGATGATCAGCGGCGTACGGGCCTCGTCGACGAGGATCGAGTCGACCTCGTCGACGATGGCGAAGTTGTGGCCGCGCTGGACGAGCTCGTCCTGGGACCACGCCATGTTGTCGCGGAGGTAGTCGAAACCGAACTCGTTGTTCGTGCCGTACGTGATGTCGCAGGCGTACTGCTCACGGCGCTGGGCCGGAGTCATGTTGGCGATGATGCAGCCGACCTCGAGACCGAGGAACTTGTGCACCCGGCCCATCATCTCGGAGTCGCGCTCGGCCAGGTAGTCGTTGACCGTGATCAGGTGCACGCCCTTGCCGGAGAGCGCGTTGAGATACGCGGGCAGGGTGCCGACGAGGGTCTTGCCCTCCCCGGTCTTCATCTCGGCCACATAGCCGAGGTGCAGGGCGGCACCGCCCATCATCTGGACGTCGTAATGGCGCTGTCCGAGGACACGCTTCGCGGCCTCACGGACGGTCGCGAATGCTTCGGGAAGCAGGTCGTCCAGGCTCTCGCCGTCCGCGTACCGTTCCTTGTACTCGTCGGTGAGCGCCCGCAGCTCGGCGTCGGAGAGGTTGACGAAGTCCTCTTCGATGGAGCTGACCTGGTCCGCGATGCGGTGCAGTTTGCGCAGGATCTTGCCTTCGCCTGCACGCATGAGCTTGTTGAAGACGGACACTGAGGCTGGTCTCCTTGCCGGTCGGGCCTGGCACTGGGTCGTGTGATGGACACTGGCGCGGGCACGGCAGGTGGACCCCACCGCAACGGCCATCGTAAGCGAGGACCCCGCCACGCCGGGAGGGCTGCCACGGCGTTCTCGCTGCCGCGCCCTTCAAGGACAACGGCCGGAGTGGACGGAAGGTGCCGGGAAGCACCGAAAACTGCTCGCTTCCCGCGCTCCCCTTCACCAGAATCCAGAGATGGAACCCACCACGCTCACCACGGAACGCCTGTTCATGCGGCCCTTCGAGCCCGCGGACGCGGAGGCGGTGTACACCGCGTGCCAGGATCCGGCGATCCAGCGCTGGACAGTCGTCCCCTCGCCGTACACCCGTGCGGACGCGGAGCTCTTCACGCAGAAACTCTCCCCGGCGGGCTGGCAGGACGACACGATGTACAACTTCGCGGTCCTGCTGCGGGACGGTGGTCCGCTCGTCGGCGCCCTCGGCGTCAACCGCCACAACCTGCCGGGCACGTACGAGGTGGGCTTCTGGACGGCGAAGGAGCACCGCGGCACCGGCTACATGACCGAAGCGGTGCTCGCCGCTGCCCGCTGGGCCTTCACCGCCCTCGCCGCGGACCGCCTCGAATGGAGGGCCGAGATCGGCAACGCCCCGTCCCGGGCGGTCGCCCTGCGTGCGGGGTTCCGCATGGAGGGGGAGCAGCGGTCTGCCCTGTTCAACAAGGGCATACGGCGGGACACCTGGAACGGCGCCCTGCTCCCGGCCGATCTGGGGCTGCCCGGCACCCATCCCCACCGGCCGGCCCAGGATGTCAGTGGCGCGCTCTAGGGTTCGACGCATGACGTCTGTGCCGCCGCCCGTCCTGGAACTCTCCGCCGACCAGGCGCGCCGTATCGCGCTACGCACCCAGGGCCTCCTGGGTGCCCCGGACCGCCGGGGCGGGGTCCCCGGGGTGCTGCGCCGTCTCGGAGCCGTCCAGCTCGACACCATCTCGGTCCTGGCCAGGTCCCACGAGCTCGTGCCGTACGCACGTCTCGGCGCGCTCGGCCGCCGCGCGGTCGACGAGGCCTATTGGTCGGGCGGCCGGTCCTTCGAGTACTGGTCGCACGCCGCCTGCGTCCTGCCGGTCGAGGAGTGGCCGCACTTCGCGTTCCGCCGCCGCGCCTACCGGGGCCGGCCGCACTGGAGCCACGACCTGCCCGACGGGTCGTACGAGAAGGTGATCGACCAGCTGCGCTCCGAGGGCCCGCTCACGGCGACGGAGCTCGGCGGCGCGAAGAACGGTGGCGAGTGGTGGGACTGGTCGGCGTCCAAGGTCGCCGTCGAGCGGGCCCTGATGTACGGCGAGGTGGTGTGCACCGAGCGCCGCGGCTGGAAGCGGGTCTACGACCTGGCGGAGCGCGCGATCCCGGACGCCCTGCTCCACGACGACCTGGACGACAGGGAGTGCCTGCGCCGGCTGGTGGCCCTGGCGGGTCAGTCGCTGGGCGTGGGCACCCGGGCGGACATCGCCGACTACCACCGGATCAAGGCCGAGCAGTTCGACGCCGTCGTGGCGGACTCCGGACTGGTACCGGTGTCGGTGCGGGGCTGGGCGAAGCCCGCCTGGGCCCACCCCGACGCCCTCGCCTCGGAGCCGCGCGGACGCCACCGTACGACGCTGCTGTCGCCCTTCGACTCACTGATCTGGGAGCGGGCGCGTACGGAGCGGATCTTCGCCTTCACGCACCGCCTGGAGGCGTACGTCCCCCGGGCCAAGCGGATCCACGGCTACTTCGCGATGCCGCTGCTCGCGGGCGGCAGGCTGCGGGGCCGGGTCGATCCGGCCAGGGAGGGGACCACGCTGGTCGCCCGCCAGGTGTCCCTGGACAACGGGAAGTCCGTGACGCCCATGGCCGAGGCTCTCGTGGAGGCGGCGTCCTGGGTCGGCTGCACGGACGTACGGCTGGAGCGTGTCGACGCACCCGAGCTGCGCGAGCCGCTCATGGCGGAAATCGCCCGCGCCCTCCCGTAGGCGCCGGACGCGGTGCGCCCCTCCGCTACCTGATCTCGAGGATCTTCTCCCGCATGGCATAGACCACCGCTTCCATCCGGGAGTGCAGCTGAAGCTTCTCCAGGATATTGCGGACGTGGTTCTTCACCGTGTTCTCGGAAATGAACAATTCCTTGGCGATATCGCGGTTGTTCATGCCCGTGGCCACGAGTTTGAGCACTTCCAGCTCACGCTCGGTGAGCCGCGGCGCGGGAACGAGTCTGCGCTCGTCGGTGCGCTGAATCATCGACTTGAACTCGGTGAGCAGTTTGGAGGCCATCGACGGGCTGATCTGGGACTGGCCGTCCGCCACCGCGCGAATGGCCGTGGCCACCTCGTCGGTCGAGATCTCCTTGAGCAGATAGCCGGTGGCGCCCGCCTTGATCGCCTCGTAGAGGTCGGCCTCCTCGTCGCTGATCGTCAGCATGATGATCTTCGCGCTGGGGGCCACCTCCTTGATGGAGGTGCAGGCTTCGATGCCGCCGCGCTTGGGCATCCTCACGTCCATCAGCACGATGTCGGGCAGCAGGTCCGCCGCCTTGTCGACCGCCTCCGCCCCGTCCCCCGCCTCTCCGACGACCTGGATGTCCTCCTCCTGCGCGAGGACGATCTCCAGGCCTCGGCGGAAGAGCGCGTGGTCGTCCACCACGAGAACCCTGATGGGTTCCTTGCGGGAACTTCCGTCGTCCGCAACGGAATCCGCACCGGCAGCGCTGTCGGCATCGTTCGTCCCGCGCACGGGCCCGAAGGTGTCCGCCATCGTTCCTCCCCCTGAAGGCCACTGCCTGAGGTCACAGGCTGTCCGCCAACGGCAGTGCACAGAGCACTGATTGGCCTGGGTCGCCATGATTTCATGCCTGGCCGCCGAAGCGGTGCCCCCGGGAGCGCGCTGACGCTTCCGGGGGCACCGCGTATCGGCTGTGAGCGATGGGTGTCAGCCGCCGAGCGCACCGCCCGCGCCGCCCGCCTCGTCGGAGGCCAGCGGGTCGGTCCTCAGGTGGATGACACCGTAGTCATAGGCGTGCCGCCGGTAGACGACACTGGGCTCCTTGGTCTCGGAGTCGACGAACAGATAGAAGTCGTGCCCGACCAGCTCCATCTCGTAGAGCGCCTGGTCGAGTGTCATCGGCGCAGCGACGTGCGTCTTCTCGCGCACCACGAGCGGTCCCTCGCCCTGCACCTCGAGCGAACCGATCCTGGTGGTGGGCACGGACGGCTCCGGCTCCGTCGGGATCAGTTCACCGTCCCCGTTGAACGAGGCGGCGTCCGGCACGACCTCTCCGACCGTGGCTGCGGACAGCCGGCCGTTGCCGCGCCTGCTGTAGCGCTTGTCGTGCTCCTTGCGCAGCTGTGTGTCCAGCTTGTCGGTTGCCAGGTCAAGCGCTGCGTACGGGTCGCCTGCCGCTGCTTCCGCCCGGATGACCGGCCCACGCGAGCGGAGCGTGATCTCCACCCTTGCCGCACGGTCGGCCTGACGGGGATTGGGCTCCTTGGACACCTCGACGTCGAGGCTGATCACCTTGCCGTCGAACTTCTGGATCTTGTCCAGCTTCAGCTTCTCGGCCACGTGCTTGCGGAACCGCTCGGGTACCTCGGTCTTGCGGCCCTTGACGACGATGTCCACGCAGAACTCCGTTCCCGGATCGCTCCGCTTCGGCGGCGGAGCATCTCCCTTTTGCACCAGGCTCCGGTGATCGCCGGAGCCGCGGACTCGGTGGCTGTCACCTCCTCCTCCCCCATCGGCAGGGACTCCACCCCACCGATTTCCATGCTTCTGGCGTACCGGTGAGTTACCTGCCCGAAACCTGGTGGCGCATTCACAGAGGTACGGAATTCACCGTCCCTCACAACCGAACATAGCCTGCCCACCACTGTGTCGGCACCCGCTACTCACGCGTACCTCCGATCGGGGCCCTTTACCCACTCACTACCTGCAACGATGCAAGTTATCTGTCAGTTCCGGTTTATTTCGAAGGCAGAAGGAGAAGCTGCGACAACCGCGGCGCGCAGCCCTTCCACCGTGCCGTCGCCCGCACGGCTCGCGGCACGGTCCGTACGCACCGCACGGACCGCACGAGCTGCCTCGGCCAGCGACGACCCCGTCGTCAGCAGGTCGTCCACCAGCACCACCCGGCCCCCGTCGAGCAGCCTCCGGCCGCCCTCCGCGACGACGAGGGCACCCGCCAGGTTCACCTGCCGCTCCCGGGCCCCGAGCCCCGCCTGGTCAGCCACCGCACGCCGCTGCCGCAGCACGGCGAACACCCGGGCCCGCGTGCCTCCGCGCCGAAGCTCGGCCGCCGCGGCGGCCGCGATCCTGCGCACCGGATCGTGCCCTCGTCCGGCCGTGGCCCGCCGCGCGGACGGCACGGGAACCAGCAGCAGCGGGCCGGCGTCACCCGCATGCCCCGCTCCGGCCCGTACAGCGGCCGCCAGCGCCCCGCCGAGCACTCCGGCAAGGCCGAGTGCCCCACGCTCCTTGTGGGCCAGCAGCATCGCCCGTACGGCGTTCTCGTACGGCGCCACCGCATGGACCGCCGGGAGCCCCGCCGGCTCGGGCGTGGGCCTCACCCGGCGCGGCCCGGCAGCCAGAACGGCGGCACACTCCTCGCACAGCCCGGTCCGTGGCCTGCCGCAGCCACCGCAGGCCACGGGCAGCACCAGCCCTGCGATCTCCTGCCACCAGCCGCGCACGGTCCCACTGTGACCGGCCCGGCGGCCACACGGCCACCCCTGTGGAAAACCCCTGTGGAAAACCGGCGCCACTCCGCCGCCCGCACGGGACGACGGGGCAGCCCTCGCGAACCGCCCCGCTCAGCCCGGGTAGACCAGCGAGGAGCCGTCCTTGAGAACGGTCTGCCAGTTGTCCCCCGGCGAGAGCTTCACGATCCCGTCGCTCTCGGTGTCCGCCATCAGCGGCAGCTGCTCGTCGTCGGCAGCGGCCACGGCCGTCACCTGGTTCACGCCCGGCAGGACCCCCGAGGACGAGGTGGACCCGTCGGCCTGGACGTAACGCACCTGCTGCACGCCGCCCTCCTCCTTGCCGACCACCACGAGACGGCTGCGGCCGGACCAGGAAACCGCCGTCACCTCGGCCAGCTGGGGCGCCGCCTGACGCAGGTCCTCCACCGAGACCTGCTCGGTGTCTCCCGAACCGTGACGCTCGACCCGGCCGATGTGCAGCGTCGTGTGCCCGTCCCTCGACACCCGCAGAGCGATCCGTACGCCGTCCGAGGACATCCGCAGCGCCTCGATCCGGCCGCCGTTCAGCCCCGGAACCAAGACCTCCTGCGGCTCTCCGGCACCGCCGGCCAGACGCAGCAGCCGGGGATCCGACGGATCACGGTCGGCGACCCACAGATCACCCCTGCCGTCCCAGCTCGGTGCCGACAACCGGTCCGCGGCCTTCTTCGCGCCACTGGTCACCACAGGGGCCGCCGGCTCGCTCTCCTCGGTGAGGGAGGACACGTAGAGGTGCTGCTGGTTCTCCGAGACGGCGGCGGCCTGCTGCTCGTCCCTGGCCACGCCGACGGCGCTCATGGGCACCGTCCCGCTGCCCAGCGGCCCGATGACCGGCTCCGGGTCACCGCTGCCCTTGCTGCTGCCGGGGATGCGCTGCACATGCCCCTTGTCGTCCACGAAGTACTGGCTGTCGGGATCGTCGGAACCGTTGCCCGCGGCGAAGTCCTCGGCCTCATCGGCTCCGAGTGAGCACAGCGGCCCCCGCTCACCCTGCAGCTCCACCTGCCCCACCCGGGCGGACGTCAGGTCCCGCAGGGTGAAGAGCACCTGGGCCGCCATCATCCTGCAGGCGTCCTGACCGGCCCCGTCGGCCTTCTTGTTGAGCGGCACCTTCAGGACGTTCTGGTCGTCCGTCGTCAGCGAGGTGACCCCGCTCTTCAGCGCCGTACCCACGGGGAAGCGCGAATCGACCACAGGCCTCAGCCAGTTCGACGGGCCCTCCAGCAGCGTCCGCACCGTCTGGGTGGCGGTGTCCATCCGCGTGACGGGATCCGTGCGGTTCCGTACGTAGACGGGATCGGCGACCAGCGCGGCCGCCTCGTCCGTCCGCCCGGCGGCGAAGTAGTACTTGTTCACCGACCGGTAGAGGCGCTTGAAGTCCGACTGCCCGAGCACCAGACCGTCCGGGACGACGTCGATGCGCCATTCCTGCTTGCCGTCCGCGCCCTTCTCCCGGACCAGATGGAGCATCTGGTCGTACTCCGACGGGGCCAGCGGCCGGTACGAACTCTGCGCGTCGACCGCCGCCACCTGTTCGCCGGTCAGCGTGTACGTGGTCTCGGCGGCCCCGCGTTCCTTGTCGTGGATCGTGGGCCCGTTACGGCTGGGTGCTTTCGCGAGCACCGTGGTGCCCTCGCCCGGCTGCCAGGTGCGGCCGGCTTCCTCGGTCAGATACTGGCGGGTCGTCCGGAAATCGGGGTCGTCACTGGTCATCGACTCCAGGAAACCGTCGACGACTTCGATGGGCGTGGCGCCCTCCCGCGGAGGCACGGCGTACACCTGGACCTGGGAGTCGCCCGGCTGCGAGGCGTCGACCGCCTTCACGTCCCCGGTGACCGGCATCGCTCCGCACCCGGCGAGCACCAGGACGCCACAGCCGAGCAGCACGGACAACCGCACCGCCCGGCCGCCCCGACGACGGTCAGTGTCCACGAGTCGTGTCCTCCTGCTCCGGAACCTGCGTCTCTGGGTCGGCGTCCCCGCCCGGCCGCTCCCCGGCCGGCCGTGACACCACACGTGCTCCGCTGCCCGGCAGGGCCGCCGGATCGACCATCGCCGTCGCACGCGGTGCCACAGACCCGTGCGCCCGCACGCCCAGGTGCGAACGCGCCGTGGAACCCGTCTGGCTCGGTACGGACATCAGCCGGTGATCGCTCACCGGCGCCGCCGCCTCCGCACGTTCACGGTCCTCCCGGTTGCGCCGGGAGTCCTCCGGCTCCAGGGGTATCGGCGAACCGCGCAGCGGCTCGTCCGCCGTACGCGGCAGGGTCAGCCGGAACTGCGAGCCGCCACCGGGCTCGCCCCAGGCCTGCAGCCAGCCCCCGTGCAGCCGGGCGTCCTCGACGGCGATCGACAGTCCGAGCCCCGTGCCGCCGGTGGTGCGGGCACGTGCCGGATCCGCCCGCCAGAAGCGGTTGAAGACCCGGGTCGCCTCGCCCGGCTTGAGGCCCACGCCGTAGTCCCTGACCGCCACGGCCACGGCACCCTGCGCGACACCCATCCGCACGATCACGTCCCGGCCCTCGCCGTGCTCGACGGCGTTGACGACGAGATTGCGCAGGACCCGCTCGACACGGCGCGCGTCGGCCTCCGCGACCACGGGCTGTTCGTCACCCACCACCCGGATCCGCGTGCCCTTGCGCTCCGCCAGCGGCTCGGCCCCGCCGATCACCCGCCGCACGACGGTGCGCAGGTCTATCGGCTCGGCTTCCAGCGCCGCGGCCCCCGCGTCGAACCTGCTGATCTCCAGCAGGTCGGACAGGAGCGACTCGAAGCGGTCGAGCTGGTCCCCCAGCAGCTCGGCGGACCGGGCCGTGACCGGGTCGAAGTCGACGCGCGCCTCATGGATGACATCGGCGGCCATCCGCACGGTCGTCAGCGGCGTACGCAGCTCATGACTGACGTCCGAGACGAAACGCCGCTGCATACGGGAGAGCTCCTCCAGCTGCTGGATCTTCAGCTGCAGATTCTGCGCCATCTTGTTGAAGGCCTCACCGAGGCGTGCGATGTCGTCCTCACCGGTGACCTTCATCCGTTCCTGGAGCCGGCCGGCCGAGAGCCTCTCGGCGATCCCCGCCGCCATCCGTACGGGCGTGACGACCTGGCGCACCACGAACCAGGCGATGGCACCGAGCAGCACGACCACGAACAGCCCGGCCGTGGCCAGGGTCGTCGTGACCAGGGTCAGCGACTTCTCCTCCTGCGTGAGCGGGAAGAGGTAGTACAGCTCGTACGGGTTGTGGTCGACGTCGTAGAGCCGCTTGCCCACCACGAGACCGGGCTCCGGATCCTTCCCGTAGGAGTACCGGATCAGCGAGTACGTCTGGAAGGCGCCCGCGCCCTTGCCCACGTCGTCCCGCAGCTTCTGCGGGATGGAGGACGCCTCCACACTGCCCGAGCCCCGCGGGGCTCGGCTGGTGGTGCCGTGGCCGCCGGTGTCGGGGCTGAGCGCCACCACGTTGAAGGCGTTCGTGCCACCGCTGGCGAGCTGGTCGACGAGCTCGGTCCGCCAGGAGGTGTTGGCGGTCATCCCGTCGGCACCCTCCTCGCTCTGGTCCCCGGGGACCAGCGGCGCGTTCGCGTTCGTCTGCGCCGCCGCGAAACCGCCGGCCGCCTGGGTCTGCGCGGCATTCCCCTTCGCCTCGAGCAGTCCGTTGCGGACCTGCCCGATCACGACGAAGCCGAGGAGGAGCACCACGGCGATCGACATCAGCAGCGTCCCCGCCACGACACGGAGCTGCAGATTGCGCCGCCACAGGCGGACAGCCGGCAGCAGCGGACCGCGGATCCACCGCATCAGCAGCCGCGGCACGGGGCCGCCGGGCGTCCGGTCGCGGAACAACCGGCCGCCCAGCGGGGCCCGGCCGAAACGAGAAGCACCCCGTGCCTGACCGGCAGCCCGCTCCGTACGGGCCCCGGGCACCCCGGGTGGCGGAGCAGCGCTGCCCAGGGTCATGTCAGCTCGGTCCGGCCTTGTAACCGACACCACGGACGGTCACGACGATCTCCGGCCGCTCCGGGTCCTTCTCCACCTTCGAGCGGAGCCGCTGGACGTGCACGTTCACCAGACGGGTGTCGGCGGCGTGGCGATAACCCCACACCTGCTCGAGCAGTACCTCACGCGTGAAGACCTGCCACGGCTTACGGGCGAGAGCGACCAGCAGGTCGAACTCCAGCGGGGTCAGGGCGATGGACTGCCCCTCCCGCTTCACCGAGTGGCCGGCCACGTCGATGACCAGGTCACCGATCGTCAGCTGTTCCGGCGCGGGCTCTTCGGACCTCCGCAAACGCGCCCTGATCCGGGCGACCAACTCCTTCGGCTTGAACGGCTTGACGATGTAGTCGTCGGCCCCGGATTCCAGGCCCACCACCACATCCACCGTGTCGCTCTTGGCAGTGAGCATGACGATCGGCACACCTGACTCGGCCCTGATCAGCCTGCAGACCTCGATGCCGTCCCGTCCGGGCAGCATGAGGTCCAGCAGCACCAGGTCCGGCTTGGCCTCACGAAATGCGGCCAGTGCCTTGTCGCCGTCCGCTACGAACGACGGTTCGAAACCTTCTCCCCGCAGCACAATGCCGAGCATCTCGGCCAGTGCGGTGTCGTCGTCGACGACAAGGACGCGTCCCTTCATAAACGACATCATCCCATTAGCTAATCGTTACCTGCGATGACCTGGCACACAGCTCTGCCAGTCCGACCCCCGTGACCGGGGAAATAACGCCCTCCTCCGTGACGATCGCCGTGACCAGTTCGGGCGGCGTGATGTCGAATGCGGGGTTGTACGCCTTGGTTCCCGGGGGCGCGACCACCGTCCCGCCCCCTTCGCCTCCGGCCGGAACGCCCGGCCTCGATGTGAACTCTGTCACTTCCGCCGCGGAACGCTGCTCCACGACGATCGATGTGCCGTCCACGGTCTCCAGATCGACCGTGGTCGTCGGCGCAACGACGATGAACGGCACATGGTGGTACTTCGCGAGCACCGCCAACGGATAGCTCCCCACCTTGTTGGCCACCGAGCCGTCCGCGGCGATGCGGTCCGCCCCGATGATTACGGCATCCACCTCCCCCGCCGCAAACAGCGAACCCGCCGCGCTGTCCGTGAGCAAGCTGTACGGCATCCCGTTCCGCCCCGCCTCGTACGCCGTCAGCCGGGCCCCCTGGAGCAGCGGCCTGGTCTCGTCCACCCACAGCTGCCGCAGGCTGCCCTTCCGGTGCGCCCTCAGAGCCACCGCGAAGGCCGTCCCCGCGCCGCCGGACACGAGCGCCCCGGTGTTGCAATGGGTCAGCAGCCGGTGCCCCCGCTCCCCCGGCAGGAGCTCCGCGAGCAGTTCCAGACCGTACTGCGCCATGCGCCCACTGGCCGCCGCGTCCTCCTGATGCAGAGCCCGCGCCTCGGCCAGCGCCGCCAGGGCGGCCCCCTCCGGGCCGGACCCGCTCCCGGCGGCGTCCTGGTACACCCGCGCCACCCGCCGCGCCCCGTACCCGAGGTTCACCGCGGTGGGCCGCGCCTGTTCCAGCAGCTCCGAGGCCCGCACCACGTCCTCACCCCGGGCCGCTGCCAGCGCCACCCCGTAGCCCCCGGCGATACCCAGCAGCGGCGCACCCCGCACCGCCAGCGTCCGGATCGCCCGCACCAGCGCGGGCACGTCGGCGCACACCAGCTCGGCCTCCTCGGCGGGCAGCCGCGTCTGGTCGAGGAGCACCACCGCAGGCCCTTCCGGAGGCTCGGTCCAGCGGAGTGCGGAGAGGGCCGGAGGCTCGGTGCCCACCGGCGTTTGCGCGTCCTGATCAGCCATCTGCCCAGTCTGCCCGCTGAACCGCCCGCGCACGAAGGCAAGAAGGAGATACGGCGCCAGGCCCGCACCGCACCGACGCGTGGCACGATGGCTGGCAACCTGCCGCCCCGATGAGCGGGCAGGACTGTGAAGGAGCGACGATGAACGACTCTCCGGGCTGGGCCTCGCCCGGATCCGCCCCCTCCGACGGTCAGGAGAAGGGCATTCCCAAACCCTCCGCTCCCGTCGACGGAAGCGGGCCGGCCGGACAGTGGTCTCCCGCACAGCCGCCCCCGGGACAGTGGTCCCCGCCGAGCGCCCCTGGCACCGGGCCGGGCGCGCCTCCGCCCGCACCGGGCTGGGGCGGCATGCCGCAGGGAGGACCCGGATGGGGCCACCGGCCCCCGGCGGCGAAGCCCGGCGTCATCCCGCTCCGCCCCCTCGGGGTCGGCGAGATCCTCGACGGTGCGGTGTCCACCATGCGCACCCACTGGCGCACGGTGCTGGGCATCAGCCTCACCGTCTCCGTGATCGCCGAGATCGTGGTCATCCTCGTGCAGCGCTACCTCCTGCCCGAGCAGGAGTCGGTCGACCCGAACGCGACCGGGGCCGAGGCCCTCCGCCAGGCGACCGACTCGGCACAGTCCCAGCTGATCAACAGCGCCCCCAGCACGCTCATCGCGATGATCGCCACTCTCATCACCACCTCGGTCCTCACCGTGGTGATCAGCCGCTCCGTGCTGGGCCGGGGTGTGACCCTCTCCGAAGCGTGGTCCGAGGCCCGCCCCCGGCTTCTGCCGCTCCTCGGGCTGACACTTCTGCTGAGCCTGATGAGCGCCGCGATCATGGCGGTGGGTCTGCTTCCCGGCCTGGCCCTCGGCGACGGTGCGGGCGGGCTCGCCCTGACCTTCCTCGGCTTCCTCGGCGCCTGTGCCGTCGTTCTCTGGCTGATGATCCGCTTCACGCTCGCAGCGCCGGCGCTGATGCTGGAACGGCAGCCCGTACTCACCTCGCTGCGCCGGTCCGCCAAACTGGTCAGGGGCAACTGGTGGCGGACGTTCGGCATCCTGGCGCTCACCTACCTGCTGGTCATCATCCTGACCTTGATCATCGCGATCCCGTTCGGCATCATCGCCGTGACCGTGGACAGTGACGGCCTGAGCGAGTTCCTCAACAGCAGCTCCACGGACTTCGGCTGGCCCTTCCTCATCATCTCGGGCATCGGCGAAGTGATCATCTCGACGCTCGCCTACCCCTTCACCGCCGGAGTGATGGCCCTGCTCTACGTCGACCAGCGCATCCGCCGCGAGGCGCTCGACCTGGAACTCGCCCGGGCCGCGGGCCTGCCCGGCTACGACGACCCCAGGAGCTGATGCGGTGACGGGGGCGGGGGGCACCACAGCGGTACGGCTCATCAGGGCGGGCGAGGACATACCCGTGGACACACCACGCGTCCCCGCCCGCGAAGCGGCGCAGGACGAACTGTCCGACCCGATGTACCACGAACACGATCCGAACCTCCTCGAACGTGGCCTCGACCGCTTCTGGGACTGGATCGGAGATCTCCTCTCCGGTGCCGCCGGGGCCGCCCCCGGCGGCCCGCTCGGGCTCGTCGTACTCGTGCTGGCCCTCGCCGGTCTGGGGGCCGCCCTGTGGTGGAGGCTCGGCACACCGCGGCGCACCGCCCGTTCCCCGGAGACACTCTTCGGCAGCACCATCCGCAGCACGGCCGACCACCGCGCCACGGCTGCCGCACACGCCGAAGCCCGGCGCTGGACCGAAGCCGTCCAGGAACGCATGCGCGCCCTCGTACGCTCCCTCGAGGACCGGGCCGTGCTCGGCCCACGCCCCGGCCGCACCGCGGACGAGGCGGCGACCGAGGCAGGCCGGCTGATGCCCGCGCACGCCGACCGACTCCGCGCCGCCGCCCTGGTCTTCGACGACGTCACATACGGCGGCCGCACCGCCGACGAGGCCGCGTACCTGGACCTGTGCACCCTCGACCTGGACCTCGAGGCGGCCAAGCCCCTGCCGGCAACCGGAGCCGCCCGAGGAGCCGCCCGATGACCACCACCGCGGCCGTCCCCGCCACATCGCAATCCCGCAGCCCCCAACAGATCTGGCGACGTGCCCGGGGGCTGCTGTTCGCCGTCCTCATCCTCGTCGTCGCCGGGGTCACCCTCGCCGCCGTTCGCTCCGGCGGCCAGCACGGGCGGCTCGATCCCCGATCCGCGGACCCCTACGGCAGCCGGGCCGTCGCCGAACTCCTCAAGGACCGCGGCGTCTCCGTCGACACGGCCACCACCCTCGACGAGGCCATCGGGGCCACAGGCCCCGACACCACCCTGCTCGTCGCCGGGCCCAACATGCTCACCGCCCACCAGCAGCACCGCCTTCACACGGCGACCGCCGGCTCCGCAGGCCGTACCGTCCTCATCGCCCCCGCCGGCCCCTCCGTCACCCGGCTCGCCCCCGGCGTACGCCAGGAAGCGCACGGCCCGCTGACCACCCGCCCGCCACGCTGCGAACTCCCCGCGGCCCGCGCCGCGGGAGCCACCGACATGGGTGGCGTCCACTACGCGACGGACGCCCCTGGGGCCACCGCCTGCTACCCGGACAACGGACTGGCCCCCCTGCTCGTCCTGCCGGGGCAGGAAACCGGCGACACCGTGCTGCTCGGCTCCCCCGACATCCTCTACAACGACCGTCTCGACCAGCAGGGCAACGCCTCGCTGGGCCTGCAACTCCTCGGCTCCCGCCCACATCTCGTCTGGTACCTCCCCTCGCTCGACGATCCCTCAGCAGCCGGAGGCAGCTCCGGCGGCAACGACA
Source organism: Streptomyces sp. NPDC102451 (assembly GCF_044765485.1). NCBI lineage: Bacteria > Bacillati > Actinomycetota > Actinomycetes > Kitasatosporales > Streptomycetaceae > Streptomyces > Streptomyces sp. NPDC102451. The sequence continues at coordinate 2,991 of NZ_JBIWKD010000005.1, read as the reverse complement.
ACACCGACGGCGGATCCGGAGGGGAGAGCGGCTTCATCGGCCTCATCCCCTCGGGCTGGCTCTGGGGCACCCTCCAACTGGCCCTCGCCGCCGTCCTCGCCGCCATCTGGCGCGGCCGCCGCTTCGGCCCGCTGGTCACCGAGCGACTGCCGGTGGCGATCCGCGCCTCCGAAACCACCGAGGGACGGGCCCGCCTCTACCGCAGGGCCGACGCCCGTGACCGCGCCGCGGCCTCCCTGCGCTCCGCCACACGCAGCCGCATCTCCCCCCTCCTCGGTGTGTCACCCCGTGACACAGATTCCCCCGCTGTGCTCCTCCCTGCCGTCGCCGCACGCCTCAGCAACCCGAGCCACGCCCCCGGGGCCCTCCTCTTCGGCCCGGCGCCGGCCGATGACGCCGCGCTTGTCCTTCTGACCGATCAACTCGACGCCCTCGAAAGAGAGGTACGCACTTCATGAGCGCCCCGACCCCGGAGACCGCCGAGCTTGCGGCGGCCACAGGGGCCCCTGCGGCCCCCGTGAACTCCGACAGCGCCCGCGCATCCTTGGAAGCCCTGCGTTCCGAGATCGCCAAGGCCGTCGTCGGCCAGGACCCGGCCGTGACCGGACTCGTCGTCGCTCTCCTCTGTCGAGGTCATGTCCTGCTGGAAGGCGTACCCGGAGTGGCAAAGACCCTCCTGGTCCGCGCACTTGCCGCCTCTCTCGAACTGGACACCAAACGCGTCCAGTTCACCCCCGACCTGATGCCGAGCGACGTCACGGGCTCCCTCGTCTACGACGCTCGCACCGCCGAGTTCTCCTTCCAGCCCGGACCGGTGTTCACCAACCTCCTGCTCGCCGACGAGATCAACCGGACCCCTCCCAAGACGCAGTCCTCCCTGTTGGAGGCCATGGAGGAACGCCAGGTCACCATCGACGGGTCTCCCCGGCCACTGCCCGACCCGTTCCTGGTGGCAGCCACTCAGAACCCTGTGGAATACGAGGGCACGTACCCGCTGCCGGAGGCCCAGCTGGACCGCTTCCTCCTCAAACTGACGGTCCCCCTTCCCTCACGCGAGGACGAGATCAACGTGCTCACCCGCCATGCGGACGGGTTCAACCCTCGCGACCTCAAGGCAGCGGGCATACAGCCCGTGGCCGGCCCCGCCGACCTCGAAGCGGCACGCGCCGCCGTCGCCAAGACCTCGGTCTCCCCCGAGATCGCCGCCTATGTCGTGGATATCTGTCGTGCCACGCGTGAATCCCCCTCGCTGAACCTCGGCGCCTCCCCCCGAGGAGCCACCGCGCTGCTCTCCACCGCACGGGCATGGGCCTGGCTCACAGGCCGGGACTACGTCACCCCGGACGATGTGAAAGCCCTCGCTCTGCCCACACTCCGTCATCGCATCCAGCTGCGGCCGGAAGCAGAGATGGAGGGAGTCACCGCGGACTCCGTCATCACCTCTGTCCTCGCCCACGTCCCCGTCCCCCGGTGAGGCGGTGACCATGGCCCTCACCGGACGGGCCGCCCTGGTGGCGGCTCTGGGGTCACTCCCTGTAGGCGTCTTGGCCCCGAGCTGGACGGGCATGCTCGCGGTCAATGTCCCGCTCTCACTGGCAATTCTGTGCGACTACGCCCTGGCAGCGCCAGTGCGAACGATGCAGTTCACCCGATCCGGTGATACATCCGTTCGACTCGGCGAAACCGCGGCAGTGCAACTCACCGTGACCAACCCGTCCCGGCGCAAGTTCCGGGCCCACCTCCGCGATGGCTGGCCCCCCAGCAGCTGGACCTCGGAGAACGAACAGGCATCGTCCCGGCACCAGTTCGCCATACCTGCCGGCGAACGACGCCGCCTCACCACGCTCCTGCGTCCGTCGCGGCGCGGAGACCGCCAGGCCGACCGCGTCACCATCAGGTCGTTCGGCCCCCTCGGTCTCGCCTCCCGCCAGGGATACCACCGCGTGCCGTGGACGGTCCGGGTACTGCCGCCCTTCACCAGCCGCAAGCATCTTCCCTCGCGCCTCGCACGACTGCGGGAACTCGACGGCCGGACCAGTGTGCTGACGCGTGGAGAAGGAACCGAGTTCGACAGCCTGCGCGCCTACGTCCCGGGAGACGACACCCGTTCCATCGACTGGCGGGCAACCGCACGTCAGTCTGCGGTCGCTGTCCGCACCTGGCGCCCGGAGCGCGACCGCCACATCCTCGTCGTCCTCGATACCGGCCGCACATCAGCGGGCCGGGTGGGCGATGTACCGCGGCTCGACGCCGCCATGGACGCGACCCTCCTCCTCACCGCCCTTGCCACCCGCGCGGGCGACCGCGTGAACCTGATCGCTTACGACAGGCGTGTCCGGGCCCGGGTGCAGGGAAGGACAGCGGGAGGAGACGTCCTGTCGACGCTGGTCAGCGCCCTGGCCACGCTGGAGCCGGAGCTCGTGGAGACCGACGCTCACGGCCTGAGCACGGCCGCACTCGCCAACGCCCCCCGCCGCTCCCTGATCGTCCTGCTCACGAGCCTGGACGCCGCGCCGATCGAGGAGGGCCTCCTGCCGGTCCTCCCACAGCTCACCCAGCGCCACACGGTTCTGGTGGCGGCGGTCGCGGATCCCCATGTCGAGGTGATGGCCCAAGCACGGGGCACAGTGGACGCGATCTACGAGGCCGCCGCGGGCACGCAGGCCCAGGCCCAGCGCCGTCGAACCGCGGACCAGCTCCGGCGACATGGCGTCACGGTCGTCGATGCCGCACCCGACGACCTGGCCCCCGCGCTGGCTGACGCCTACCTCGCGCTGAAGGCAGCCGGCCGGCTGTAGGGGATGCGCAACTACGGCTCTCCCGCCGCTTCGGCCTCCGTGCCCCCGAGCTCCCATGCTTGGGGCACGGAGATCCCGGCAGTCCGAGAATGGTTCTGAACGCAGAAAAGCCCCGTGCCACAAGGGCACGGGGCTTTCCCGGAATAATTGTTCGGCGGCGTCCTACTCTCCCACAGGGTCCCCCCTGCAGTAC